>NZ_CP152427.1:1402500-2062500 GCF_038971285.1 Bacillus paramycoides
ATACAGAATTTGGAGATGGGAAAGATATAAAGGTAATTGAACAAGCTATTCAGTCTAAATAATAAGCTAGCTAGAATTCTAGTTGGCTTATTTTCTTTTGTAAGTACAATGTTCATATATTTTTCACAAAAACATCGTGTTAATAGTGATTAAAATCACAATCTGTATTATACAATTCAGTTAAACTAAAAACAGTTAAGGAAATAGAGGAGTGGGATACAATGTTAAGTGAAAAAACAATTGAAATCGTAAAGTCAACAGTACCATTATTACAAGAAAAAGGCGTTGAAATTACAACGAGATTTTATGAAATTTTATTTTCGGAACATCCGGAGTTATTGAATATTTTCAATCATACAAATCAGAAAAAGGGAAGACAACAACAAGCGTTAGCGAATGCTGTTTATGCAGCAGCAACGTACATTGATAATTTAGAAGTTATTATTCCAGTTGTAAAACAAATTGGTCATAAGCATAGAAGTTTAGGGATTAAAGCAGAGCATTATCCAATTGTAGGTACATGTTTACTACGTGCGATTAAAGAGGTCGCAGGCGCACCTGATGAAGTGTTAAACGCATGGGGAGAAGCTTATGGTGTCATTGCTGATGCATTCATTAGCATTGAAGCAGAGATGTATGAAGAAGTGGCACATAAAGAGGGCGGATGGAAAGATTTCCGTAACTTTGTAGTTGTTAAAAAAGTGAAGGAAAGCGATGTTATTACGTCATTTTATTTAAAACCTGAAGATGGAGGGAAAGTTTCTTCATTCATCCCAGGACAATATGTAACGGTTCAAATAAATATTGAAGGTGAAACATATACACATAATCGTCAATATAGCTTATCAGATGCCCCTGGAAAAGAATATTATCGTATTAGTGTAAAGAAAGAAAAAGGTGTAGATACACCGGACGGTAAAGTATCAAATTACTTACATGATCATGTAAAAGAAGGCGATATGTTACCAGTAAGTGCACCAGCAGGAGATTTCGTATTAAATATGGATTCAACATTACCAGTTGTACTAATTAGTGGTGGAGTAGGTATTACACCAATGATGAGTATGCTAAATACGTTAATTGAACAAGATTCAAAACGTAATGTATGTTTTGTTCATGCCGCACTAAATAGTAATACACATGCAATGAAAGAACATGTTGAGGCAGTAGATAATGAATACGAACAAGTTAAAGCATACACTTGCTATTCGGCACCGACTGAAAAAGATTTGGAAATGAAAAACTTTGATAAAGAAGGTTTCATTGAAGCTGAATGGCTGCAAACGATTATTCCGACAACGGAAGCAGAATTTTATTTCTGTGGCCCAGTACCATTTATGAAACATATAAATGCAGCACTAACTAATTTAGGTGTGGAACAAGAGCATATTCATTATGAATTTTTCGGTCCAGCAGCAAGCTTACAATAGATATAATTTGAACAAATAAAAAACGAGGTATTATTTTACCTCGTTTTTTATTTGTTCTCGTAATAGTCGATTTACCGTTTCACGGCGTATACCAATGAGCTGACCAATTTCAGTTTGCGTTAATATTTCATATATAGGAATGTCACCTAAATATAGTGTGAACCATTCTTGTAAGCGATGAAGACGTTCTTTTGGAGAGACGGTCGTCAATTGATCGATACGTTGCTGCATCATTCTTAATTTTGATTGTAATTGCATAGCAATATTTGCATATGATGCAGGATTCGCTTGAAGTTGATCGTACCACTCATTACTCATTATAGGTTCAACTTCTGTTTTCATTAAAGCGATTGCTGTACCGTGATATTCCTTCGGTGAAATTAAGGAATGATGAGGTATCGTTTCTCCTGGAACGATAATGTTGAATAGAAATGGTGTCCCATCTTCTTCTATCCTTACTACTTTTAATAAACCTGATTTTATAAAATATAAAGGACCGTCCTCGCCTTGACGGAATAATACATCTCCTTTGTGTAGAATCAATGTTAGCCCCCCATTTAAACATTTCTATTTCTTTTATTTTAGCGTATATGTATAAAGACAGTATGCTATTTAAACAGCAATTTCATTGACGAAATATATGCTATTACAGTAGTATACTATTTAGTGTGTAATAGTACTAGCAATGAATACGCTGTAGGGGGTTTAGTATATTGTTAGATGCGATCAAAATGACGGATATGAGAATTCCGGCGAATGCTATCATTCATGTAGAAGAGATGAAGGGTGGAGTCGTGTTATCCGTTGAAGTGGACGGCCAAATTATTTATACGATGGCTTATGATGAAGAAACAGATAGTTATGCTGAATTATATGATCGAAACGATAAAAGGGCGTGCCAAGTACATGAGGATTTTATGGGATGGTCACTTCTTCACTAAAAAAGATGTCAATATGACATCTTTTTTTATTAAACCGATAGAATATACAAAGAAATGAAATATAAGGATAAAATTTGTAATAAATGATTTTGCATTGTTAGCACTTTGTAACTGCAAGTAAACTATTTTTTCGCTATCATAAAGATAACAGTCGCAGTTATAGGAGTGGTCAACGTGAAGAAAGTACATATTTCTAATTACATGCTATTATGTGTTTGTTTCATTTTATTTGTTCTCTTAGGAGGATTTTTATATTCATGTGTATAAGAAAAAACGCATTCTAAAAAGAACGCGTTATAAAAAAGAAGTAATGATTAATCTAGTTCCGAGAATAATTAATGTGATACGTAATAAATTAATTACGGCGTTACCGCTTAATTTTGTATTAATATAAGCCCCGATTTTTCCGCCAATCCATGCACCAGGAATAAGAATTAATGCGTAAATCCAGCTGACATTTCCAAGGGATATGTGAGTTGCAGAACTTACAATTGCTGATAGAAATACGATAAACATTGAAGTTGCTACAGCAATATGTGCTGGGAATGCAAAAAGTAGCATCATTGCTGGAACAAGTAAGGCACCGCCACCAATTCCAAATAAACCAGATATAAAACCAACTATAAAGGCGATAATTATAGCGAGAAGCGGTGGGAATTGATAGTGAACAGTGTTTCCTTCGTTATCTGTAAAAGAACGTTTAATTACAGTCATATTTGATAAAGAAAGGGGTTTTAATTTGTCTCGTAACATAAGAAGAATGGAGACAAAAATAAGGAAAATCCCAAAATATAAAGAAAATGTATCTTGGTTTAAAAATTTATTTGCCCAGGAGCCAATGATACCACCAGGGCCACTCCCGATAAATAAAATAAGTCCACTTTTGTAATCTACTCGTTTATGCTTCATATAAGTAAGGGTGGAAGATAGTCCTGTAAAAACGACTGTTACCATTGAAGTTCCTACTGCAAGTTGTGGTGATAGGCTGTGTAATCCGATTAATAACGGAACAATAATAATTCCGCCGCCAAGCCCGACTAGACTCCCGACTGTTCCGGCGATTAGTCCGACGAAAAGTAACATGATGTATTCCAAAATTGCCAACTCCTCTATATAACTTATCCACCAATTATTATACACGCTTTTTCATGAGAAAAAGCTTTGTTCACAAAAAAGTCGTCTTCCTAGAAAAATAAGGAAGACGACTTTTAATTAAAAGATTAAGTGTAATAAAGAGTAAAATAAAGCAGCTAAAGAAGCTGAAATAGGAAGTGTAATAACCCAAGTAATTAACATGCGTTTTGCAGTTCCCCATTTTACACCTTTCACACGATGAGAAGCACCAACCCCTAAAATAGAAGAAGAGATAACGTGCGTCGTACTAACTGGTAAGTGAATGAATGTTGCCCCGAAAATAACAAGAGATGATGATAAATCAGCAGCTACACCATTTACAGGACGAATTTTCATAATTTGTCCACCGACAGTTTTAATAATTTTCCATCCGCCGACAGAAGTACCAAGACCCATTGCAATCGCACAAGATAATTGTACCCAGAACGGGATGTCGCTAGAAGTATGATAACTATTGGCCATAAGAGCCATCGTAATAATTCCCATTGCTTTTTGCGCATCATTCGTACCGTGTGTATAAGCTTGTAATGCAGCAGTGAAAATCTGGAATAAACGGAAGTTTTTGTTCGTCTTCGTTAAATTGAAGTTTTTAAAGACGACTTTAAAAATACTGTATACGATATAACCGATAACAAAAGCGATAATCGGTGAAATGATTAAAGCCTCAAGAATTTTTATGAAACCTTTAAAGTTTAATGAACTAAAACCAGCAGCAGCGATAGCTGCACCTGCGATCGAGCCAATGATTGCATGCGAAGAACTACTTGGAATACCGTAGTACCAAGTAATTAAATTCCATGCTATTGCCGCAAGTAAAGCAGCTAAAATTACAAGAGAACCATTTGGTAAAGCGAATGGATCAACAATATCTTTTGTAATCGTTTTTGCTACACCTGTAAATGTCATCGCACCTAAAAAGTTCATAATAGCTGCCATAACAATTGCATGTCTAGGCTTTAGAGCTTTCGTTGAAACAGCCGTTGCAATAGCGTTTGCTGTATCGTGAAATCCATTGATAAAGTCAAAAGCTAAAGCGCAAATGACTACTAAAACGGTCAGTATCAAGAGTGTATCCATGATCAAACTCCTTATGCGTTCTTCATAATAATTGTTTCTAGTACGTTTGCAACGCTTTGGCAGCTATCCGCTACTTCTTCAAGCTCTTCGTAAATCTCTTTGTATTGAATAATCTTAATAGGATCTTTTTCACGAGAGAATAAGTGTTTAATCGCATGACGGCGAATATCATCACATTGTGATTCGTAATCCTTAATCTTAATCGCATTTGTACGAATGTCGACTAATTTTTTGTTAGACATTAATTCAACAGAGTTTGCAATTTCAATCGCACATTGATTAATTGCTTCTACGAATTTAATCATGTATTCATCAGCTTCTGTAATAGAATACATTTCGAATAGACCAGCACTATGATCTAATCCGTCTAATACATCATCCATACTCATTGCAAGTTGTAGGATGTCCTCACGTTCAATAGGAGTAATAAACGCTTTGTTTAGCTCCATAATGATTTCGTGAATAAATGAGTCACCTTTTGACTCATACTCTTTCATGCGCATAGAAAACTCTTTTAAATCGCTAGCATTTTTAATTTTATACTCCACGAAAAACTGCGCGCCTTCTTTTAAATTTTCGGAAACATTCATTAACATTTCAGAAAATTTATCTTTTTTTGATTTAAAGACCATTATTAGTTACCCCCACAAAAGTAATATATGTAAAATATATTGGCTAGTCAATTCTAACAAAAAACTGTCGTTTTTTAAAACATTTTATCGAAAAGTTTACAAAAACTTAACATAACTCTTATTGTTGTATTAATAATATTAATAATCAATATTGAATATCTTACTTGTAGAATGTCCTTTTCTTGCAAAAAGTATGAATGTGAAAGAAAAGCTTTACACTACAGGAAAGACTACGTTATTATAATAAATTTAAAAGGAGGTATATTCTTCCTTTTGAAAAGAAGAGTGTAAACAAAAGAAGGAAGTGAACGAATGAAATTGAAGAACACTCACTTAAAAAAAATGCAGGAGTGGTTCAATAAGAGAAAGAAACTTCGTAATTCATTAATTGTATTAGGAAGTTTACTTGCTACTCTATTTATTGCTATAAATATAATAATTTCTATTCAAGACATATCTGAATTAAAACAAGCTGTTCCGCAACCGACCTTAATTTATGATGCAAATAATGAAGTTGCGACTAAATTAGCTTCTTCTAAAACAGAAGGCGTTAAAAGGAAAGATATTCCGGATATTATGGTTCAGGCAATTGTTGCAGTAGAAGATAAGGAATTTTTTAAACATCACGGTATTTATTATAGTGGAATTATAAGTGCAGTTTTTAAAAATATTACAGCAGGAGAAGTTGTAGCGGGGGGAAGTACAATTACACAACAACTTGCGAAAAATGTATTTCTGACACAAGACCGCACATACTCTCGAAAAATAAAGGAATATTTTTTAACAAAAAAAATAGAGCGTACGTATACGAAAGATGAAATTATTGAAATGTATATGAACCAAATTTATTTTGGTGAAGGTGCATGGGGGATAAAAAGGGCAGCTAAATCTTATTTTGATAAAGAGGTAAAAGATTTAACAATTTCAGAAGCTGCAACGATTGCGGGATTAATAAAAGCACCATCTGCGTATTCACCGTATAAAAACTTTAACAAGTCAATTGAAAGACGTAATGTCGTATTAAGTTTAATGAAAGAGCAAGGGTATATTTCTGACGAACAGTATAATAAAGAAAAAGAGAGTGGTCTCGTATTAAAACGTGGTGTGGATGATAAATACAAGGGGAAATATTCTCAATATGTAGACTATATTGTTAGAGAAGCGATGGACAAGTACGAATTAACACAAAATGAAATTTTAGCGGGTGGTTATCGTATTTATACAGAGCTTGATCCGAAAAAACAACAGGCTGTAGAAGATGTTGTGAATAATGATAGTTATTTCAAGGATAGTGGATCAGACCAACTGATGCAAACGGGTGTAGTTCTTATGAATCCAAAAACAGGTGGTGTACCAGCTTTAGTTGGAGGAAGAGGGCCGTATCAGTTTTTACAGTTTAACCATGCAACCCAATTAAAAAGACAACCTGGCTCAACGTTAAAGCCCTTAGCTGTATATGTACCAGCGTTAGAGCAAGGGTATGAAGTATACGATATATTGAAAGATGAACCATTTAATATTAAAGAATATAAACCACAAAATAGTGATCATACTTTTCACGGTGATGTGACAATGTATGAAGCCGTGGCAAAGTCGTACAATGTTTCGGCTGTTTGGCTATTAGAACAAATTGGATTAGATAAAGGATTGAAATCTTTAGAGCGATTTGGTATTCCATTAGTGCCAGAAGATCGTACATATCCGATCGCTTTAGGCGGTATGCATGTGGGGACATCTCCATTTGTAATGGCTCAAGCGTATAGTACATTTGCAAATGACGGTGTCCAAGTGGAAGCTCATGCAATTAGAGAGATACAAAATGCTGAAGGAGAAACAATTGGAAAGTGGTATAAGAAAGAGACACGAGTGACAAGTGAGAAAATTTCTCAAAAGATGACATATTTATTAAAAGGTGTTGTCGAAAAGGGAACGGGCGAAAAGGCGAAAGTTAATAACGTTGATACGGCAGGTAAGACAGGTACTACTCAAATTGTAAATGGACCAAGCACTGGTGCAAAGGATTCATGGTTTGTAGGATACACACCAGATTTAGTAGGTGCGATTTGGGTAGGATATGATAAAACAGATAGCGATCATTATGTTCCAGGGGGCAGTCAAATTACGACAACAATGTTCCGGGACATTATGAAAAAAGCGAATGCCAATCCAGCTCAAAAAGCATTCCAGTTATCGCTCATATCTGAGGCTGATTATAAAAAACAATTGAATACAATAGAAGAGGAAAAACGAAGAAAAGAAGAAGAGAAGAGAAGGAAAGAAGAGGAACAACAACGAAAAAAAGAACAACAAGAGTGGCTGGATAAAGTGAAAGAATGGATTCCTTCATTTTGGTAAAAGAAAGAGGCGAATAACGAAATTCGCCTCTTTTTTGTATGAAAAACAAAATGAAACTTTAAATGGTAGAGATTTTCATCTATCCTTATTAGTTATTATTCGTTAAGTATAATGTTCGTACTGCCATAGGATTCGGAATCGTATGTGACGCTTATTCTGCCTTTACTTATAGGTTCATAAGGTAATTCTTCTTCGTAATTACCGTTATTCTCATTGTGGATAGAAAGTGTAATTTCATCGATTTCTTTATTTGTATACTGATTTTTAATCGTTTCAGCAATTTGAAGTAAAGCTTCGGAACTAGAAGCTTCCGTAATAAGCATTCCTTTTATAACTTTTTTTTCATTATTTGTGGAATTGGAATAAGGGATGTTGCTTTGTTTCGTATACAAAAGTTTGTATGGAACAGTTTTTCTCTCTGCTTTTGATACAGTGGAATATTTTAGAGTTAAAAAAAATCCTACACATAAAATAATGCATACCATAAGAGCAAACCAAATGCGTATTAGTGACATAACTCTCATTTTCATCCCTCTTTCATATCGTAGACTTCACTATTTATCATACAAAATGAGGATTAAGATAGAGTAAATTTGAGGTAAAGAAACGTAAAGAAGGAGCACTTATCCTCCCAAATAAGTGCTCCTTTCTATATAAAGAGAGATTTAATGCGCGGTTAATCGATACATACTATTATAAATATACTTATTGAGTGAAAATTAGTAAATTCGGAATACAGATAGTGTTGCAGTTGTATCGCCTGTGTTAGGAATAGAAATAGTGTTTGCTGTAGGCTGTACAGAAATTGTTGTACCAGCTTGTAAAGTAACGATTGTAGAGAATGAAACAGCGCTACCGATAACGTTAGTTGAGAAATTACGAGTAGGTGGTTGACCATTGAATGAAATACCGAATCCAAATGGTGAAGATCCTGGGAAAGTTGTAGACGCTGAGAAACTAATATCATATACGCCTGTTTCTAAAATTGTTAAAGTATCTGCAGTGTCATTAAAATTAATGTTATTTATTTCGAAAACTTGATTAAATTGGATGTTTGTTCCAGGGGATATTGTTTGAGCATTGGAGTTTCCGATTGCCGCAATTGTTACAGGAATTGGAGTACCCGCTGGTCCTGTTGCGCCAGTAGCGCCCGCGTCCAGTAGCACCTTGAGCACCCGCTGGTCCTTGAGCACCTCCTGGTCCTTGAGGCCCGGTAGCACCAGTAGCACCAGTAGCCCCTGTTGCGCCTCCTCCTCCAAGGCAACCTGATCCGTATTGAACTAGGATAGTTTGGATCTCTGTTATGAGTTTAACTAATTTATCGATCGTACAACAATCTACTTTGAATAACTTAGCGATATACAATAAATAATTAAGCAGGCTTTGTAGCTCAACGTACAATGCTCCGCATGAGAATGGTGTTGTTCTTAAAATAGTTAATAGATTAGCGATAATAGAATTTCCAATTTGTTTTTGTGCTGGAGATAAATCTAAACAATTGAGGAATTTTTGTAAGTTATTTAGGGCAGCGATTAAGTTATCGATATTATTTTGAGAAGGGTTTTGAAAGACAGCTTGAATAGCTTGGCCAAGAGCTTGAAGAAGTCTAACGAATTCTGTAAGTTCGGACTTAGAAATGTTAATATGACTACAAGCTCTGACTTCGCAACAATCATTACCATAAAATACTTTTCCTTTATTTTTATTGTTCATCTTTTCATTCCTTTCTTCCATAGAATCAATAGTCATTACTATATATTAAAATGAAATTTATACTAAATTCGTGATGGACAAACTACCATTTCTAAAAAAATAAGAAATTGGCCCACCTAGCAAAAGATAAGTAAGGTATAGGGACGATTTTGTATAATGTAAAGAAGAAAAGTTCAACATAAAAAACTGCATGCCAATTGTTGGGAGTGCTGAACAATTAGCATGCAGTTCGTGGGTGGATCCTTTATTTATATTGATTTAATTTTTCAAGGGCTGTTTTAGGTAAGATTGGAATTGAAATAGTGAAAGTTGTACCATTTTCATTACTAGTCATTTTTAATGTACCGTTATGATTTTGAATGATTTTCTTCGTTACTGACAAGCCTAGCCCTGTACCTGAATCTTTTGTTGAGAAGAACGGATCAAAGATATATTCTTGAATGGCTGGAGGAATACCAATTCCATTATCAGTGAAGGTAATACGAACAAAATTATCTAGGCGATAACTAGTGATTTGAATAGAAAGTTTTTTTTCACCTTGCGCATCGACAGCGTTTTGAAATAGGTTTAAAAAAACTTGCACAAGTTCGTGACGATCAATATGGACTAATATATCATCTAGTTCGGTAGAGAAATTATAATCAATTGAAATATTATGTAAAAAGACTTCACTAGCTAGTAACTGTTGAATATATTCACGTAAAAATGTATTAATGGGAAAGGGTTCTCTTGTAAATTCGCGTGTTTTTGAAATAGATAAAAATTTTGTAATAATACTATTTGCGCGATCTAATTCAGGAATAAGTAAGTTTTTAAATAGTTCTTTATTAGATGGAGAAACACTTTCTTGTAAAAATTGTAAATAACCTCGTACGGTTGTAAGAGGATTACGTACTTCATGTGCAATACCAGCTGCGATTCGCCCTGCTAACGAAAATTTCTCTGCATCACGTTCTGAGTTTAAATAATGAAAGACACTAATAACTCTAAAAATCTCTCCGTTATAATCACGAATAATTCGGTTGTTTAAAATGCCATAGTTTTTGTCTAAAACTTCTTCATTATATATTTCTGTGCCAGTTCTTAATGTTTCAAGAGCTTTAATTTTCTCTTCTGGCAATTTTAGTAGTTGTTGAATTGGCTTTCCGATTATATCATTTCGTACTACACCAAAATCATCTGCGGCAATTTGATTACATAAAGTTATATGTCCTTTATTATCAACAAAGGTTACATGATGTGAAAAAGCATCAAAAATATGAACAAAGTATGTTTCAAGTTGTTCAAATAAAAATAATGAATCGCAAGTAAGCTGAAAATCAGCCTCTTTATTTTCTTTTCGTATGTCTTGAATGGAATGAGTCGTTCTCGTTTTCTTTATTTGTAAACCAATATGTGGATTTTTGTATGTGAAATGATGTGGTAATTGATTCACAAGTTCTTCATAGAAACGTACTTTATTTTCTAGTTCTTCTATTCGTTTTTCATGAGATACAATATCATCGTTTGGAAGCATAAATAAATAACCCCTCAATTTAAAAATTCTTCCATTTAGTATATCATATTTTTATAAGGATACTCTGAAAGAAAAGCTACTTAATGAAATTGATTAGTCGAAGTGTTCAGGAAGTGAGTAGAATGAATAGAAGGTGAAGTGAAAAAGGGAGGGATATATTTGCTTTTCATTGGAGTGACAGGATGGGGAGATCATGATTCTTTATATATAGATCCCTATGAAAATAGAAATAAGTTACGAACATATAGTGAGCATTTTCCTATTGTAGAAGTGGATAGTTCATTTTATGCGATGCAACCTGCACGAAACTATACAAAATGGGCAATGGAGACACCGAAAGATTTTTCTTTTATCGTAAAAGCATATCAAGGGATGACGGGGCATATGAAAGGTGAAATTCCTTTTTCTACGTTTGACGAAATGTTTGATGTATATAAACAATCCATTCTTCCTTTAATAGAAGCTGGTAAATTAAAAACGATTTTATTTCAATATCCACCATGGTTTGATTGTAAAAAGAAAAATGTAGATTTTCTTCGATATACGAAAGAAAAAATGGAAGGTTTGCCATGTGCTATAGAATTTCGGAATCAAACATGGTTTTATCTGGAAATGAGAGATAAGACGCTACAGTTTTTGGAACAAGAGAAATGGATTCATACCATTTGTGATGAGCCACAGGCAGGGATAGGTTCGGTACCACTCGTATTAGAAGTAACAAATGCAGAGATGGTGTTAATACGTTTTCATGGCCGAAATGTTCATGGTTGGCTTGATAAAGGAGAAAATTGGAGAGCTGTTCGTTGTTTATATCGCTACAACAATAAAGAATTAGAAGAATGGGTAGACAGACTAGAGCGATTAAAAAAGAAGACAAAGGACATATATGTACTATTTAACAATAATTCGGGCGGAGATGCAGCGGATAATGCGAAACAGCTTATGAAAATGATGAACATTACATATGGTGAGCCGAAACCCGAACAATTAAATTTGTTTGAATGATAATAAACAAGAAAGGCACTGTACAAACAGGGGGAATGTACAGTGCCTTTCTATATGAAAAAGAGGGGTAACAATGTTACTGAGCGTTTGGTTGATTCATCAATTGTTGGCTTCGTAATAAATGATAATGGTTATCATTATCATTGTCAATGGTTTTCCGAAAAATAAATAAAAAACTTTTTATGAGACATTAAAAGTAGGTAGATTTCTAAAAAAAGTGTGGTTGACGTAAAGAAGTTTTTTAGGAGATTTAGTAAACCACTGATAAAGTATCAAAAAAAGAACAGCAATTAATGCTGTTCTTTTCCAGTGACGAATTGTTGTAAATCAAAAGGAGTTATCGCTTGGATAAATTCTTTTGAGATAAGTGTTTGAACAAGAGTGCTCTCAGAAATGGAAGCACCTGTTTTCTTTTCATAAGCTTGTTTTAATAAATCAAGTTTTTCAGCCGTTTCTTTCGGTAATTCAATTGTTAATGTGTTCATAATTTCTCCCCCTTACTATTAGAGTACCACTACAATATAGGAGAGACAAGGGAAGAGAATGTGAAACATAAAAAAGGTTACCATTTATAAATGGTAACCTTTTTTATGTATAAGAGTTATTAAGCAATACCGATATACTTTAAAGTTTTTGATGGAGTACTATGATCAAAGAAGTGTTGTAAAAATGCGATATCAACACCTGATTTGTATGCACAATATCCCCAAGTTTTTCGAAGTGTATGTGAGCTAATCCCTTCTAATCCAACTTCTTTTGCAGCTTTGTTTAAAATGTACCATGCATGTTGTCTCGTAATAGATTTTGTTCCTTTTTGAGACTTTAATAATGGTTCATTACGTTTCCAAGTTTTACGTTCTTTCATGTAGTCTTCGATCGCGTGCTGTAAGTCTTCATTTACAGCAAACCATTTATGTTTCTTTACTTTTTCATTGTAAAATAAAATGGAATGGCGAACATTTTCATTTTCATCGATTACATCACTAACTTTTAATTGTAAGATTTCACTTACTTTTAAGCCAGAATTCACAGCTAATACGAATAATAAGCCATCACGTTTCGAAGATTGTAAAAGTATATTTTTGATAGTTTCTAATTGTTTTTCATTTTGAATTGGTTGTCCTGCTTGTTTCATTTCACGCACTCTCCTCTTTTATATGTGTAAAGGAAAGGATTAACTTGTTTCTTACTATAAAGGGAGAGTGTGAATTTCATGTGAACTCCTAGTGAAATTAAGACAAATTATTTGACTTCTTTTACTTTTTGTAAATTAAAGTAGAATACAACACTATTAGTTGTGTTATATACACCGTACTCGGCATGGTGGAGGTCTAAGATGTTTTTTACAATAGATAATCCGAGACCAGTACCACCAGTATGACGGCTACGAGATGCATCTAAACGGTAGAAACGATCCCAAATTTTTTCAAGGCTTTCTTCTGGGATAGGGTTTCCTGTGTTTTCGATTTGTACTTTTATTGTATCTTCCATTTCTATAACAGAAACTTGTATTTTTTCTCCATCTGGCGTATAGCGAATGGCATTGCTAAGTAAGTTCACAACGACTTGCTCAATACGACTACGATTCGCTTGAACAAATATAGAAGAGTCTCCATCTATGTTCACTTGTAAATGCTTTTCTTCCATGCTAAATAATAACTTTGTATAGACTTGTTGAATTAATTCACCGATCGAGAATGTCGTCATATCTAGTTTGTACGTACCTGACTCTAATTTTGCTAATTCTAACATTTCAACAATAAGTCTGTTCATGTTTTCGGTTTCTTCTAAAATAACATCTGTGTAATACGTCGTATCTTTACTAACGCCATCTTTAATTCCTTCTGCGAAACTTCTAATTACACTAAGTGGTGTTTTTAATTCGTGCGATACACCAGAAATGAATTCTTTTCGCGTTTTCTCTAATTGACGTTCACGTTCAATATCTTGTTGTAATTTTGTATTGGCAACATTTAATCGATCGATTCGGTCTTTTAAGTTTACAGATAACGTATTAATACTACCGGAAAGCCCGCCAATCTCATCGTCTGCTGTTACAGGTAACTTCTCGCTAAAATCAAAATTGGCCATTTTCTTTGTAACGCGATTCATTTTAATTAATGGCTTCACAATGATTTTTGAGTAGTAGAAGGATAATAAAATAATTACGAGAAATACGATGATTAAGGCATAGACATAATAATCCTTTAAAACGAGCATCGCTTCATTAACAGGTTGTAAAGATGCTATCGCAAAAGCGTATTCTGTAATTTTTCCATTTTCCACAATAGGTTTTACAAAGATGCTATTTTTTATATTCTCTCCACCATCTATTATATAAGTGTTCAATTGGTGCGGGTTAGCAGTGCCATTTCTAATAATGTCTGCAAAATATTGAACGGCTTGTAATGTTTCAAAATCATTTGCAAGGCGAACCTCGGCTTTTGACGGAAGCTGTAATTTAGATACAATACCAGTAAACTCAATTTGAGTCACAGTTTTGGATCGGCTTGTAAGTCTATTTTTAGTAGAATTGCCATTAATGGATTGAAAATCTGAATTGAAACGTTCGTTTTGCCATCGATTATAATTTGTTGTCAATTCTAGTGGGGTTATTGTTTTCCCTCGTAGCAAACCGACGACGTTTATCATGCCATCTTTTTTCAATCCTAAGTTTTCAAATTTCTTATATTCTTCGGGCGTTAAAAGATTATTGAGTGGAATGAAATATGTTTCATTATTTTTAGGATTAATGACATCAATGTAGTAATTGTTATCACTTTTAATAATGCCCTCAGAATTTAAAAATTGCATATCAGCATTTGTTTTATCATGAAATTCTTGTTTTAGTTTTCTAATTTCCTCAGGATCTTTATCACTTTTTTCATAATTAGCTACGAATTTTTCAAAAGCTGTTTGGACGGTTTTTACTTTTTTATTAATATAAAATTTCTCTAAAAATAGAGATTGTCCTAAGAAAAAAAGGAGGAATATGATTGTAAATAATGTTGATGTTAATAGAAATAGTTTAAAGACGATACTTCTGTTTTTCACTGTTTCACCTCTTGTGAGAAATACTGTAAATGATTTCTTAATTATAACAAACGTTACAAAAAAGTAGAGGAGAAAATCTGTCTCTTCTCAAAGTAGTTTTTAATAAAAAGTCACATAAAAAGAACTCGACAGACGTATGACGAGTTCTTTAATGTATTATTGTTGAATTGCTGCATCTAAAGCAATTTCAATCATTTCGTTAAATGTAGTTTGACGCTCTTCAGATGTTGTTTCTTCACCAGTGAAGATGTGATCGCTTACTGTTAAGACAGATAATGCATTTACACCGTATTTCGCTGCTAAAGTGTAAAGTGCAGTTGTTTCCATTTCTACTGCTAATACACCGTAATCTCCAAGTTTTTTAACCATGTCCATGCTTTCACGGTAAAATACATCTGCTGTTAAAACATTACCAACACGAACGTGTAAGCCTTTTTCAGTTCCAGCATCGTAAGCTTTCTTTAAAAGGTCAAAGTTTGCAGCTGGTGCAAAATCAAACCCTGGGAATGTTAAACGGTTCATATTAGAATCTGTACAAGCTGTCATTGCAATAATAACGTCACGTACTTTTACGTCTTTTTGAATCGCACCGCAAGTTCCAACGCGAATTAAATTTTTAACTCCGTAGCTTTGGATTAATTCGTTTACATAAATAGAAATAGAAGGAACACCCATACCTGTACCCTGAACAGATACGCGTTTTCCTTTATAAGTTCCAGTGAAACCTAACATACCACGCACGTTATTATAGCAAGTAACGTCCTCTAGAAATGTTTCAGCGATATATTTTGCACGTAATGGGTCACCAGGTAATAGAATAGATTCAGCAATTTCGCCTTGTTTTGCTTCGATATGTACACTCATGAAAAGTCCTCCTTATAATGTATTGATAGAAATCAATATCATTTGCATTATACACTACGAATCCTTTCAATTAAAATCTTTTAATTATTTGTAATATGTGCAAAGCAGGAGGATTTCATAAATCATAATCTAGAATATATATGTAAGAAGTTTTGTATGAATAGAGACAATAAAAATGGTAGGTGATGTTTTGAAAAATCTTGTCATTGGACTTGTTGCTTTGCTTTTTATTGTAGTAGGCGGATTTTACATAAAGAAGTATCAGGAAACTACAGAGACTGTAGGTGATGTTCAGGAAGTAAAATGGGATGTGTCAAATGGAAAAGGAAATGAGAAAGTAGATATTTCGTTTCAATTACTAAATAATAAAAATAACGAAGTTCGTGGTGTGAATGATCAAATTCGGGCAGTTGTTGTAGATGGACAATTAAAACATGTACAGCAAATGAAACCTACATTTGCAGGGAATGGATCATATAAGGTTTCTTCAAAAATAGCGAAAGATGATGGATATACAATATTTTTATATGAAGAAAAAAATAAGTCTGTGAAATCATTTGCGAAGAAAGATTTTGGGAGAGAAGTAGAGGAGAAAAATAAGAAAAAAGCCAAATTTCCAATCGATAGTGTGCTTACAAAAAAAATAGGGGAGTATGAAGTTTCTCTTTTATTTGGTGCATTGCATCCAGATGAACCAGCGACGTTAACATTTCAATTTCAAGCGAAAAAGGGTGAGAAATTGAAATTACATTCAGAAAGAGGAGAAGTGGAGGCACTCTATATTGTGGATGACACGAGAGAAAACTTTTTATACGCAATACCTGTTGATACAGATGGGCAATTACAATATCGTATTACATTTCCTGTAGAAGGGACGTATAAAATATGGGGAGATTTCTATATAAATGGTAAGAAATATGAAAAAGAATTTATTGTACAAGTTCAAAAAAGAAAAAACAGCTAACTGTTTAGCTGTTTTTTCTTTTTCCTATTAATTTTGTTACAGAGAGCATTGTAATTGGTAAAGAATGATTCTTTCTAAATGCTAAATATTTACCGCTCCATGCTGGTTTATATTTTTCTTTAAAATGTCGTAACCCGCTAAAACTATACGTATAACGAACATTATTAAAGATAGCAGCAGCAACTCGTTCAGACCAGAAAGACTGTGTCGATAAACCTACATTTGAAAGTGGTGCCATACCAATATTAAAGGAATGGTATTCATTTTCTTTTGCCCACTGGAATAGGTGGATGAAAATTGCATCCATAATGCCGCTAGGTGCATCTGGATAATAGCGCATTAAATCAACAGACAATGATCCGTCTTGATATACGGGCATAAAGGTTGTAAATGCAATGATTTTTCCATCTGCATCAGATAATGTAGCGATAGGTGCTCGGCTAATATACTCATGATCAAAGTATCCGAGTGAAAAACCTTTCTCTTTTTTTCCACCGAGCCACGCATCTGAAACTTTTCTTAACTCTTCAAATAATTCGTTTGAGAACGGTGGCTGATGAATAGAGAATGTATAGCCTTCTCGTTCAAAACGGTTGAAAGTCGCTCGCATACCGGCGCGTTTTTTTCCTGTTATTGTAAATGTGTTCAAATCAACGACAGCTTCTTCACCGAGTTTAAAGAAGTTGTAACCAAAATCATGATATAAACTCATCCATTTGCTTTCGATTTGGTAGAATACACAAATATATCCAAATCGATCAGCCTCAGCTAAAAACTCTTGTAACACAGTACGGTAGGAGGAAGGATCCCCAATTGGATCACCTAGCACAACAAGACGTTTTCCAGTTATAGAGAAGAGAAGGAGCGCTTTTCCATCACTACTGAAGAAGAATTGTTTATCTCCTAAAAATCCTAAATGACTAAGTACATTTCCGTTATGTTCATCTAAAAAGTTTTGCAATCTTTTATCATTAGCTGGTTGCCCGGGAAATTCATTTCGATAACGATTGGCAATGAGTGAGCCAATCAGTAAAAATGTAGGAACGAAAAAGGCAGCTGCTAATGCACTTCGTTTCACTTGCGTAATATTACGAACAACAAAATCAGGTTTAAAAGCTTCTTTTGCACCTGCAAATAAAATACCTAAGTTTTTATATAAATATAATGTTACAAGTAAAAATATAAAAACTTTTACCATATCAGAAAGTGAGACTTCCATTTTCTCACGGACAAATCTTTTACGAAGCATATATAATACAGCGAGTACAATTAATAAAATAAACGTTTCTTCAATATCAATCCCTTTTAGCGTATTAAAGATGGCTGCTCCGATTAAAGAAATAATCGTCATATAGTAAGAACGCTTTGTTCCATAATATATGCCTCGTGAAAGGATCAGGAGGAGAATACCAAATGTTAGTGATAAGCTAAAAGAAAATTGAATAAGATGTTTTGGAGCTAGAATATGTAAGGCGTGTGCTCTGTTTATACTTGTCGGTAGAATGGTCGATAAAATAACCATTAGTCCAGCAAATACTGTTAGAGCAGCGGAGGCCCATGAACCTAGTTTTCCTAGAAAATCACGTTGCAAAGTCCATATAACACCAGTTGTTTCTAATGCAGGCGCGATAAAAGGTTTATCTTCAAACTTTTTAATGGCCACGCCTGTCATTTCAAAAGCTGCAAAAATAAGGCCAAGGCAGAAAGGTAAAATGTAATAGACGAGGCGATATAATAACATAGCAGGTAGTAATACGCCTGTATCGATGCCATACTGTCCGAGCCCAGTTAAAAAGACGAGATCAAACGAACCAAGTCCTCCAGGTACAAGACTAACAACACCAGCTAAAGCAGCAATTACATATACACCTAAAAACTTTTGAAATTCGATATCGATGCCAAATAATATTAGTATGACGTACATAACAATACCGGCAGATACCCACTCAACTAATGAAACTAATGAATATAAAACAGTTGGATTTTTCTCTTCTTCTCCTTGACCTTCGGCTTGCTTTGGTTTTCTATTTTTTAGTTTAGAAAAGCCAATGTATATAGGGACGAAAAGGGCGAAGAAGATAAGAACAGGCCATAGCCACGGTTTTTCATGCAAAATAAAACTCGTGTCTAATATTCCAATAAGACCGAGGAAAGAAAGAATTGCTAGTCCGTTAATAAAAGCAGTTGTCATCCAGGCGATACTTTTAATAAGTTTACCATTTTCTTTTATGTATGGACGATAAAGCATTGTGCGTACACCAGCTCCAACGAGACCACCAAATCCAATAAATCCATTTAAAGTATTAGCAATCCATGAGATACGAAAAATCTTTTGGACTGGTATATCAGCTTTTAAATAACGAAGCATAACATAGTCATAAAAGAACATTGTTGATACGGCAAATGCACCAAGTGTAATTGCTAAAAAGACTCCTCCGGTTGGAATGTTTTTAATTGTATTGATTGCTTCTAAAAAAGAAATCCCTGCTAATTCTTTTTTTGCTTGAAAGAATACAATTGTTAATACAACAAATGGGAAGATAATTTTCCCGATTTGTAAGAAACGTTTCCATGAAAACGACATAAATACAACTCTCCTTGTATAAGAAAACTGAGACAATAATATTATTATGACAAACTTCAAGAAAAATAAAAAGGTAAATTCCTGTATAAGGAAGCTATTTTTTATGATGGTTATATTTAAAAGAGTATTTCGTTTGTCAGAAAATTAAGTTAAAATAAGTTGAAAGAAGGAAGAGAGGGGAAGTAGATGATTATAATAGGTTATGCGGGGTATGAGCTAGAGAAAGCAAAACCTAATACATCAGAAGATTTTTTTAATAGATCTGAAGTGACATATATATTAAATGATAAAGAAAGAACCTTTTCCGTTTTATATGTACGGTATTTTGAAGAAGTTTTACAAGAAATTACTCCTTTTGAAGGAAATCCAGTATATAAAGTAGAAGAACAAGACATATATTTACGGGATATCGTAGCGATATGTTGTTTACTGAAAGAGAATGAGCTTCGCATGCAAAAACGTTTGTATTTAAATAATATAGAAGAATTCCAACAATATTTTGATGCGGGAACAGTGGTGAAAGTACAAGAAATATTGGCTGAATTACATAAAAATAAAAGAGTAGAAATAGTGTGAAATGGCAAAGGAGAGGGAAAAGATGTCTAATCTAATGGTTGAAAATCAAACAGAACAAGTTTCTATGTTTTTAGAAGATGTTATTCATTTGATAACCAATTATGTAAATTATCATACGTTGCCTTCTTTATTAGAAGAGACACCAGCAGGGAATGAACAATATTATAAAGGGTTATTAGCGTCAATAAGACGTCTTCTCGTTTTTTGTGAAGAAGGACATGATGCATGTTTTGTTTTGTTAAATAGCCAGCCATTTCGAAAAACAGCAGCTGAAAAAATTCTATATAAAATTTATCATCAAGTAATTGCAGAGTTTTTTTCACCAAAGAGTGATTATTGGTATGAAAATAGTCGATCTGCTTATACAGGGAAAAACTCCATCGTTTTTCAACAAACGCCACCTGCATCTATAGAGCAAGTGATGAAGAGTTTAGAAGGTAAATTTCAATTGATGCGTGAAGAACTAGAATATTATGAGACGGATTATCAAACAAAGATGTTACACAAATATTAATGGCGAAAAAGAAGCTAAGGGGACTTAGCTTCTTTTCCTTTTGTACAGTTATATAAGGGATTTCCTTTGAATATATTTAAGGGGATAGCATTAAGGAGGTGTAACATGAGTCAGCAAGGTGTATTTACAGATTACTTTCATGAAGTAGAAAACTGGTGTGAAAGTGTTCTTCACGTATTAGATAGCCGTGCAATGGAAGTGTATGATGTCCATATGCTTGCTTATAAAATTCAAACGTTATTAGACCGTATGAAAGAGCATGAGTATGATACAGATGCAGAGTTTATGTATGAAATAAGTGATGATGTAGAGCATATTCAGCATCATTTGCAGGAAGTGTTCGTACAAGGAGAAGAGGAGTATGAACTATATGAAAGAGGGGAAAGTGAACGAGCTGTTCCCATTGGAGGACACACACTTCCACCATTACCTTATCCGTATAATGCGTTAGAACCGTATATTTCTAGAGAAATTATGATGTTACACCATGATAAACATCATCGCAGTTACGTGGAAGGATTAAATAAGGCAGAAAAGATGATGGAAGAAGCGAGAAAAACAAATCAATTTGACCTAATTAAGCATTGGGAAAGAGAAGCGGCTTTTCATGGATCAGGTCATTACTTACACACGATATTTTGGAATAACATGAAAAAAAATGGTGGCGGAAGTCCAAGAGGCGCTCTTTCACAACAAATTGAACAAGATTTTGGGAGTTTTTTACGTTTTCAAAAACATTTCACAGAAGCAGCGTCTAAAGTAGAAGGATCAGGATGGGCGATTCTCGTTTGGGTGCCACGATCTGGAAGGTTAGAAATTTTGCAGAGCACACTTCATCAATTATTTACACAATGGGATACGATACCGCTCCTTGTACTAGACGTGTGGGAACATGCGTATTATTTACAATACCAAAATCGCAAAGATGAATATATTAAAAACTGGTGGAATGTTGTCAATTGGCCTGATGTAGAAAAAAGATTTGAAAGTGCGAAACAAATTGAATGGACACCGTATTAGACGCAGGTTCTCTGCGTCTTTTTTATTGGAAGGGAGGGATATTTCGTTCATATTTTAAAAGGCCAAGCATACACTTGTACAAAAAGTGCCAAAAGGACGTGGGGGGAAATATGAGACGAATTTGTGTAATAATTACGCTTCTTATTATGCATGCAAGCGTTATGTCAATTCCTACATATGCAAAGATGAACAGTAATGTCAGTGCTCGAAATGCTGTATTAATGGAGCAACAATCAGGTCGTGTATTATATGGAAAAGCAGAACATGAGCCACAAAAAATTGCTAGTATAACAAAAATTATGACAGCCTTGTTAGCTGCTGAATCAGGCAAAATGAAAGAAATGGTATCGGTTAGTAATGAAGCAGTGAGAGTAGAAGGTTCAGCAATTTATTTAAAGCCTGGACAGAAGGTGAAGTTAGAGGATTTAGTATATGGACTCATGCTTAGATCTGGTAATGATGCAGCACAAGTAATTGCTGAAAATGTAGGAGGGAGTATAGAAGGGTTCGTATATCTAATGAATGAAAAGGCGAAACAAATTGGAATGAAAGATACGCACTTTTCAAACCCACATGGCTTGGATGGAGATGGATCTCATTATTCGTCTGCTTATGATATGGCACTATTAACGAAGTATGCAATGGGGAACGAAACCTTTAAGAAGATTTTTGGGACAAAAACGTATAAATCAGATTCGTGGGATTATCCGTGGAAAAATAAACATAAACTCGTGACGTCGTATTATGAATTTGCAACAGGAGGAAAAACAGGTTTTACGAAGAAAGCAGGACGGACGCTTGTTACAACAGCATCAAAAGATGGACTAGATCTAATTGTCGTAACTTTGAGTGCTTCTAGCGATTGGGACGATCACATGAATTTATTTGATAAAGGTTTTGAACGTTTCAAGCAAACGAACGTTTTAGGACAAGGAGCTCTTGCTGAAATTACGGAAAAGAAATATGCCAATCATGTATATACGAAAAACAGTTTCGCGGTGCCATTAACTGAGCAGGAAAGAAAGCATGTCGTATTAAAAGTTGAACTCGATAAAAGTGCAAAACTTAAAGATGGAGTAAAGGTTGGGAAGACAGAAATTTATGTTGGCAATGAGAAAGTTGGAGAACGAAATTTATTTTATAGCAAACGAAAGTTAGTAGCTACAACGGGAATGTATTGGAATAATGTGAAAGAAATTTTTTCTCATATGATAGGTGTTGGGAGCGATGGTTAATCTCGTATGGGTAGCGATGGCAGTCATAGGGATTATTTATGCCATGATAAATGGAACGATGGAAGCAATAAATAAAGCAGTATTTGACGGGGCAAAAGACGCAGTAACAATTTGTATAGGACTCATTAGTGTATTAGTATTTTGGCTCGGTTTAATGAAAATTGCGGAGGAAGCAGGGTTGTTAAAAAAGTTAGTGGCACTTTTTATGCCGATAGTAAAAAGGCTGTTTCCAGAAATACCGAAAGATCATCCGTCAATGGGGTTTATTTTATCGAATATGATGGCGAACTTTTTTGGATTAGGTAATGCAGCAACTCCTCTTGGTATTAAAGCAATGGAACAATTGAAAGAGTTAAATGGAGGAAAGGATTCGGCGAGCCGTTCCATGGTGACGTTTCTTGCGCTAAATACATCAGCAATTACTTTAATTCCTACAACCGTTATTTCTATTCGAATGACGTATGAATCAGCGAATCCTACTGAAATTGTTGGGGTAACATTCATTGCACAAGTACTCTCTATGATCGGAGCGATTTGGATTGACCGCTATTTTTACCGAAGAAGGAGTAGGAAGGGGCGGAAAAAATGAGCATTGTAAATACGATATCATTATGGGTAATCCCTTGTGTAATTGGTTTTATCCTCTTATATGGCACGATTAAGAAAGTGCCAACTTATGAATCATTCGTTGAGGGAGGAAAAGAAGGAATTCAAATTGCGATCTCCATTTTACCGTTTATGGTTGGGATGCTTGTATCTATTTCTATATTTCGAGCTTCAGGTGCATTGGATGCAATGATATCAGTAATGAAGCCGATGTTAGATTTAATTCACGTCCCAGCAGAAATTGTTCCGCTAGCACTTATACGCCCTATTTCAGGCTCTGCTGGTTTAAGTATAACGACTGATTTAATTGCCACATATGGGCCGGACTCGTTTATTGGAAGGTTAGCTTCTACGATGCAAGGAAGTACAGATACGACTTTTTATATTTTAACAGTATACTTCGGAGCTGTTGGAATTAGAAAAATGGGAGATGCATTAAAGGTGGGACTTTTTGCCGATTTGATCGGAATTATTTGTTCCATTGTGTTTGTTTCTTTAATGTTTAAGTAATACTATTCATTTTTTATGCTATTTCGCTTATAATACGTATACGACCACTATTAAGGTGTTGCTTAATAGTGGTTTTTTTATGCGGTATTTTTGACAAAATGATGAACTTTTATTGTGAGAAATATGAAAAAGATGGACAATAATAAAAGGTAAAAACATGATTTGACCTTTATATGTTTATTATCATCGCTATGTTGTTTAAGTAAGATGAAGCGAAGAGCCGTCAAGCGTATGCGGTTGCCAAGTCTTTCTAATGTAAGGTAAGATAAATTCGAGGTGAAAAAAAGAAATGGAACGATTACAAAAAGTGATTGCGCAAGCAGGTATTGCATCGAGAAGAAAGGCTGAGGAATTAATTCAGCAAGGAAAAGTGAAAGTGAATGGAAAAATAGTGAAGGAGTTAGGAACGAAAGTAACTCCTCAAGATAAAGTAGAAGTAAATAACATCCCTCTTGAAAAAGAAGAACCTGTTTATTTTTTACTATATAAACCAACTGGCGTAATTTCAAGTGTATCAGATGATAAAGGAAGAAATGTTGTAACAGACTTTTTCCCAGAAATTACACAACGTTTATTCCCAATCGGACGTTTAGATTATGATACGTCTGGCGTATTATTAATGACAAACGATGGGGACTTCGCAAACGTATTAATGCACCCTAGATATAAAGTTGAAAAAACGTATGTTGCAAAAATAAAAGGTCCACTAACAGGTGAGAAAATTCGCATGTTAGAACGCGGTGTTATGTTAGAAGACGGAAAAACAGCACCAGCGCGTGTGAAAATCATTTCTTGGGACAAGCGTAAAGAAATGGCGATTGTACAATTAACAATTCATGAAGGACGTAACCGTCAAGTACGTCGTATGTTTGAAGCGTTAGATTGTAAAGTAGTGAAACTAAAGCGTGAACGTTATGCTTTCTTAGAAGTAGGAAGCCTGCGACCTGGTGATGCAAGAGAATTGACACCACATGAGGTGAAACAATTACGTGCATTGGCTTCTACAAAGCCTCGCTAATCGATATTGTGAAACTTTCACCAGTGGAATGTTCCGCTGGTGATTTATTAAAAATACATATATTCATCACTCGTCGAAGAGAGGGGAGACAATATGAAAAAAAATCGTTTATTATTTCGTGTTATTATTCTGCTCATTTTAAGCGGTGCTGTAGGATTTACACTTTATCAAGGGTATTTCACTAAAGAAGAGAAAATGCAAATTGGAAAAGAAGCACCTAATTTCGTTGTAACAGATTTAGAAGGAAAGAAAATTGAATTAAAAGATTTAAAGGGAAAAGGTGTATTTTTAAACTTTTGGGGCACTTGGTGTAAACCTTGCGAGAAAGAAATGCCTTATATGAATGAATTATATCCAAAGTATAAAGAAAAAGGCGTTGAAATTATTGCGTTAGATGCAGATGAAACAGATATTGCTGTTAAGAATTTTGTAAAACAATACGATCTTAAGTTTCCAGTCGCAATTGATAAAGGTGGAGAAATTATAAAAACGTATGGAGTAATACCATTACCAACAAGCTTCTTAATTGATAAAAATGGTAAGGTAATTCAAGAGATTAAAGGTGAACAAACGATAGAACAATTGGAGGAGTATTTAAAGAAAATTACTCCGTAATAAAGAAAGCCTTTACATAAGAGGTGCTTACCTATAGCACCTTCGGTTTAAAAATTCTGAGTATTGTGGTAACTTAAGGTTAGAATATACAATAGTACACATAGATACAGGGGCGGTGAGAGTGTTGAAAGAAATTAAGTGTGAATGTGGACATGTGAATCCAATAGGAACTGTTTTTTGTGAAGCTTGCGGGAAACCATTTGAAAGCAATGGAAATATAAAGCTATTGGATATGCGCTATGAGGGGAGCGCTCGGAGATCTCTCACGCAAACAAAAACGATTGTCGATAAAATTTGGAGCTTCTTCTCTTCTGTAAAAGTGGGTGTAGGGCTTATTGTAATTACTTTAGCTGCATCGGCGATTGGAACTATTTTTCCACAAGAAATGTACATAACTCCAGGGGTTGCACCCGCTGAATATTATAAGCAAGAATACGGATTTTTAGGGCAATTATACTATCAATTAGGATTTAATAATTTATACGGTTCATGGTGGTATATGATTTTAATTGCTTCAATTGGTATTTCGCTTGTGATATGTAGTTTAGATCGTGTCATTCCGCTTTATAAAGCCTTAAAGAAGCAAGGGGTGAAAAGACACCCTAGCTTTTTAAAGAGACAAAGATTATACGGCACTGGTACACCGCAAGATGGTGATTTAGAAAGAATCCAAATGAATTTAAAGAGAACGAACTATAATGTGAAAGTGGAAGATGGAAACGTTTTAGCAGAAAAGGGACGTTTTTCACGCTGGGGTCCATATGTGAATCATATTGGTCTTATTATTTTTTTATTCGGTGCGATGCTTCGTTTTTTACCGAGTATGTACGTAGATGAAGCGCTTTGGTTACGTGATGGTGAAACGAAAGAAATACCAGGGACAGATGGTCAATACTATTTGAAAAATGAGAAGTTTATAAAGGAAGTTTATGATAAGAGTAAGGACAAGGAAGTTTTTGATGAAGCGATTGATCGTGTAGGTGATAAAATGATTGCGAAGAACTTCCAAACGAATGCTGTATTGTATAAAGCGGTCGGCGAAAATATAGCTGGACAAAAACCGAAATTAGAAAAAGTAAAAGAGGCGGAAATTCGAGTGAATGAACCGCTGAAATTTGATCAATTTGCTGTATATCAAGTGGATTATAAAGAAAGTGAATTTAAAAGCATGTCCTTTAACTTGCAAAACAAAGCAAATAATCAAAAGTGGGGACCAATTAAAGTAGATTTAACGAATCCTACAGAAAAATTTGATTTAGGAAATGGTTATTCTTTAGAACTATTAAGCTATTTCCCTGATTTTTATTTTGACGAGAAAGGAAGACCAAATACAAAAACGAAATTACCAAACAATCCTGCATTTGTGTTTAAAATGTTTACACCTGAAACACCAGATGGTGAAGTGAGTTTTGTTGGTATTCAGCAAAATATAGAACCTGATGGAAATAATAAGTATAAAATGTCGTTTGCAGGTGTGGAAATGCAAAATGCAACGGCACTTACTGTAAGGAAAGATTTAACGCTTTGGATTCTCGGAATTGGAGGATTTATATTTATGGTTGGTGTCATTCAAGGAATGTATTGGAATCATCGCCGTATTTGGATACAACGCGTTAATGATGAATGGTGGATTGCAGGACATACGAATAAAAATTGGTTCGGTTTAAAGAAAGATATTGAAAGAGTACTAGAAGGTACAGAAATTCCGCAGCCAAATGATAAAGTAGTGGATAAAAAAATTAGTTAAGGTGGGGAAACGATATGGTGCAAATAAGTAGTAACTTTCTCTTTACCGCATTTATTTTATATTTAATTGCCACTCTATTTTTCGGGGGAGCAATTAAAGAAAAAGGTCACAAATGGGCAAATGTAGGAATAACGATTACAATTTTAGGGTTTATTGCACAAACAGTATATTTTGTTACAAGGTGGATTGCATCAGGACATGCACCAGTTAGTAACTTTTTTGAATTCGGTACGTTTTTCGGCATGATGCTTGTCGGAGCATTTATTGTCATGTATTTTATGTACCGCGTAAGTATAATCGGACTCTTTGCATTACCAGTTGCGCTTTTATTAATTGCCTATGCGAGTATGTTTCCGAGGGAAATATCTCCGCTTATTCCATCTTTAAAAAGTAATTGGTTACATATTCACGTGACGACTGCGGCTGCAGGACAAGCAATATTAGCAATTAGCTTTATTACGGGCGTTATGTACTTATTAAAAAATGTAGATCAATCAACGAGAAGCAAACGTACATTTTGGTTAGAGACTGTCGTGTTCACACTTGTTTGTACAGTTGGATTTATTGGAGTGACAACGGTATTTTCTAGTATGAAATATGAAGCGAAGTTTCAATGGATTGATAAAAATGAACAACAAGTAGAAATGAAGTACAATCTTCCGGCTTTAGTGGGGCCGCATGAAGGAAAGTTATTGACAGAAAATAAATTAGAACCAAAAGCTGAAGTCCCAGCGATTGTAAATGCGAAAAAATTAAATACTGTAATTTGGTCAGTGTTAGTTGGGACGTTACTTTATCTTGTATTAAGACTTGTTTTACGGAAACGAGTATCAGCGGCGCTGCAGCCGTTAGTAAAAAATACAAATAGTGATTTACTAGATGAAATTGGATATCGATCTATTGCAATTGGATTCCCTGTTTTCACATTAGGTGCATTAATTTTTGCGATGATTTGGGCTCAAATAGCGTGGACACGTTTTTGGGGCTGGGATCCAAAAGAAGTTTGGGCGCTTATTACTTGGCTCTTTTATGCGGCGGTATTACATTTACGCTTATCAAAAGGGTGGCACGGAGAGAAGTCAGCATGGTTAGCGGTAATTGGTTTTGCAATCATTATGTTTAACTTTATTGTAGTAAACTTAATTATCGCGGGTTTACATTCATACGCATAGAGAAATAAAATAGGAGAGTGAATGTCACTTTCCTATTTTATTTTTGTCAACTTTTCTTCTTTTTTGAGAAAAACATGACAAAGTAGCGGTTGATTTTGTAAAATGATGTCGAGGACATTATATACCGTTCAAAAAAAATACATAGTTTTGGAAAAAAATTGAACAAACTTTATTATTCTTGTGAAGCATAATATAGAAAGTGAAACATTTAGAAGATTGCTTAAATAAACGAGAATAGCGCAACATAATAGTGTAGAAGGGTAGGTGTGAACCGTTGTGGTAAAAGTACGCAACGGGTAAAAATGGAAAATGAATCAAGAATTTTAATTGTAGACGATGAGGATCGTATTCGTCGTTTATTGAAAATGTATTTAGAAAGAGAACAATACACAATTGAAGAAGCGGATAATGGTGATACAGCTTTAGAAATGGCGTTACAAAATGATTATGATTTAATCTTATTAGATCTTATGATGCCTGGTAAAGATGGTATTGAAGTATGTAAAGGGGTTCGTGAGAAGAAAGCGACGCCAATTATTATGTTGACAGCAAAGGGTGAAGAAGTAAACCGCGTACAAGGGTTTGAGGTAGGAACGGATGATTATATCGTGAAACCATTTAGCCCACGTGAAGTAGTGCTTCGTGTGAAAGCGGTCTTACGCCGTTCTGTACCAACAACATTCTTTACACAAGATACAACGACAAAAGATGTTACGGTGTTCCCACATTTAACAATTGATAATGATGCACACCGTGTTACAGCAGATGGTAATGAGGTGAACTTAACACCGAAAGAGTACGAATTACTATTATTCTTAGCGAAAGCGCCTGATAAAGTATTTGATCGTGAGCAATTATTAAAAGAAGTATGGCAATATGAATTCTTCGGAGATTTACGTACAGTTGATACGCATGTAAAGCGTTTACGTGAGAAGTTAAGCAAAAAATCACCAGATGCTGCGAAGATGATTGTTACCGTTTGGGGCGTAGGTTACAAGTTTGAGGTTGTGAACGACTGATGCTTTGGAGAAGTGTAGTAGGGAAGTTATGGATGACCATATTACTTCTCGTTTCGTTTGTGCTCGGATTTGTTGCGATTTTACTTTCACAGTTTTTTAGAACATATTATGTTGATATGAGTGAAGCTAGGCTTCAAAAGGTTGCAACAAGTGTTTCGGAGTTAATTGAAGAAGGTGCCGATGTAAAAACGATTGAGAATATCGCGTACAAATTCTCTGATCCACTTTCAAGGATCATTATTGTGGAAGATGGTAAAGAAATATCTTCTTCGCCGAAACAAGAAGGGTTAGTCACTCTTACAATAGATAATTTGAAAGAAGATAAAGAATTAGCGGCTGTTTTTACAGACAAAAAAGAAATTAAAAATAACATTAGAAAAGCCTCTAATAGTAGGAAGAATAAAAACACTGAAAATGATATTATGATTGTCGGAAAACCAGTACAGTCAAAAAATCAAAGTGCAGTGTTCGTATATGAATCTTTACAAGTACCGATACAAGGTATGGAGAGAACGACTGATTTCATATTCTTATCAGCAGGGATTGCGATTATATTAACAACTTTCTTTGCATTCTTCTTATCTACTCGAATTACAGCACCACTCCGTAAAATGCGTGAGGTTGCTTTTGAGGTGGCGCGTGGGAAGTTTGATACGAAAGCCCCTATGGTATCTCAGGATGAGATTGGTGAGCTTGCAACAGCTTTAAATCAAATGGGAAAACAGTTGAAGTTTAATATGAATGCCCTGCAGCAAGAGAAAGAACAGTTAGCTAGTATTTTAAGTAGTATGGCAGATGGGGTTATTACGTTAAATCAGGAAGGTGAAGTTGTTGTAATCAATCCGCCAGCTGAACATTTTCTGCAAGTATGGCAAGAAGAAAAAGAAGTAGAGCTCAGTAAAAAACTACCTTCTGAACTTGTTGAACTATTCCATCTCGTTGTAGAAAGCGAACAACAACAGGTGGTTGAAATTAATTTACAAAAAGGCAACTATGTAGTACTTATGACGCCGCTTTACAACCAAACGAAAATTCGTGGGGCGGTAGCTGTATTGCGTGATATGACGGAAGAACGCCGTCTAGAGAAGATGCGTCAGGACTTTATTGCGAACGTATCACATGAACTTCGTACACCGATGGTAATGCTTCAAGGGTATAGTGAAGCAATATTAGATGATATTGTGCAAACGAAAGAAGAAATTAATGAATTTGTTCAAATCATTTATGATGAATCCGTTCGTTTAGGTAAACTTGTAAATGAATTATTAGATTTAGCACGTATGGAAAGTGGTAATGTAGAGTTACATATCGGTGAAGTAGATATTCATCCTTTCGTTGAAAAAATAGGTCGTAAATTCCAAGGGATTGCAAAGGATAAGGGAGTCGAATTAACGGTTGATTTCCAAAATCCAATTGAGCAATACCCGTTTGATGCAGATCGTATGGAACAAGTATTGACGAATTTAATTGATAACGCAATTCGTCATACGAATGCAGGCGGACATGTAACGCTTGTAATTGATACGAAAAATAATGGACTTATTTTTGAAGTACAAGATTCGGGTGCTGGTATTCCAGAAGAAGATATTCCATTTTTATTTGATCGTTTCTATAAAGCTGATAAAGCAAGAACACGTGGGAAAAAAGGTGGGACAGGACTCGGACTTGCGATTGCAAAAAATATTGTGCAAGGTCATGAGGGGAAAATTGCTGTTTCAAGTGTTGTTGGAGAAGGAACTACATTCTCTGTATATTTGCCGAATCGTATAATTTAGATATACGTTTTTAAAGTTGATAATGAATAAAGTTCTACTGTTTTTTATTTTTTTGTAAAATCAATGAAATAAATAATAGTAGAACTTTTTTTCTATACTTAGTCGAATGAAGAATAATAAGAGGAGTGTCGTAAAGCGATGAAATTATATACGAAAACAGGAGATAAAGGGGAAACAAGTGTAATAGGTGGCAGAGTGGCTAAAGATGATATTCGAGTTGAAGCATATGGCACGATAGATGAGGCGAATTCTCATATTGGATATGCAATGACGAAGCTACAAGGCGGGTCTTTCGGAGATATTTACAATGAACTTGAAAATATTCAACATGAACTATTTGATTGCGGAGGAGACTTGGCGATAGTAGCAGGAAAAATTCCTTATAAAGTAACGATTGAAATGGTCGAAAGCCTAGAAAAAAGGATTGATTTGTATATAGAAGAAGCACCGCCTTTAGAGCGCTTTATTTTACCAGGTGGAAGCGAGCCGGCAGCTGCTATTCATATTGCACGTACGGTTGTAAGGCGGGCGGAGCGATGTATAGTGTCTTTACAAAAAGAAGGGAAAATAAATGAAGTTGTTTTAAAGTATGTAAATAGATTATCTGATTATTTGTTTGCAGTAGCTAGAGTAATAAACGCTCGATTACAAGTAAAAGATGTGGAGTATAACCGCAGTGCAATCGTTTTTCGTGATAAAAATGAGAAGGAAGTGGAGTGATTCACTTTCTTTTTTTGTATACTTTTATCTGTAATATACCAAAATAGAGAGGGTATAGTGGTAATTAGAAAACGGAGGATGTATATGAAAGTGTTAAAATGTGGCGTCATGTTATTGACAGTATTATTTTTATCTCAATTACATGTGTACGCAGAGGGAAATCAATGGACATGGCCTGTTGAAGGACAGATAAGTGATTATTTTGGGACAAGGCACGGAAAACACTACGGTATAGATATAGCGGCACCGATCGGCACGCTTGTGGCAGCTATTCAAGAAGGTAAGGTAACAAAGTCTTATTATTCAAGTAGTTACGGAAATGTTGTATTTATTAAACATGGAGAATATGAGGCTGTATATGCACATTTAAATAAGAGATATGTAGTTCAAGGGGATTATATTTCAAAAGGAGAAATAATTGGAGAAGTAGGAAATACAGGAGAATCTCGGGGTGCACACTTACATTTAGAAGTTCATCAAGGGAGATGGACGATGGCGAAAAAAAATGCGATGAATCCATTGCTTGTTTTACATGAACAAAGAAACGAAGTTGTTTCCTCATCGTTATATGTCGTTCAAAAAGGGGACACTTTAGTTAGCATTGCACGGAAATTTAGTATGTCAGTTAAAGAAATTAAAGAAAAAAATGGGCTGCAGCAAGAGCTCATTTATCCGAATCAACAATTATATGTAAAGTAAAAAAGAGCTAGTTCACAACTAGCTCTTTTTTTACCAAAAAATAAAGACACATATAAATCCAGAAATAGCTAAGTAGCTATATAAGTAAAATACTTTCGTTCTTGTTTTTTCGTTTGTTCGAAACAGTACAATAGTCGGTTCAATTAAACCGATTGTCAAACAAAGTAAACCAAGAAGCATACAACCAATTGAAATGGAGTACAAGGCGATTTGTGGTGCTTGAAATGGAATCATCCACTTTAATAAAAATGCAATAAGTGCAGTGTAGCAAATGCTGCCGATGTATTTATTCAATGGTGCATTAGAACGAAAACCTGGAAGTTTTTTTAAGAAAGAGCGAGAAACAACTTCAGTTTGTAAAGATGTATGCTCTTCGATTATTTTTTGAGCTTCTTTTCCTTTTTGGAAAAGGGATAATATCCAGTTTCGCTCCCCTTGGAAAATAAATTGGGAAGTTGTTAAATAATGATCCACCTTCACTTTATTCCAACTCTTCCACGGATGACGCTCACATAATTTTAATTTACTTTCTGTTTTTTTATCATACTGATAAATACTGATGCCATCTTCATCGAAAGCAGCATAGTATGTCTCGCTTGAGAATGTGCCTAAATCAATTGGACAGTAGAAAAGTAATTCTTTTTTTAAGTAAAAGTATTCTTTTCTTAAGTTTTTTTTCATTGCTTCTCGAATAGAGTGTCTCTTTTCTTTCTTCATGACATTTCCTCCATAATCCAGAAAATGTTCTTATCTTAACAATTCAACATCTTATCACTTTTAATTATATATGACTAGGGGATTCGTAGGAGAAATGCCGAATACTAAAAAATCTGGAGTGTATTGTAAAATATAATGAATGGATTGGTTATATAAAATTAATAACTTATTTTTAATAAGTTACGCTTTTTTTGTTCACAATACGATCATGTTGTTGTATAATGAAATGGAAAATAGAATATCGGTCTATCTTCGGGGCAGGGTGAAAATCCCGACCGGCGGTGATGAACTATATATGATTTTGTTCTAAGCCCGCGAGCCGTTAAGGCAGGATTTGGTGTGATTCCAAAGCCGACAGTATAGTCTGGATGGGAGAAGATGGAGGTTCAAGCGTTCAAAAAAGATATGGATTTGAACGTCTGTTTGATGTGCCTTAAATTCTCCCTTTGTGTAAAACACAAAGGGTTTTTTCGTTCTATGAAAAAGTAGGCATAGCAGAACCTTTCCACTTTCCATGAGATGATCGATGGAAAAGGAGAGAGAAAGATGAAACAAAAAAACAGTGTAGTGCAGATGGTGAGTGTAGCGATGCTAAGTAGTATTGCATATTTACTGATGATGTTGGATTTCCCGTTCCCAGGGCTTCCGCCATTTTTAAAAATTGATTTTAGTGATGTACCAGCTCTAATTGCTGCGATTATTTTCGGGCCAGTTGCAGGGATAATTGTAGAGGCGATAAAGAACATTTTACATTACGGGATTCAAGGGAGTTTAACGGGAGTACCAGTTGGAGAAATTGCTAACTTTATTGCAGGATGTTTATTTATTGGACCAGCAGCTTTCTTATTTAGAAAGTATCGTACTGTTAAAAGTTTAACGACAGGATTAATGCTAGGGACAATTACAATGGCACTCATTATGAGTGTATTAAATTACATCATCATATTCCCAGCTTACACTTGGTTTTTAAATTCACCAGCTATGTCTAGCGAGGCTATAAGAACAACGGTTGTAACAGCGATTTTACCATTTAATTTGATTAAAGGAATTGTTGTGACAATTGTATTTGTAGCGTTATTCTCACGCCTGAAAGTATGGGTGTTTGCAAAAATGAAAAATGCATAAAATATAAAATGTGGAATAAAACCATTAGTAGTATAGAACTACTAGTGGTTTTTTTATTAAGGACAATGAAAATAGAAAACAAAAAATACCCCTCAAATGAATGAGGGGTATTTTTTGAAGTTAATAAAAGACTATTCGAATTTTAAAGCATCGCCGTCGAATGATTCGTCAGCAACTTTGATTGAGTCAGTTGGACAACCTTCGAATGCATCCATCATATCTTCAAGTAATACATCTGGAATTTCAACGATACCTTGGTTATCATCTAATGTTACGAATGCAATACCTTCATCATCATAGTCATAAATGTCTGGTGCAGCAGCGCCACAAGCACCACATGCGATACAAGTATCTTTATCAACGATTGTATATTTTGCCATCTTTTTTCCCTCCTGATAATATGTATGTGAAAAGCTCGCCATAAAAATTATAACCTTATTGTAAAACGGTTTTTAAAACTTTTCAACATAAAATTATAATGATAATGCTTATCAATTAGAGTGTCAACTGATTTTTGCATTATGTCATAAGATTTTCAAAATACGTAAATGTTATTTCGTTTGGTACAATAGAATATATACAAGTATATAGTACAAATATGATAAGTTTTATGAATAAGGGTAGATGGTAATGTATCAAAAAGTAATTAAGTTAGATTGAAGGGTGGAAGCGGTAATGCAACTACAATATACTTTATTGTATTGTTTAAAACAATTGAATGGTGAAAGGACCGTTTCTTCTATTTATTATTTATTAAAGGGAAAACGTTCTTCGCAAACATTACAAGATGGAAATATGTTCCGAATTTCTTTTTTGTTTGGAATATATAAATCGTTAAATAGAGCTGAGTATAATCGTGAAGTTGCAAAGTTATTGCAAGCAGATTTGATTCAAGAGATACATGAAAATACATATTGGTTAACACCTAAAGGTAAAAAGCAGTTACATACATGGGAGGAAGTGTATGCTTTTCCAGCGCATTTACATGGTTTGCACTATGGTGAATTAGGTGAAACGTTTTGGAAAAGATTATCTTTAATTATTCAAACTATATCTAATTTACAACAGAATAATACGAAGTTTATTCCTATTCAACAAGATACAGAAATAATGGTGTGGGTGAAACGCTTTTTAACAGGTATGCCATATAGACGAAGTGAATTGGCGAAAAGATTATGGGAAGAAATACATAATCTTTTAGGAAAATGTGATGTGGTAGAAGCGACGATTGTAACATATAGATTAACAGGATATGAACGTATCGGTTGTACATTACAGCAGTTAGCGGAAATTACAAAACAAGATATATTCAGGGTGTACTTTTTATTTTGGGGTACAATTCATTTCCTTATACAAGAAGTTCGAGATAAAGAAAATGAATTTCCATTATTAGCTGAGATTATTTCTTATCCAAATGAGAGAGCTGAATTATTTAGTTTATCAACGAAAAAAACATATAATTTTTGGAGGCAAGGGCGCTCTTTAGAAGAAATAGCGACAATTAGAAATTTAAAGGTTGCAACGATAGAAGATCATTTTGTTGAAATTGCTTTGCGAGAAAGAGATTTTTCTATCGAGATGTTTATGAAAAAAGACAAAATAGATAAGGTAACAAGAGTAATTGATACATTACAAACACGTAAGTTGCGTGAGTTGAAACAAGCGGTTGGAGAGGATATCTCTTATTTTGAAGTTCGTCTTGTATTGGCGCGGATGGAGGGTATAAATGAAACTTGAGGAATATTTATATAGGTGGTTTGGGTATTCTGAATTTCGTCCAGGTCAAAAAGGAGTAATTACAGATTTATTAGAAGGAAAAGATGTTATAGCAATGCTTCCGACCGGAAGAGGGAAGTCTATGTGTTATCAACTTCCAGGGTTAATGCAAGAAGGAACAGTACTTGTAGTATCGCCATTATTATCTTTGATGGAAGATCAAGTTACACAATTAAAATATGTTGTAAAAAACCGAGTGATAGCATTTAATAGTTTTCGGACATTACATGAAAAAAGAGAAGCGATGAAAAAATTAGCTTCATATAAATTTATTTTTGTTTCGCCAGAGATGTTACAGTCGGAATTGTTAATAAGAGAATTGAAGAAAGTTCATATTTCATTATTTGTTGTCGATGAGGCCCATTGTATTTCGCAATGGGGTTATGATTTTAGACCAGATTATAAAAAACTAAATGTAGTCATTGACAATATCGGGTCTCCTACGGTGCTAGCATTAACGGCTACAGCGACGAAAGATGTACTCCGGGATATAGCAGAAAGTCTAGATTTGAAGAATGTGACGCAGCATGTATACTCTATTGATCGCCCAAACATTGCAATGGAAGTACAATTTGTAGAGACGATAGAAGAGAAGAAAGAGGCGCTTTTGGACCAGGTTATGTATTTGCAAGGGCCAGGGATTGTATATTGTTCAAGCAGAGCGTGGACAGAACGTTTAACGGAATATTTAAGAGGAAAAGGCGTTACTGGTGTTGCTTTCTATCATGGTGGTATGGAACATGAAGAGCGTATGTTAATTCAACAGCAATTTATGAATGACCAGTTGCAGCTTGTAATATGTACAAGTGCTTTTGGTATGGGGGTTAATAAGTCGAACACGAGATATATTATTCATTTCCATTATCCAACTAATATAGCTTCCTATTTACAAGAAATCGGAAGAGCTGGAAGAGATGGTGAACCGAGTATAGCTATCTTACTATGTAGTCCATTAGATCACGATTTACCAATTTCAATCATTGAAGATGAATTGCCAAGTCAGTCACAAATACAATTTTTATTCTCTTTACTACAAGAAAAAATGTTTCAAACGAAAGAATTACCAATAGAAGAGGTAGAAGAAATTTGTTATAATGCAGCAAGATTTAATGAACAATATTGGCGTTTCATCCGCTATCATCTAGAGCGGCTTGGAATTATACAACAGCGAAAATTAATGTTAGAGAGCTTGTCAGATGAAATTATGAACAGATTAATAGCTGAAGTAGAAATAAGGCTACGTAATAAATATAGTGAGCTAGAAAACATGAAATCATGGATACAAGTGAAAAGATGTAGACGTGAATATTTGCTGCAACAGTTCGGTTATAGAAAAGAGGACGAGTTGAAAAATTGCTGTGACTATTGTCATATTACAAAAACAGATTATAAAAAAAGACAAGCGCAACAATCGGATTTCGACTATAATTGGGAAACAGAGTTACAAAAGCTTTTCGGTCTAGAAAAGATGGGGGAATGATGAACATTCAAAGGCATAATATTGAAGATATGAGTCCGAAAGAAATACGGCTAAATCTGTATATCACACAGTTCATTATTATTGGTATCGGTTGTTTGCTAGCATATATATTATTCCGAGATATAAAATCGGTGTATAGTCTGTGGAAATGGGAACCGATGTCTATACTTATAATAGGTGGCTTGTTAGCGATTGGTATTGTCTTATTAGATTATGTTGCAATGCGAGTATTTCCAGAGTCTTGGTTTGATGATGGTGGTATTAACGATAGGATGTTTCAAGGAATGTCAGTTATGCACCTACTCGTTATTACATTCATTATCGGCTTTGCAGAAGAATTTTTATTTAGAGGTGTAGTACAGACGCACTTTGGAATTGTAATAGCGAGTTTAGTATTTGCAGTATTACATATTCGATATATAAAAAAGCCGTTTTTGTTTTGTTTCGTCTGTTTCATTAGTTTTGTCTTTGGTTATGTATTTGAATGGACAGGGAATTTGTTTATAACAATCTTTGCACACTTTCTTGTAGATTTTATAATGGGACTCCAATTAAGAAAATAAATGGAAGGTGGTGGTGAACAACATGAGGAAACGAATTCCTGATTTTGAAGAGGAATTAGAAGTTGAGCGAGTGGAAGAAAAAGAAGGTTTACCGCCGCGTAGTGAAATTCATAGAAATAAAGAGAAAAAACAAAAGTTTAAAATGAACCATATTTTCGTCCGAGTTTTAACATTTCTATTCATATTACTACCAATTAGTATTTTATGGTATACAGATAAATATATTCAGGTGAAAAGTGATGGGAATAATGCTGGGAAAAGTGCATTTGAGGTTATTTTCTTTGATTCAGCTAAATCTGAGTCCGAAGCATCGTCCGAGAAAATCATAACGCATACGGTGAAAGAGGGAGAAACTTTAGAAAGTATAGCGAAGCAATATTTTTCAGATGAAACTGGGATCGAAGTAATTAAAAAGTATAATGATTTACAAGAAGATGAAGTGAATGTAGGGCAAGAATTAAAAATTCCGATAAAAGGTAAGTCCACAAAACAAGAGAGTTAGTAAAACACTTACTATAAAAACTGAGGATTATCTTTATGAGGAGGGGAGTAAAAATATATGATATGGATTATCTTATTAAGTACTCTCATATGTATTGGTATTATATTTCTTCTTGTAATGTATAGAGAAGCAACGCGTGATACTGTGTTGGAACATACTTTAGTATTTGAAGAGTTTCCGGAAAGTTTTCAAAAAGTAAATGTATTTTTTATATCTGATATTCATAGAAGGCTCATTTCAAATTCGTTAATTGAACAAGTAAAAGGAAAAGTAGATCTTGTAATTATAGGTGGTGATTTAGCGGAAAAAGGTGTTCCTTTATCGAAAATCTCTGCAAATATACAAAAGTTAAGAGCGATAGCTCCTGTATACTTTGTATGGGGAAATAATGATTATGAGATTGAATATCATGAATTAGATGCGTTGTTATTAGAAAATCATGTGAAAGTTTTAGATAATACAAGAGTTGTATTTGAGTCTGAATTAGGAGAAAAAATTTGTTTGCTTGGTGTAGATGATGTTGGGTTGAAACGTGATCGTTTAGATTTAGCGTTGGCTGATTGTAAAGAAAAGGGGTTTCGCATATTAATTAGCCACAACCCTGATATAATAAATAAAATGTCTGGAAAAGAACAAATTACACTTGTGTTAAGTGGACATACACATGGAGGACAAATCCGATTATTCCCATCTAAAAAACATTTAAAAGGTGGCGTATATAAGCATGCAAATGCGACTCTTTTTGTTAGTAATGGCTATGGAACAACGTTGATTCCACTTCGTTTCCGAGCACCTGCTCAAACGCATATTATTACGTTACGGGGAGGGAAATGATGCCAACTCTAAACGGAAAATATAACATAAAAGCTGTTTCGAATATAATTGGAATTCAGCCGAGTACGCTTCGGGCATGGGAAAGACGATATCAAATAATTGCTCCAAAGCGGAATCATGCGGGGCATCGATTATATACAGAAGAGCATATTCAGATTTTGAAATGGTTAATGGACAAGGTTTCTTCCGGCATGATGATTGGACAAGCAGTTCAATTATTAGAAGGGAATCGTTTGCAGAGTGATGTTCAAAAAGAAATACATTACGATAGAGAAGTTGTTTTAGTGGACGATTTGCTACAAGCTTTGTTAAAATTTGATGAAATTACAACTTCTGCATTGTTAAACGAGGCTTTTAGTATTTATGCAACAGAAAAAGTTATAGCAAGTATTGTTCTTCAAGTGTCAAATAAATTGTTAACGTTAAAAAATAACAATGAAGTTACAATGGTGCAATTCCAATATGTCGTATCATTTTTACAAACTCGTCTTGGGATGGTGTATCATAATGCATCATCATTTTCTTCTATACACAAAGTAGTCGTGTTAGAAAATAATATGTTGAGAGGGTTTGTTTTCTCAACGTATTTACGATTAAAAGGATATGAGGTGATATATATTAGGTCGGGCTTAGCGGAAGAACGTATTTTGTTAGCTGTTGAGCAAATACAACCTACATATGTAGTAGTCTCTCTTGATGATGGACGAGAACTTAAGAACGCGATGAACAATGTGAATTTGTTACAAGAAAAAAATGAGAACTTTTCTGTTTGCTTTATAGGAGAAATAAGTGCTCGAGATCAGTTGAACATTCAAAAAAACCTAATTGGTGATACGAAAGAAGAATGGGATGATTGGTTAAAAATGTTAGAATAGTTGTTCGAAAAGAACCATCTATTTTCTATTTCATATAATAAAAATTATATTCATTGGTTACGTAGGGAGGGTATGAGATGAGGCTGGAACGATTAAATTACAATAAAATAAAAATTTTCTTAACATTTGATGATTTATCTGAACGAGGATTAACGAAAGAAGATTTGTGGAGAAATGCACCGAAAGTACAGCAATTATTTCGTGATATGATGCAAGAAGCAAATAAGGAATTAGGATTTGAAGCGGATGGTCCGATTGCAGTTGAAGTATTTTCTCTACAAGCGCAAGGAATGGTCGTAATTGTAACGAAAGAACATCAAGAAGTCGATACAGATGATGAGTTCCGTGACGAGTTTATTGAAATGCAAGTGACTCTAGATGAAAGCGAACATATACTGTATGAGTTTGCTACACTAGATGACGTAATTAACCTGTCGAATCGTTTATATAACCTTGATGTAACTGGCGGAAAATTATATACGTGGGATGGGCGTTTCTATCTTTGGGTGGAAGAAGAAGAGCAAATTCAATTACTGAAGGCAGATTTTATAGCTATTTTAGCGGAATATGGTAATCCGTCTACAGCAACTATTTATCGCCTCATGGAGTATGGTAAAGAATTAATGGATTCTCAAGCAATTGAACAAATACACAATTACTTTGTGAAAAAACAAAACCTTAGCTAATAAAACAAAGCTAAGGTTTTGTTTTTTATTTTGTTTAAATGTATCAGTTCAAAGTGCTGTATATAAGTAAAATAAAAAATATTTAAATATTTAAGTATTTTACTTTTCTAAAAGCGATAAAAGGACTATAATGATAGTGAAAACGCTTGCAATGTAAAATAGTTTGTATATATTTGTTAGCGTTTTCTATTGCATTCCAAATTTAACGGTGTATACTAGGCAATGAAGGTTTACTAAACAAGTGAAATTACAGGGGGTTTACTTACTATGGTAGCCGAAAAGGGAACTCAAACAAAAACACAACAACAAAGGGAACAACATTTTGAACTATTGAATTCAACACAAATTGTTATTAGTGAAGCGTTAGAAAAATTGGGTTATCCAAACGAAGTATATGAATTATTAAAGGAACCAGTTCGTATGATGACAGTGAAAATACCAGTTCGTATGGATGACGGGACTGTTAAAATATTTACAGGATATCGTGCACAACATAATGATGCTGTTGGTCCAACGAAAGGTGGAATTCGCTTCCATCCGAATGTAACAGAAAATGAAGTGAAAGCACTTTCAATCTGGATGAGTTTAAAATGTGGTATCGTTGATTTACCATATGGCGGAGGTAAAGGTGGAATTATCTGTGACCCACGTGAAATGTCATTCCGTGAGTTAGAAAGATTAAGCCGCGGTTATGTACGAGCGATTAGCCAAATCGTAGGACCGACGAAAGATATTCCAGCTCCAGATGTATTCACAAACTCTCAAATTATGGCGTGGATGATGGATGAGTATAGCCGTATTGATGAATTTAACTCACCAGGATTTATTACAGGTAAACCACTTGTATTAGGTGGATCACATGGACGTGAAACAGCAACGGCGAAAGGTGTAACAATTTGTATTCGCGAAGCTGCAAAAAAACGCGACATTGATATTAAAGGTGCACGCGTTGTTGTTCAAGGATTCGGTAATGCTGGTAGCTTCTTAGCTAAATTTATGCATGATGCAGGTGCGAAAGTTATTGCAATCTCAGATGCTTACGGTGCATTGCATGATCCAAACGGATTAGATATTGATTATTTATTAGACCGTCGTGATAGCTTCGGTACAGTAACAAAATTATTTAATAATACAATTTCAAACAAAGAATTGTTAGAACTTGATTGCGACATTTTAGTTCCAGCTGCAATTGAGAACCAAATTACAGAAGAAAATGCTAATAATATTAAAGCGAAAATCGTTGTTGAAGCTGCAAATGGCCCAACAACATTAGAAGCAACTAAAATTTTAACTGATCGCGGCATTTTACTTGTTCCAGACGTATTAGCAAGTGCTGGTGGTGTAACTGTATCTTACTTTGAGTGGGTACAAAATAACCAAGGTTACTACTGGACTGAAGAAGAAGTAGAACAACGTTTAGAAAAAGTAATGGTAAGATCATTTGATTCTATTTATGAAACAGCACAAGTTCGTAAAGTGAACATGCGCTTAGCAGCGTACATGGTCGGTGTTCGTAAAATGGCTGAAGCAAGTCGTTTCAGAGGTTGGGTATAATATTATAACGTGAGAAAACGTGATTCCTTTCAAGGGAATCACGTTTTTTTTGTTGAAATATTAGAGTGAGGTGTTGTATATGGAAAATGAAATGATGGAACGAGTAGAACAATTAGAAGAAAAGGTTAAGAGGTTAGAGGGAGAATTTGCGAGAACGACGAAAGCCGAAAAAACAAGTATCGTTCGGGTGTTCGGGGAAGGACTGCTGTTTTTAATATTTGGTGCGGTTGTAGTAGGGCCAATTATCGCCTTTGTAATCTCGATTCTGACTTGGTTTGCTGAAAAATAAATAAGAAAAATAAATAAGAAAAATAAATAAGAAAAATAAATAAGAAAAATAAAAAGAACGCTTGTTCCGTACGAACAAACGTGCTATACTTTCCTTAGATAAACAAAACGGAAATGATTTTAAGGAGAGATAAATGATGAAAATGACAGTAGACCAAAGATTTATGATGCCAGCGGATGTTGTAGAACGAGTGGAAGTATTAAGAAACAAACAAAGTAAGCGCGGCACATTATTACAATCAGTAAATAAATTTTTCGGTTTAGATACGAAAGAAGATTGTGTTTGGTTTTACGGTTTTTATGGAGTTGCTGTAAGTATTTTGTTATTTATGGTATTCACATCAAATATTTTCGATTTTCTCTTCGCGTAAGAAATATGCGATAAGGACATTGCTCCCGAATACATATATAAAGAAGTAAAGTAATCTTCTGAAGTGGGAGTTGGTAGTAATGGCGATGTTTCCTATAGAGCGTAACTATATTGGGTATGGAAGTTCGCGACCCGGAATTCCTCTTTCTAAAGTAAGGTTTATTGTAAGTCATGATACGGGGAACCCTGGTAGCAATGCGATCGGGAATCGAGATTATTTTAATGAAATACAACCGAAAGCTTCGGCACATACATTTATAGATGATAAAACAATATTAGAAATTATTCCCATAAATGAAGTTGCCTATCATGTTCGATATGGTGTGCCAACAGATAATGACTTATATGGTTATGATGCCAATAAGGCTGCCATTGGAGTTGAACTTTGCTATGGCGGCGATGTTAACTTTTGGGAAGCATATACCCGTTTTACGTGGTATCATGCGTATTTATGTCAAAACTTCGGCTTGAATCCGAAAAAAGCTATCGTATCACATAAAACACTTGACCCAGCTAGAAAGATTGATCCTGAAAATGTATTAGGGAAACAAGGTATTAAATTTCAGCAGTTTTTAGCAGATGTCTATCGGATGTACGTTTCGTTTAGATGACAAATATATGAAAAATGAATACAATAAAGATAGGTGCCTACTGCTGTAAGTAGGTTTTTTCTTGTTTTTATAAATAGTGTATTGGTAAAAGACTAGGAGTGAGCCGGGTATGCAGAAAGAAACAGCTATCATAATTGGAGGCGGTCCGTGCGGATTAGCAGCAGCAATTTCGTTGCAAAAGGTAGGGATAAATCCGTTAGTAATTGAAAAAGGAAACATTGTAAATGCGATTTATAATTATCCAACTCATCAAACATTTTTCTCTTCTAGTGAAAAATTAGAAATTGGTGATGTAGCTTTTATTACAGAAAATCGTAAGCCTGTTCGAAATCAAGCGCTTGCGTATTATCGTGAAGTAGTAAAGCGTAAATCTGTACGTGTAAATGCTTTTGAGCGAGTGGAGAACGTTCAGAAAGATGGAGAAGTTTTTCATGTTGAAACAACAAAGCGTGATGGAAGTAAAGAAATATATATAGCGAAATATGTTGTTGTAGCAACTGGATATTATGACAACCCAAATTATATGAATGTTCCAGGTGAGGAATTGGAGAAAGTAGCTCACTATTTTAAAGAGGGACATCCTTATTTTGATCGAGATGTAGTAGTGATAGGTGGGAAAAACTCGAGTGTAGATGCTGCGTTAGAACTTGTTAAAGCTGGTGCGCGTGTAACGGTACTATATCGCGGAAGTGAGTATTCACCAAGTATAAAGCCGTGGATTTTGCCGGAGTTTGAGGCATTAGTACGAAACGGCACAATTCACATGCATTTCGAGGCTCATGTGAAAGAAATTACTGAACATACGTTAACGTATACAGTTGAGGGCGAGGCATATACAATCCAAAATGATTTTGTATTTGCGATGACTGGTTACCATCCTGATCATAGTTTCTTAACAAAGATGGGTGTTCGGATTGATGAAGAAACAGGACGTCCGATTTATGCAGAGGATACGATGGAAACGAACGCTGAAAATATTTTCATTGCAGGTGTAATTGCTGCTGGAAATAATGCAAATGAAATATTTATTGAGAACGGTCGATTTCATGGAGATGCGATTGCACAAACCATTGCAACAAGAGAAATGTAAAAAGAAGCTGTCGAAGTAAACTTCGACAGCTTCTTTTTTTAATTGTGCATAAACATACTTTGGATTGTTTCATGAGAGTTTGTATTTTCTAATGCAACTAATAATTTAATACGTGCTTTTTGAGCATTTAAACCGTATGTGAATACAATCCCCATATCTTTTAATTGTTTGCCGCCACCTTCATATGAATATACATCTTGAACGATGCCGTTGAAACAGCGAGAAACTAATACGACAGGAATACCTTTGTTTATTAATCGTTCTAGACTAGGAAGTGTTCTTGGAGGTAAATTACCTTGTCCAAGTGCTTCGATAACAATCCCGTCTACTGGAAGATTTTCAATTGCTGCTAACAATGTATCGTCCATACCAGCGTACGCTTTTAGAACGACTACATTTTTAGAAACCTTATTTACTGAATATGTTTCGTGATGTACTAAAGCATGGTGGAATACAACACCACGTTTTGTTACCATACCAATTGGTCCGTATTGTGGACTTTGGAATGTTGCTACATTACTTGTATGTGTTTTCGTTACATTTGTAGCGCAATGAATTTCGTCGTTTAATACGACTAATACACCTTTTTCAGCAGCTTCATTACTGCTAGCTACTTTTACAGCCGATAAGAAGTTATATAGACCGTCAGCACCTAATTCATTGCTAGAGCGCATTGCACCTGTCACAACGATCGGGATAGTTGCTTGTACTGTTAAATCTAAGAAATAGGCAGTTTCTTCTAATGTATCCGTACCATGCGTAATGACTACGCCATGAATGTTGTCTTGTTTTACTCTTTCATCAATGATGACTTGTAACTGTAACATTTCGCTCGGTGTCATATGAGGAGATGGTAGATGGAACACATCTTCAACGATTAAATCAACATCGCCTTCTAAATCAGGAATGAATTTTAAAAGAGGATTTTTTTCACCTGGTTGTACGACCCCAGTTTCTTTGTCTTCCTCCATTGCAATTGTTCCACCTGTGTGTAAAACTAGGATTCTTTTCAATGCTTATACCCCTTTCAAGTAAAAAAATACATTTAGAACATAACATGTTTTGAGTAAATTCGACAATGGAAATGTATAAAACTATGCCCCGAAAATGACAATAAAATTAACTGCTATATGTGCGATGTATAAAATCACGAACCGAAATGTGCAAATATAGTATAGGAGGGAGCCATTACGTTGAAAAAAGTGGAAAGAATTCTTATTCGTATATTAATAATACAATTCATTTGTCTTTCTGTTGTGCAACTGTTATTTATACATAAGTCGTCAGTGAAATATTTATCTAAAATTGTTTATTATGAAGGTGTTATGGTAAAAAACAAAGCAGAAATCTTACAGGTGAATAGGTAGTTTTCATTTTCTTCTATGAAGGATTATGCTACAATAATTGAGGATTTAATGACGTGAAGCAAATGAGAAGAAGCAGGAGAATACCTGCTTTTCGTTTTGTTTTATAAGTGAAAAAATGAGGTGTTACAATGGATAAACAAATTTCAATTGCTATAGATGGTCCAGCGGCTGCTGGAAAAAGTACAGTTGCGAAAGTTGTAGCGAAAAAGCTTTCTTACGTTTATATTGATACAGGTGCAATGTATCGTGCGATTACATATGCAGCCCTTGAGAAAAAAGTGGACATTGAAAATGAAGAGCAGTTAATGGAAGTTGTAAAAAATGTGAAAATTGAGTTTCAGCAAGGAGAAAATACACAACTTGTATTTTTAAATGGACAAGATGTTTCGGAAGTGATTCGTACACCAGAGGTTACGAATCGAGTATCGATTGTGGCAAAACATCGTCTTGTTCGTGAAGAAATGGTACGTCGTCAACAAGAGTTAGCAGAAAAAGGCGGCGTTGTAATGGATGGCCGTGATATTGGTACACATGTTTTACCAGATGCTGAAGTGAAAATCTTTATGCTTGCTTCTGTTGAAGAAAGAGCAGAAAGAAGACATTTAGAAAATATGAATAAAGGTTTCGATTCTAATTTAGAGCAGTTAAAAGAAGAAATCGCTCAGCGTGATAAATTAGATTCAGAACGCGAAGTTTCTCCTCTCAAAAAGGCTGATGATGCATTGGAATTAGATACAACTTCTTTATCAATTGAGGAAGTTGTCCAAAAAATTATGAGTATTGTTTCAGGGGTGTTTGCAAAATAAAGAAAGAGGATAGTCTCTTTCTTTTTTTGTTTCTATAGAAATGTAAAGGATACGTGAATTGTGAGTCTCTTTCCTTGACAAATGATCGGATTTGTAAGAAGTTAGTAAAAGAGAGATAAAACTTTCAGAATATATTCGCTATTATATTTCAAAACATACTTTCTTCAAGATGATTTTGCTGTATACTATTTATATAGGTTTAATATATTTTCTAGTGAAATGTATGAAACCTGAGTATGTGATGATAAATTCTTAAACATGCAAATGAAAACAATTGTTTTCATTTCGTATATACATAAAAAATGCTTTGTCAATTCTGTAGGGAGGTATTTCCATGGTAGAGAAAATGAATGAAGAAGTTATGGATTCAAAAGAATTACAAGTTGGTGACGTTGTTACAGGTTCTGTAACGAAAGTTGAAGAGAAACAAGTGCTTGTAAATGTTGGATACAAAACAGATGGCGTAATTCCAATTAGTGAATTAGCTAACGTTCATATTGAAAAAGCAAGCGATGTTGTAGAATTAGATCAAATACTAGAATTAAAGGTTATTAAATTAGAAGAAGATGATCTTGTCTTATCTAAACGTGCTGTTGATGCAGAAAAAGCATGGGTAGAATTACAAGAGAAATTCACTTCTGGTCATGTGTTTGATGTTACTGTAAAAGATATTGTGAATGGTGGATTAGTTGTGGACCTTGGTGTTCGTGGTTTTATCCCAGCTTCACTTGTAGAAGTACATTATGTAGAAGATTTTACTGACTATAAAGGTAAAACGTTAGCTGTGAAAATTGTTGAATTAGACCGCGAAAAAAATCGTGTAATCCTTTCACATAAAGCAGTAGTAGAGTTAGAACTAGATTCTAAGAAAAAAGAAGCGATCTCTTCACTAAAAGAAGGGGACGTTGTTGAAGGAACAGTACAACGATTAACTGATTTTGGTGCGTTCGTTAATGTTGGTGGTGTGGACGGTTTAGTTCATATTTCGCAAATTTCACACGAACGTGTAGAGCAACCTTCTGAAGTATTAGAGCAAGGTCAAAAGGTGAAGGTTAAGGTGCTATCTGTTGATGCTGATACACAACGTATCTCTTTATCAATTAAAGCAGCTCAACCAGGACCTTGGGAAAATGTTGCTGGCGAACTAAAAGCTGGAGATATTCGTGAAGGGGTCGTAAAACGTCTTGTTACATTCGGTGCATTCGTAGAAGTTTTACCTGGTGTTGAAGGTCTTGTACACGTATCTCAAATTGCAAATCGTCACGTGAAAAATCCAAATGAAGTATTGGAAATGGGACAAGAAGTAAAAGTGAAAGTACTTGAAGTCCATGTAGCAGAGAAACGTATTTCTTTAAGTATAAAAGAAGCGCTTGAGGAAAATAATGTAATTGAAGATTACAGTCAGTATGAACCAAATGCTGATTCTGCTACTTTCCAATTAAGTGATATTATTGGTGAACAACTGAAAAAATTAAAGAAATAAAGAGGGGTACAAGTGGTAAGGGCAAAACGTAAATTAGATCATATTGAATACGCTCTTTCTACTGGTCAGTCTCGTACGCATGGCTTTCATGATATTGATTTTGTGCATCAAAGCTTGCCAAATTCAAATTATGAAACAATAACATGTGAAACAAAAATCGGCGAACTTTCACTAAGTTCGCCGATTTTTATCAATGCGATGACTGGTGGTGGAGGAGAGAAAACGTTACATATTAATGAGCAATTAGCATATGTAGCGAAACATCATAACCTTGCTATGGCTGTAGGCTCGCAAATGGCGGCGTTAAAAGATGAAAGTGAGGCTGCTTCTTATAAGATTATCAGAAAGGTAAATCCAAATGGTATTTTCTTTGCTAATTTAGGTAGTGAGGCAACTATCGAACAGGCAGAGCGTGCTGTTGATATGATTGAAGCGAATGCATTGCAAATTCATTTAAATGTCATACAAGAGTTAACGATGCCAGAAGGAGACCGTGACTTTACTGGTGTACTTCAGCGCATTGAGAAAATTGTTTTAAATAGTAAAGTTCCTGTCATTGTGAAAGAAGTTGGATTTGGGATGAGTAAGGAAACAATGCAACAGTTAGCGAGCGTAGGTGTAACGGCAATTGATATTGGCGGACAAGGTGGTACGAATTTTGCTGCTGTTGAAAATGAAAGAAGACAGCGAATGCTTTCTTATTTTAATAACTGGGGCATACAAACAGCTACCTCGATTATTGAAGCAACCTCTATAAAAAATAACCTCTCTTTTATTGCATCTGGGGGTATACAAACAGCGCTTGACGTAGCGAAAGCAATCGCATTAGGGGCGAATACAACTGCGTTTGCTGGTTACTTTTTACGTATTTTAATACAAGATGGTATCGAGAAGTTAGGGGATGAAATTGATCTTCTACATACAGATTTGAAATTTATTATGACAGCTCTTGGCGCAAAGACGATAGAAGAGTTACAGGCTGTACCTCTTGTTGTAAAGGGCGAAACATATCATTGGTTAACGCAGCGTGGTATTGATACGACGCATTATAGTAGAAGATAAAAAATCAACCGTTTGGTTGGTTTTTTTTGTTTTCTAATCGTTTTAGTAATATAAAGTGAGGAATGGAATTGATATTCTAGAAAAATGAAAATATTCCTATATGTAAACAGTATCTTGTGAAAGGTGCGACTGAAAAATGTGAATAATGTGCTATTGAATCATTGAAGGAGGTTTAATTGTGTCAAAAGAAAAGGGCGTAGATAAAAATAAAGCGTAGAAAGTTTTGTATAGGAAATGTTATTTCGATATAAATATAAATTATAAAGAAATATGTAAAAGACGGTTTCGTACAATATCGAAACCGTCTTTTTGTATTCATTAGTGCTGATTCTGCTTACGAGCTTGCTCTGGTGTATCCAGTCCAGTAGCTCCCGGATATTGTAGTGATTGGTCACGGTCAGATTCAACGCGGCGTGATTCTCTTAGTTTTCGTTCTTGACGATCTTTACCCATAATGAATAGCACCTCCTTGTTAAAAGTGTTGCTGTTATATGAAAAAACTATGCGTGAAGAAAGTGGATTAACTTTCATAAAAAGTTCCCATAATGGAAAACATAGGAGGTGAAATGATGGAAGGGAGTACTTTTTATTTTATAGCTTGGATAGGGTGGATCGTCGTAACTTTTTTTATGAAAAAGGACTCTATTCGGTGGAAGACAAGCACCTGTATATTGATTTTTATTATTTGCTCTCCGTTACATGTAACGATTGCTTCATTCACGGTATCAGTAAATGCAATTTTGCTTTGTATTGTCGCTTTTATAGGAATCACGCTTTATTCTATTCGGAAAAAATTATATAGCTTACTTTCGGCACTTATTATTGCAATGTTATATACAAGTTTTCATTTGTTAGAAGTATATGATCCAATTTGGATTGTGGTGGACAGGTTGTTTTTATTAAGTAGCGTTCTTGTGTATGCATCGGTTTTATTACACGAGGATCGCATATTACGATTGTGTTCTCTTTATATAGGGATGTTGCAGGGGGAATTGCTAGTGACACTTATTTTTCGGAAACTACATTTCCCTTATAATTACGGAAGTTTAGCGTTTTTTGATATCGTCGCCGTTTCTACATTTTTCATGGCAATTTTGTTTTGGATTGCAAAAGCATCAGTATATATGGAACAGTTCAAGAGAAAAACACGTAAAAGAAAGGCGAGGGTAATACATGACTGAATATACACCGGCCATTTTATGCGGCGTAATAGCAGGGACAGTAACGAGAGTGTTAATGCTCAGGACGGATACACGGCAATATCCTACGAGACTACATGGGAAAATTATTCACATTGCGATGGGGTTAATTGCAGCTGCTTTAGGAGCTATTGCGATTCCGTCCATTTTGAAAAAAGATTTTTCTGCCATTACGTTTCTTACGTTGGCAGCAACACAGTTTCGTGATGTGCGTAATATGGAAAGAAATACATTGCAACAATTAGATGGTTATGAGCTCGTACCGCGTGGGAATACATACATTGAAGGAATTGCATTAGTTTTTGAAAGTCGCAACTATTTGGCGATGTTAACGTCGTTTGTGACGACGTTTGCGTATATAGGGTTTCGTTCATGGATTGCTGGAGTAATTATGGCGATCATCGCATTTTTGATCGCGAAAAAATTAATGTCTGGCAGAAGGTTACATGATCTTGTTGATATCGAGCATGTTCCGCTTCGGTTTGAAGGAGCAGGGCTGTATATTGATAACATTTACATTATGAATATTGGATTGCCAGCAAGACAAGAGGAAATTATGAAGTATGGGATGGGTTTTATTTTAAAGCCGAAAACAATTGATGCGATGGTGACAATCTCCAACTTAGGACAACGACAGGCTATTTTACATGATGTTTCTGTTGCTTTAGGAATTTATAGAGATTCTGGAACACCGGCGCTTGTACCGTTAGCGAAGCGTGATTTAGAGGATGGAAGGGTTGGAATCTTTGTCTTGCCACAAGATCAAGATGCGGAGAAAGCAATAGGTGTCATAGGGAATGTGCCGACGTTAGAAAGTGCTGTTCATATGTCATCGGAAGCCCCGAAAGGAAGGGGAGATAAGGGATGATGTTAGAAAGTGTAATTTTAGCGGTTATTACAACAGCGCCGGAGAAATTTGCTGGTGGTGCCCCTTTGTTTACTTGTGAATCGACAGAGGAATTAGAATTTGTTGCAAATAATTTAGAAGCAATTTTAGACGGTATTGCGCATCGCTTACAAGAGAATGTATATATTATTGTGAAACATTAGCAACGTGTGTTATAATGTGAGGTGTTTTGATACGTTGAGAAATATTCTGGAATGCAAATCCCTTCTTGCACAAAGAAGGGTTTTTTACATAATAAACAGAAGCAAGTTGAAAGGATGAAAGTATATGCCGAAACCAGTAATAGCAATAGTAGGCCGCCCGAACGTAGGGAAATCTACTATTTTCAATAGAATTGTTGGAGAGAGAGTTTCAATCGTAGAAGATATTCCAGGTGTAACGCGCGATCGTATTTATAGCGCTGGAGAATGGTTAAATCATGAATTTAACATTATTGATACAGGTGGGATTGATATTGGAGACGAGCCATTTTTGACACAAATTCGTCAACAAGCTGAAGTAGCGATTGATGAAGCAGATGTTATCATTTTTATGACAAATGGTCGTGACGGTGTAACAGCAGCTGATGAAGAAGTTGCGAAAATATTATATCGTTCAAATAAACCAGTTGTACTTGCAGTAAATAAAGTGGACAATCCGGAAATGCGCAGTGACATTTATGATTTCTATGCATTAGGATTTGGTGAGCCATTCCCAATTTCAGGTACACATGGATTAGGATTAGGTGACTTATTAGACGAAGCTGCACAGCATTTTCCAAAGATTGAAGAAGACGGATATGATGAAGATACAATTCGCTTCTCTTTAATTGGACGTCCAAACGTAGGGAAATCATCACTTGTAAATGCTCTTCTTGGTCAAGAGCGTGTAATTGTTAGTAATGTAGCAGGAACAACTCGTGATGCTGTCGATACACCATATAGTAAAGACGGAAAAGATTATGTAATTATCGATACAGCTGGTATGCGTAAAAAAGGGAAAGTGTATGAAAGTACAGAAAAGTATAGTGTACTTCGTGCATTAAGAGCGATTGAACGTTCTGACGTTGTTTTAGTCGTTTTAGATGGTGAAGAAGGAATTATTGAACAAGATAAAAAAATTGCTGGATACGCTCATGAATCAGGACGAGCTGTCGTTATCGTTGTAAACAAATGGGACGCAGTGAAAAAAGACGAAAAAACAATGAAAGCATTTGAAGAAAACATCCGTGCTCATTTCCAATTTTTAGAGTACGCACCAATTGTGTTCTTATCTGCGAAAACGAGAAAACGTACACAAACGTTAATTCCAGTTATCGATGAGGTAAATGAGAGCCATAGTATCCGTATTCAAACGAATGTATTAAATGATGTAATAATGGATGCGGTAGCGATGAATCCAACGCCAACACATAACGGTAGTCGTCTGAAGATTTTCTATGCAACACAAGTTGCAGTAAAACCACCAACATTTGTTGTGTTTGTAAACGATCCAGAATTATTGCACTTCTCATATGAGCGTTTCTTAAAGAATCGTTTACGTGAATCATTTGGTTTTGTAGGAACGCCGATTCACATTATCGCTAGAGCAAGAGACTAATGGAGAGGATGTGATTTTATGACAAAAATCACAGTAGTTGGAGCAGGTAGCTGGGGAACAGCGTTAGCGATGGTATTAGCTGACAATGGGCATGATGTACGTATTTGGGGAAATCGTTCTGAACTTATGGATGAGATTAATACAAAACATGAGAATAGTCGATACCTTCCGGGAATTACATTGCCAAGCACAATCGTAGCCTACTCTTCTTTAGAAGAAGCATTAGTAGATGTAAATGTAGTACTTCTTGTAGTACCAACGAAAGCGTATAGAGAAGTACTGCAAGACATGAAGAAATATGTAGCGGGTCCGACTACTTGGATTCATGCAAGTAAAGGAATTGAACCTGGTACGTCAAAACGTATTTCGGAAGTGATTGAGGAAGAAATTCCAGAGAACTTAATTAAAGACGTTGTTGTACTGTCTGGACCGAGTCATGCTGAAGAAGTTGGTTTACGTCAAGAGACGACGGTTACATCAGCGGCGAAGCGTATGGAAGCGGCTGAGGAAGTACAAGACTTGTTTATGAATAGTTACTTCCGTGTATACACAAATCCAGATATCGTTGGAGTTGAACTTGGTGGTGCGTTAAAAAATATTATCGCATTAGCTGCGGGGATAACTGATGGACTTGGATTAGGTGATAATGCGAAAGCGGCATTAATGACGCGTGGTTTAACGGAGATTGCTCGTTTAGGAAGAAAAATGGGTGGAAATCCGTTAACGTTTGCTGGTCTAACTGGTATGGGTGACTTAATTGTAACTTGTACAAGTGTCCATAGCCGAAATTGGCGTGCTGGAAATATGCTTGGAAAAGGACACTCTTTAGAAGAAGTGTTAGAAAGTATGGGGATGGTTGTAGAAGGTGTAAGAACAACGAAAGCTGCTCATGAATTAGCAGAGAAAATGGAAGTTGAAATGCCGATTACAGCAGCTTTATATGACGTGCTATTTAATGGGAATAATGTAAAAGATGCAGTAGGTTCATTAATGGGACGTGTTCGAAAACACGAAGTGGAAGCTATACCTGACTTACTGTAAAGAAAAGCGACAGAAGTACATTTGTACTTCTGTCGCTTTTTATTTTTTTTGGGTCTTTTCACCATTTTTTTATTTTTGCATAGGATGAAGAGTAACTTGAGGAGAGGGTGAAAAGAATGGATAATAACATTTTTAATAACATTGAAAAAGAAGCGAAAGTGAATAAAGAAGATATTTTTAAATTAGCATCATCTGTACAAAATGCGAATTTACGTGATGAGACTGTGCTTCGTCAATTGATTCATCAAGTGGCTCTTATGGCAGGACGTGAAGTGCCGAAAGAACAAGAGGATCAAATTGTAAAAGCGATCATTAACAATAATATGCCGGCAGATTTTGGCTCGTTAAGTAAAATGTTTAAAAAATAAAATATGAGAAACAAAGAGTTTGTAGATTGCATATGATAGCCATGAAAGTATGGGAATAGAGCTGTTTTGGGCATATTTGGTCAACCGAAGCGAGAGATACACTCGCTTCGGTTTTTATGTTTATCCCGCGTTAACGGACAGTAAAACTCCCACCTCAAAATTCAGTTGGAGCAAAGAAGTTAGGTGGGAGATCAACTGTCCGTTAACGTCCGATTGGTGAGGGCTGATAATCAGTGGGGGATGAACAAAACCCCCACTGATTAAAGTTTCACTTTATGTAGATTAGTGGAAAATGCTGAAAAACCTATTGATTAAAGTTACATATTCGCAATTTGTAGTAAAATGTTCTTTTTTTATTTGTTTAAAGATTTTAATTTGTTAAAATAGTATAAAAATAGATTAATAAAAAGGGGTGTGTATATGTCGGAAGGGCTTATAAAAATGTGGTTTGCTTTAGGGGCAATTGGCTTTATGTTTTTTGCAGTAAGTTTTATTTTGCTAAGCAGATATAAAATAAAGAATAAAATTTTGAAAGGGATTACAGCATTGGTAGCCTACACCCTTATGGTTGTGTCAGGAATTGTTATTTTTCTTGTTGTATTTAGTGGACCTGTACAGCAGTAAAGGGGATGGTCTCGAAAATGTTACATACGGAGCAAGTTATATTAGTATGAAAAGGTGATTACTAGTGAAAAAAATCCATATTATTTTAATATTTTGTTGTATCAGCCTTTTAACAGGATGTCTGTATCCAAAAGAAAATATGAAACAAAATGCTGTTCCTTATGAAGATCAGCTACAGGTCGTTCAAAAAGCTGTTGCGACATTTAAGGAGCAAAATAGTGGGATATTGCCAATTAAGACGCGGGATATGAATACGCCTATTTATCAAAAGTATCCAATCGATTTTCAAAAAATTTCTCCGCGTTACATACAAGAAGCGCCAGGGAACGCGTATGAAAGCGGAGGAGTATATCAATACGTATTAATAGACGTTGAAACAAACCCGACAGTAAAGCTAATTGATGTGAGGATGGCTGAACAAATTCAGGAATTATCTTTAAAGCTTCGGATGTATCGAGATGAACATCAATATCCACCTTTTAAAAAGGTAATTTCAGATGGTGTGTATGAATTAGATTTCAAAAAACTAGGATATAAAGATGTACCGCAAGTGACAAGTCCTTATTCTGGTAAAGGACTTCCGTTTGTAACCAATGAAAAAGGAGAACTTTTTGTTGATTATAGAATCGACTTATATGAAGCGTTGAAAAAGAATGGAGGGCAATTTAAGGAGGGAGAAGATATCCGAAATATCCTTTCGAAAGATTCACCATTTGTACCTGCGTATTCTTTGCCGTATACGGTAAAGGATGGCGAACCAATTTTTTTAAAATCATAAGTCATGAACCTTTCTTTTAGTGAATAAGTTCTAGAAGAAAGGTTTTTTATGTTACACAACTTGCGATGCAAACAAAAGGTATTTTTTTAATAGTCATATGAAATTGGACAAAATTATATGATATATTGTCCGAACTTCTAGAATACCATTATATTATATCAGATATTATAGGCAACGTTAGAGAAGGTATTAGTTGACTATAAACGTGGAATTATTCCCAAAAATATTGAGGGAGGGAATCACTTGGAAAAGGTAGATATTTTTAAAGATATTGCGGAACGCACAGGCGGTGATATTTATTTTGGAGTTGTAGGAGCTGTTCGAACAGGGAAATCAACATTCATTAAAAAATTTATGGAACTTGTAGTTATCCCTAATATTGAGAATGAGTCTGACCGTCAAAGGGCGCAGGATGAACTGCCTCAAAGTGCTGCTGGCCGTACAATTATGACGACGGAACCGAAATTTGTTCCAAACCAAGCGGTTTCTATTGAAGTAGATGAAGGTCTTGAAGTGAATATTCGATTAGTAGATTGCGTCGGATATACGGTTCCAGGAGCAAAAGGCTATGAAGATGAGAATGGCCCACGCATGATTAATACTCCTTGGTATGAAGAGCCTATTCCATTCCATGAAGCTGCAGAAATTGGAACACGTAAAGTAATTCAAGAACATTCAACAATTGGTGTTGTAATTACAACAGATGGAACGATTGGTGAAATTCCAAGAAGAGATTATATAGAGGCAGAAGAACGCGTCGTAAATGAGCTAAAAGAAGTCGGAAAACCTTTCATTATGATCATTAACACTGTACAGCCGTATCATCCAGATACAGAGCAATTGCGCCAAAGCTTATCTGAAGAATATGATATCCCAGTCATTGCAATGAGTGTTGAAAGTTTAAGAGAAACAGATGTATACAATGTACTTCGAGAGGCGTTATTTGAGTTCCCTGTTTTAGAAGTGAATGTGAACCTTCCGAGCTGGGTAATGGTGCTAAATGAAGGACATTGGTTACGCCAAAGTTATCAAGAAGCCGTTCAAGAGACTGTGAAGGATATAAAACGTCTTCGTGATGTGGACCGTGTCGTTTGGCAGTTTAGCCAGTATGAATTTATTGATCGAGCGAGCCTAGCTGGTATTGATATGGGGCAAGGTGTAGCAGAGATTGATTTATATGCACCAGATGAATTATATGATCAAATTTTAAAAGAAGTTGTAGGGGTAGAAATCCGAGGGAAAGATCATTTATTAAAGCTTATGCTCGATTTATCTCATGCGAAAATAGAATACGATCAAGTGGCGGATGCCCTGCGTATGGTAAAGCAAACAGGATATGGTGTAGCGGCGCCTGCGTTAGCTGACATGAGCTTAGATGAGCCGGAAATTATTCGTCACGGTTCAAGGTTTGGTGTGAAATTAAAAGCTGTAGCTCCATCTATTCATATGATTAAAGTAGATGTGGAGTCTACGTTTGAGCCAATCATTGGTACTGAAAAGCAAAGTGAAGAATTAGTTCGTTATTTAATGCAAGATTTTGAAGATGATCCATTATCAATTTGGAATTCTGATATATTTGGACGTTCGCTAAGTTCTATTGTTCGAGAAGGTATTCAAGCGAAACTATCTTTAATGCCGGAAAATGCGAGATATAAATTAAAAGAAACGCTAGAAAGAATTATTAATGAAGGATCTGGCGGATTGATTGCGATTATATTATAAGAAAAAAATCCCTCTCATCGTAGAGGGATTTTTTTAATTTTTGCATATAAAATAGAAAAATAAACAGTCATTATCTAATATATTGTTGTAAATTGTCAAGTTTCATCAGATTTTCACATTTTAAGAGTAACAATTTCCTTAAAAATATTGAATTATAAAGGAGAATCGTATAATATAGGCGTTGATAATGATTTATCTACATCTTTGTAGTATAGAATTTGCAAAAATTGCCTACAAATGAAAGTAAGACTCATTTTATGATCATTATACAGTCTTATCTTTGGGAGGAGGTGAATGGCATGAACAAGACAGATTTAATCAATGCTGTTGCAGAAGCAAGTTCCCTTTCTAAAAAGGACGCAACAAAAGCAGTAGACGCTGTTTTTGATTCTATCTTAGAAGCTTTAAAACAAGGTGATAAAGTACAACTGATCGGATTCGGTAACTTCGAAGTTCGTGAGCGTGCGGCTCGTAAAGGTCGTAACCCACAAACAGGTGAGGAGATTGAAATCGCTGCAAGTAAAGTACCTGCATTCAAACCTGGTAAAGCGTTAAAAGATGCGGTTAAATAATCCTTACATATTAACAGGGAAGAAGAGTTTCCTTTTTGGAAACTCTTCTTTTTGCTTTTAAAAACATAAATATGCTAGAATGTGTTCGTATCACTTTTAGGTTTTCGGGAGGGCTAGCGGATGGCAAAAGTTAATTTAGAACAAATTGAGCATGCAGTACGCCTTATTTTAGAGGCAATCGGGGATGACCCAAATCGTGAGGGAGTACTTGATACACCAAAGCGTGTTGCAAAAATGTACGCAGAAGTGTTCTCAGGTATGCACGAAGATCCGAAAGAACATTTGCATAAAGTGTTCGGAGAAGATCACGAGGAGCTTGTACTAGTAAAAGATATACCGTTTTATTCGATGTGTGAGCATCATTTAGTTCCATTCTATGGAGTTGCTCACGTTGCATATATTCCGCAAGGCGGAAAAGTTACAGGGTTAAGTAAATTAGCTCGTACTGTAGATACAATTGCACGTCGTCCACAACTACAAGAACGTATTACTTCAACAGTAGCGAACTCTATTATGGAAGTACTAGAGCCGCACGGTGTAATGGTAGTAGTAGAAGCTGAACATATGTGCATGACGATGCGCGGTGTGAAAAAGCCGGGTGCAAAAACAGTAACAACCGCAGTACGTGGTGTGCTAGAAAATGATGCTGCGGCACGTAGTGAAATTTTATCTTTTATTAAAACGAAGTAAAGAAAAGTGGGAAACTGCTTTTCTTTTTTTTTTTTTTGTAAATAAATGATATAGTTTTAGGAAGGCAGAGTGAGAATAGAAAGATTACTTAAAAGAATGGAAGATGTTATTTCATTCGATGGAAGTTTGGAAAGAGTAGCCAAGTTTTGGTTATAGAAAATAGAATGTATGTGTTATAATAAGTTTTATGAATTAGAAAACAAGGGTGATTTTTGTGTGTGACATCTACGGAGGGTATGCGGGTATAAAAGAGAAATTGATGGAGAAATTACGCCATCCTTATTTTATAAACTATATTGAAGAACCATATATTGATGAAGAGAAAATAGCATTGTTATATGGTGCTTTAAAAAGTGCAAAATTACATATAGAACAAATTGAGCATTATGTAGTAACGATTATGCTTGTTCAAATTGCGCTTGATACACATGAAAGAGTATCAAATAAGGCAGGGGAAGAAGCAAATGAATCGCATAAACGTCGCCAGCTAACAGTGCTTGCTGGTGATTACTATAGCGGGTTATATTATTACTTATTGTCTATGAATCGTGATATTGTTTTAATTCGTGCGCTTGCTGAAGGAATTAAAGAAATTAATGAACATAAAATAATGTTATATCAAAAAGCGCATAAAACGATGGATGACATAATGGAAAGTGTAGTAATGATTGATTCTGCACTCTTACAAAAAACATGTGATCATTTTCATTTATCGCATTGGAAGCCGTTTATAACGTATGTATTAGGAAAAAATCGTCTTCAAAAAGAATGTGAACTATACGCTGATAAACAACATTCACCTGTTTTTCAAGCTGTTCAAGAGATTTTGAACGATAAAGCAGACGCAGAAACAGTTATGAATGGATGGATGATGGAACTGAGGAAGAAAGAAAATCAATTTTTAGAAAATCACACAGATATAAGCGAAATAAACTCTGTGTTAAGAGATAAATCGAAGACATAAGCAATTTTACATTGGAAGAAGGTACGAGCATGCAACAATCAAAAGAAGAAAGAGTACATGATGTATTTGAGAAAATCTCTGATAAATACGATGTAATGAATTCTGTAATTAGTTTTCAAAGACATAAAGCGTGGCGTAAAGAGACGATGCGCATTATGGATGTAAAACCAGGTAGTAAAGCGCTTGATGTATGCTGCGGGACAGCGGACTGGACAATCGCGCTAGCTGGAGCGGTAGGTGAACAGGGCAAGGTTGTTGGTTTAGACTTCAGTGAGAATATGTTATCTGTCGGTAAGCAAAAGGTAGAGGCGTTACAATTAAAACAAGTAGAACTTCTACACGGGAATGCAATGGAACTTCCGTTTGAAGATAATACATTTGATTATGTAACAATTGGATTTGGTTTACGTAACGTACCGGATTATATGCACGTATTAAAAGAAATGACGCGTGTAATAAAACCAGGTGGAAAAGTAATTTGTTTAGAAACATCTCAGCCAACAATGATTGGTTTTCGACAAGGGTATATTTTATACTTTAAATATATCATGCCGTTATTTGGAAAGTTATTTGCGAAAAGTTATAAAGAATATTCATGGCTACAAGAATCTGCTAGTACATTCCCTGGTATGAAAGAATTGGCTAATATGTTCGAAAAAGCTGGACTTGAACGTGTACAAGTGAAGCCGTTTACTTTTGGGGTAGCAGCGATGCATTTAGGTATGAAACCAGAATCAAAATAGAAAAAAGAAAAAAGAAAAAAGAAAAAAGAAAAAAGAAGTTTTAGGTTAAGGTGAACAATATGAAGTTACAACTTATGTACTCTTTTTTACGATCGGATATTAATGTGATAGAAAAAGAATTAAAAAAGACAGTTGCTTCTGAACAGCCATTAGTAGAAGAGGCGGCATTACAACTTATTGAAGCTGGTGGGAAGCGAATTCGTCCTGTATTTGTGTTGCTTGCGGGTAAATTTGGAAATTATAAGTTAGACGCTATTAAGCATGTAGCTGTTGCGTTAGAACTTATTCATATGGCTTCTCTTGTTCACGATGATGTTATTGATGCTGCATTTTTACGGCGTGGTAGCGCAACTGTGAATGCAAAATGGGGAGATCGTATTGCAATGTATACAGGGGACTATCTATTCGCTAAGTCTCTTGAATGTATAACAAATATCGAAATTCCTGAGGCGCATCAGGCGCTATCGCATACCATTTTAGAAGTGTGTAAAGGTGAAATTGAACAAATTAAAGATAAGTATGACTATGACCAAAATTTAAGAACGTATTTAAGAAGAATAAAGCGAAAAACAGCATTATTAATTGCTGCGAGTTGCCAATTAGGAGCAATTGCTGCTGGCGCGAATCGTGATACGGTAAATCGTCTGTTTTGGTATGGATATTTCGTAGGGATGTCGTATCAAATTATTGATGATATTTTAGATTTCGTTTCCACAGAAGAGAAACTTGGGAAACCGGCTGGTGGAGATTTACTACAAGGAAATATTACGCTTCCTGCTCTATATGCTATGGAAGATCCGGTTCTTTGTAAGAAAATCAAATCTGTACATGAAAATACAACAGCGGATGAAATGAAAGAAATTATTGAGGCTGTAAAGAATAGTGCTGCTATTGATAAAGCATTTGCGTTTAGTGAACGTTATTTACATAAAGCATTAGAAATTATAAAACCACTCCCACGTGGACAAGCGAAGTATGCATTACAAAATGTAGCAAAGTATATTGGAAAACGAAAATTTTAGTGTTTTTTCTAAAAAATAAAATAATCTCTCTATTTCAAAACTATTGCACAATTGTGATAAGGGTGTTAATATGTGTGTGGGGATATACAATTACATACATAATTCAGAAGTGGAGAGATTTTTTATGGAAAAAACATTTCTAATGGTTAAACCAGACGGTGTACAACGTGCCTTCATTGGGGAAATTGTAGCTCGTTTCGAGAAGAAGGGCTTTCAATTAGTTGGTGCAAAATTAATGCAAGTCACTCCGGAAATTGCTGGACAACACTATGCTGAGCACACAGAGAAACCTTTCTTTGGTGAATTAGTAGACTTTATTACATCTGGCCCTGTATTCGCAATGGTATGGCAAGGTGAAGGTGTAGTAGATACAGCTCGTAACATGATGGGTAAAACAAGACCACATGAAGCAGCTCCTGGAACAATTCGTGGAGATTTCGGTGTAACTGTTGCGAAAAACATTATCCATGGTTCTGATTCGTTAGAAAGTGCAGAGCGCGAGATTGCTATTTTCTTTAAAGAAGAAGAATTAGTTGACTACTCAAAATTAATGAATGAATGGATTTACTAATTATTTTGAAATAATTTGTAAACGCTTTAATCACTGTGATAATAGTAGAAAGTGCAAGGAGAATAGGGGTATTCTTCTTGCACTTTTTTTATTTCAATTAGTTACGAAGTTTGAGCTGTTATGATATATTGATATGTAAAGTAAAAGGCCTATCGAGGAATAAGCGAATGGCTGATGTATTATATAATTTCTTTCATATTTTTAGAGTAATGAAGGATAATATCATCGCTTAATATAGCGAGATAAATACATATACGAAAAGAGGAATAACGTATGCGATATATTACAGCTGGTGAATCTCATGGTCCACAACTTACAACGATTATAGAAGGCGTACCTGCAGGACTACCAATAGTTGCGGCTGATATAAATGAAGAGTTAGCTAGAAGGCAAAAGGGATATGGGCGTGGTAGACGCATGCAAATTGAAACAGATCAAGTACAAATTGTAAGTGGTGTTAGACATGGAGAGACACTAGGTTCTCCAATTGCACTTGTTGTTGAAAACCGTGATTTTGCACATTGGACAAAAATTATGGGTGCAGAGCCATTAACAGAACAAGAAGAAAAAGAAATGAAAAGGAAAGTAACAAAACCAAGACCTGGACATGCTGATTTAAATGGTGCGATTAAATATGGTCATAGAGATATGAGAAATGTACTGGAACGTTCTTCGGCTCGCGAAACGACAGTGCGTGTTGCTGCTGGTGCGGTTGCTAAAAAAGTGTTAGCGGAACTTGGTATTACAGTAGCGGGCCATGTAATTGAAATTGGCGGTGTACAGGCTAAGGAGACTACGTATCGTTCAATTGAAGAATTAAAAAGCATTACAGAAGCATCACCCGTACGTTGTTTAGATGAAGAAGCTGGTAATCAAATGATAAAAGCAATTGATGATGCGAAATCTAATGGTGATTCAATCGGTGGCATCGTTGAAGTAATTGTGGAAGGAATGCCAATTGGAGTAGGCAGCTATGTGCATTATGATCGAAAACTAGATGCAAAATTAGCAGCCGCAATTATGAGCATTAATGCCTTCAAAGGTGTCGAGATTGGAATTGGTTTTGAAGCAGCGCATAGACCAGGAAGTGAAGTTCATGATGAAATTCTTTGGAATGAAGAGCATGGATATACACGAAGAACAAATAACGCAGGTGGTTTAGAAGGTGGAATGACGACTGGCATGCCAATTGTTGTGCGCGGTGTGATGAAACCGATACCTACACTATATAAACCTCTTCAAAGTGTTGATATTGATACGAAAGAGCCTTTTACAGCAAGCATTGAACGTTCAGATAGTTGTGCTGTTCCGGCTGCTAGTGTCGTTGCAGAAGCGGTTGTAGCTTGGGAATTAGCGACAGCTTTAATAGAACAATTCGGATTAGATCGTATGGACCTTATTCGTGAAAATATTGAGAAACATAATGAATATGCGAGGGGATTTTAATGGGAAACATACATATTCAAACAAAATCAAAAGAATATGATGTACATGTAGGAAAAGAATCGTTGTCACATTTGACAACAATCGTTCAAAACATGCAGCCATCTGTATCAAACATCATGATCATTTCAGATGAAGCTGTTGCATCTTTGCATTTACAGACAGTTGTAGATGCATTGCAAGTAGAGCAAAAAGTATTTCCATTTGTCGTACCGAGTGGTGAAAAAGAGAAGTCTTTTGAAAATTTCTATGCGGCTCATACGTCAGCTCTTGAAAATAAATTAGATAGAAATTCTTTAATTATCGCACTTGGAGGCGGGATGATTGGAGATTTAGCTGGTTTTGTTGCTGCATCGTTTATGCGTGGAATTCGCTTTGTTCAAGTACCAACGACTTTATTAGCTCACGATAGCGCGGTAGGTGGGAAAGTAGCAATTAATCACCCATTAGGTAAAAATATGATAGGGGCATTCCATCAACCAGAAGCAGTTGTATATCATACGCCGTTTTTACAGTCTCTTCCTGAAAAAGAGTGGCGTTCAGGTTATGCAGAAGTGATAAAACATGCTCTTATTGGTGATGTAAAGCTGTATCATTGGCTAAAAGAAGAAGTGCAAACATTATCAGATCTTCGTGATGAGAAATTAATCCATATATTAACGAAGGCGATTCCTGTAAAGGCAAACATTGTATCGCAAGATGAAACAGAAAAAGGTGTACGTGCTCATTTGAACTTTGGACATACGTTAGGCCATGCTCTTGAAAAAGAACTAGGATATGGAAATATTACTCACGGTGACGGGGTAGCAGTTGGAATGTTATTTGCCTTGTTTTTAAGTGAGCAAGTATACAAAGTTGAACTTTCTTATGAAGAGATGAAGCAGTGGTTCTTAAAGTACGGATATCCAAAAATGCCAAGTGATTTGAATGTAGAGCGTCTCGTTCAATTGATGAAACAAGATAAGAAAGCGAATGCTGGAGCAATTCATATGGTGCTTATGCAGGAATATGGGGTAGTGAATGTCGTATCTATTCCAGATGAGACTGTTCATATTGCGTTAGAGGCATTTCAAAAGGATATGGTTTAAGAGCTAAGAAGTGCTTGTTTCAAGGTATCCTCGTAATAGTGACGGTTAAGATAAACGATTGCAATGAGAGATTATAACCTTATTGTAATCGAATTGAATAAAACGACTGGGGGAAGAAAAATGAGAGTGAAAGAGCAATTGTTAACTTTGAGAGCATATGTACCTGGGAAAAATATTGAGGAAGTAAAAAGGGAATATGGGTTATCAAAAATTGTGAAATTAGCATCGAACGAAAACCCATTCGGTTGCTCAGCGCGTGTAACAGAAGCATTAACTTCTTTAGCGAGTCAATACGCTCTTTATCCAGATGGGTATGCTTTTGAACTTCGAACAAAAGTAGCAACACATTTAGGTGTTAAAGCGGAACAACTTTTATTTGGTAGTGGATTAGATGAAGTCATTCAAATGATTAGCCGTGCATTACTACACGAAGGAACAAATGTTGTAATGGCGAATCCAACATTCTCGCAATACCATCACCATGCTGTTATTGAAGGAGCAGAAGTTCGTGAAGTACCACTTAAAGATGGTATTCACGATTTAGATGCGATGTTACAGCAAGTAGATGATAAAACGAAAATCGTATGGATTTGTAACCCAAATAATCCAACAGGTACATATGTAGAGAAACAAAAATTACTTTCATTTTTAGAATCAGTTCCTAAGTCAGCACTCGTTATTATGGACGAAGCATATTATGAATATGCGGGGGCAGAAGACTATCCGCAAACATTACCACTTCTTGAAAAGTATGAAAATCTTATGGTGTTACGCACGTTTTCAAAAGCATATGGTTTAGCCGCTTTCCGTATTGGGTATGCGGTTGGTAATGAGCAGTTAATTGGGCAACTAGAAGTAGCAAGGTTACCATTTAATACATCGACTGTAGCGCAGTCTGTAGCACTCGCTGCGTTAGAAGATCAAGCATTTTTACAAGAATGTGTGAAAAAGAATGAAGAAGGATTAAATCAATATTACGCGTTTTGTAAGGAATATAACGTATTCTATTACCCATCTCAAACAAATTTCATTTTCTTAAAGCTTGGTATTCCTGGTAATGAGGCTTTCGAACGATTAATGAAGAAAGGCTATATTGTTCGTTCTGGTGCTGCATTTGGTATACATGATGGCATTCGTATTACTGTCGGTTTGAAAGAAGAAAATGATGAAATTATAGAACTATTGAAAGAGCTTGTAAACGAGCAAGTAAAGAAAGAAGAAACATACTCTTAAGAGTTTGTAAAGGCTCCTAATATAGGAGTCTTTTTTATTTAAACAAAGAAGAACTGTAAAGAGTTCGTGTGGGCTAATAATTAATAAGGGAAGTTATTTGCACGGTAATGAAAGAAAACGGTACAATAGAAAGTAGTAATGCGGTATCGGTGTCATATTCGAATCGTTATGAGTGAAAGTACAAGAAGAAGTATGCCCTTTCTAAAGGTTGCGTTGTTACACTTAGTTGCTTATGATAAAGTGAAACTTTAATGAGTGAGGGGATGCTCATCCCCTCACTCATTATTAGCCCGTACCAATCGGAGGAAATGAATAGAAAAGAATATTTCTTAGAACTAAAGGAGACGTTTATGCAAAAGTTTGAACAAGCTGTTTCATATATTGAAAATGGTGAAGCGGAAAAAGGATTACAACTATTAAAAGAACAATTAAAAATTGCGAATGATGAAGAGAAGTATGATATCGCTCGCTATTATCATACACTTGGATTTACGGATGAAGCGTTATCTATTACAGAAGACTTGCGTTTATTGTATCCGGAAGAAAGTGAATTCACTGTGTTTTTAGCAGAATTATATATTGATCTAGACAAAGAAGATGAAGCGATTGAAGTACTTCATGATATTCCGGAAAATGATGATTTATATGTTCAATCGTTATTACTTGTTGCGGATTTATTCCAAATGCAAGGTTTCGATGATGTAGCAGAACAAAAACTATTAAAGGCGAAAGAAATGATGCCTGACGAGCCCGTTATTACGTTTGGATTAGCAGAATTATATAGTAGTAAAGGGGAAGAACAAAAGGCAATCGCTCATTATGAGTCGCTATTAGCAGAACATAAAGTAATGGGTGGTGTTGTCATTGCACTTCGCCTTGGAGAAACGTTAAGTGCGATTGGAAATTGGGAAGAAGCGATTTCTTATTATGAAGCAGGTTTAGAGGAACAAAAAGATATTCACTCATTATTTGGATATGCCTTTACGTTATACCAAGGTGAAGAATATCAACGAGCAATTGGTGCTTGGCAAGAGCTAAAAGAATTAGATCCTGAGTATGCATCGCTTTACATGTATTTAGCGAAAAGCTATGAAAAAGAAGGAATGCTTCAAGAAAGCTATGAAACACTTCATGAAGGAATTAAAGTAGATGAGCTTTCTGTACCATTTTATGTAGAATTAGCAAACATTGCGGCGAAATTAGGAAAAATAGCGGAAGCAGAGGAAGTACTTCAAAAAGCGCTTGAGTTAGATCCAGGACATTTAGGTGCAACATTAAAATATGCGTACATCTTAAAGGAACAAGAAAAGTATGAAGAGCTAATTGCTGTTGTAGAGCGTGCAATTGATAGCGGAGAACCAGATACACAACTACTTTGGGATCTTGCATTTGCAAAAAAACAATTAGAAATGTATTCGGATGCATTAAAGCACTATGAAAGTGCATATACTTCTTTTAAGAATCATCCAGACTTCTTGGAAGAGTACGGTTATTTCTTATTGGAAGAAGGTATGCGAAAAGAGGCGAAAGAAGTATTTACTCAGTTAATACAACTAGACCCGACACAAATTCATATTGAAGAATTGTTATATAATTTAGAGGATTTTTCATAAGTTGGAAGGAAACTGAATGCCGCTTCTTGAATCTAAAAAGAAAAGAGAAAGACAGAGGAGGGACTTAATTGCTATGAATACCCCTGTTTCTGTAAACGAGAAGAAGGATTTTGTAAAATGGTTTTTGAATAATTACCAACTGAAACAGCGTGAATGTGTATGGATTTTGAATTATTTAATGAGTCACGACCAATTGATGCATAAAGTCCACTTCGTAGAGCATGCAAAATATTGTCCGCGTGGCTTAGTGATGTCCGCGAATTGTGTAAAAGATACACCGTTTCACTTTTTTAAACAAAATGTTATGACAACAGATGCTGAAAAATCGTTTCATGATATTCGTTTAAATCGAGATGAGGATATTTATATTCAACTCAATTTTAAATCATCGTTTCAAAATGCCAACTATGTGGCTGTATTAGAAGAAAACCCGTATTTACCAAAGCATATTGAAGTAAATGAAAAAGATCGTTTACTTGCAGAAAGATTTTTAGAAGAAAGTGTATTTTCTTTTAGAAGAGAACGTCTTTTGAAGCAAATTGATGAAGCGCTGGATAAGCAAGATAAGGAAGCGTTTCATAAGTTAACAGCGGAGTTAAAGATGTTATAGAATTCATTTGGGTTCATAAAATTTTACAAATTTCAGGCTTTTTAAGAAAAACTACCTTAATATAGGTAGTTTTTCTTTTTTTACCTCTTTTAGTATGGTTTAATATATATAAAGTGAAAGTTCTGTCATTTTTAGAAGAAGGAGGGAAGTAATTTGAAATGGATTGTAAAAGATGTAGAACAGTTTGAGCAAGCAAGAGAGTATGTAGATACAGGTGTTATACCACTTTTATCAATTTCAGCAGCAAAAGAAATGAAAATGGTAGTAGAACAAGGTGAATTTATCGAATTGCTGAGTATGGAGCTGGAAAGAGAATATAAAGGAAGAGTGCTCTTACTACCTGCATTTACGTATTTAGTAGAGAGTCAAAAAAATGAAAAAGGTCGTTTGCAAGAATGGACGAATCATTTACAAGAGCAAGGTTTTAAACATATTGCTTATGTTACAAGTGATTTTTCATGGAAAGAAGATATGCAAGAATTGCAGGGAGATTTATTTTGGTTTCCTTCATTAGCGTTAGAACAATTTAGTGATCAAGCGAAAAGAGAAGTTATTCATGCACATATAAAAAATATAATGGTGATGTTGGAAGGAAAATGGGGAAAGTAGTAATAAACAGAAAGTTCTTATTATTATGAGTAGTATGATATTGACCTGTGCATGAGCGTATTATATCATGATAGTGTCCTAGTTTTTATTTTTTATATAATTTATCACGAGGGGACAATTTCTGATAGAGGGGGGAAATTTTCGTGAGCGAGAAAGAACATCGTGTGTCAAGAAGACAGTTTTTAAATTACACCCTTACAGGGGTAGGAGGCTTTATGGCAGCGGGTATTTTAATGCCGATGACGCGATTTGCGCTTGATCCGGTGTTAAGAAAAGAAGCGGGAACGGATATGGTTGCTGTTGCACAAGTAAAGGATATTACAACAGAGCCAAAACGTTTCGACTTTAAGGTGAAGCAGGTTGATGGTTGGTACAAGTCTGAAGAGCCAAAATCAGCGTGGGTTCATAAAGATGAAAGCGGAGACATTGTTGCGTTCTCTCCAGTATGTAAACATTTAGGGTGTACAGTTAACTGGAATTCGGACAAAGCACATCCGAATCAATTCTTTTGTCCATGTCATGGGGGCCGTTACACAAAAGATGGGATGAACATTAAAGGTACGCCGCCCCTTGCTCCGCTTGATGTATACGAATCTAAAGTGAAAGATGGAACGCTGTATTTAGGAAAAGCGAAGCCAAGAGGGGGTGCAAAGTAGATGCTAAATAAAATTTATGATTGGGTAGATGAAAGGTTAGATATTACACCAATATGGCGTGATATCGCTGATCATGAAGTACCTGAACATGTAAACCCGGCACATCACTTTTCTGCATTCGTTTATTGCTTTGGAGGACTTACATTTTTCGTTACTGTAATTCAAATCTTATCTGGAATGTTTTTGACGATGTACTATGTGCCTGATATTAAAAATGCTTGGGAATCGGTTTATTATTTACAAAATGAAGTTGCATACGGGCAAATTGTTCGTGGTATGCACCACTGGGGTGCTAGTCTTGTAATTGTAATGATGTTTTTACATACACTTAGAGTTTTCTTCCAGGGTGCGTATAAAAAGCCTCGTGAGCTAAACTGGATTGTTGGTGTTCTTATTTTCTTTGTTATGTTAGGTCTTGGTTTTACCGGATATTTATTACCGTGGGATATGAAAGCGTTATTTGCTACGAAAGTAGGGATTCAAATTGCAGAGCAAACGCCGCTCATTGGTCCTTACATTAAAACATTACTCGCTGGTCATTCCGAAATTGTTGGCGCTCAAACATTAACTCGCTTCTTTGCTATTCACGTCTTCTTCTTACCAGCAGCACTTCTAGGTTTAATGGCCTTCCACTTCATCATGATTCGCAAACAAGGTATTTCCGGTCCGCTATAAGAGATTGCTAAATTAAAGAGGAAAGAACTAAAGGAGGGAGATTATGCATCGCGGCAAAGGAATGAAGTTTGTAGGAGATTCTCGGGTACCGGTAGCTCGGAAACCAAATATTCCAAAAGACTATTCTGAATACCCAGGGAAAACAGAAGCATTTTGGCCAAACTTCTTGTTAAAAGAATGGATGGTTGGTGCAGTTTTTTTAATCGGTTATTTATGTTTAACAGTGGCGCATCCGTCACCGCTTGAAAGAATGGCGGATCCAACTGATGCCGGATATATACCACTTCCAGATTGGTATTTCTTATTCTTGTATCAGTTATTAAAGTATTCTTATGCTTCTGGTTCATTTACTGTAATTGGAGCGTTTATTATGCCAGGGATTGCGTTTGGTGCATTACTGTTAGCGCCATTTCTTGATCGAGGCCCAGAAAGGCGCCCATTGAAGCGTCCTGTAGCAACTGGATTTATGCTTTTAGCAATTGCATCGATTATCTTTTTAACTTGGGAATCTGTAGCACACCACGACTGGGAAGCTGCAAAAAAACAAGGAGCAATTGTAAAAACAGCACCAGTTGATAAAAATGATGATGGCTATAAATTAATGCAAAAAAATACTTGTTTAACATGTCACGGTGACAATTTACAAGGCGGGGCAGCAGCACCGGCACTGCAAAACTTAACTTTAAAGCCAGAAGAAATTGCTAAAATTGCGAAAGATGGAAAAGGTTCAATGCCTAAAGGGGTATTTAAAGGTACAGATGAGGAACTGAAGAAGCTTTCGGAATTCGTTGCAAAGTATAATAAAAAATAATAAAAAGCTGACTACAAAAAATTGTAGTCAGCTTTTTATTTTGATGAAAGAAAGTTTACTATATAATAGAGTAGAGTTTGAGGAAAGAAAGACTTTGTTTGAAAGGTGTTGGACATACAGCTTGATTTACTTGTATGCAATGTTAAGACAACGCTCCGTGTTATTATTTTTATTAATTGTTAACATATTAGGTACAATATACGGATTTATATGGTATGGAAATCAATTAAAAGAAACTTCACCTCTATTTTGGCCGTTTGTACCCGATAGCCCTATGGCGAGTCTCTTTTTTGTCTTTGTCTTAATCGCTTTTTTAATAAAGAGAAATTGGGGATTAATAGAGGCGCTAGCGATTGTTACTTTAATAAAATATGGTATATGGGCTGTTGTTGTAAATGCAATTATGATCTATGTAAAAGGTCCTATTGGCCTTATCGGGTATATGTTAATGCTTTCGCATTTTGCGATGGCAGTACAAGCAGTGCTATATGCACCGTTTTATCGAATAAAAAAATGGCATTTTGCGGTAGCCGCTATATGGACATTACATAATGATGCAATTGATTATTTATTTTGGCAAATGCCGAGATATGGAATTATGCATTTGTTTGTAGGAGAAATTGGTTATTTTACGTTCTGGCTAAGTATTGCTGTGCTTTGTATTACATATTATTATTGCTTACGTGAGAACCGAAAACAGTTTTCTTTATAATCGTTAGAACATGTAGGGGGAAAAAATGAAGAAAAATAAGAGTGGTACAAAAATATTGGATCGATTGATTACGATAGTTGTTTCATATAGCATAGCATTTTCTATATTTGCACTCGCAACAACGGCGGTGGTATACGGAAAATGGCTATATTATTTTGAAATTGATTTTTTAAATATCCCAGATTTAGCGGATATGACAAAGGCTGATATTAAAAGGAATTATGATGTGCTGATCACATATTTATCTCCGTTTTATGATGGAGCATTACAGTTGCCAACATTAGATATGTCTACAAATGGCCGTATTCATTTTGTAGATGTTAAAAATATTTTAGTAAAGATTCAATATGTGATGTATGTGACAATTATGATTGCAATAGCAGGCGGCATTTATTTATTAAAAAAGAAAAATGAAAAGTTTTTACTACACGGATCGATTTTAACAATTATCTTTCCAATCGCGCTTATGTTACCGATCGCTATTAATTTTGAAAAGAGTTTTGTATTGTTCCATAAGCTTTTATTCAGCAATGATTATTGGATGTTTGATATTGAAACAGATCCGATTATATTAATGTTACCAGAAGAATTCTTTATGCATGCTGCGTGTGTTATTTTATTATTTATTTTATGCGGCAGCATAATTTGTTTCAGTTTGTATAGATATTTCGTAAAAAAGAAAAAGATTTCAAAGGAAAAATTCTCTGTTTAAAGAGAATTTTTTTGTTTGTAAAACGATAATATATTTTTCGGTCCAGTTCTGTTCTATTCTTGTCCCAATTAACATATTTTGTACTAGTAGTTATAGGGGGGACCGTGATGAAGAGAACATTAATTGGATTCATAGCATTTCTAATTATAATGTTTCCGTTACGTATATATGCTGAAGAGTGGAGTGAACTAACAGGGTTGTTAGATGACTCCTTACAATTAGTGAAGCGTAATGAAGATGAAAAAGCAGTGCAAGTATTACAACATTTCTCGGAGCAGTTTGTTATAAAGGGGAATGAAAAGAAGCAAGAAGTAACGCCAGATCAAGTTAGAGTTATTTCGTTAGCTTACGATAAGGCGAAACAATCTCTTGCGGAAGAAGCTTTAAGTAAACAAGTTAAAATGGATAACGTGTTAGCCCTGCAGCTCGCTGTTGATGCACAAGTATCAAAGTATCAGCCACTTTGGATGGAAAGAGAAGGAAAAGTGATGGGTGCCTTTTCTCAAATGGAAAAAGCGATGTCAAAAGAAGATACGGGACAGTTTCAACAAACGTTAAACACATTCTTACATGAATTTAACATTATTTATCCAAGCTTAATGATCGCCCTGCCAGAAAACGAAGTGCAACGTGTAAATGCCCATTTATCTTATTTGGATGAATTTCGTAACGTTATGTTAAAAACGAAAGGTGGGCAAATGCAATTAGGAATCATTAAAGGGGATTTGCAAAAAATATTTCACACAGTAAAAAAAGATGAAATTGCACCCTCTCTCATTTGGTTTATGACAATTACTGGAGGTCTTATTTTATTCACATTAACTTATGTTGGATGGAGAAAGTATAAAGGAGAGAGAGAAAAAAGAAAAAGTAATGTACATTCTAAGAATAGATAATGTAATAAATAAAGATTCGGATTGTAAGGTTTATTCATTGACAATGGTGGCAGAAGAAAATAGAATGAGAAGTACTATAATTAAAACTTCAATGGAGGTTCATGATGTTTTATTTAATTTACTTCGCGATCATTTTGATCATACCGTTGTATGCACAGTCAAAAGTACGTAGTGCCTATAGCAAGTATTCACAAGTTTATTCAACATCAGGTATGACAGGAGCAGAAGTGGCTCGGAAAATCTTAGATGAAAATGGGTTATACAACGTAGCTGTAGAAGAAACACCAGGTCATTTATCAGACCATTATGATCCAACTGCCAAAACAGTTCGATTATCAACAGATAACTATTACGGTCATTCAGTTGCTGGTACAGCAGTTGCAGCACACGAAGTAGGACACGCAATTCAAGATGCAAAAGATTATAACTTTATGCGTATTCGTCATTCGTTAGTGCCAGTTGCGAACTTTGGATCGAATATTTCTTGGATATTTATTATGATCGGTATTTTTGCATCGATGGCTAACATGATATTTTTAGGTATCATTTTAATGGCAGCAGGTGTTGTGTTCCAACTTGTTACATTACCAGTTGAGTTTGATGCATCAAAGCGTGCGATGCATCAAATTGAAGCGTTAGGTATTGTATCAACAGATGAATATGGGCAAGCTCGTAAAGTATTAAATGCGGCAGCATTAACATATGTAGCAGCTGCAGCTGTAGCGGTATTTGAATTATTACGTCTCGTATTGATTTATACTGGTATGCAGCGTAGCGATGACTAAAGACTATCAATTTTGATAGTCTTTTTGTTTTATGAATTGAATTATATAATATATGGCAAGTAGCAATAATAGAAGTAATGTGGAAAGGTGGTGGGGCAAATGAAATATCCAAGTCATTTAGTAAAACAAGTGAAAGAACGTAGTGCTCCTTATCAGCTAGAAGGCTTTTTAAGTGGACAAGGTCCTGAAAATCCAAAATTTATGTTGTTAGGAGAAGCGCCTGGTGAAACAGAAATTCATAATGGAATTCCGTTTAGCGGGAGAGCGGGAAAACAATTAATGGGGTTTTTAGAACGTATTCAGGTTACAAGGGAAGAAGTATATATTACGAGCGCTGTCCGAAGTAGACCTTATAAGTGGCGAGAGAAAAAAGAACGAAATGGTGAAATCATACAGAAAAAATATAATAGAACACCAAATCAAGGAGAAATACTTGCCCATGCGCCTTTGTTAGATTATGAATTAGAGAAAATAAATCCGAAGCTTATCGTCACCCTTGGAAATATCGGTCTTCAACGTTTAACAGGAAAAAATAAAAAAATAACAGATGTGCACGGACAATTATTAAAACAGCCCATTCAAAAATTAAAGGATATGCAAAGTGCAGCGTTTACATGGTCAGAGCAAGAATATCATATCTTTCCGACTTTTCATCCTGCTTCCATTTTTTATAATCGGAGTTTATTGGAGCTTATTTATGAGGATCTAGATAACCTTGAAAAATATGTAATAAAAAACTAGAAAAGCTAAAGAGCTTTTCTAGTTGCGTTTATGTATGTAACGGATTTTTATTTTCATCTAATGTAAAACCTTCACCAACTACATCGTGTACGTCACTTACAGCAACAAAGGCGTGAGGATCTACAGAAGTAATAATGTTTTTTAATTTCACGATTTCATTTTTAGCAACAACGCAATATAATACGTTCCGTTCCACTTTTGTATACGATCCAACAGCTTTTAAAAAAGTAGCTCCGCGTTCCATCTCAGATAAAATTTTGGCAGCAATTTCATCATTTTTATCTGAGATAATCGTTGCCCCTTTCGCCGCATAGGCTCCTTCTTGCATAAAATCAATGACTTTCGCCCCGATAAAAACAGCAACTAACGTATACATGCCTTCGCGGTATGATAAATATGTAAGAATAGAGACGATAATGACGATAGCATCAAACATAAACATCGTTTTCCCCATACTCCAGCCAACATATTTATGAGCGAGTCTCGCGATAATATCTACACCGCCAGTAGTCCCGCCATATTTAAATATTATGCCAAGACCGATACCAATAAATGCCCCTGCGAATAAAGCTGCGAGTGTCATATCGTTTTGTAAGTTTAAATGTAAGTTGAGAACTTCGTAACGTTGAAAAATCCATAGAAATAAAGATACGCTAAAGGTGCCGATTAGTGTATAGATAAATGTCGTTCTTCCAAGTAACTTCCAACCAATAAAAAATATAGGAATATTTAAAATTAAGTTTGAATAAGAAGGATCAAACTTAAATAGAAAATACAATAATAGTGTAATACCGGTAAATCCACCTTCTGCAAGGTGATTTTCAATATTGATATTTACAATACCGAAAGAAAAAATAGCGGAACCGATTAAAATGAAAATGATATTTCGAATCTTCAAATTTGATGTCATATAGAAATCCCCCTAATTATGTAAATGGCATTGCTCCGCTGAAACGGTAAAACATAATGATAAGTAATTTCTAGTTGCTACTGAAAATAGTGAAGGCTATAAAAAATGATTGGTTTAGGCTAATCTTTTGCGAAAAGCATGCAAAAGAAGTTTCACTTTACCCCGTTCCAACGGCTGGTAGGAGATAAAGCACGGAAGCAGGGCGAACCAGCCGTAGGAACCCGATTGGTTCAACTAATCTTTTGCGAAAAGCATGCAAAAGAAGTTTCACTTTACCCCGTTCCAACGGCTGGTAGGAGATAAAGCACGGAAGCAGGGCGAACCAGCCGTAGGAACCCGATTGGTTCAACTAATCTTTTGCGAAAAGCATGCAAAAGAAGTTTCACTTTACCCCGTTCCAACGGCTGGTAGGAGATAAAGCACGGAAGCAGGGCGAACCAGCCGTAGGAACCCGATTGGTTCAACTAATCTTTTGCGAAAAGCATGCAAAAGAAGTTTCACTTTATTATAGTCTATCCAAAAAAGGTCGCAAATAGGTGTTTGGCGGGGAATAATATTTGTCAAATCGCGATGAATTGGCTAACATGAAAGAGGAAGGATTAGAGGTGAGTTGTATGGAAGCGAAAACGATGAAGGATATGCAGAAAGAAGTAGATGCATATATTGGTCAGTTTAAAGAAGGTTATTTTAGTCCACTTGCAATGATGGCTCGTTTAACGGAAGAAATGGGGGAGCTTGCAAGAGAGATTAATCATTATTATGGTGAGAAGCCGAAGAAAACAACTGAAACAGAACGTAGTATTGAAGAAGAGCTTGGAGATGTATTATTTGTTATGATTTGTATGGCAAATAGTTTAAATATTGATTTAGAAACAGCACATAACATTGTAATGAATAAATTTAATACTCGTGATAAAGATCGCTGGACACGTATTGATGAGGGAGAGAAAGAATGATGAAAGAAATTAAAGTAATTATCGCTGGACCAAGAGGTCGTATGGGACATGAAGCAGTTCTTCTTATGGAAAGAACAGAACATTTTAATTTAGTAGCAGCAGTGGATTATAAGCATGGTGGAGAGAAAATCTCTGATTTACCGGGCATGCCAGCGCTAGATGCACCTGTTTACGCAGATTTACATACTTGTTTAGAGGAAGTAGAAGCTGATGTGTTGTTAGATTTAACAACGCCAGAAGTTGGGAAACAACACGTTACATTAGCAGTTGAGCGTGGACTTCGTTCTGTTATTGGTACAACTGGATTTACAGAAGAAGAACTAAAGCAATTAACAGAGAATGCGAAAGAAAAAGCAGTAGGAACAATTATCGCTCCAAACTTTGCCATTGGTGCAGTTCTTATGATGAAATTCTCACAAATGGCAGCGAAGTACTTCCAAGATGTTGAAGTAATTGAATTGCATCATGATCAAAAATTAGATGCACCATCTGGTACAGCGGTAAAAACAGTAGAATTAATTCGTCAAAATCGTGAATCAAAGCAGCAAGGTCATCCGAATGAAGTAGAGCAACTAGAAGGTGCTCGTGGTGCAAATGTAGACGGCATTCACATTCATAGTGTACGTTTACCAGGACTTATTGCACACCAAGAAGTAATGTTTGGTGGGGACGGACAAATGTTAACGGTTCGCCATGATTCATTCAATCGTGCATCATTTATGTCTGGTGTAAAACTATCAATTGAGACAGTAATAAATCTAGATCATCTTGTGTACGGTTTAGAAAATATTATCGACTAAAGGGGAGACAACGGATGAAAATTGCCTTAATCGCACATGACAAAAAGAAAAATGACATGGTTTCGTTTGCATACGCATATAAACCAATTTTTGAAAAACATGAATTATTTGCAACAGGAACGACAGGACTTCGTATCATGGAAGCGACCGGTTTGGTTGTAACGAGATATCAATCTGGTCCTCTTGGCGGCGATCAAGAAATTGGTGCAATGATTGCAAAAAATGATTTAGACATGGTAATTTTCTTCCGCGATCCATTAACAGCACAGCCGCATGAACCGGATGTGAATGCATTGCTTCGTTTATGTGATGTATATGCGATTCCACTTGCAACGAATATGGCAAGTGCTGAAATGTTAATGCACGCATTAGAGCGAGGGGATTTAGATTACCGCAAGTTAAGAAAATGAGGGGAACAATTATGAGTGGATTACATATATTAGCGTTTGGTGCTCATGCCGATGATGTTGAAATCGGCATGGCTGGTACCATTGCTAAATATACGAAGCAAGGGTATGAAGTAGGTATTTGTGATTTAACAGAAGCTGATCTTTCTTCTAATGGAACGATAGAGTTAAGAAAAGAAGAAGCTAAGGCGGCGGCTCGTATAATGGGAGTAAAAACGAGACTAAATTTAGCGATGCCAGACCGTGGTTTGTATATGAAAGAAGAGTATATACGTGAAATTGTAAAGGTGATTCGTACATATAAACCAAAACTAGTTTTTGCGCCGTATTATGAAGATCGTCACCCAGATCATGCAAATTGTGCAAAACTTGTGGAAGAAGCTATTTTTTCAGCTGGAATTCGTAAATATATGCCAGAGGTTCCGCCACATCGTGTGGATTCTTTTTATCATTATATGATTAATGGTTTTCATAAACCGAATTTCTGTATAGATATTAGTGAATACGTATCGCAAAAGGTGGGAGCACTAGAAGCGTATGAAAGTCAGTTTTCAACAGGGAGTGATGGTGTGAAAACGCCGTTAACAGAAGGTTACGTTGAAACTGTAGTCGCTCGTGAGAAGATGTTTGGAAAAGAAGTTGGAGTCTTATATGCCGAAGGATTTATGAGTAAGAAACCGGTTTTATTACATGCTGATTTAATAGGGGGATGTAAATGAAATTAAAAATAGGTATTACATGTTATCCTTCTGTAGGTGGTTCTGGTGTTGTTGGAACCGAATTAGGAAAGCAATTAGCGGAACGCGGGCATGAAATTCATTTTATTACATCGGGTTTACCATTCCGGTTAAATAAAGTGTATCCAAACATTTATTTTCATGAAGTGACGGTAAATCAATACTCTGTATTTCAATATCCACCGTACGATTTAGCGTTAGCGAGTAAAATGGCAGAGGTTGCACAAAGAGAAAACCTAGACATTTTACATGTGCATTACGCAATTCCACATGCCATTTGTGCTTATTTAGCAAAACAAATGATTGGAGAGCGTATTAAAATTGTTACAACCTTGCATGGTACAGATATTACTGTGTTAGGTTCCGACCCTTCGTTAAATAATTTAATTCGTTTTGGTATTGAGCAATCCGATGTTGTGACGGCTGTCTCGCATTCATTAATTAACGAAACGCATGAGCTTGTAAAACCAAATAAAGACATTCAAACGGTATATAATTTTATAGACGAACGTGTATATTTCAAGCGTGATATGACTCAATTAAAGAAAGAATACGGTATAAGTGAAAGTGAAAAGATACTCATTCATATTTCAAATTTCCGTAAAGTGAAACGTGTGCAAGATGTTGTGCAGGCATTTGCTAAAATTGTTACAGAAGTAGATGCGAAGTTGCTTCTTGTTGGAGATGGACCAGAATTTTGCACGATTTTACAGTTGGTGAAAAATTTACATATTGAAGATCGCGTCTTATTCTTAGGGAAGCAAGATAATGTTGCGGAGCTACTCGCGATGAGTGATTTAATGTTGCTTCTATCAGAGAAAGAGAGTTTTGGTCTTGTTTTATTAGAAGCGATGGCGTGTGGTGTACCTTGTATCGGAACAAGGGTTGGAGGTATTCCAGAAGTCATTCAACATGGTGAAACAGGATATTTATGTGAAGTTGGCGATACGACGGGAGTGGCAAATCAAGCCATTCAGTTATTAAAGGATGAAGAACTTCACCGTAATATGGGAGAGCGAGCAAGAGCAAGTGTTTACGAGCAGTTCCGCTCTGAAAAAATCGTCTCACAATATGAAACGATTTACTATGATGTACTAAGGGATGACAAAAATGAAAAGATTTAAAAAAGCTAGTTCTATTATCAAGACTTTAAAGCAACAAGGGCATGAGGCCTACTTTGTCGGCGGAAGCGTACGAGATCTTATTATTGATAGGCCGATTGGAGATATTGATATTGCGACATCTGCTTTACCAGAAGAAGTGATGGCTATATTTCCAAGACATGTTCCTGTTGGTCTTGAGCATGGAACTGTAATTGTAGTAGAAAATGGTGAACCTTATGAGGTAACCACGTTTCGAACAGAGAGCGAATATGAAGATTTTCGAAGACCTAGTAGTGTTCAATTTGTTCGTTCATTAGAAGAGGATTTAAAACGTCGTGATTTCACAATGAATGCAATTGCCATGACAGAAGAAGGCAAAATGGTTGATTTATTTGCCGGACAGGAAGCGATTCAAAAGCGAGAAATTGTGACAGTTGGAAATGCTGCGGATCGTTTTCAAGAAGATGCCCTGCGAATGATGCGTGGTATTCGGTTCGTAAGTACGTTAGGTTTTTCTTTAGAAATGAAAACGAAACAAGCAATTGAAACATATGGACATTTACTGGAACATATAGCAATTGAGCGAATTACAGTGGAGTTTGAGAAACTGTTAACTGGCATATACTGCGTGAAGGGTTTGCAACAATTAGTAGAAACGAAGCTCTTTTCTCATCTGCCATATTTACAAATGTCAGAAGAGAGATTGTTACAAGCTACGCAGTATAAATGGGATTCTTTTGAAACAGACGTTGAGGCATGGGCATTTTTCTTATATTGCATCGGGGAAGAACATCCATCTGTCTTTTTACGTCAATGGAAGTTTTCGAATAAAAAAATAAAAGATATCGTCGCAGTTTTATTAACAATCCGTACGAGAAAGGATAAGGATTGGGATACAGTTCTTCTTTATAAAACGGGAATTCATATCGCTGAAATGGCAGAAAGAGTATATGAAGCGATGATTGAAAGCTATGATCATACATCTGTGAAACGAGTACAAACGTTGTTTGAAGCACTGCCAATCAAGAGTCGCCAAGAAATGAATGTGACTGGGAATGATTTATTAAACTGGGCAAATAAAAAGCCAGGTCCGTGGGTTGCTGAAATGATTCAAAAAATTGAAGAAGCAATCGTACAAGGAAATGTAGTGAATGAGAAAGAGTGTATAAGGGAGTGGCTGCAAGAATGCAATCTACTATAAGAAAGCAGTTATTGCAAGTTTTTTCAGAAGCGGATGGCGAATTTGTATCTGGCCAAACGATTAGTGATAAGCTTGGTTGTTCAAGAACCGCTGTGTGGAAACATATGGAGGACCTTCGGAATGAGGGGTATGAACTTGAAGCTGTGCGTCGATTAGGTTATCGAATTGCAGGTAAGCCAGACAAAGTAACTGCTAATGAAATTCAGTTAGGGTTACAAACGAAACATATCGGTAGAACGGTATATTTCGAGGAATCTGTTGAATCTACGCAGCATATTGCAGCAAAACTTGCTTATGAAGGTGCAGAAGAAGGTACGATCGTTGTGGCAGAAGAACAAACATCGGGCAGAGGTCGTTTAAGCAGGAAATGGTATTCACCGAAAGGAACAGGAATTTGGATGAGTATTATTTTACGTCCATCAATCCCGGTTCATCATGCACCACAACTTACTTTGTTAGCAGCTGTTAGCGTTGCACAAGCAATTGAAAAGTGCACGGGTGTAAATGTAGGAATAAAATGGCCAAATGATATTTTAATTCAAGGTAAAAAGGCTGTAGGAATATTAACAGAAATGCAAGCAGATCCTGATAAAATTAATGCTGTCATTATGGGTATTGGTATTAATGCGAATCAAAAGCAAGAGCATTTTGATGAGGAAATTCAGCATATTGCTACTTCTTTAGCGATTGAATCTGGTAAGCCAATTGTTCGCGCAGAGCTTATGCAACAAATCTTTTTACAACTAGAAAAATTATATGAAGCGTATTTACAAAATGGTTTCCCTGTCATTAAAATCCTTTGGGAAAGTTATGCTGTGAGCATCGGGAAAGAAATTACCGCTCGAACGATGAGAGAAACAATTACAGGGATAGCAAAAGGAATTACAGAGGATGGAGTATTGCTCCTCGAGGACCATGAAGGGAAATTACATCATATTCATTCTGCGGATATCGAAATTAAGTAAAAGAAGTTCCTATTAGGAACTTCTTTTTATTTGACGATTACTTTGCCTTCCATTCCTTTAAGGAGATGGTACCGACATATTAATTCATATGTACCAGTACTTGTAGGTTTCACGGTAATATTTTTTTCTTTTCCGGACTCGACTACGACGTCAATTCCGAGTTTTTTTACTGTAAAGGTGTGCTCGCTTTTACCTTTGTTTTTCAAAAGTAATGTTGTGGATTGTTCGATCGGAATCGTGATGACATTAGGGTTAAAGTAATCATCATTCAGTTCAACCTCAATTACTTTCGTTGAATCGATAGGTTGTGTCACGACGTTAACTGAAGCAAATACATGGAAGGAGCTAAAAGTTATCATCCCTACAATTATCACAAGCAAACCGGTGAATCGAAATAACCATTTGTTTATAGACATTCGCCATTCTCCTTTTGTAAGTATGTTTCCTCCATTAACCTGCATCATTACTTGAAGAGTTATACTATGCATGTAAATTAAGCTATTTATCTTTCTATAATGGAGTGATCTATAAAAATTTCACATACCGTAATAGGGATAAAAATTATTTTTTCAAAAAAATGTAGTAATTCCTTTTTGGAGTTTGCTATAATTAGTTCGAATATGGGCAGTATCAGAGCGAACTGCACCATCATTCGAAGCAATACGAAAAATAATAACTTGGATTCTGCCTTGATCCAATAACGGACTGGGACAGAGGGATGAATAATGCCGACTAACACACAACCCTTCTGCCCTTTTATGGCCAGAGGGGGTTTTTTATATGATTTCGGCCATCTCCTCTCTCCTGCATAAAGGAGGAGTAGTTTTTGAAAACAAAAACTGATTTTTTGAAAATGAAAGAGCAAGGTGAGCCGATTACAATGCTAACGGCGTATGATTATCCATCTGCTAAGTTAGCAGAAGAAGCTGAAGTTGATATGATTCTAGTTGGAGATTCTCTTGGAATGGTTGTTCTCGGCTATGATTCAACAGTACCTGTAACAGTAGAGGATATGATTCATCATACGAAAGCTGTACGCCGAGGGGCAAAAGAGACGTTTATTGTAACTGATATGCCATTTATGTCGTATCATGTGTCGCCTCAAGATACGATGGTGAATGCACGCCGCATCGTTCAAGAGAGTGGTGCTCATGCATTGAAGGTAGAAGGTGCAGGAGAAGTGATATCAACGATCCATTACTTGACGAATGCGGGGATTCCTGTTGTAGCGCACTTAGGCTTAACTCCTCAATCTGTAGGAGTACTAGGTGGGTATAAAGTACAAGGAAAAGATGCTGAAAGTGCAAAAAAATTAATAGAAGATGCAAAGAGATGTGAGGAAGCTGGTGCGATAGCGCTTGTGTTAGAATGTGTGCCAATGCAGTTAGCAGAATTAATTTCGAAGCAACTAACGATTCCGACGATTGGAATTGGAGCAGGGCAAAAAGTAGATGGGCAAGTACTCGTTTATCATGATCTTATTTCATACGGCGTAAATCGTGTTCCGAAATTTGTGAAGCAATATACGTCTGTTCAAGAAGAGATTGTGAGAGGAATTTCACAATATGTTACTGAAGTAAAGACAGGGCAATTTCCAGAAGAAAAACATTCATTCACAATGAAAGAGGAAGAATGCTTAGCGTTATACGGAGGAAAACAATAATGAAAATCGTAACTACAGTGCAAGAGATGCAGCAAATTACAAATGAAATTCGTACAAGTGGAAAAAGTATTGGTTTTGTCCCAACGATGGGTTATTTGCATGAAGGTCATGCGACTTTATTACGTCAGGCAAGAGAAGAAAATGAAATTGTAGTGTTAAGCGTGTTTGTTAATCCGCTACAGTTTGGGCCGAATGAAGATTTAGATCGATACCCTCGTGATATTGATAGGGATGAAAATGTAGCAAAAGAAAACGGTGTAGATTATTTATTTTATCCGAGCGTGGAAGAAATGTATCCAGCAGAACAAACGACAACAGTTGAAGTTGTAAAGCGTACCGATGTATTATGTGGTAAACAAAGACCTGGTCATTTTGCTGGTGTTGCGACTGTACTAATGAAACTATTTAATATTACATTACCAACGCGTACTTATTTCGGTATGAAAGATGCACAGCAAGTTGCTGTCATTGAAGGATTTGTTGCTGATTTTAATATTCCGGTTACAATCGTACCAGTAGATATTGTAAGGGAAGAAGATGGATTAGCGAAAAGTTCTCGTAACGTGTATTTGTCACAAGAAGAGCGTGAAGAATCTCCTCATTTATACCGTAGTCTATGTATAGCGAAAGAAAGAATTGAGGCAGGGGAACGTAATGCAGAAATCATTACAACACTTGTGAAAGAGTATATTGAGACGCATACGAAAGGTAGTGTAGATTATGCTGATTTATATGCATATCCTTCACTACAAGTAATGGATAAAATTGAAGGGCGAATCATTTTAGCAATCGCAGTTAAATTTGAAAATGTACGATTAATTGACAATATAACATTAACGGTTAAATAAGGGGGAGCATCTATGTTTCGCACAATGATGAGAGCGAAGTTACATCGCGCAACAGTAACAGAGGCAAATTTAAATTATGTAGGTAGTATTACTATTGATGAAGATTTAATGGATGCAGTAAATATTGTAGAAAATGAAAAAGTACAAATTGTAAATAACAATAATGGTGCTCGCTTAGAGACATATGTTATTAAAGGAGAACGCGGTAGCGGTGTTGTGTGTTTAAATGGTGCAGCTGCAAGGCTTGTGCAACCAGGAGATAAAGTTATTATTATTTGCTACGGTCTAGTGGCAGAAGAAAATATTCATAAACAAGAGCCTAAAATTGCAGTATTAGATGATAATAATCAAATTATTGAAATGTTAGGTGCTGAAAAAGCAGGTACGATTTTATAAGTAAGAAGGCTATCTCTATTAAGGAGATAGCTTTTTTGTGCATCTTTTCATTAAGATAAGATAAAACGTGGTATAGTAACATTATATAATTTTCTGTTTGATAGGTAAGAAATTGAGGTGTTACATATATGAGTAAGCGTTATGTCATTGTGGATTTAGAGACGACAGGGAACTCCTGGAAGGATGGGAAAGATAAAATTACCCAAATTGCAGCTGTTGTAGTGGAAGATGGAGAGATATTAGAGATTTTTTCATCTTTTATTAATCCGAAGAGAGAGATTCCGCCATTTATTACAGAGTTAACAGGGATTGATGAGAGTATGGTTAAGCAAGCCCCGTTATTTCAAGATGTAGCCCCGATGGTTGTTGAGCTATTACAAGGTGCAGCCTTTGTTGCACATAACGTTCACTTTGATTGGAATTTTTTAACGGAAGAATTAAGGCAGGCTGGATATACAGAAATACATTGTCCAAAAGTTGATACAGTTGAGTTGGCGCAAATTCTTTTGCCGACGGCTGATAGTTATAAATTACGTGATTTAGCTAAACAACACGAACTAGAGCACGACCAACCGCATCGTGCGGATAGTGATGCTCTTGCAACAGCGGAATTGTTTTTACAATTTTTAAATGAAATTGAGAAGTTACCACTTGTCACCTTGCAATCGCTTTATGAATTGAGTGATGTTTTTCAAAGTGATATAGCGGATGTACTTTCTGAAAATATTTTAAAGAAAATGATGCATGGTAAAGAAGGGGTAGAAGGATATGAAGTGTATCGAAATATTGCGCTTCGAAAACGGAATTATTCTTTAAACCTCAGTGAAACATGCTCATTAAAATTTGATGCTTTCTTGCATAAGACTATTGATAAACTTGAGTTGAATATGCCAAAGTTTGAAAAAAGAGAAAGCCAACAGATTATGATGAAGGAAATATATACAGCACTAAGAGATTCTAGGTTTTCACTAATTGAAGCGGGAACAGGAACAGGGAAGACTCTTGCATATTTACTTCCGAGTATTTATTTTGCAAAGAAAAAAGAAGAACCTGTCATCATAAGTACCCAAACTGTACAATTACAACAACAAATACTAGAAAAAGAAATTCCGTTATTACAGAAAATAATGCCATTTTCATTTGAAGTAGCTCTTCTGAAAGGAAGAAAACATTATCTTTGTCTACATAAATTTGAATATGCTTTGCAAGAGGAAGAGAAAAATTATGATATGGCGCTCACAAAGGCAAAAATTTTAGTGTGGTTATTGCAAACGGAAACGGGCGATCGTGATGAATTAAATATTCCTGAGGGCGGAAAGTTACTTTGGAACCGTATTTGTAGTGATGTACATAGTCCAGGCGGAATGCAAAGTAACTGGTTTAGTCGTTGTTTTTATCAACGAGCAAAGAATAAAGCATTATTTGCAGATATCGTTATTACAAATCATGCGTTATTATTTCAAGATTTTTCAAGTGAAGAACCATTGTTTGCTTCGTGTGAACATATTATTTTTGATGAGGCGCATCATATTGAGGAAGCGGCGAGTAGAACATTAGGTGAACAGTTCTCCTGTATGTATTTTCAGTTAGTTTTATCTCGTCTTGGTACGCTAGAAACAGATGATGTACTTTCAAAAGTATATAAAATGATGAAAAAATCTGAACAAGCCTCTCGCTCGACTTTCCGTATGGTAAGTCATAGTTTGAAGGAATTGAAATTTGATGCGGATGAGTTATTCCAAATGTTACGTGCTTTCATCTTTAAACAAACAAAGCAGGAACAAGGGATAAGCAACATGCCACTCATTTATCGATATAACACGGAAGTGGAGAAAGGTAAGCTATGGGATAGTATTACCGAGTTAGCGAATCGTTTTGTATATGATGTAAGAAAATTATTAACTACACTTGAGAAGCAAGTTGAAATATTGCAAAGTAAATTAGAGTGGGAGATGCATGTTGTTACAGGTGAATTTATGCATTTAATTGAGTTGTTGAGAAAGATGGTACAATCTTTACAATTACTCATTTTAGAAAAAAATTCATATGTGACATGGATGGAAACTGAAACGAAGGGGACAATTCATTCAACAGTTTTATATGGGCAGCCTGTACATATTGGTGAAAGATTTGCTGATGAATTTTTAACAGAGAAAAAGAGTGTTATTTTCACATCTGCAACGTTAACAGTAAACGATTCATTTGACTATATAAAAGAAGAGCTAGGTCTATATGATTTTGCTCCAAATACAATACAGGTCCCGTCACCATTCCGTTTTGAAGAGCAGATGAAATTAATGGTTTCAACGGATGTGCCTTTTATTAAGCAAGCAAGTAATGAAGAATATATTGCATCTGTGTCGGCACATATTGCAAAAATAGCGAAAGCTACAGAAGGTAGAATGCTTGTTTTGTTCACTTCATATGAAATGTTGAAAGAAGCATATACGAATTTGAAAGATGATGAGGAATTAGAAGGATATTTATTATTAACGCAAAGTGTGAATAATAAGAGCAGAAGTCGTCTTATTCGTAAATTTCAAGAGTTTGATAAATCAATTTTGTTAGGAACAAGTAGTTTTTGGGAAGGGATAGACATACCTGGAGATGCCCTTAGTTGTCTTGTTATTGTCCGCCTTCCTTTTACGCCTCCTCATCAACCGATGATGGAAGCAAAAGGAGAATGGTTAAAAAATCAAGGAGAGGACGTATTCGCTAAGTTAGCGCTCCCGCAAGCAATACTGCGATTCAAACAAGGATTTGGTCGTCTTATTAGAACAAGTATAGATACCGGGACGGTGTTTGTATTAGATCGTCGTTTGACAAGCGCTTCCTATGGAAAACGTTTTTTACAATCAATCCCAACTGTCCCGCTTTATGAAGGCCCTCTAGAACAATTGTTAGAACAATTAAAGGGACGGCCAACTGAATAAAATTGGAAGAAAAAATACGCCTGAAGTACATTTACAATTCAGGCGTAAAAAATGTGGGTAGGAGGAATTTTATTTTTCTTACTTCTTGTATACAAAATGTATGGGTTTTCGACTTGAAACCTTTTTTTGCTGTACATGTCCTGCTATAATAGATGGGTGATGAAGCAGGGGTTGTAAAGAATGTACTCTTATTGTAACCGCATTGCGTTCTTCTATAATTAGAAATTTTTGTGTAACGGAGGAGTTTTTTCATGGATAAGAAAATCGAAGTCCTATCAACGACGCGTATTAAATATTCGTCTGACTTGTATAAAATTGTTGATAGTTTGAATCGTACGTTAAAAGAGCAGGACCTCATGTTCGGATTAGCATTAGACGAAAAAGATAAAGAAACAGCTGTATTTACGATTTACAGAACGTAGTGATACAATGAAAAAGTGGATCTTTGCAATCGTTATCGTAATCGTTGCTAGCGGAATATATGGGGCGTATGTTTATAATAAAGCAATGGAAAAGAAAATCCCTAAAGAGGCAAAATCTGTAGAAATTGCGAAAGAAAAGGCAAAGCTTACAAAAGTAAAATCTGTGGATTATTATAACGGAGAATCTTCATATACAGTCGTACAAGGTACAGATGAAAAAGGAGAACAACTTATCGTTTGGGTGCCTGAGAAAAAAGGGGAAGCTATAGTAAGGAAAAAGAGTGAAGGTATTTCTGAAAAAGAGGCTTTACAAAGAACGATTGAACAAGTCGGAGATGACAGTAAAGAGCCCAAAAGTAAGCCTAAAGAAATTTTAAAAGTGAAATTAGGCGTTGAAAACAATATACCACTATGGGAAGTTACATATATTGATGATGACAATCGTTATAGTTACTACAATCTTGCATTTCAAGATGGTCAGTTTTTAAAACGATATAGCATTGAAAAATAGATGTAGGGGGAACTACAAATGAAATTAGCAAAGCGAGTAGCTGCTTTAACACCATCTGCAACTTTAGAAATTACAGCAAAGGCACAAGCATTAAAAGCAGAAGGTCATGATGTAATTGGATTAGGGGCAGGAGAACCTGACTTTAATACGCCAGAACATATTATGGATGCTGCACATAAAGCGATGTTAGAAGGACATACGAAGTATACACCAACAGGTGGATTACAAGCGTTAAAACAAGAAATTGTGAAGAAGTTTACTCGCGATCAAGGCATTGCGTATGACCTGTCTGAAATTATTGTATGTAACGGTGCAAAGCATGCATTATATACATTATTCCAAGTGTTACTTGATGAAGGAGATGAAGTTATCATCCCAACGCCTTACTGGGTAAGTTATCCGGAACAAGTAAAGCTTGCTGGTGGTAAGCCCGTTTATGTAGAAGGTCTTGAAGACAATGAATACAAAATTACAGCGAAGCAGCTGCGTGAGGCAATTACAGAGAAAACGAAAGCAGTTATTATTAATTCACCGAGCAATCCAACAGGAATGATTTACAGCAAAGAAGAATTACAACAGCTTGGAGAAGTATGTTTAGAACACGATATTTTAATCGTTTCAGATGAAATTTATGAAAAGTTAATTTATGGTGGAGCAGAATATACTTCGGTTGCCCAGCTTTCTAATGCATTAAAAGAACAAACACTTATTATTAATGGTGTATCTAAATCTCATTCTATGACAGGATGGCGTATTGGATATGCAGCAGGAAATAAGCAGCTTATTAAAGCGATGACGAACTTAGCGAGTCATAGTACGTCAAACCCTACTTCAATCGCTCAATACGGCGCAATTGCGGCATATACAGGCTCACAAGAACCTGTAGAAACAATGCGTCAAGCATTTGAAGAGAGATTAAACATTATTTATGATAAATTAATTCAAATCCCTGGCTTTACTTGCATTAAACCACAAGGTGCATTTTACTTATTCCCTAATGTAAAAGAAGCTGTAGCCTTATCAGGATACGAAAACGTTGATGATTGGGCAAAAGCTCTATTAGAAGAGGAAAAAGTAGCTCTTGTACCAGGTACAGGATTTGGTGCTCCGAATAACGTTCGCTTATCATATGCGACATCTCTTGAACAAGTAGAGAAAGCATTAGAACGAATTCATACGTTTATGAAAAGTAAAGTGCAAGCTTAATTGTATATTTTATTAACGCAATACAAAAAACCTTCCTACATAATAGGGAGGTTTTTTTGACGAATTGTGGTAAAAAGAAATAGCGAAAGGTGTGTTATACTAGAGAGCGAGGTGTTTGGTGATGAAAAAGAAAATGATGTTACAATGGTTTGAGCAGGGAAGCATTGCAATTCCAAAATTACTTATGATGCATTATAAAAAATTAGGGTTAAATGAAACTGAATTTATGGTTGTACTTCATGTACACACATTTTTAGAGTCGGGCAATTCGTTTCCAACTCCGTCAGAGATTTCAGAACGGATGACGATTAGTGAAATGAAATGTATGGAAGTCATTCAGGCATTGATTCAAAAAGGTTTTTTATCATTAGAAGGTGGACAAAAATCAGAAGCGATGATGTGTGAAAGTTATTCTTTACAACCGCTTTGGGAAAAAATATTGCATTTCTTAATGAATGAATCAATAGAGGAAGAACAAAAAGAAATAAAACAATTGCAAGTAAATTTATATACAGTATTTGAAAAGGAATTTGGAAGACCGCTGTCTCCATTTGAATGTGAGACGTTGGGAATGTGGGAAGATCAAGATCAACACCATCCGAATTTAATTCAAGCGGCCCTCAGGGAAGCTGTAATGAGTGGTAAGCTTAATTTCAGATATATTGATCGTATTTTATTTGAGTGGAAAAAGAATGGTATTAAAACAGTAGATCAAGCCCAAAATCAAGGAAGAAAGTTTAGAGCAAATCAACAACGAACGCAGCAAACGACAAAACAAGAGACGAAATTTACTGGGAAAGTGCCTTTTTATAATTGGTTGGAGCAGTAATGTAGGAGGAAGTATATGTTAAATAAAACGCAAATCCGTTATTGTTTAGACACAATGGCAGATATGTATCCAGAAGCACATTGTGAATTAATTCATGATAATCCGTTTGAACTAGTAATCGCGGTAGCATTATCTGCACAATGTACAGATGCACTTGTAAATAAAGTGACGAAAAATTTATTTCAAAAATATAAAACACCAGAAGATTATTTAAGTGTTTCTTTAGAAGAGTTACAACAAGATATACGTTCTATTGGGTTGTATAGAAATAAAGCAAAAAACATTCAAAAATTGTGCCGGATGTTGCTGGATGATTATAATGGAAAAGTTCCAGAAGACCGTGACGAGCTGACGAAATTACCAGGAGTCGGGAGAAAAACAGCAAATGTAGTTGTTTCAGTAGCGTTTGGCATTCCGGCAATTGCTGTTGATACGCATGTAGAAAGAGTGAGTAAACGGTTAGCGATTTGTAGATGGAAAGATTCGGTGTTAGAAGTAGAAAAGACATTAATGAAGAAAGTTCCGATGGATGAATGGGGTGTTACACATCACCGTATGATTTTCTTTGGACGTTATCACTGTAAAGCACAACGGCCACAATGTGAAGAATGCCCTTTACTAGAAATTTGTCGTGAAGGAAAGAAGCGAATGAAGGGGAAATAAAGGATGGAACGAGTGATAGAAATACCGAAAGAATTTCGATGCTTACCATTTTTTAAAGAAAGTATACATTCGATTGCATATTATACAGAACAGTCTTTTGAAGAAATCATACAACATACTTATTTTATATATGATATGGAAAGACAATATGAGCCGTGGAATGAAATTGAAAAAAGTATTCCAGTACTATTGAATGTATGGAAAAGTAAGCATGAAGACATTGCTACACTATTTCGAAATAGAAATAAGCAAGAAGCGGAAGGTCCAATGATTCTTTTTGCAGCGCATTTGTTATCAATTGTATATTGGTTAAATGAGCAACCTATTCATAGTTTGAACGAAATGAAAGATTACACGAGTATGTTGGAAGTACAACCAGTGAATTTTATAGAGCGCTATTCGTTCATTATAAAGAAACCGAATAATTATCATTCTTATATTCAGTTAGCGCAGTTGTATATTGAAATAGAAAAGCTATATGTAAAGAAAATGATAACAAAAAAGAAGTCCTTTTCTCGTTAAGAGAAAGGACTTCTTTTTTGTATTAAGACTCTGTTGTAACAACATTTCCGTCTGCGTGTGGTGTATCTTCACCTGGATTTTGTTGTTGCTCTTGTTGTTTCTTAGCTTCTTCTTCAGCTTTTTTTCTAGCTTCTTCTTCAGCTTTCTTTTGAGCTTCTTCTTGCTGTTTATGTTGTTGTTCTTGTTGTTTTTTAGCTTCTTCTTCAGCTTTTTTTCTAGCTTCCTCATCAGCTTTCTTTTGAGCTTCTTCTTGCTGTTTATGTTGTTGTTCTTGTTGTTTCTTAGCTTCCTCATCAGCTTTTTTCTTGGCTTCTTCTTGTTTTAATTTATCTTCATTAGCCTTTTTCTGAGCTTCCTCATCAGCTTTTTTCTTAGCTTCTTCTTCGGCTTTCTTTTTGGCAGCTTCCTCTTCAGTTTTCTTCGCATCTGGAGTTCCGCCAGGCGCAGTGAAGGATGCTCCAACTGCTGGGCTTGTTCCAGTACCTTTTTTCGCTACCACAGAGAAGCTGTAAGTAACGCCTGGTTTAATACCACCAAGAGTAGCTTTCGTACCATTTATTGATAAACTACCACTTGAACCGTCAGTTGCTTTATAGCTTGCTGCATACGCATCAACTTCTGCTGGTCCAGACCAGTTTAGTGTAACGGTGCTAGCCCCATCGAAAGTAACATTAAGACCACTAGGTGCATCTACTTTAATTTGTTTCACTGCATCTTTCTTAGCACCTTTTACGTACAATTCACCATTTAATTCTTGTACAGAAGAAGGACGTTCGAAACGGGATTTATCTGTAGCGAATTTGCTCATCATTACTTGGAACATTTGCTGTGCAATTCTAGTATAACGATCACTAATGTAGTTTTCTGGGCCATTTTTTTCGTAACCAGTCCATACTGCCATTGTATATTGCGGTGTATATCCAGCGAACCAGCTATCTCTGTTTGCATCAGCTGGAATACCATATTTTTTAATAACGTCTTCATCAAAGTTTTGTGTTCCTGTTTTACCGGCAACATCAACACCTGAAACGTATGCTGTTGGACCAGTACCGCCAGCACCAGGTTTTACTACGTCACGAAGAACGTCAGTCACCATGTAAGCTGTGTAGTCTTGCATCGCACGTTGTTCTTTCGGTTTAAAACTTTTCTTTTTCCCATCTGGGAAGATAACTTCTTTTACGAAGTGCGGTTTATTGTAGTTCCCACCGTTACCAAAGGCTGCATATGCCCCTGCTAATTGTAATGGAGAACTATCGTTACTACCAATTGCTGTTGATTCAAATGTTTTGCCGTCTTTAAATGTCATACCTAAACCTTCAGCAAACGCTTGTGACTTAGGAAGACCAACCGCTTGAGCTGTCTTTAAAGCTGGAATGTTTAATGACTTTTTCAAAGCTTCACGTAGTGAAACGTCACCTTTGTAACTATTTGTTGCATTTCGTATTTTTTTACCAGTGGAATACGTATACTCTGAGTCATTTAATTGATGATATGTAGACCATTGTAAATTCTCAATTGCTGGACCGTAGTCGAAAATTGGTTTCATTGTTGAACCAACTTGGCGTTTTAAATCAGTGGCCATATTATGACCTTTGAAAGTAGACTTACTTTCTTTACGCCCAGCTCCAATTGCTCGAACTTCTCCAGATTGTGTATCCATAAATACGAATGATCCTTGGAATTGATCGTTCGGATACTTAATAAGATTGCCATCCATAATTTTATCAGCATAATCTTGCGCATCTTGATCAAGTGTTGTATGAATTGTTAAACCATCTGAACCGATATTTACATCGGGATATTCTTTTTCAACTTCTTTTACAACAGCATCTAAAAATGCTTGATACTTCATCTCTGTTACTTCTGAAGATGGTTGAAGACCCTCAGTTACAGGGATTTTCGTTGCGTTATCCATTTCAGCTTTTGTTATATAACCATGTCGATTCATTAATGACAATACGACATTACGACGATTTGTTGCTCGTTCAACATTTTCCTTTTTGGTTGGATCATAAATGTTTGGGCCTTGGGGTAAACCAGCGAGCATAGCAGCTTCATGTAACTGTAAGTCTTTTAAATCTTTGTCATAATATTTTTTTGCTGCTGTTGCAATACCGTACGAACGGTTACCTAAGTTAATCTTATTTAAGTACATTTCTAAAATTTCATGTTTAGAGTATTGTTGCTCTAATTTGTAAGATAGGTACCATTCTTGCACTTTTCTCTTTGCAGTTTTGTCCATCGTTAGAAAATAGTTTTTGACTACTTGTTGTGTAATCGTACTACCACCTTGAGATCCGAATCCCCCAGTGACATTTTCCATAACTGCTTTTGTAGTTCGTTTAAAATCAATTCCATTATGATCATAGAAACGTGAATCCTCAGTTGCAAGGAATGCATTTTCAACTACTTTTGGAATTTGATCATACGTAACGTGGGTTCGTTTTTCAGCACCGTATTCATAGAAAAAGTTCCCGTCCTTATCAAGAAACTTTGTTGATAAAGGATTGACAAGTTTTGATTTGTCTAATTTTGGAGCATCCTTCACCATAACAAAGAAAGCGGACACGCCAGCTACAAGACCAACGATACCAAGAAGTAGACAACCTATAAGGAATTTTTTAAAAAAGGAGCCTTTTTTCTTTGGTTTTTTCTCTGTATTTGTTTCTTGCTTTTGATTTTTTACATGGTTTCGTTCTGTACGAGAACGATAATTATCTGACATTATACTTTCTCCTACCTTTCATTCTCTCCCCAAAAGTCGAAAAAAGAGCCTTAGTGATGACTCTATCACGAAAAATAAACCGTGTCTAGTACACGGATATAATCAATCCGAGGGTGATAACCGCATGATAATAAAGATCCATGCTCTTCTATTTCTTCTTTCGTAATCGATTTTCTTCCACCAGTATTTTGACGATTCCAAAATGCAATAATATGTTTTGCATCTAATAAATAAAGTTCATCAAAAAGTGTAAATTTAATAATAACAAATGCAATTCCATTATGAGCGATTACTTGCTTCATATGTTCAATTTGATGAAGGTGGAAGTTTTGAAGTGGAAAGCTGGTTTTATTTTTTGTTTCTTTCGCTTCAAAATCGATGTACTTCCCTTTATATACACCGTTGTAATCTGTTGTAGAAGGTTGTTTAAAATACGCTTCTTTTACCACTGCAGCACTTCGAGCGGGGTAATCTACTTTTACAATTTGAAGAGGTGTAGGTTTTTTATGTACGCATGCAATATTATGGGTTAAGTAATATTCATTCGTTTCATTCAATTCCTCTTCAAGGGACATACCTCTATTACTGTAAGTATGTTTTTTAATTGGTGTTTTATGAGGTTGTGAAGCTTGATTGTACCGTTTTCCATTTGGGTAACGAATGGTCATAGTGTGTCCACTCCCAACTTGCTAAGAATTACTTACAAAGGTGATTATAACAAAAAATGAAAAAAGATGTGACCTTTTTCAAGAAAGGCATGAGGACTTATTTATGTTTACATGGAATGATTATGAAAAAATTAAGCAATATCGTAAAAATATGGTCTGTACAGAAGAGGAAAAAACAATCGTTTACAACATTAAGAGGGAAATAGAAATAGCTAATATGGACAACATTTCTCGAACACAGTGTTATCAAGAATATTATGTAAGAAATAGTGAGATTAGGTGGGCTTTTTTAGCAAGTATGGTCTCAAGAAATGCAGGATGGAATATGACTGATTTAGAAGGGAGATATTATGCTACTGTTTTACCTCAAACAGTAAAAAAACATTTGTTTCTAACTTATGAAGAAGCAAATTGGATTATTTTTTTAGATGCATTTCCTCAGCTATTGTTATACGAAGAAAGTAAGAGGAGGCAGGTGCCTCTATTCTATTTGTTACAATATTTCAACGTGTCAATTTTTATGGAGAAAGAATGGATATATTTTTGGGAGAAAAAAGATATAAATAGGCTCATGATAGCGCTTATTATAAATGAACAGAACAAAATTCAAAAACCAATCATTGAAAATGCATATTTTAAAAAACATGTATTTCATACGGTCCTTTTTAAATTGCAAGAAATGCTTCATATTAGTGCCGTTATTTTTCCAACCGTCGAAGGGAATATGTATGGTTTTTCAGTTTATCAATTTGAAACGTTACAAAAGCGTATAGAACTAGGAAAGAAATTAGCGGCATTACTGTTCCATCCGAATTACAAACGTTTATTCCATAGGTTCGCATCGCAAACGATACACACAGGATCAAGAGCGGATTATGAACATTATGTAAGAGAAGCGAGAAAATCTTGTACACCAGCCCTTAGAGAGGTTTATCCTGTTGTTGCACATAAGGAAATAAGTATGAGAGATTGGTTTTGTAGAGATACGGAAATAAAAGAGCTGTTTTTGCTGGAAGAGTATAAGGGAGAAGTTGATATAACGGAATGGTATAAAAGAAAGAGGGAGCAAATCTATGCTGCTTCTATCGTAAATCGTTTTGTTAAAAGGATAGATGAGTTCATGATATAATAAAAAAGAAGTCCCGTCTTCATTTGTGAAGACGGGACTTCTTAATGTGAAGTAATCCTGCTACGAGTAAAGATTCAATCTCAAAATGTAATAAATATAAGAGATTGAGGATGTTTCAGAAATCAGCTTTTTGTAAAATCACTAAAATTTCACATTACCCCGCTATTTGCCGGGCAGTAAGACCCTGACTCAAAATTCAGTGAAAGCAAAGAATTTAGGTGGGGGCTGCCCGTAAAAGCGCGATTGTGAGGACTGACTTAAAGTTTCACTTTATGTAGCAGGGAAGTTTGGACCATCTAACTTTGGATTACCAGTTTCGGGTTTATTTTGTTTGTTTTGTTTTTTCTTTTTTTCGCTTTTGTTCTTTGCCATTTTCATACACCTCCTTTTTGTATTGTTACCATTTCTATAAATGACATGCAAAATGATTTCTTTGACGAATAACAACTAGTTTTGTCATGTGGGCAGGAGTGCGAAATCATTCGGCGAAATTACATGACAAAGGAAAAGCAAAGAAGGAGGCGTTTTGTATATGGCGATGGTTCAGAAGGAAGATGTAATGAAAACAATGGATCAAATGTTAAGTTCTCTCGATTTGCTGGAAATGAATATAGGGATTAGAATGAATCATGCATTGAAGGATAAGAGTGAAAGAATATGCAATAAGATAGAAATAACAGAAATGCATATTGAGCATATGGAAAATAAATTAGTGCATCACGAAGAAAAAGGGAACTGGGTGAAGGCATTTCAAAACGTCGTAGTGAGTGCATAATAAGGTGGGAATAAAATGGTGTATGAAGCGTTAGTACAATCTTCGGAAAAACTTATGCAGTATAATAATGAAGCAAATGTGAAAAAAAGAGAAATGGTTGAATACGATTTTTATAAGGATATGAAACCGTTTGTAAATATGGTAGATGAAGAATTAACAGTGTGGAAAGAATTAGCTTATAAATGGATTAAGGAAGAAAAACCGAAGTATATACATGTACAGCAAATTGATCAAGTATACGATAATTTACAAACAAATGTGTTGCAATGCTTTGTAAATAAAGGTAAAGGTAAGCGATTCTTTGAAACGCATCAAGCCATTTCGTATACTTTGCAAAATATAATTGAGCAATGTAAGTAACAAGAGGGGGAACCCTCTTGTTTTTTTATGCTTCTGTCATTGTTGTAGGTTTTGTTGCCCCGTTTATTTCTAATTCTTTTATTAAAGTTCGGTAATCGGAAATGCATATTTTTCCTTCGAGATACCAATGTCTCGCAAAGTCTAACAATTCATTTACATTCTCTGTGTAATACCCCTTTTTTTGAGAAAACGCTTGTTTTAAATCCCCTAATACCATGTTGATTCCTCCCCCATGAGAATCTTCTTCTTCATTATCATAGCATGGAAGGGTTTTCTTTTTTAATTTTTTAAAAATTTAAACTTCCGACAAAAATAGACAGATACTCTGTCACACACATTATTTTACCGGTACATATTATATATGTAGAAACTTATGTGAAGGAGGAGAGAATGCATGTTTCAACAATCCAACGTATATCAGCAAGCTAATCCATATACACAGCAAAATATGTACCAATATAATACGGATACATATTTAAGGTATAATATGTATCCTTTCGAGCCTTATTATGGAAATCAAAATTATTATCAACCATTTGAAGTGTCGTTTATGAATCAACAACAACCGCAGCAGCCTTATATGAATCAACAACAACCTTATATGAATTCGCAATATTATATGCCGCCATCCCCTTATGGAAATCAACAAGCGATGTTTTATCCGCCAAAACAACCGTATCCGACACAGAATAAGCAAAAACAACAACAGCAACCGAGTCAGTTTTCTAGTTTTGTTTCCCAATTTAAAACGTCAGATGGGAACTATGATGTAAATAAAATGATGAATACAGCCGGACAAATGATGAACGCGATGAATCAAGTGACAGGTATTGTAAAGCAAGTTGGAGGATTTTTTGGTAAGTAATTTTGGAGGGTTGTCTATAAAAAGTATGGTATATGAAGTAAGGACTAGACAAATTTCCTTGTAATAAATGGGTATATATAACAAACGGCTTTCCCTCTTTTCTCATACTGTAAAGTGTAATCAGATTTTTTTTATGAGAGAGGAGAGAAAAAACTATGCATCATTGTCATCCTTGCTTTGGAGGGCATAAGCCTACAGGACCTATTTGTACAACTGCTCCTGTCATTCATCCGACGAAACAATGCGTAACACATTCTTTTTCAACAACGGTGGTGCCACACATTTTCCCGACGCATACAACACATGTACATCATCAGCAAATTAAAAAACAAAACTTCTTCCCGCAAACAAACTCAAATGTAAATGTTGTAGATCCAATCGATCCAGGATTTGGCGGCGGATGTGGACCATGTGGTCACGGACATCATGGACATCACGGACATCACGTATCTCCATTTGGTCCAGGACCAAATGTATCACCATTCTTACCGAATAATGTATCACCGGTAGGGCCACCAAATGTATCACCATTTTTACCAAACAATGTATCACCAGTAGGTCCGAATATTGGACCAAACGTTGGTGGAATATTTAAAAAGTAAATGATATGTTAGAACTAGCGAAATGCTAGTTCTTTTTTTGTAATTGGAGTGTTGGTATGAAAGTAATTGCTGTAACGGGATATAAACCATTTGAACTTGGTATATTTAAAAATGATCATCCAGGGGTGGAATGTATAAAAAAGGCATTGCACCGAAAATTAACTGCTTTTGTAGAAGAAGGTTTGGAATGGGTGATAATAAGTGGGCAGTTAGGGGTGGAATTATGGGCTGCTGAAGTTGTTTTTGAAATGCAAGTAGAATACCCAGATCTAAAATTAGGTATATTTACTCCTTTTTTAGAACAAGAAGAAAGTTGGAAGGAAGATAACCGTGAATATTACGAATTTATTCTCTCTCAAGCAGACCATATTGATAGTATTACGAAACGGAAGTACGAAAGCCCAGAGCAATTTAAATTAAAAAATCAATTTTTTATTGAAAAAAGTGATGCACTTTTAGCTGTATATGATGAAGAAAAACCAGGGAGTCCTAAATATATTGTAGAAGCAGCAAAGAAAAAAGGAGAAATAGAAAATTATCACAGTTATTTCATTCTTTTTTCTGATTTACAAGATATAATAGAAGAGGAACAGTGGAATAATGCTGAGTAATATGTAATATAGTACTCGTATATATGATTGACAAAAAGCATTGTTTCTGAAAAAATTTAGTTAATGAAAGTTTTGGCAAAAATTTGAGGTGAAGAAAATGATTTCGGATAAAATTAAATTAACGGCAAAAGATATTTTAGAAAAAGAATTTAAAACAGGTATGAGAGGTTACCAACAAGAAGAAGTAGACAAGTTTCTTGATATGATCATTAAAGACTATGAAGCTTTCCACAAGGAGTTTGAGCAATTAAAGCAACAAAATGCTCGTTTAAAGCGTGAACTAGAGGAACAAAAACTAGCAGCAACGCAAATTCCACAACAACCTGTACAACCACCAGTTGCACAACCTGTATACAACAGCACGAATACGGATATTTTAAAACGTCTATCTAATTTAGAAAAAGCTGTATTTGGAAGTAAGTTATACGAATAATTTCTAGTGGGAAAAAAGTTAAAGCATTTTACATAGAAAAAAACATTGCAAAATCTTTTTGTTTCCACTATACTAATGGATGTCATAACGTTTGGGTAATCGCTGCAACGCCAACGTTGTAGAGGAAAGTCCATGCTCGCACGGCCTGAGATGGCTGTAGTGTTCGTGCCTAGCCAATTCATAAGCTAGGGTATTCTGGCTGTAAGGCTGGTTTAACGGCAGGGAAAAAACCTAAGTCCTTTCGGATATGGTTTGACTACCTTTAAAGTGCCACAGTGACGAAGTCCTTGAAGAAATGATAGGAGTGGAACGAGGTAAACCCCACGAGCGAGAAACCCAAATAATGGTAGGGGAATCTTTTCCAAGGAAATGAACGATGGGAAAGGACAGGTTGTATAACCTGTAGATAGATGATTGCCACCGGAGTACGAGGCGTGGGCCGTTTGCAGTACAAAGGAACAGAACATGGCTTACAGAACGTTATGAACCAACTATGAAATAACTCAGCTCTCCTTTGTTAGAGGAGGGCTTTTTATTTGTATGAAGTTATAATGTATGAGTTAAAATGGTTAATGAGAAAATTTTTTGTAAAATGTAATGATTAATAGGATAAACGGCTATTAAATCATTGTTTGAATATACATAAGAGGTGAATGCAAATGGGAAAAGTTACTTTAATCGCAACAGCGGCAATGGGTATTGAAGCGTTAGTTGCCCGAGAAGTTCGTGATCTTGGTTATGAATGCCAAGTAGAAAACAGCAAAGTAACATTTGAAGCAGATGAAAAGGCGATTTGTCGCACGAACTTATGGTTACGTACTGCGGACCGTGTGAAAATTAAAGTTGGCGAATTCAAAGCGACAACATTTGATGAGCTGTTTGAGAAAACGAAAGCATTAAACTGGGGAGATTATATTCCAGAGAATGGTGAGTTCCCTGTTATCGGTAAATCTTTAAAATCTGAGTTATTCAGTGTGTCAGATTGCCAACGTATCGTTAAAAAGGCTGTCGTTGAAAAATTAAAAACAACATATAAACGTACAACTTGGTTTGAAGAAGATGGTCCGTTATTCCGTATTGAGATTGCAATGCTTAAGGATATTGCAACATTGACAATTGATGCGAGTGGTGTTGGACTTCATAAACGTGGATACCGTGTGGATCAAGGGGAAGCTCCTTTAAAAGAAACATTAGCTGCGTCTTTAATTAAATTAACAAACTGGAAGCCAGATCGTCCTTTCGTGGATCCTTTCTGTGGATCAGGTACAATTCCGATTGAAGCAGCATTAATTGGACAAAATATCGCACCAGGATTTAACCGTGGCTTCGCATCAGATGAGTGGGGCTGGGTAGGTAAACAAAACTGGCGTGAAGCTCGTCAAGAAGCTGAAGATTTAGCGAATTATGATCAACCATTGCAAATCATTGGATCAGATATTGATCATCGTATGATCCGAGTTGCTCAAGATAATGCAGAAGAAGTAGGCTTAGGCGATTTAATTACATTTAAACAAATGCAAGTAAAAGATTTCACAACAAAAGAGGATTATGGCTATGTTGTAACGAATCCTCCATACGGAGAACGTTTAAGTGAAAAAGCACTTGTTGAACAATTGTACAAAGAAATGGGACAAGTATTCCGTCCATTAGATACATGGTCAGCGTATGTATTAACAAGTTACGAAGCATTTGAGAAGTGCTACGGAAAAGATGCATCGAAGAAACGTAAACTGTTTAACGGATTTATCCGTACAGATTACTACCAGTACTTCGGAAAACGTCCACCGCGTAATTCATAGTATAAAACTCCTCCAGCGCGCATATACTGGCTATTATGTAATGCGTAAAGGAGGAACTAATATGGATAGTTTCCAGTTATCAATGATTCAAAAGGCTATTCACCGTACGTATGATGAGCTCGGAAAAGAAGTGGATAGTCAAGGTGTGATTGTAGATGAAATACAAAAAGCACAAGAAGAATATTTGTCAGCTCTTTCACATGAAACAGCGATTGATAAACGGTATTTAAAGTCATTAATATAGAAGAAAATTTTCCTTTTTCGAAAGGAAAATTTTTTTTCGTGTATTTATATGTATGGCAACAGGGGAAAGTAGCTGCACACATATGAGTAGCGGTTACTATATCTTTTTATAGAAAAACTTTTTGGTTGGAGGCTAAGGATGTTTACTGAGAAGAGATTACCATTTGAAGTAGGAAAACAAGACAATTTTTACGATAAGTTGAATGAGTGGATTGGAGATGTGTTTTACGACATCCTTCCGGAAAAAGGCTTTGAAGAGCGTGATGAACAAATTTTTATGGCGTTTCAATTAGAGCGTGCTTTCCAAGAAAAGAAAGTTATGTTCGCAGAAGCGGGTGTAGGAACAGGGAAAACTATTGTATATCTTCTATATGCAATTTGCTATGCGCGTTATACTGGGAAACCAGCTATAATTGCTTGTGCAGATGAAACGTTAATTGAGCAACTTGTGAAAGAAGAAGGAGACATTGCGAAATTATCTGAAGCATTAGGCTTATCTGTAGATGTAAGACTTGCGAAATCAATGGATAATTATTTATGTTTGCGTAAGCTTGAAGATGTTATGAGTGGACGAGCTCCAGAAGTAATTGAAGACGTATATTATGAATTACCACAATTCGTATTTGATCATGGTACGATGCAAAACTTTACTCACTACGGTGACCGAAAAGAATTTCCACTATTAAATGACGAAGAATGGTCAAAAGTAAATTGGGATTACTTCCAAGATTGCTTCACTTGTGATTCTCGTCATCGTTGTGGTCAAACTCTTTCACGTGAACATTATCGTAAAGCAGCAGATTTAATTATTTGTTCTCAAGATTTCTATATGGATCATATTTGGACGTACGATGCTCGAAAGCGTGAAGGACAAATTCCATTATTACCAGAAAGTAGTTGCGTTGTATTCGATGAAGGACATCTTGTAGAATATGCAGCTCAAAAAGCTTTAACATATCGTTTAAAGCAAACGATGATGGAGCAACTTTTAACGAGATTATTACAAAACGATATTCGTGAAGAGTTTGCACATTTAGTAGAAGAAACAATTTGGCAAACAGAGCGATTCTTTGATGTGTTACAAGAAAATAAAAAGGAAATTGCCGGTTCTGATCGTTTAGAAATTACTGTGACAGAAAAAGTAACAGCAGAAGCAAAACGACTTTATGCGAAAATTGGTGAAGTCGGTGATGCGTTAGTATTTGAAAGTGAAATGCATACAGTAAACACGTATGATTTAAATATCGTTGATGAACATTTAGATGTGTTAGAACATTCACTTCGTCTGTTCATGCATGAGAAAAATGTAATTACATGGGGTGAAGAAGGTGATGGAGCCTTCACGTTAGTAATTATGCCACGTGCAGTTGAAGAAGTGTTACAAGAGAAAGTATTCTCGAAGAAAATCCCGTATATCTTCTCGTCTGCTACATTATCTAATAACGATTCATTCGCGTTTACAGCGAATAGCTTAGGGGTAAAAGATTACTTATCATTCTCAGTTGCCTCACCGTTTGATTATGAAGAGCAAATGGCAGTAAACTTACTATCGCATACGAAAGAAAATGAATGGGAAAGAAAGTGTCAATATACACTTGAAAATATACAAAAAACAAATGGACGTACACTTGTATTATTCCGTACAACGCAAGAGCTTGCAGCGTTTAAGGAATATGTAAGTAAAGAGCAAATGTCAGTTCCGTTCTTATATGAAGGAGATCAAGAAATTAGTCAGCTCGTTTCTCGCTTCCAAAATGAAGAAGAGACTGTACTTTGTGCCGTTCATTTATGGGAAGGTTTAGACATTCCTGGTTCATCATTATCACATGTTATCATTTGGTCATTACCATTCCCTCCAAACGATCCTGTGTTTGAAGCGAAGCGTAAACATGTGAATGATCCGTTCTGGGATGTAGATGTACCATATATGATTTTACGTCTTCGTCAAGGAATTGGTCGTTTAATTCGTACGAGCGACGATAAAGGTGCTATATCAATCTTCTTATCTGATACAGAAGATGAGAAAGTGGTAGAAGCGGTGAAAAACGTACTACCGGTAGAAGGTAAAGAATTATAAGGAGAAAGCTTGGCGCTTGCCAAGCTTTTTTTCTATTATAAAAGGAATTTAGATTTCCGTGTCGAATTAAGTTTGAGGTAGAAAAGGGAGGTTTTTATACGATGACAGTAGCTACATATGAAGTAGAAAAACAATTTTTAACATATGTGAAGAAGATACAAAATTACGGAGAAGCATTAAGTTTAATGTTTTGGGACTTAAGAACAGGTGCGCCTAAAAAAGGTGTTGATCAACGTTCAGAAGTAATTGGTATGCTTTCATCCGAAGTGTTTGCTATGTCCACTTCAGATGAGATGGGAAATTATTTAACAGAGCTTGAAGCTTTAATAAGTGAAGACAAACTTTCTGATACGACGAAGAAAATGGTGGAAGAGTGCCGTAAAGAATATGATAGAAATAAAAAAATTCCACAAGCGGAATATGAAGCATATGTGAAATTAGAAGCAAAAGCGGAAAGTGTGTGGGAAGAAGCTCGCGAGAAATCTGATTTCGAAATGTTCCGTCCGTATTTAGAACAAATAGTTGAATTTAAAAAGAAATTTATTACATATTGGGGTTACGAAACATATAAATATAATACGTTATTAGATATGTATGAGCCGGGTATTACAGTAGAAGTGTTAGATCACGTATTTGGTCAACTTCGTGAGCGCATCGTTCCGCTCGTAAAAGAAATATCTGAGTCACAAAAGAGATTAAAGACAAGTGCTTTATCAGAACATTTTTCAAAAGAAAAACAAAAGAACTTTACGTTAGAGCTATTAAAGCAGTTGAATTATGATTTTGAAGCAGGTCGTCTTGATGAAACGGTACATCCATTTGAGATTACTTTAAATAGAGGGGATGTTCGTATTACGACCCGCTATGATGAAAAAGACTTCCGTATGGCTGTGTTTGGAACAATTCATGAATGTGGTCATGCTGTATATGAACAAAATATTGCTGAGAAATTTGAAGGTACACCGCTATGTAGTGGAACATCTATGGGTATCCATGAGTCACAATCATTATTCTTTGAGAACTTTATCGGTCGTAATAAATCATTCTGGAAGAAAAATTATGATTTATTAAAAGAGTATAGTGATGGCCAATTCAATGATATATCAGTAGATGAGTTTTATGATGCGATTAACGAATCGAAGCCATCGTTCATTCGTATAGAAGCAGATGAGCTTACATATCCGCTTCATGTTATGGTTCGTTATGAGCTTGAGAAAGAATTATTTGATGGTACATTACAAGTGAAAGATTTGCCAGCGGCTTGGAATGATAAGATGGAAGCATATTTAGGAATTCGTCCGGAAAACAATGCACAAGGTGTATTGCAAGATGTTCACTGGGCTGGTGGTTCATTTGGATACTTCCCATCTTATGCGCTTGGTTATATGTACGCAGCGCAATTTAAGCAAAGAATGTTAAAAGACATTCCGAACTTTGATGCATTGTTAGAAGAAGGGAACGTAACACCAATTCGTGAATGGTTAACCGAACATATTCACCAATATGGTAAAACGAAAAAGCCACTTGAAATTTTAGAAGATGTAACAGGCGAAGGGTTAAATGCAAATTACTTAGCAGATTATTTAGAAGCGAAGTATAAAGAAATTTATGAGTTATAAAAAAGAGCTGCTTACTTGCAGCTCTTTTTTTAAAGGGGGATAGAAGAATGGCTTATACATATACAGTAATGACGCAAGAAGAAGCAGAAGAAATTGCGTATAACTGGCATTATGAAGGGAAGTATTCCTTTTACGATATAAGGGCAGATGAAGAAGATTTAGCTGAGTTTTTAGAGGGAGAGAGTAGAGGAAATCATACATTTTCTGTGAAGGAAAATGGCACTCTCATTGGTTTTTTTACTGTTTGTAAAATAAATGATGGAACGGTTGATATAGGTCTTGGAATGAAACCTAATAGAACTGGAAATGGATTTGGATTACAGTTCGTAAACGCTGGACTAGCTTTTAGTAAAGAAAGATACGGATGTAATTATATAACGTTATCAGTAGCGAAATTTAATGAGAGAGCGATTAAAGTATATAAAAGAGCCGGATTTGAAGCGGTTGGAACGTTTATACAGAAGACAAATGGTAGTTGTTTTGAGTTTTTGAGAATGAATTATATATGTAAAAAATAAAAAAAACAGAAGAGAGTTCTTCTGTTTTTTTTGCAACTTTATTAACTTTCAGTTGCTAGCATGTGTACAGCTATTTCATGCATGTCTTTCAAACCTGACACTTGAGCGTATTCAGCAACAGTGATACTACTCGTTGTTAGAAGTTCGATAATATGTTCATCCATTCTTGACCAAGTTTTACCGCCAGCGTTGTCATAAGAGTGAATTAACTTTGTTAGTCCATCCTTCCCAAAGAGTAGATAATGCGATGTGAAATCTATAGATATATCACCTATACCTACTTCTGTCCAATCGATTAAGCCAGTTACCTCATTTTTATTATTAATCAGGATATGACCTGGATGGATATCCCCGTGCTTTACTCCTACGTGAGATGGCCAAAAAGAGTCTTCAGCTAGCCATGCTTGCCAACGATCCCATAAGTTTTGATTGATGTGGTATTGTTCCTTCACTCGATTCATCCTTTGTTTCATAGAAGTTCTTAATTCATTGGCAGTAAGAATTTCAACACCTATATTATTAAATTTTTGCTCAGGTAATGAGTGTAAATTGGCTAAAACATTTCCTAATGAAATATAGTATTCAGTTGGTACATTCTTTTCGTTAAAGGTCCATACATAACGTTGTTGTTCTATATCAATCGTAGCGGCAGGAGTGCCACTTAGTTGTTTATAGGCAATTAGTTCCTCAGAAAATATAGACCAATCAGGAACTTGGAATTCTGCATGATTTTTTATGATTTCTAATGCTTTTTTTTCTCGTTGGGCATTTCTCATAGATTCTGGTCTACGAGGAATTCTTAATATCCATTTATCACCGTCTTGCTCTTTAACGTGTGCCACTTGAAAGTCAACGCCAGATTCATTAATTTTTATTGAGTCTTCTAATATATTTAGGCCTTCCTTATTTGCTAATTGTTTAATTTTAAGTGTATTCATTTTTATTTCCTCCAAATGTTTATTCTGATTTTAATCTTTTCATACGTTCTCTGTTACTTTTTGTCTCTAACTACATCAATATGATTAAAGTAGCGCGATGTAAGAAAATGTAATCATAAAAAACCACAGACTGGCTTCTGTCTGTGGTTAAGAGTAAACGAGGATATAATGAATAAACGTCTCTCTTTGTATGAAAAAATATACGAAAAAAAAGACAGATGTATATCTGCCTTTCTTCATGTGGAAAGTGTATTCTTCCGTTGAAGATTATTAAAAATGTGCAGACAAATCCCGTTTACTCTGCTTTATGAAAACAGAGCCTTTGAACATATTAAGTTACTTATTGTTCAAAGTTTGCTGACGTAGTCTTCCTGCATGCATCATCTTTAACAATCCTCCTTTTAATAGTATAGTGTTACTATACTTTGTTTATAAATAAACATCAACAAAAAATACTAGATGTAATATGTAAAAACGAATGAAATACAAATTTACATTCGAAAAACAGAAAAAAGGATGTCTGCTTTTATAATTAGAAGATTTGTATTAGTAGCAAATAGTAAGTTTAGCAAGGAAGGTACAGGTAAGTATGATTACAATTAAAACAAAAAATGAAATAGATTTGATGCACGAATCTGGAAAGTTACTTGCTTCATGTCATAGAGAAATTGCAAAAATGATGAAACCAGGTGTGACAACAAAAGAAATTGATACGTTTGTTGAAGCATATTTAGAAAAGCATGGTGCAATATCTCAGCAGAAAGGTTACAACGGGTATCCATATGGGATATGTGCATCTGTAAACGATGAAATGTGTCATGGGTTTCCGGCAGATGTACCTTTAACTGAGGGCGATATAGTAACAATTGACATGGTAGTAAACTTAAATGGGGGTCTTTCAGATTCAGCTTGGACGTATAGAGTTGGAAATGTTTCTGAAGAAGCAGAAAGGTTAATGGTAGTAGCTGAGAATGCATTGTATAAAGGGATTGATCAGGCGGTAATCGGTAATCATGTAGGAGACATTGGCTATGCAATTGAAAGTTATGTAGCAAATGAAGGTTTTTCTGTCGCAAGAGACTTTACAGGACATGGAATTGGTAAAGAGATTCATGAAGAACCAGCAATTTTTCATTTTGGGAAACGAGGACAAGGGCCTGAGTTGCAAGAAGGAATGGTAATTACAATTGAGCCCATTGTCAATGCAGGTATGCGATATTCGAAAGTAGATTTAAATGGATGGGCTGCAAGAACGATGGATGGGAAATTATCAGCGCAATATGAGCATACAATTGCGATTACAAAAGATGGACCAATTATTTTAACGCAGTTATAATTGGGAATGTAAGAGTTTACAAAACTCGAACGAAAACGATGTTTTTATAAAATTTGTACGTGTTTTAATAATAAATGCTTTTCAAACTATAAAAATTGCGTTATAATCCATCTATAAAATAAATAGTTAGCTACACTCATATAATCGCGGGGATATGGCCTGCAAGTTTCTACCGAAGTACCGTAAATACTTTGACTATGAGTGAGGACGAATATATTTGCTTGTTTAGCATTCTTTTTTGCGAAACTCCAAAAGCGCGTCTCTCACTTGTAACGAGTGGTGGCGGTTTTTGGAGTTTTTTTATTGCATAAGAGGGGGAACAAACATGAAAGTATTACAAGAAAAGATTTTGAACGAAGGAAAGGTTTTATCTGGTGACGTATTAAAGGTAGATGCTTTTTTAAATCATCAAATTGATCCAGTACTTATGCAAGAAATCGGAAAAGAATTTGCTAAACGTTTTAAAGAAGAGAACATTACAAAAATCGTGACGATTGAATCTTCAGGCATTGCACCGGCAGTTATGGCTGCATTAGAGCTTGGTGTAAAAGTGATCTTTGCAAGAAAACGTAAATCGTTAACGTTACAAGATAATATGTACGTTGCAAACGTATATTCATTTACGAAACAAGAAACGAATGAAATTTCATTATCTCGAAATCATATCGATGAAAGTGATCGCGTTTTAATCATCGATGACTTCTTAGCAAACGGTCAGGCTGCTTTAGGTTTAATGAGTTTAGTGGAGCAAGCAGGAGCAAGTATTGCAGGAATTGGTATTGTTATTGAAAAAGCATTTCAAGATGGAGGAAAGAAGCTTCGTGAACAAGGCGTTCGTGTTGAATCACTAGCAGAAATTGCATCACTTGATAACGGCATAGTTACATTTGTACAGCAAGAAACTGCGGAGGTGAAATAAACGATGAAGCAACATCCATTTAAAATCGCATCGCTCGGTATGCAGCATATGCTTGCTATGTATGCTGGTGCAATTATCGTTCCACTTATTGTGGGCGGTGGACTTGGTTTAAATCAAAAAGAGTTAACATACTTAGTCTCAATTGATCTATTAATGTGCGGTGTTGCGACAATTTTACAAGCATTATCAAATCGCTTTTTCGGTATTGGGCTTCCAGTTGTGCTTGGTTGTACATTTACAGCGGTTGGGCCGATGATTGCAATCGGAAAACAATACGGCGTGTCTTCTATTTATGGAGCAATTATTGCTGCCGGGTTATTCGTTGTTATTTTTGCGAAATTATTTGGAAAGCTTGTAAAACTGTTTCCCCCTGTTGTAACAGGATCTGTCGTTACTGTAATTGGAGTTACACTTGTTCCAGCGGCAATTAATGATATGGCTGGAGGAGTAGGAAGTAAAGATTTCGGTAGTCTTGAAAATTTAGCATTAGCATTTGGTGTGTTACTATTTATCATCATTATGTATCGTTTCTTCGACGGATTTATTCGTTCAATCTCTATTTTGCTAGGTTTATTGTTCGGTACAATCGTTGCAGCATGTATGGGGAAAGTAAGCTTGCAAGCAGTTGGAGAAGCAGATTGGTTCCATGGTATTCAGCCATTTTACTTCGGTACACCAACATTTGAATTGACGCCAATTATTACGATGATTTTAGTTGCTTGCGTAGGGATTGTAGAAGCAACAGGTGTATACTTTGCATTATCTGATATTTGCAATAAAAATATTGGTGAAAAAGAATTAACAAAAGGCTATCGAGCAGAAGGATTAGCGATGGTGTTAGGTGGTATTTTCAACGCGTTCCCATATACAACATACTCTCAAAACGTAGGGCTTGTTCAATTAACTGGAGTAAGAAATCGCGTTATTATTTATACTTGTGGTGGTATGTTAATCGTTCTTGGGTTCATTCCAAAAATCGCAGCTATTACAACAATCATTCCAAAATCAGTACTGGGCGGTGCGATGTTAGCAATGTTCGGTATGGTAATGGCATATGGTATTAAAATGTTAAGTAGCGTTGATTTTGGTAAACAAGAAAATTTATTAATCGTTGCATGTTCTGTCGGAATCGGACTTGGAGTTACAGTCGTTCCTACTTTATTCTCACAACTTCCTGAAAATATTCGTATTTTAACAGATAACGGAATTGTACTTGGAAGTGCGTCAGCAGTACTTTTAAATATCGTATTTAATATGGTGCCGCAGCGTAAAGTGAAAGTAAAAGAAGAGCCGGTGTCTATGCAAAGTGCGGTAAGAGAAGCGTAAAAAAGCAAGGTCTCATTATGAGACCTTGCTTTTCTTTTTAAGTGGCATCATTTTCCCGTACGTACCAAGACGCCAAATGTACTCAAGTGGCCCGTATTGATAACGTGAAAGCCACCAACGGCTAATAAAGATTTGTAACGTGTAGAAACCGACGCAGAATAGTGGTCCTACCCATAATGGAGCAAGATAATCATTTTTGAACAATAGTCCGAATACAAGTAACGTAACAATTGTATGCGAGATATAATTTGTTAACGCCATTCGACCAACGTACTGGAACGGACGTAATATCTTTTGCCATTTTTCTGTTTGTAATAAACGCATGAGCGTGAAAATGTAGAATATGAATAGTGTTTTGCCGCTAAACATTGTAAAAACCTGCATATAAATTGGTTCATAAGATGGTTTTGATAAGAAATAACGGACCATAAAGAACCACATTGGTAATGTTAACATGAACATAATAATTTGCCATTTTTTTAGTTTTGGATCTAACTCTTTCGTGCGGCGGAAAATGTCTTTTTTGCCAGCGTATAAACCAAGTAAAAATAGTCCAACTGTTTCTGGGAGCATGAATGCGTTTAGGCCAATTCCATCAGCATAAAATGCATGGAAACGATTTTGTACTTGTGACACCCAGTCTTCAAGTGGCATGATAGGTAAGGAAAATCCTAATTCTTCCTTTGGAACGAATGCAATCATAATACCCCCGAGTAGCATGAAAAACTGAAAAATACTTAATAAAACGATTGCCCATATTAAAATGGTACGAGGTTCTCTCTTATAAAATAAGAATAAGAAGAATCCAGCAATTGCATAACTATGTAAAATGTCTCCGTCCCATAAAAGAACGTAATGTAAGAAACCGAATAATAATAAAATAAGTAAGCGACGAACAAATAAAGTTTTTGGGCGATCTGTTTTCGCTTCAGCACGAGTCATAAAAATATAAAAGCCTAGGCCAAATAAAAACGAAAAGATCGTATAAAACTTTGTTTGAATAAACATATCGTAGAATAGACGGATATAGCTATCTAGCCCCTCATAAACTCCTGAAAGATCACGTGAGTCAATCCCAGCGATAATAGGCCAGTTCACAAGAAAAATACCTAGTACAGCTATTCCTCTAATAATATCGATGGAGTGAATCCTCTCGCCTTGTGAAATATTTTGTGTCATTATTTTCCTCCTTGTTAAGTAATTCCCTTTTATTATACAAAATGTAAGATGGAGGGTATAGGGTGGATTTCCATTTTTTTTAACTATTAAGTTATGTAAGATGAGATATAATAAGAGTGCACAACAAGTTTTACCCTTTTTCAAAACAGGCAGTGAAGCTCCTTCTTATAAGGGGCTTTCTTTATGAAAAGTGTTGATAATGATTCTCTTTAATGATAAAATGTATTCAGAAGTGATAATCATTATCAAAAAAGGTTGGTGCATGAGTATGGTATATGCATTAGTAGCAGGTACAGTCGCTGTATATGCAGTTATTGCAAAGTATGTTTTAAATGGAGTAGGAACAGCAAAATGAGTGATATGACATAAAATCCCTTTCATTTGTAAAAAGAATGAAAGGGATTTTTTATTTTTAATGAGAATATGCTGAAAATTTAGTATGATAGTAAAGTGAAACTGTAATCAATGAGGGATGTATCTCCCGATGATTATGAGCTCGCAAATAGCGGGGAAAAGTATATACATCTTGGATAAAGGGGAACAAGGGGATGACAAACATAGTACAGACAAACGGTATGAAAAAACTTGTTTGTTTTTATGAAGAGTGGCAAAAACACGGCGATGCAGAGAATAGTTTAAAGTTATTTGAGGTGATTCAAAAATATAAGCAAGAGCAGCTTATGATTGCGTTCTGCGGTCACTTTTCTGCAGGGAAATCAACGATGATGAATCATCTATATAAAGCGCAGTTGTTACCAACAAGTCCAATTCCGACAAGCGCTAACGTTGTCAAAATTGAAAAAGGAATGGATCGTGTTGTTGTAACGGTTAAATCTGGAGAACAGTACGAATATGACGGTGCATATTCAGCTGAAGAATTAAAACAAATTTGTAAAGACGGTGACGAGGTAATTGGTGTTCATATTTATCGGAATGATGCGCCAATTCCTGAAGGTGTTATGTTAGTTGATACACCAGGGATTGACTCAACAGATGATGCCCATCAATTAGCGACAGAATCAACGCTGCATCTAGCAGACGTAATTTTTTATATGATGGATTATAATCACGTCCAATCGGAAGTGAATTTGCAATTTGTTAAAGAATTGAAACAACGTAATAAAACGGTTTATCTCGTTGTCAATCAAATAGATAAACATAAAGAAAATGAATTATTGTTTGAGAATTATAAAGATAGTGTAAAACAATCGTTCTCTAACTGGGATATTGAAGTAGATGGAGTATATTATACGTCATTACGAATGATGAACCATCCACATAATGAAATTGGAAGCTTAGAAACGTTAATTACTTCTATTATGAAAGAAAAAGAGCGGTATGTAAGAGAGGGAATGGAGAGAGAAACAGAATATTTAATGGGGGAACATTTCTCGTTTATTCTTTCTGAAAATGAAAAAGCTCTTTTGAAATATGAGAAAGAGTTAGCATCACCGCTTTCTATTTCAGAGATAGTTGAAAAGAAAGCAGAGCTAATGGAAACGAAACGTCGCGAGGCTAGTAAAGAGTCTCATGTGAGAAATGAATTTATAAAAGGCTTACAAGCTATATTAGATAACGCGTATTTAATGCCATTTGAAATGAGAGAATTGGCAAATGCGTACTTAGAAACGAAATTAACAAAGTTTAAGGTCGGTTTACTATTTGCGAAAGGAAAGACGGAGCAAGAAAAACAGAGACGCTTAGATGCTTTTTATTCTGCTTTGCAAAAGACTGTTGAAACGCAACTTGATTTTCATGTAAAAGAATTTATTGTTGCCTTCTTAAAAGAAGAAGGATTGTTTACAGAGGAAATTGGGAAAGACATATATGCTTTAGAAATTGCTTTCGGACCAGAAATGTTGGCTGAAGTCATTAAACAAGGTGCAGGTTTCACAGGTGATTACTTACTTCTTTATACAGCGGATGTAGCGAATGAACTAAAGAGACGTTATTTTACAAAAGCACAGCAAATTTTTGATAAAAGTGCAGTCGCTTTAAAGCAAAAAGTGAAGGAAGCAGTTGCTCGTATGGAAGAAGAGCTTGAAAAATATACGATGGTGCAAACGGCAAAAGAAACGAAATTGCAATACAGTAACAATTTGGAGACATATGAAAGTTATTTGCAAAATGTTTGGCAAGAGCGTGTTGCTACACCAGAAGGATTGCAAATAGAGGAGATATTACAAAGTGAAAAACAAATTGTTAGTGAGAAATTCACACTACAAGAGCAGGAAGTTGTAAATAATAACATAGCGGCTCATGAAGAAGAAATAAAAGGAACAGCAGCTTTAAATATTCAGCGTATATTAGAGAAAGTGAAGAAAGCTGAAACGATATTAGAGCCATTGCCAGCACTGAAACATGTACAGCAAGAGGTAATAGAAAAAAGGCGTCGTGTGGAAACGAAACAATTTACAGTAGCGTTATTCGGAGCTTTTAGTGCCGGGAAATCATCATTTGCCAATGCATTGCTTGGTGAGAAGGTACTTCCTGTATCACCAAATCCGACGACGGCAACGATTAATCAAATTTTGCCGGTTACAGAGGAAAAACCACACGGAACAGTAATGGTTCAATTTAAATCAAAGCAGGCTCTATTAGAAGATATGAAAGCTGTTTATAAGCTGTTTCATTATGAAATTAATACGTTGGACGAAGCATTAGCACAAATTGAAAAAGTTATGAAATATCCTTCACCAACTGGGAAGCAAAAAACAACATTTAGCTTTTTACGAGCGGTACAAAAAGGATATGATACGGTTTCTGCTCATTTAGGAGAACAAGTACAAGTTACATTAGAAGAGTTTTCTGATTATGTAGCGAATGAAGAAAAATCGTGTTTTGTTGAGTACATGGAGCTGTATTATGATTGTGCATTAACAAGGCAAGGAGTAGCGCTTGTAGACACACCTGGAGCGGATTCTATTAACGCCCGTCATACAGACGTTGCGTTCCAGTATATAAAGAACGCAGATGCTATTTTATTTGTAACTTATTATAATCATGTGTTCTCTCGTGCTGACCGTGAATTTTTAATTCAGCTTGGTCGTGTAAAGGATACTTTTGCTCTTGATAAAATGTTCTTCTTAATTAATGCGGCCGATTTAGCAGAGTCTGAAGAAGAGCTTGAAATGGTAAAAGGGTATATCGCAGACCAGCTATTGCAATACGGTATTAGAAACCCGCGTTTATTTGCAATTTCAAGTTTATGTGCGCTTGAGGAGAAACAAGGAAAAAATATTGAAAAAGAGAAATACGGTATTTTACAAAACTCTGGGATTGCTAAGTTTGAGGAATCATTTACATCCTTTATGATGAGAGATTTAATGCTTGTATCTGTTCATGCTTTATATGGTGCATTGCAAGGGGCAGATCAGCTTTTATTAAATATGATAAATGGTGCAAAGCAGGGGAATGAAGAGAAAGAGAGGCAAACGAAAAAATATGAAGCAGAGCGTGATCAACTACTTCATATTATTTCATCATATAGTGTGCTTGCTGAAGAGCAGGCGATGCAAAATGAAGTGAAAGAATTGCTTTATTACGTACAACAGCGTCTGTTCCTACGCTATAACGATGTGTTTACTGAATTTATTAATCCAGCATCGCTTCGAACGGATGGAAATGTAAAAGTGCAGTTGCAACAGTGCGTTATGGAACTAGTAGCATTTATTCAACATGATTTATTACAAGAAATGCGTGCGACATCATTACGCCTTGAAAGATGGATAGATGAAGCGATGGAGCGTGCAAAGAATGAAATTGTGGTGAACTGTAAAGTAGAAAATGAGTCAATTTCTATGAATGGAACAGTGGAATATGAATATAAAGATATTACACATAAAGAACCGTTCCCTTCAGTTGAAATAAAAGATTTCAAAAAAGCATTGGCACATTTCAAAAATGAAAAAAGCTTTTTTGAAAAAAATGATAAAGCCTCCATGCAAGACGAGGCTAAAGTTGTATTGGAGCCATTCGTATCAAACTATGTAGCTGATGAAAAAGAATTATTTGTTCATCATTATAAGCAAGAATGGGATTTGAAATGGAACTTATTCCAAAAAGTGATGCAGCAAGATGTGATGAACTATTATGAAAGTGTATTATTTGCATTGGCTGAAAAGATTGATGTATCACTATATGAACAAAGTAAAGAACAATTGCAAAAGCAGTTAGTAGAGATTGAAAAAGAAATGTATGTGATGTAGTCGTTATGAGAAAAAGATTCGTTCAATTTTCTTTTGCAGTACTGTATCTAAAGATTTGACAAACCCAGCAAATTCATCGGTAGAAATCATATGAGTAAGAACGAGTCGTCTGCCGTCTGGTGTTTCACCGCATAAGACGAATGAAGAAAATTCATATGTTTTGTTTTCTACTACTAATTTTGGATAGGAATACGTGTCGCTTTTCTTCTTCTTTCCATCAATAGAGATGACGTTGCATTTTTTCTCATTGTTGTCCATGATGAATTCCTCCTTTCTATTACTTATGGTAGACAAGGAGGGATTAGAACAATAGAGAAAGGGGAATTTTTTATGAATGTAGTAATAGAACCTATTTTGAAAGAAGCTGTACCGAAACCTTTATTATTGCTTGCTGATCCAAGTGAAGGGCAGATTGATACATATGTACAAAGAGGGAAAACATATGTAGCTAAGCAAGAGGGGAGAGTTATCGGTGTATATGTCCTTTTGGAAACAAGGCCGAAGACGATGGAAATTATGAATATTGCGGTTGTAGAGCATTTGCAAGGAAAAGGGATTGGAAAGAAGTTATTAAGTCATGCCATAGAAACCGCTAAAGGATATGGTATGTCAAAACTTGAGGTTGGTACAGGCAATTCTAGTGTTTCACAACTTGCTTTATATCAAAAATGTGGATTTCGTATTTTTTCTATTGATTTTGATTACTTTTCGAAGCATTATGAAGAAGAGATTATTGAAAATGGGATTGTATGCCGTGATATGATTCGGCTTGCAATGGAATTGAATGAGAACGTATAACTTATTTAGGGGGAAGAGAAGATGGAAGTACATAAAGCAATTACAGCACATTCTCGTAAACAAAATGAAAGTGTAAAAGCATGTTTACAATTAGATGCGCAGCGTGAAGCAGCTATTGAAGCAGCCGTATCTCTTGCGTCAAATGGGAAAGAATTTTCGGTTGATGTCATTAATGTTGTAACAAAGCAAATTAATGATCTTGCAAAAAATGGTGTTACCTTGCAGCGTAAATATGTTACAGAAGAAATGGTTATGGAGTATGTAAATCGTTTGAAAGAGAAAGAAGGTCGTTAAAGATGATAGTTACAGTCGAATGGTTACGTGAGCATATAGAAGATGAGAACGTCCGTATAATCGATTGTCGTTTTGATTTAGCGAATCCTAATTGGGGTAGAGAAAAGTATGAGGAAGAACATATTCCTCATGCATTATATTTTGATTTGAATTTAGATTTATCAAGTCCTGTAACAGAACATGGTGGCCGTCATCCGTTGCCAAATGTTGAGGAGTTTGCAGACAAGCTTTCGCAAGCTGGTATGGATGAACATACGACAGTAATTGCATATGACAGTGAAGCGGGTGCAAATGCTTCTCGTCTCTGGTGGTTATTAAACTATGTAGGACATGAGAAAGTATATATATTAGATGGCGGATTTCCAGCTTGGAAAGAGAATGGACTACCGGTAACAAAGGAAATTCCTGTTGTTAAACGAAAAGTATTCAAAGCAAATGTACAAGGTCATATGCTTGTAACGATGGAAACGGTCAGAGAGAATATTCATACAGGTGCAGATGTTACGTTAATTGATTCTAGAGAGCCAAAACGTTATGCTGGTGTAGAGGAACTTGTTGATCCAAAAGCAGGACATATTCCGACAGCAGTAAACTATTTTTGGAAGGATGGAATTTTACAATCAGGACAATTTAAGAATGAAGCCCAGCAACAAGAACGATTCCAAAATCTTTCGAAAGATAAGGAAACAATTGTATATTGTGGTTCTGGTGTTACAGCATGTCCAAACATTCTTGCATTGAAATTAGCTGGATTCCAAAATGTTAAATTGTATGCAGGTAGCTGGAGTGATTGGATTTCTTATCCAGAAAATCAAATTGCAAAAGAAGAAGATTAATCACTTGCATGCAAAAATAATTTGTATTAAAATAAGGTCACAAGCAAGAGATTGCTCGAAAAACTTTGTATTTTACACATTGGAAACAATGTGATAATATAACGACAAGTAAATAATACATCCTGCGGTGTACGTAACTTATTTATGTCTAAAACCGATGTTAGTTATACGGAAGCTCAATATTTAGCGACCATCATCAAGCCTTCCTTGTGGAGGAAGATGTACGGTAACTGTGAGGGCATCCACCTGCGAGTAGCGGGTTTTTGGACATTTACGAGGAGCGGCACGTGCGGGGGTCTTATTTCAACTAACATTATATAAAATTCCTACGGTGTACGTAGCTTATGCATGTCTTAAACCAATAAGTTTAATATGGAAGTTCAATATTTAAATGTAGCTAACATGCCATCTTTTTAAGAAGGAAGTTACAAACATTTGTGAGAGCATCCACCTGTGAGAGCAGGTTTATGGACATCTAGAGAGAACGGCATATGTGGGGCTAAATAAAAACCTTACGTTTTATACGTAAGGTTTTTTTGTTGCATACATATATCCATTAAAGTCCGATTGGTGAGGGCTAATAATCAGTGGGGATGAAGAAAACCCCCACTGATTAAAGTTTCACTTTATCTCGATTCACCTGTGAAGTTCCCATAATAAATATAGCATTTTCTGTCTTCATCAATTTCTCTTGAATCTAAAGTAAACTCCATATGCATGCCGTCGCGCTGAATATATATGATATCTGAATGAAGAGATGGTAAAATTTCTTCATAGTTCCATACATCTTTACTTTCAATCAAGTTTGAACTCGTATTTTTTAGCTCCCTAATTTCAAAACCGATGTGGAAGTAAGTAGGATCTGAAGGATCGTTAGAGAAAGTTTCTTGTTGAATATATATAACTGCTGTTCCGTCTGGATCTACTGAAGTTGCAGTGACAACATATGTATTTTTATCTTTTATAAAATATTCACAAGTCATGCGTGCGATGATTTCAGAATTAGAAATATTTGCATAGTTCCATAAAGCTGGATACCCTTTCGTTTCATCATTAAGTCGATATTCTAAGCGCATTTTATCCCTCTTCTTCCTTTTTCTTCTACTTTATCATGACATCCTATATAATAGGAATAGAATTTAAAAAGGGGAGTGCGAAGGTGACAAAAACGAAATGGCTAGTTGGTGGTGTGGTAACGTCTTTAATGACTGGCACCTTATTTGGTTGCGCACAAGATCTTCCCCCAAAACCAAATGATAAGAGTTGTTCAGATTGGGATTGGGATGATGAGCTTGGGGTATGGCAGTGTGATGATAGTAGTTCAGGTTATCGTGGGCATTATTTCTATGGTGGGCGATACTATCAAAATAAATCCACTTTTAAAAATTCATCGGCGTTTAAATCGTATCAATCGTCTGCGGAATTTAAAGGTGGGATTGGAAGCGGTTCAAAGGGAGGATTTGGGGGCTAAAACATGTCGCAGTACATAAGGGATCGAAAAGAGTTTTATTCGAAATATCCGAATTTCTGGTCGGATTTATATGAATGTGAGTATAGTTTGTTTCATGTTTTCTCTATAACAAATGAGAATAGGAAACAATTACAATTAGCAACTGAACGAATGGGGAAAATATTTTTTAAGACTGCTAGACTGTTGCGTAATTTAAGTGACGAACAGCTTCTTAAACTTGGTTTTCCTCCTGCGAGCTTATCATTCATTAGAATGAAAGGGTTATATCCTGAATCTGTTATTTCACGATTTGATTTCGTGTTAACAGGTGATAACCAAATAAAAATGCTTGAGTTTAATAGTGATACACCCACCTTTATTATGGAATGCTTTCAAATGAATGGGGAAGTTTGTAAAAAGCTAGGTTATGATGATCCAAACTTAGGTCAAGAGCGATTGCTATCTTCTGGTGTTACAAAAGCTGTAATGGAAGCGACAAAGGGAATAGATAATCCAAATGTTGTTTTTACGGCACATCATGAACATATTGAGGATTGGAATACGACTATGTATTTGAGTCAGTTATGCCATGTTGAAAATAAAGTAGTGCCAATGTCAGAACTTAGAATTACAAAAGATGCTTTAGTGGATAGGGATGGAGTGCAAATTGATGTTTTGTATCGTCAAACGTATCCAATAGAAGATTTAATTGAGGATCAAGATCCTGAAACTGGAGATTTGGTTGGTGTGGAGCTGTTGCAACTTGTAAAAGCTGGAAAGCTTTTTATTATAAATCCTTTGTCAGCATTTTTACTTCAGCCAAAATCAATTCAGTGTCTTATTTGGGGGCTAGCGGAAGAAGATGCTTTTTATACAAATGAGGAACGACAGTGGATTAAAGAATATATGTTGCCTACATATTTAGAACCAGATTTATTTTTAGGAAAAGGTTCTTTCGTTCAAAAACCTTCATTTGGTAGAGAGGGAGATACAATTACCGTTCGTGATAAGGACGAAAATATTATGATTCAAAATGCACACCAAACGTATAAAGCGTCACTGCCGATATTTCAAAAGTATACAGAACTTCCAGTCGTATCCCTGGAAACAGAGAAAGGGATGGAGAAACTGTCGTATGTGTTTGGTTCGTTTTTAATTGCAGGAAAAGCGAGTAGTATCGGTATTCGTGCAGGGGAAAAAATTACGGGTAATGAATCGTACTATTTACCAGTAGGTATAAAAAAGGAGGAAAGTACATGATTAATTTTTTATTATATTTAGCAGTAACACTTGGACTTTTATGCATTGGTCTTTTCCTAATGGAAGTGACAACGAAAGTAAAAGAATTTAAGTTAATGGCTCAAGGAAATAAGGCGGTAAGCTATGTGCTTGGAGGTCGATTACTTGGGTTAGCTATTGTTTTATATTCAACAGCGGCTAATTCCATTTCACTTCTTGATATGGTTTCGTGGGGAGCGGTTGGAATTTTGGCTCAAATTATCGTCTTTTATTTAGCTGAGTGGCTTACACCACGCTTTAATATAAATAAAAGTCTTGAAGAAGATAATCAAGCAGTCGGTCTTTTTCTTATGTTTTTATCTCTTTCCATTGGGATTGTAATTGCTGGTTGTATAACTTATTAAAAACTTTACGTTCGAACGTAAAGTTTTTTATTTTATCTACCGTAGTTTGTTATACCTTTCGAAAAAATTGTAGGCTACTGTTGACATCTATTTTAAATAAGAGTAACATTTTCTATGTAATAAAAATAAGTCTCTGTTAGGTGAGGCTCCTGTATAGAGAAATGCTACTGCCCAAAAATGTCGAGAGACGCCAATGGGTCAACAGGAATGATCGAATTAAGGTTTTTCTTAACGTAGCTGGTAATGTACCTATGCTATACAGTGCTAAAACTCGGCGAGGGAGAGGTCCGTAGATTTCTAATTGTATTAGGAATCGTTTATTTGTGTATGTCATGACCTTTACTCTTTTCGGAGTAAAGGTCTTTTTGTTACAAAGCTATGAGTAATCTCATAGTATAAACTATAAAATGAAAACAAGGAGGTGAGGAGCATGTCAAATTCTGACTCGGTTCCGTTACCCATATACTTCAAATCAAAAATATATGATGTAGGCAGGAAACGACTTGTTCCTCCCTCTATATTTATCATCATGTAGCGTTTATATGTACGTTTAAGCGCTAGACACTTTTACAGTAAAGTGGATAAATCGAGAAACAAAGCGTTTCTTCCTATGTTGTAAAGGAGGAGACGATAATATGTTATATGCAAACAAAACTGTGGGTAACACGTCATATAAATTAAGTAAAAAATCAATGAAAGAACAAACATTGCTTCAAAAAAATAAAGATTTATTAATTGAAATCGCAACGAGAGATGTAAAATCTGTATTTGCGTATTTTAAAACAACAAGAGACGGTTTATCTATGAAAGAGGCACAAAAACGTATTCAAGTATACGGCCGAAATGAATTAACTTCAAAAAGAGCTCGTATTGCGGAAGTTATGATGAAGCTAAGTGGAATGATCCCAGGTTTTTCAAAACAACATGTACGTAATGGATTACAATGTGAGAAAATTACTGTGTCTCGAGTAGAATGTTCAAGTGTAACAGGTTTAAACGGTGAATTGAAAATGATGAATTTGCCAGTACAAGAGCTTGTTCCTGGAGATATGATTTTTCTTTCAGAAGGTGATACAGTACCAGCAGATGTACGTATCATCTATGCAAATGATTTATTAGTAAATGAATCTGTGCTAACAGGAAACGATGCAAGTGTTGAGAAATTTGAAAGCTGCTATCATCTTGAGCGCAAACGATTTATTCCTTTAAAACGAATGAAAGACTATAATCCACTTGAACTTGAAAACGTATGTTTCAAAGGGACGTATATTGTTGGTGGAAATGCAAAAGCTGTAGTTGTTTCGACTGGGAAAAATACGTATTCAGGAATTCTTCATACTTGTTGTAGTAGAACGTCTTAATGTGTAAATGATGCTAAATATACAAAAACAATGTATAATAGACAAAGTTGAAAAACGTAGAATGGTAATCTATTTATATAACCTTACGTGATGACGTGGGGTTATTATTTTTTTGGTAGGAGAGGAATTATGAAAAAAGTATTATTAGTTGATGGTATGGCACTATTATTTCGTGCTTTTTATGCAACAAGTGTCTACGGACAATTTATGAAACGACAAGATGGTACCCCTACAAACGGGATTCATGGTTATATGAAACATTTATTAACAGCTATGCAAGCAATTGAACCGACACATATCGTAACATGCTGGGATATGGGAAGTACGACTTTTAGAACAGAATCGTTCTCAAATTATAAAGCGAATCGTGCAGCGCCGCCTGAAGAATTAATTCCGCAATTTGATTTAGTACAAGAAATGACTGCGAAATTGTCCATTCCAGTTATCGGAATGAAAGGGTATGAAGCGGATGATTGTATCGGTACGCTTGCAAAACAATATTGTAATGAAGCGGAAGTTTACATTTTAACAGGTGATACGGACTTACTGCAGCTTGTTGATAAGAGCGTTACAGTTATGCTTCTGCGCAAAGGAATTGGAAATTACGAGTATTACACACCAGAGAAAATTATGGAAGAAAAAGGTGTGGAACCGTGGCAAATCGTGCATGCAAAAGCTTTCATGGGAGATACGAGCGATAATTACCCAGGTGTAAAAGGTATCGGTGAAAAAACAGCGTATAAACTGATTCAAGAGCATGGTACAGTAGCAACTGTACTAGAAAATGTGGCATCTTTAACGAAAGCGCAACGTACGAAGATTGAAAGTGATTTAGAGAATTTAAATATTTCATTACAATTAGCGCAAATTCATTGTGAAGTTCCTATTTCATGTTCGCTAGAAGAAGGATTACACACAATGGATGAAGAAAAACTACGATTCGTTTGTGAAGAAATGAATTGGGGAAGACCTGAAATATTAATCAATATGTTGTAAATAGTTTGAAAAGAAGGATGTTGCATAAGTCGAAATTTGACTAGGTGACACCTTCTTTTTTATTTTGAAAAAAAGAATTTTAGTAGATGAAAGTATATGGAATGTAGCTTGAAATATATAAATATTTCGACAAGGTAAATTGATATAAGATGACGTAAATGGCGATTTATGTAATGAAATGAAGCAACTACAAAACTGTTTTACGTAGATCTCTTTTTCGTGTTCACAAAGTTGTCAGAAAATAAACGGAATTTTCATGTAAAGTTCAAATGGAATTCACAACAATCAATTATTATAAGAACAACCAGATAATTCTTTATCTTTTATATAAACCATCCCCTAAGGAGGACAATAAAAATGAGAAAAAAAGTGAGAAAATCTTTTAAACAATTATTAATTGAAAATAAACAATCACTATTAAATAATAAAGAAAATATGAAAGAAATTGAGGAACGAATTGAGAAACGACATGTCGCATATAGTGGCTCTAGCAACTAAATAAGGTAAAAAAAGATAGCCGATAAAGGCTATCTTTTTTGTTTTATATTGAAATAACTATATTTCCCTCTTTAATTTTTGTAAATATACAAGATATTTTCATAGTGTTTTTCTACCAATTTTTTTCATTTTTCGAGGTTGAAATTGGTATATACCACTTTAAGAGATTCACTATTCATAATATTACAAAAAATGTTACAATACATTCAAAATTACGCTATAAATCATTTTAATATGAAAAATTGGAATGAAAAGAAAGGAGAGGAATATGAATAATGGTGTCGCTTTGAAATGATTATTATCATTTCATTAGGAGTTGATATAAAGCGATGAATAGGTATGAAGAATTGGATTCAATTAGAGGAATTTCTTCATTAGTAGTAATGATTGGTCATCATTTAATGATTTTTTCAGTATTTCAAAATTACAGTTATGAAGATAATAAACCATTTGTTATGTATCTATTAAAAGAAACGCCTGCTCGCTTAATGTTTAGTAGTGGTAACGAATCGGTTATTATCTTTTTTGTTTTGAGTGGATTTGTTTTGTATAGTTCCATTCAAAACAACTACGATAGTTATGGGTCGTTCCTTTTAAAGCGTATATGCAGAATTTATATTCCATATATCGTAGCAATACTTATAGCTATTTTATGCCAAACTACAATGAGTGAATATGGAATTTCTTATTTAAGTGAATGGTTTAATCGCTCATGGACGATTGAAAGTTCTTTAAGCTTAATCGTGCAGCATATATTATTGGTTGGGAAATATAATACAGATGCATATAATGGCGTAATTTGGTCACTTGTTCATGAAATGCGAATATCAATAATTTTCCCGTTAGTTTTGATGGTTTGTTTACGAAAAACGTTGAGGGATTCGTTATTGACATTGTTTAGTTTTAGTATATGTTCTGTCGTGATTCTATTATTATTTCACTCAAGTTTAACATTAACAAGCTATGCATTAACCCTGCATTACACAGTACTGTTTTTACTAGGAGCACTAGTTGCGAAGTATAAAAATAATCTAATAGTTTTTTATAGTAATCGTACTAAAAATGAGAAAATTGCATGGTTTTTATTAGCGATTTTACTTTATATGTATGAAGGGCTTATCGGAGAAATTAAAGTGCTCAATAATTTTATATTTCGAGACTACGTAGTAGCGATAAGTGCATGTTTATTTGTCATATTAAGTTTGTCAGTATCAACTTTGTCATCCTTGCTACGTAATAAATACTTATTATATTTAGGGAGAATTTCTTACAGTCTTTATTTATACCATATCATATCTTTATTTTCCCTTATGTACATGCTTCATGAAATATTACCGTTGCCTATCATTTTAATTTTTTCACTCGTTTTTTCGTTTATACTTGCAATGCTTTCGTATATATTTGTAGAAAAATTTGCATTCAGAGTCGGAAAGTATGTAACAAAGCAAGCGAATAGAAAGAAGAAAGGGTTATCTGTAAAGAATGATGTGCAGAATATGAATCATACAAAGGCGGTGAAATAATTGAAGCAAGAAATTAGTATGAAGGATTTTCAACAGTTATTGAAAAGAAGGATAGTAACAATTATTTTGACGATGTGCTGTTTAACTGTTTCTCTAATTCTTATCTCTATGTACGTATTAAAGCCTTCATATCAATATTCAACACAAATTCTCGTTGGGAATTTAGATGAGTTTAATAAGGAAAATTCAACAAATAAAACACAGGAAAATAAGCAACTCGTAACTTCGTATGTTGATATTTTAAAAAGTCCACTTATTATTTCAACCGTCAAAAAAACTTTGAAATTAGAGCAATCAAGTTATGAATTAGCTCAAAAGATTTCAGTGGTGAATATGGAAAATTCACAAATTGTTACTGTTACAGTAAAAGATTCGGATCCTAAAATTGTAAAAGAAATTGTAAAGTCACTGGCAGAACAATCTCAAAAAAGCTTTCAGCAGTATACGAATGTACAGGGAGTAAAAATATTAACTGACCCTGAGTTACAGGAAAAAGCTGAAAAACTGTTTCCGAAATTTCAACTTATTATCCCTATTTCTTTAATTGTTAGTTTTTTTGTTGGGGTAGGTTTAGCTGTATTTCGGGATTATTTTGATGAGCGTATATACGTGGAACAAGATTTGGAGAAAATAACAACAATCCCTGTTATTGGTTACATAAATATGAAACCAAAAAGAAAAAAGAAATCTACAGAAGTTGATACGCAATCATCTATATATCGAGGTGAACATGTCGATGTTTAAGACAAAGAAACAGCTTCCATTTGATCCGCATGATGCTTTAATGAAAGAGCAGTTTTATACGCTGTATCACGAGTTGAAAAAATCGGGAAAACAAGTGTTCACAATTAGTTCAACGAAGGATAGAGGCGTTGTTGCCTCGCTTATAGTCAATATAGGGCTAGTGTTTGCAGAAATGAAAAAAAAGGTATTACTTATCGATGTGAATTTTTCCGATCCTAAGCTACATCTACTATTACAAAGCAACCATACGAAAACAGTGAATGATATAATAAGCGATCCCTCCTGTAGTTATGAAACTTTCTCTAGTAACTTATCTAAATACTTATATTGTATTCCCGCAAAAAAAACAGTACATACCGGTACACCTTTAGTTGCTACAGATGAATTTGATTATGTAATTGCAAAATGGAAGGAAGATTTTGATTACATTTTCTTGTACTCCTCTGAAGTATTTGAGCTTCCTGCTACGCACATGATTGCAGGGAAATGCGATGGAGTGGTCTTAGCGGTCAAAAAGAGAAAAGATTCCCTACGTACCGTGCAAAAAGTGATAGCAAATATAAAGAGGAAAGAATGTGAATTAATAGGTATAGTTTTATATTCTTGAATGTGGGGGTAACGATTTATGATTCGTGAAACAAATCAAGCCAAGTTGTATACGATTCCGGCCCAAGAAAAGACCAGTATTTTGAATCGAAGTATAAAACGCTTGTTTGATACTATATTTTCACTCATATTGTTACTAGTAACGCTGCCAATTATGTTGTTCTTTTGTATTATGATTGCTTTCGAAACAGCAGGAGCTCCAATTTATTTTCAAGAACGTTTAGGGATGAATGGAAAGAAATTTAATGTATTTAAATTAAGGTCGATGGTAAAAAATGCTGAAATAAATGGACCACAATGGGCAGATGAAAATGATTCAAGAATTACTAAAGTTGGATCATTTATAAGAAAAACGAGAATTGATGAATTGCCGCAACTTTTAAATGTTTTAAAAGGTGATATGTCTTTTGTTGGACCTAGGCCAGAGAGAGAATATTTTTATAAACAATTTGATGCCTATATTCCGGAATTCAAGGAACGTTTAATTGTGAAGCCAGGGGTGACAGGATGGGCACAAATAAATGGAGGGTATGATCTTGATCCGAAAGAAAAGCTGAAATGGGACATGGAGTATATTGAAATGAAAATGATTAAGATGGACATTCATATTTTATGTAAAACCGTTTTAATAGTATTGAACGGTAATGGTGCAAGATAAATATATGTAAGTAGGTTGCTTGCAAAGGAGAACAGGTATGGATAGATCTATTTTAAATAATATTCTCCATCTATTTTATAGCACGATTTTAGCTAATCTTCTTCAGGCTGTGAGTTTAATTGCTTTAGTAAATTTTTTAAATGCACAAAATTATGGGATGTTTAGTGTTGCCATAGCAGTGACGTTTGTTATGTTATTTTTTACAGATTTAGGACTTACGAATACGTTTCTTCGAGAAGGGGCAAAAGATGGAGTAGACTTAGAGATGATTTTATCGTCGTATATAAAGGTAAGGATGATTCTACTTATTTTTATTTCTATAATCGGCTATATTGCTATTCATTATATGTATGCGGATAGAAATTTGATTTATTTGATGATAAACGTAATGTTTTTCATGTTAATAGGATTAACTTGGCAAAATATAGGGATTGCCTACTTTCAGCTGACGGAGCGTATGAAGTATGAAGTATATAGCACTTATTAAAGTTGTATCAGCGGCAGTTGTCATTATCATTACATGTTTTTGTATTTTCGGAGAGTTACCAGTTTATATAACTGCGCGTTTATATGGATTTGGTTATATGATCGGTGGTGTATGCAGCATATATGTAATGAAAAGAAAGACGAGTATGAATATGGAAGTTGTAATTCATAAAGCGTTATTTTGGCAAGTGACACCTTTTATTATTAGCGGTTTTTTAATAATGAGTACGCCACAATTAGCACCTATCATACTTAACTATACATTGCCATTAAGTATGATAGGTATTTTCGCGGTGGCGTATCGGATGCCAGCAGCTTTATACCAAGTACCAGGGGTGATTGCAGGAGCGTTTTATCCAGTGCTCTTTAAGCATTATAATCAGAATAAATTAGAAGAGCATACGAAATTAAACTTACTTCAAATAAAATTAATGGCGATCGTGGGAATATGTATGACGCTAGGTTTATATCATTTAGCACCTTACTTTATTTCTATATTTTTTCATGAGGAATGGAGAAATGCAGTAGAGCCACTCCAAATATTATCATTTCTCATTGTACTGCAAAGTTTAAATATTGCTATAGCTGATGGTTTAACAACGAGTGGACGTCAAAATAAAAGAACGGTTGTGCAATGTATAGCTTTAGTGATAGGTGGGACTATGCTTTATAGCTTTAGTAGTATTGGTGGAGTGATAGGAGCGGCTTATGCTATGGTTTTATTTGAAATTGTAGCTTTAGTTGGGTATATAGCGGTAAGTGTAGTGAAGGGGAAAATTGTATTGCAAATTGTCATGCCTTATACAATTTATTTTGGCGTAACTTTTATTGGAGTGCAATATATATTGCATACATATCATTTCATTGCACTCGTTTTTAATACGTTAATCGTAATAGTTGGTATATTCCTATATGATTATGAGCTGAAAAAACTTCTTCTTTCGTTTATAAGAAAAACACGCAAAAAGGATTATATTACGAAACAGGGGATATAGCCTATGGAAAATAATATGAAAATATCGATGAAATGGATTATGCTCTTAATATTATTTGTCATGTTAAGTAAATACAACATATATATTGGATTTTCGCTGAAGATATATATGATTTTTTTAGTCATATATTTTTGTTTAACAGTTAAAAACTTTCATATTCAAAAGCTATATTTTCATGAAGTTGTATTTTTACTATTTTATTTCATCTATTGTTTCAGTGGAATTCTTTCTATATATTTACATGCTAGTATTCGTATGATTTTTGGTGTGCTATTTGTTTTAGGATGCTATTTTATAATGAGAAATTTAGTAGGAAATGTTGAAATAGCAACACTTGAATCATCTATTGTCTATGTAGGAATTATATTTAATATTGTAAGTTTAATAATGTATATAGTCGGTTTACAGCACTTTGGATTGTATGGTGGAGAAGAAAGAGAAATTTTTGCTGGACTATTAGTTGATAGAGGCTATCCAAGGTTAATTGGTTTGCTAGATGATCCTAACATTTTTATCTTTTATAATACAATATTTTTTATGTATTATATGACAAACCTACATAATATGACGAACATTTTAGGATTGATTTTATGTGTTACGACAAGTTTATTAACTTTCTCAAGGGGAGGAATATTAGCACTTGTGCTCGTTGTTTTTGTATATGTATGTACATCTAGTTTTGCGAAAAAAATAAAAATAATAATGAGTTTACTATTGTTTGGTGTAGTGATCTTCAGTTTATCGAATAGTGTAATGGGTGGCCAATTGGATGACATATTGAATAAACGAATTTCTGATTTTTCGCATGATAATGGAAGTGGAAGATTTACATTATGGGAAGCTGCTTTTAAATATTATGTATCCAATCCATATATCGGAATTGGTGCGTTTAATTTTTCGAATTATTATGAGTTTCAATTTAACGAAAAATTATATGTGCACAATACATTTTTAGAAATTTTGTCTGAATCGGGTACAATTGGTTTTCTTTTATATAGCGCTTTTTTATTCATATTAATGTTCAAGTTAACGCAGTATACTCTGTTTCGTGAAAAACCGTTTCTTTTATTGACCATGATTGGATTTTTATTTCAGATGATGTCATTGTCACTCATTATTAACGAAGCGTTCTTTTTATTTTTAGCAATGGTTGTGAAGTACATTTCAATATATGAAGGAAGGGGAAAGGTAGATGGTAAAATGTCTATCAGCACATAATAAGGCGCCTCATGTTTCTGTAATAACACCTTCTTATAATAGTATACGATTTATAGGTGAGACGATTTTATCAGTACAAAATCAATCATATGAAAATTGGGAAATGATTATCGTTGATGACACTTCAACTGACCAATCTGCTGCAAAAATTAAAGAGATAATAGAAGGGGACTCGCGTATTAGGCTAATATCATTAAAAGAAAATGTTGGTGCTGCGAAAGCTCGGAATTTAGCGATTGAAGAGGCGAGAGGAAGATATATTGCTTTTTTAGATAGCGATGATATATGGTTGCCACATAAATTGAAGACACAATTGTTATTTATGGAAGAAATGAATGCGGCCTTTTCATATGCAGGGTATAGTTTAATCGATGAAAACGGTAATGAACTAAATGGAGAAGTGAATGTACCAAAATCTGTTGACTATCATCGTTTGGCAGGAAATACAATTATCGGTTGTTTAACGGTAATGATTGATCGGGAAAAAATTCCGCATATTGAAATGCCTAATGTGCAGCCGGAAGATACAGCGCTATGGCTAAACTTATTACATGAAGGGCATGAAGCGAAAGGAATACAGCAAGTGTTAGCGAAGTATAGAATTGTAGAAAATTCTGTTTCGAGAAATAAAATGAGAGCGGCTTTTCGGTATTGGAAATTATTAAAGGCACAAAAACGATTGAATGCAGTGCAAATTTTTTACTATTTTAGTAAGTATGCTTTTCATGCCTATAGAAAAAATAAAATCAATGTAGTTGGGAAGACACAATTATGAATATATTGTTGATGACAGACAAATTGATAACTGGAGGAGCTGAAAGTTATTTCTGTAAATTGGAAAGCAATTTGCGTGATGAGAACTTTACAGTTTATACAGCTGCAGGTGATGGAGAACTATATGAATCTCTTACTAGAAAAGAAAATTTCATGTTGCTTAGTCGATGGAATCATTTGAAAAATATTTATTACTTGCGAAGAGAAATATGTGATCGAAAGATAGAAATTATTCATGCCAATAGTTTACGAATGGTTTTATATTCATTTCTACTTCAAAAGTTTATGAAAAAAAAGATAAAAGTCGTGTATACGAAACATAATGTAACGATATTAGAAAAGAAAATGCCAATTCTTTTTCGTTATTTCATGAATAAATATGTGAACAATATTATTACAGTAAGTGAGTTTGAAAAAAATAATTTAATTTCAATGCATGTAGCTGCAGAAAAAATAAAGACGATTTATAACGGTGTGGATATTGAAAAGTTTTTATTCCGGCAGAAAAAGACAGAATCTACTTATCATGTAGGGATATTAGCTAGATTATCCAAAGAAAAAAACCATCAACTATTTGTAAAAATTGCAAATGTGTTGAAAAAGAGAGATGATTTTAAGTTTTATATTGCTGGTGATGGACCAGAGAAAGAGTCTATTATGAAAGAAATAGAAAAGTATGGATTGCAGCAAAATGTAAAGATGTTAGGGAATATTTTGGAACCATATGGATTTATAGGAAATATGGATGCCTTACTTTTATTATCTTTTCGAGAAGTGTTTCCGATGGTGGTAATTGAAGCGATGGCCACAGGGACACCAATTATTTCAATAGATGTCGGCGGAATAAATGAAGCGGTAATAGATGGAGAATCAGGTGTTTTGATATCTGAATATTGCGAATTAGGATTTGTAAGTGCGCTTGAGGAATTAAAAGAGAATGAAGAAAAGGTGAATGGTATTAGACTGAAAGCACGAGAGAAAGCAGAGAGATATTTCTCGTTAACAAAAATGATAGAAGAAACGAAAGATTTATATGAATTAAACAAATGACTGTAGAAGTCGTTTGTTTTTTTATTATAGAAACTTTTAAGATAAAACTCACATATTATATGAAAAAGGTAATATGAGGAGTGAATTTGTTTTGACAGAGTATATTTCATCACAAGAAGATTGTGCACCTGAAGATAGTGTCCATATTGATTGTTTTGGTGCAGTTCCAAACTCAGGAAATGATAGTTCAATAGCGATTCAACAAGCGATTGAATACTGTGTATCGAATCGGATTTCCACTGTAAGAATTACAGGCGCAAATACGTACAAAATTGTAAAGCCGATTGTTATTAAATCAAACGTAAGATTAGAGCTTGATCCTACTGTTACGTTGCAAATTGATGGAGATTTTAATGCGTTTGAACTGCAACAAAATGCGTCTATAACAGGTGGTACAGTTCAAGTTATAAATCCACTGTTTCAATCTGCAGTTATTTATGTGTCCGGTTCACAACAAATAGAAGTTCCTAATCACTCTCTTATATCAAATATAAATATAATAAATGCAACGTCGTCATATAAAGGTAAGGCTATATACTTTTATTGTCAAAAAGCATGGGATTATATTAGTTTCTTTCAAGTTAACTTTATTCAAATTAAAAACTTTCAAACTGCAATACATTTGAAGACAGAATATATAGATGATATAAATACACCTTGCTGGATTAACGCAAATGTATTTCAATCTATATTTATTGATGGATGTCAGTATGGGGTTGAAGTAGATGGAAATAGTGATTTGCCAAATGAAAGTTCAGGCAATACATTTCATGATATTCAAGTACAATGTAGACAGCAAACGAAAAAAGTAATTCGTTGTACGGGTGCCTATAATACATTTGATTGTATGATTTGGGATACGTACCGGATGAGTAGCGAACCGATTGTCATTGAATTTTCTTCTAATTCGCATCGCAACTACCTTTTTTCGAATTTACTTTCCACAACTATTGTCGATAAAGGACAATATAATGTTTGTAAGTCTACCTATGAAGAATCTCTTCGGGTTCAGTTGCCAATTACGTTAAATAAACCACATTTAATAGGGAACCAAGATGATATATTAGTAAATGCTCAGCAGAAGTATACTGTTAAGCAAGCAAGTGGGAAATTACCTTACGGGGGGAATCTTGCAAATTGTTTTAATTTAATAGATGAACAAAGTGTAAACTATATCGATGTTCCAGATAGTAATCCAGTTGTGATTGAATTAGATTTTACGAAAAATCCAATTCAAATGTTGAATTGTTTTGGCATGTATTTTGGATGGGGAGAGAGCCCGAAGAAAATTAAAATTGAATATGCATTAAGTGCAACTGGAAATTGGGTTGTTGCATCGGATGTTCCATTAAATGTAGGCGATACAATTATATCGAATATGAAGGCGAGTCAACTATATAAAGTAAGAATTACACTCAGTGGTTACGTTCAAGACCATAAACGTTTTCGGATTAATCGTATGTTTGCGAGGTCTTCTATGGAGAATGGGAATGCTTGGTTAGCGACAACTGGTGGAAGAATGTTTGGAGATATTGAAATAGAAGCAAGTAAAGGTATCATTATGAAGACTGCTAGTGGAGCAAAATGGAAAGTAACGATTAATGAGGCTGGCCAACTTATTACGACTAAAATAACTTGAGATGATGATTGGTTGTAAATGCTTGAACAAATTATTAGGTAGTACGATAAAGGGAATGAAAAAGAGATTGTAATTTGGTTTCAACCAAACTACAATCTCTTTTTGTTTAAATTAATCCCACCAAATCCAAGTCCAAAGGTAATTTCGTACATTTCGAGGAGTAATCCGTATGAAGTGTTCACCGTCAAAGAAGCAATTAAAATTTGGAAGTGTAGCATCTGGATTTTCTGGAACAAAGGTGACGATGTTTTCGTTACTTGTAATAGTTACTGTAATTGGTGGGGCGGTAGGCGAGACTTGAAGTTGTAACGAAATATTAGCTGTATTTTTAAATTCATTATTAGCAGGTGGACTTATCACTTGTACTGTGAATAACACGATAATTGTTTCGTCTGGTTCTAAATTAGTAGCGACTAGGAAACCGATATTTGGATTCGCTAGTGGGGAACGTTCGTTGTTAATAAAGACTGTGCCGTTCATAAATTGTAAACCTGCTGGAATGGTATCTTGTAACGAAACATTTGAAAGTGAAATATCAGAAGTATTCGTAATGCGCACCGTATAATCAAAATATTGGTTTAAATAAGCTGAGCTGACGGAAGCGTTTTTTACTACTGTTGCAGTTATAAATTGAACTGGTATACGAACGGTATTTGAATTAACAATAAAAGTAATAATTGGGTCCTGTGGTGTCAATTGGAAAGCTGCTGTGACTGTTGCAGAATTGATAATTGAACTGTTTGAAGGGATAGACGTGACAAGAACTTTAAATGTTATCGTTGCTACTGAGCCAGCAGATAAAGAGCCGATATTAATACCAATGTCTGGACGGATATTTGGAACTAGAGTACCGTTAATCGTTACACTGTTTTCTATAAATGTTGTACCAGCTGGAATCATATCTAAAACGGAAGTACTTACTGTAGGAATTGAGGAATCATTAAATATCTCTAATGTGAATGTAATAATATCTCCAATAAAGACAATTGATTTATCAGCTGTTTTTTCAATTTGAATCATCGGATAAATGATTGTTGTTGTAACAGTATTTGTTTGTTTTGTAACGGTATTTATTTGCCTTGTAATCGTAATAGGTGGTTCGGTCGGACCAACAATAGACGTATAGGAAATAGTAGCATCGTTATTGATTGTAGATTGAAGAGTAGAAGAAGAGATTGTCACTTGGAATGTAATAATAACGGATTCATTTGGAGCAAGATTTCCTAACGTAATACCATTTTCAGGATTTGCATTAGGTTGATTGATTCCATTAATCGTAACACTACCAATAACGAATGTCGTATCTACTGGTGCCGTGTCTACTAGAATAATATCTTCAATAGTGATATTACCATTATTCGTAATGGTAATGGTGTACGTTAAAGTTTGACCAGGTAAGGCACTCGTGAAATCAACAGCTTTTATCGCAATGACATTATCATTTTGGACGGTTGTTGTGACAGTATTTGTTGTCGTAGTATTTGTAACAGGTACGTTATTTGGGTTGACTATATAGTTAAAAGTAGTGATTGCTTGGTTGTTGAGTTCGTTTTGTATTGGAATAGAAGTCACAGTTACTTGGAATGAAGCGATAGCGTCTCCACCTACAAGTATAGTACCAATTGGTATGCCACTTACTGGATTCACTCCCGGAAGAGTTTCTCCGTTTACAATAACGCTATTTTCTATAAACGTAGTTCCTTGGGGAATCATATCTTGAATGACTACATTATTTGCTGCAACATTACCAGTTTGATTGAGTGTAATCGTATACGTTAACGTGTCACCGACCGTTGCAAATGCAAGGTCAACAGCTTTATTACTATTCAAATTCGCGTGATTAATTTCTGTTAAAGCAGCTGATGAAATAATGGTTTCGGTAATAGGTGGTCGATTTGGTAAAGTGTATTCATATTCAATTGTACTCGTGTTAGAGATTGGATTGGTTTGCGGAATCGAAGTAACCCGTACTTGGAATAGAACAGTTGCTGTCGTATTAGGCGGAATGTTATCAATTTGTATCCCGCTAAGTGGATTGTCATTTGGACGGGCGTTTCCATCCACAATAACACTATTCTCTATAAAGCTCGTATTCGCTGGAATGATATCTGTAACGATAATGTTTTCTACTTGTATATTCCCATTGTTTGTAATGGAAATTGTGTAAGGGATAATGGTTTGTAGATCAGTGTATTGGATAGGCGTTGTTTTTGTTGCAATTACATTAGCAGAAATAACTTCAGTGAAGGTAATATTACTAGTGGATACTTGTTCCTCGCCATTAATTGTATAACGGGAAGTTGATTGATTTTGAATACGACCGCTAGCTGGAAGAGCTACAACGGTAACAGAAAATGTGACCGGGATAGAAACGTTAGGAGCAATCGTTCCTACAAGTATACCAGAACTTGGATTCGCGTTAAGCTGAGGGATATTATTTACTAAAACGCTACCGTCTATAAAGATAGTTCCATCAGGAATACTGTCTGTAAATATAACAGCAGTAGCATCTGTATTCCCTGTATTCGTTAAAGTTGTTGTATAAGTTAAAATGTCACCAATCGTTACAGAAGTTAAATCAACAGTTTTCAGTGAAACGATATCAGCATTATTAATTTGAACGAAAGTAGTGTTGGAAGTAGTCGATTTTTGAATTGGTGCAAAGTCAGGATTGAAAATAAAATCGTAGACGATGTTTGCAGTATTAGGTGTTGGGTTTACAGCAGGTAAATTCGTAACGGAAACTTGGAATGTTATTGTAGTTGATTGACCTGATGCGATATTAGGAATGGAAAAGCCGATATTCGGATCTGCTGCAGGAAGTACAGGGTTGTTAACTGTTACACTTCCCGGAATAAATACTGTTCCATCTTCTATCGTATCTGTAAAAAAGATGGAGTTAGTTGTAGTGGAGCCGTTATTTTGAGTGAGTACTGTATATTCAATAGTTTCATCAATATTTGCTAATACTGTATTAGCGGATTTTGTAGCGATAAGAATGGCATCAATAAATTGTATATTTGTAGTATTGGAAGATGTCGTTTCTGAAATTGGTGGTAAGCTTGGGTCTGGCTGATACTCATAGTGGATGACAGCGATATTATTAATGTTATTTTGAGAAGGTGTAGAGACTACGTTTACTTGGAATGTAACGATAATTGTATTGTTTGGAAGGATAATATCAAGGGTGATTCCGGTAATTGGATTTTCGTTAGGTCTTGGTATGCCATCTACAAGAATGCTATTTGGAACGAATGTGGTGCCAGCAGCAATTGCGTCAATGAGGAGAGTATTTGTAATAGGTACTGTACCAGCGTTTGTAACTGCGACTGTATATGTGATGTTTTGACCGATACGTGTAATAGATCTGTTTGCGGATTTAATTGCACTAACATTTGCCGTCCGCACTTCCGTGTTTACTACATTTGATAACGATCTACGCTGAATAATTGGAGAACTAGGGTCAATTTGGTATTCATACGAAGTGTCTGAAATGTTAATGACTGTATTGCCCTCTGGTATATTTGTAAGTTGTACTTGGAATGAAATAGTGACTGTTTCATTTGGTTGTATCGTGCCGAGGCTTACTCCATTTTCAGGATTCGCTCCAGGCTGAATGACATTATTTATTGATAAGCTATCTTCAATGAATATAGTCCCTTCTGGAATGTTGTCAATGAACACCGTATTGTTAGCTGGAACAGTTCCTATATTTTGTAGTGTATTTGTGTAGGTAATAAATTGCCCAATAGATACGAAAGTTACATCTGCGCTTTTAACAGAAATAATATTTGCATTTTGAAGTGATGTTGTAACAATGTTAGAATTTGCAGAGCGATTCACCGGTGGAGCTGTAGGAATACTTACATATTGATAAGTTGCTGAAGATTGATTTATTATTTCGGTTTCAGTAGCTGGATTATTTGTTTGTACTTGAAATAGTATTGTTTTGGAACTGTTTGGTGGAATCGTTCCAATTGGTATTCCGTTTTCAGGATTTGCATCAGGCTGAAGTACACCATTAATTGTGACGCTGTCGGGAACGAATGTAGTCCCAGCTGGGATAGAATCTGTAAAAATAATAGTTATTGCGTCAACATTTCCGCTATTTTTCACTTCAGAAATATAAAGTATAGTTCCGCCAATATCTACAGTTATTGGATTGGACGTTTTTGTAATTGTCAATTGTGCTTGCACGAAATTTGTAATGACGATATTACTTTTAGATGTTTCGGTAATAGGTGGTTGCCCTGGGTCTGGTTGAATTGCATATGTTGTATTAGATTGATTTGTAATCGATTCTTGCGAGAATGGATCGTTAATAAAAATTTGGAACGAAATCAGGTGAGTAGCGTTTGCTGCGAGGTTAGGCAAAGTAACACCTGCATTCGGATTTGCACCAAGTATAGCTGTCCCGTTAAGTGTAAAACTATTTTCTACGAATGTAGCCCCTTCTGGAATCGTATCTGAAAATATGAGATTCGTAGCTGGAATATTTCCGGTATTTTCCAGTGTTATCGTGTAGGTTAAAATGTCGCCAGTTGTTGCTTGTTGTGCATTGACTGCTTTTAAAGAAAGAACATTCGCATCTGAAATTTGTGTGAAAGCTGGATTAGACGTAATGGTTCGAGAGATGATAGGAGCAGTTGGATCGGCGATAAAAGTATAGTCAATACGGGCTATATTAGAAATTGGATTCACGCTTGGAATGGATTGAACGATAACTTGGAATGTGACGGTGACGATTTCCAAAGGTGCGATGGAGTTTAATGAGACCCCTACGTTTGGATCAGTACCTGGAGCTGAAATGCCATTAATAGTCACGCTATTCGGAATAAATGCAGTTCCTTCTGGGACCAAATCTGTTAAAGTAACTGTATTTGCAGTTGTATTCCCGTTATTTTGAACGACTACAGTGTAAGTGATTGTACCGTCAGTAGATTGTACGAGGGAATCTGTATTTTAAATTACAGATAGCGATGCATCAACGACAGCTGTATTTACCGTATTTGATGAAGATGTTGCTGTAACTGGAGGTTGACTTGGGTCGACAATATACGTGTAACTTGTAAGTGCTTGATTTATAATCGCTCCTTGCGGTGGAATAGAAATTGCAAGAAATTGGAACGTAATCGTAGCAGAATCACCTGGTGCGATAATGCCAACTGGAATACCGAGAGTTGGACTTGCATCTGGAAGTGAAATTCCGTTAAGCGTAACACTATTTGGAACAAATAATGCCCCTTCAGGAACTCCGTTAATGAGTAATACAGAATTTGCGGGGAAGTTTCCAGTATTCGTTAATGTTGCTGTATACGTAATGATATCTCCAATCGATACGATTGTACGATTTGCTTCTAAAACAGTTGTAACAGTCGCGTTATTAATTTGTGTGGAAGCACTATTAGAATTTATTGTGCCTGTAACGGGAGGAGAAGCTGGATTAACTATAAATTCGTATTGAATAGATGCAACGTTTGTAATTGGGTTCGAAGGTGGAGTAGATGTAACTATGACTTGGAACGTAACGGTTAAGGAACTACCGGTGTTCACGGTTCCGATATTAACTCCGTTATTTGGATTTGCATCTGGAATGGTACTTCCATTTACAGTAAAACTATTTTCCACAAAAGTTGTTCCTGCTGGAATCGGATCTGAGAAATTTACATTCGTAGCGTTTGTATTACCGCTATTTTGAATTAAAACTGTATAAGTGATCGTATCGCCAATATTCGCAAAGGCAGTATTAACAGTTTTTACAGCTGAAAGGATTGCTGAATTAATAGAAGTAACGAAGACGTTTGTTTCCACATTTCCAGGCTGAGCCTGTAATGCATTTCCTACATTATATTGGAAGTTTACAAATCCTAAGTTTTGGAGCTCTGGTGTGAATGTTGTTGGATTGCTTACGATTTGAACTTGGAATATGATTGTTACAGTTTGATTTGGAATGATCGTATTTATGCCAATACCGTCAATGATAGAAGCAGATGGTAATGGAGTGCCATCAACAATAACTGATCCTGCAACAAATTGTGTCCACAATGGTATCGGGTCTGAGAAAATAACGTTATTGGCAGGAATATTTCCAGTATTCGTGATCGTAGTTGTATACGTAATCGTATCACCAATCGTTGCAAAAGCTTTATCTCCAATTTTAGTGGTAGCTAAAATAGCACTTTCAATTGTTGTTGTTGTAACACTATTTGAAGTAATGTTTTTTGAAACAGGAGGATTAGCTGGATTGACGATATGTTGGAAACTAACGCTAGCTTGATTAGTAATTGGATTTATAGGCGGAATTTCATCGGCACTAATATGAAAAGCTACGATGACAGACTGGTTTGGCGCGATATCACCAATTGGAACGCCTGTAATTAGGTCTGCATTTGGGATAGTAGTTCCATTGAGTGTAAAACTATTCGGTTCAAAGGAAGTTCCGTCTGGAATCAAATCGGTAAAAATAACATTCGTCGCACTAACATTTCCGCTATTTGTAATCGTAACGGAGTAGATAATATCTTGCCCAATATCTATTGTTGCTACATTTGAATTTTTTTTGTGCAGTAAGGACGGCGCTATTAACTTGTGTTGTCGTTGTGTTAGATTGATTAGAAGTTGGAATGAACGGCTGATCTGGATCAACAATATAACGGTAAGTGGTAAGAGCTGAATTAGAAATAGGATTGTTGCTTGGTAGGGTTGAAACAGTGGCTTGAAATGTGACAATTGATGTGCTTCCACCATTAATTGAACCGATATTTACACCAGTAGATAAATCAGCGTTTGGAATAGTTTGCCCATTAACTGTGAAACTGTTTGGAACGAAACTTAAATTGCTATCAAGTATATCGATAACGGTAACATCAGTTGCAGACACATTCCCGGTATTAGGAAGGTTAAGTGTAAATGTTATTGTATTACCAACGTCCGCAAAAGTAAGATTTGCTGTTTTTGTACTAATAATAGTTGCGTTGTTTATTTGAAGAAGCGTCGTATTAGAATTAGCTGTGCTTGAAACGGGAGGATTAACAGGATCAACAGTAAACTCATATGTCGTTGATGCTGTATTTGGTGCTGGGTTACTAGGAGGGATATTGTCCACGGTAACTTGAAAAACGATACTATATATTTCATTTGGTGGAAGTGTTGCAAGCGATACACCGGTATTTGGATTCGCCTCAGGTTGTAAAACACCATCAACAGTTAATGTGTTAGGAACAAATGTGAGTCCACTCGGTAATATATCCGTGAATACAATATTAGTCGCATCCGTATTTCCTATATTCGAAATAGAAGTAGTATAAAAAGCAGTTTGCCCGATATCTGCAAAGGAGACACTTTCATTTTTCGTCATGGATAATATAGCTTCTTTAATTTGCGTTGAAACAGGATTACTAATTGAAGTTTCTGTATCAGGCGGTGAGACTAATTGATACGATGTTGATGAGAAATTTACAATTGGGTTTTCGGTTGATAATGATGTTACAGTAACTTGGAACGCAACTGTTACTGTATTCCCAGCTGTTATAGTCCCGATATTTACACCATTTGATGGATCCGCACCAATTTGAGGAATTCCATTAATAGAAAATGTGTTTGTAATAAATGTAGTTCCGCTTGGTATTGTATCTGAGAAAATAACATTTTGTGCGGATGAGTTTCCGTTGTTTGTTAAAGTGACAGTATAGGTGAGTGTGTCTCCGATATGGCTAAATAATTTATCAACTTGCTTTGATGAAAGAATGGTAGCTGTATTAATGGTAGTAAATACTGTATTTGAAGAAGCGGTTCGTGAAACAATGGGTGCATTTGGATCAGCAATAAATGTGTAAGACGCACTAGCGGAATTGGCAATAGGATTTTGGATTGGTGTAGAAGTAGCGGTAACTTGAAATGCTATAGATATTGAGCTATTAGGGGCAATTGATCCGATTGTTATCCCTGTATTAGGATCGAGTCCGATTTGTGTACTGCCATTGATTGTGACACTATTCGGAACGAACGTTGTACCATCTGGTATAAGATCAGTGAAAGTAATATTCGTTGCATTTGTATTGCCGTTATTCGTTAAAATGGTTGTATAGGTAATGGTATCACCTAGCGTTACAAGTGTTTGATCGACTGATTTTACCATCGTTATCATAGCATCTAGTACAGGGTTTGTAACAATATTCGTTGCAGTAGAAGTAGTAACAGGAGTTCCGTTTGGATCAACAGTATAAGAATATAAGATTGTGTCATTATCCATAATCGAACTTGAAGAGGGCACAGAAATAACATTTACTTGGAAAGTAACAGTTACTGTTTCACCAGGAGCGATATTTGGTATAGTTACTCCGAGTGCTGGTCGTGCACCAAGTTGCTGAACACCATTGATTGTGACTGAATTTGGTATAAAGGTAGTGTTAGATGGAATAGCGCTTGTGAATGTTATATTCGTTGCTGGTGTATTTCCTGTATTCGTAATAGTCGTTGTATACGTAATCGTATCTCCGACAGAAATAATAGATTTATCGGCACTTTTTGTGGTAGCTAATATTGCGCTGTTTATTGTTGTAGTAACGGTATTAGATGAAGCTGTTTGAGTGATAAGTGGTTGACTCGGATCGACAATATGCTGAAATTGTACAGAACTAGAATTAGAGATTGGATTTATACTTGGAATGTTTGTTACAAGTACATTGAGAGTAATAACGGTCGTTCCACTTGGATTTATATTTCCAATCTGTATTCCGTTCCCAGGATTTCCAATTTGTTGAGTGCCTAATTCATTTATAAGAGTTCCAGAAATAAATGTTGTGCCTTCAGGTAAAATATCAGTAAATATCACATTTTGTGATGCTACATTTCCAGGATTGCTTAATGAAATTGTATAAGAAAGTGTATCACCAATTGTTGCGGAATTTTTATCTACAGATTTAACGAGTGCAACTTCCCCAGAATTTATTTGTGTCGAAACAGAATTAGATGTCGTACTTTGTGAAACAAGTGGTAAATTAGGTCCTTTAATAAATTGGTAATCAATAGAAGCTCCGTTTACAACAGGTGAGTTTGGTCCTCCAGGTCCGATTGTAAAAATAGGGTTTGGGATGCTAACTACTTGCACACGGAAGGTGACATTTATAAAATCTCCTGCAATAATATCCCCAATTGGTATCCCGTTTGCTGGATTTACTCCAGGTAATAAAACCCCGCCTACGCGAACACTATCTTCTATAAATACTGTATTATTTGGGATCGGATCTGTAAAAATGATATTCGTAGCAGTTGTGTTTCCTATATTCTCTAATAAAACTGTATACGTTAAAAATGAATTTCCAGGTGCGATGTCAGAAAAAAGTCGATCAACACTTTTCGTTGCTTGGATGATTGCTTCGTTAATTTGCACTAAAGTTGGATTACTTGTAGCTGTTTCTGTCACTGGCGGCTGGGTAGGGTCAACAATGATGGAATATGTCGTACTAGATTGATTCAATGTTGGATTTATAGCTGGTATTGAGCCGACGATTGCTTGAAAACTAACTATTGTCGTTCCTCCAACTGGAATTGCGTCTAAAGAAATCCCACTATCTGGTCTAAATCCGAGTTGTGGGATCGTATTAATTTGTACGCTATCAGGAACGAATGAAAGTTCAGGTGGTAATATATCGATAAAAACAGGTGTGTTAGCGGTAGTATTTCCGCTATTAGTGAGGGTAGTTGTATACGTAATTGTATCTCCAACAGCAGCAAAAGCACTGCTTGCAGTTTTTGTTGCAATAACGGAAGCAGTATTTACTTGTGTGAAAGTTTTATTAGATTGAACTGTTCGTGAAACAGGCGGTTCATTTATATCTACAATAAAGTTATATTGAAGTGATGATTGGTTAGGGATTGGATTAGGGGTTGGAAGTGTTGCAATGTTTACTTGAAAACTGAGTGTAATCGATGCATTTGCATTCAAGTTACCAATATTAATACCATTTTGTGGATTTACATTCGGAACGGTTACACCGTTTATTTTAAAGCTATTTGGGACAAAGGTAGTACCATTTGGAATTGAATCTGTAAATACAATGTTGTTCGCAGTAGTATTTCCTGTGTTTGTAACAGATGAAGTGAGTGTAATCGTATCACCAATCGTAGCGAAAGTTGTACTCGCATTTTTATTTATTACTAAAGTAGCGTCAATAATTGGGGTAGCCGTCGTGTTTGTTACAGTGCTTCCAACAGCAGGCGTTTGGTTTGGATTCACTGTATATTCATAATTTACAAGGGCGTTATTCGTTAAAGTGCCACTAGGAGGAATCTCAAGAATTTTCACTTGGAATGTAATAAAAGTAGTTCCTCCTGGTGAAATATCGTCTAAATGAATACCTAATGAAGGATCTAATCCAGGTTGAAATACGTTATTTATCGTAACAGAATTCGGGATGAAGGATGCACCTGGTCCAAGTCCATCTGTTAAAACTGTAGCACTAGCAGGGATATTTCCTGTGTTCGTAACGGCAATCGTATAAGTAACGATATCTCCAATTGCAGCAGTCGGTGTATTCACTGACTTCGTAGCTATGATTGTAGCATTATTAATTTGAGTTGTTATTACGTTACTTGATGCATTGGCGGATGCTGGAGGTAAGTTCGGGTCTACGACATATTGGTAAGTTGTGTTACTTTGGTTCGGGATTGGATTCGGATTCGGGATGGAATTTACTTGCACTTGGAACGAAATTATCGTATTTGCATTCGGATTTATTGGATCAATTGCTATTCCATTCGCTGGATTTACATTAGGCAGTATATTCCCATTTACTGTTACACTATTTGGAATAAAAGATGTACCGCTTGGAATTGCATCGGTAAATACTATATTTGATGCAAGTGTGTTCCCAGTATTCGTTAAAGTAGTCGTATACGTAATAACATCATTTACGTTCGCAAACTGTTTATCAACAGATTTTACAGAGGTAATCGTAGCGTTATTAATAGTTGTCTGTACGGTGTTGGAGGCCACCATCTGCATGACGGTTGGTTTGGATGGATCATATGTGTATTGGAATGTAGTGCTTGATTGATTTGGAATTGGATTTGCACTAGGAATAGTTGGTACAAAAACCTGGAATGCAACGGTACGTGATGAATTTGCTCCTATCGTACCGATAAGAATGCCGTTAGCAGGGTTTGCATTGGCTATAGGGACGCCGTTAATCGTTACAGTATTAGGAAGGAAGATGGTACCAGCTGGAATGATATCTGTAAATGTTACATTAGAGGCAGGGATATTACCGTTATTCGTTAAAATTGTAGCATACGTTATGACATCGCCAACATCAGCGAAATTTGTGCTTGTTAGTTTCGTAGCAACAATATTAGCGGTATTAATTTGTGTCGTTACTATATTGCTAGTAGCATTTCTAATAACAGCAGGTAAATTTGGATCTGCGATAAAGCTATATTGAAGTGCAGCACTATTTTGAACTGGATTTGGTGAAGGTAAACTATTTGCACTAATTTGGAAAACAATTGTTGTAATGCCGCCTGCTGGAATCGTACCAACTTGAAGACCAACACTTGGATCTGCACCTAGCTGTAAAGCGCCGCCTATAAAAATACTATTTGGTACGAGTGTCGTACCAGGAGGGAGTATATCGGTAACGACTACGTTATTTGCTGGAATATTTCCAGGGTTAGCTAGGGCAATTGTATATGTGATTGGTTGCCCAACATCGGCGATAGTTAAATCTACATCCTTGAAAATAATAACATTTGCTAAATTAATTTGTGTACTTACAGTATTACTTAAAGATGTTTCTATAGTTGGTGGATCTCCTGGATTTAAAATAAAACTATACTGTGTACTAGATGAGTTAGTTGTTGGATTTTGCGCTGGTAAAGAGGTGACAGTTACTTGATAAGAAACAGTAATTTCACCGTTAGCAGGAATGGAAGGTAACGGAACACCGATGTTCGGATCTGCATTATTTTGTAGCACACCATTAATAAGGAAAGTGTTTGGAATAAAGGTAGTGCCATCTGGATTTGTATCTACGAAAGTTGGACTATCAGCTGTAACGCTTCCTGCATTCGTTAAAAGAATGGTATAAGTTAATTCATCCCCAACAGTAGCAAATGCTCGATCCACTGTTTTTGCTGAAATGACATTTGCGTCATTGACTTGAGTAAATGTAGTGGTTGAAGTTGTGTTCCTACTTACAGGGGAAGCATTTGGATCCACGATAAAGTTATAGGAAATAGAAGCACTATTTGAAATAGGGTTTGGATTGGGAATGCTAGTTATTAATACTTGGAATGAAGCTGTAATTGTAGTATTCGCATTGATGCTACCAATGCTGATGCTAGCTGGTGTAACACCTGACTGAGCAACATTGTTAACTATAACACTGTCTGGCACAAAGGAAGTACCGTTCGCAATTGAATCGGATAGTACTACATTGTTCGCCGCAACATTTCCATCGTTTGTAAGAGCAAAGGTATAAGTTAATATGTCACCAACTTCTGCAAACGTTTGATTTACAGACTTAGTAGCATGAAGATTTGCTAGTCTAATTGTTGATGTAACAGAATTAGAATTTGCTGTTTTTGAAGTTGGTGGCAGACTTGGGTTTACAGTATATAGGTAAGAAGCGAATGCATTATTAATGATAGGATTTTGGGCGGTAATATTGATGACTGTTACTTGGAAAGAAAGAGTAAAAGTAGCTCCGCCAGGAATTGTTCCGATAGGTAAAGCAACGAGAGAATCTACATTTTGTAAAACTCCGTTTAGTGTTACAGTACTAGGCGTCAATATTGTTCCATTTGGAAGTGGATCTGTTAGTTGCAGCTGCATTTCCACTATTTGTAATAAGAATTGTATAACTGATTGTTTCACCAATTGTAGCAAATTGTTTATTTGTTGATTTTGTTAATGTTAAATTCGCATTGTTAATTTGAGTGGAAACGAGATTAGAAGAAATGTTTTTTGTAACGGGTGATTGGCTAGGATTAACGGTATATTGATAAGAAGCGCTTGAACCATTAGATACGACATTTGACGCTGGAATTGTATTTACTACTACTTGAAATGAAATGTTTTTTGTCGTACCGGTTGGGATGGATCCTATATTTACACCATTAGCAGGATTTGCTCCCACTTGTGTCGTTCCATCTATCGTTAAACTGTTGAGAACAAAAGTTGTTCCAGTAGGAATGACATCTGTAAAAATAACGTTGTTCGCATTTGTATTACCTGTACTTGTAAAGGAAACGGTGTATGTTAGTGTATCACCAATATCTGCAAAATTTTTATCTACTGCTTTTGTCATAGTTACAGTAGCATTGTTCACTTGAGTAGAGACAATATTCGTCGTATCAGTCCCACTTACTGCTGGTTGATTTGGTACAGGGATGTATTGATATGTTGTTGTGCCACTATTTAATATTGGATTTGTTTGGGGGATGGACGGAACGAATACTTGAAATGAAATAGTAGTAGTGGAATTTGCGGCAATAGATCCAATTGATATACCAGTAGCGGGATTTGCTCCAGCTTGAGTAACGCCGTTAATAGTTACACTTCCCGGAATGAAAGTAGTCCCGCTAGGAATCGGATCCGTATATATAACGTTCGTTGCGGCGATATTTCCTATATTAGCTAAGGCGATACTGTAAGTTAACGTTTCACCAATATCAGTAAAAAGTTTGTTAACTGATTTTGTTCCATTAATATCTGCGAGGTTAATTTGTGTTCCAGCAGAGTTGCTTGTTGCAAGACCGTTAAAAGTAGTTCCACCGGCAATTGGTGTATATTGAAATGTAATATTCGCAGTGTTAGAAATTGGATTTTGATTTGGAAGAGAAACGACAGTTGCTTGGAAAGTTACTGTACGAGAAGCATTGTTATTAATTGTTCCAAGAGATATACCAGCAGCCGGGTTTGCATTTGTTTGAGGTACGTTATCTACCGTTACAGTGCCAGGTATGAAGGAAGTGCCGTTAGGGAGTATGTCTGTAAAAGTAACGTTATTAGCAGGTAGAAGGCCGGTGTTAGGGATAGTAACGGTATAAGTGAGGACATCTCCAATTGCTGCGACGCTTTTATTCACGCTTTTCGTTGCTTGTGTGTTTGGTGAGTTTATATTAATTTGTAACCCGACTGTATTTAACATATATGCATCTCCGTTAGTTGTTAAACGGATTGCAGCTGAGACTTGGGAATTTGTTAAATAAGGAGAAATATCAATAGAAGTAATGTCCCAACCTTGCCGGCCTGCGGAGATATTTGTGCTTGTAGCGGCACTTTGATTTCGCGTTCCAAATGTCCCAGTTGTATCTAAGTTTCCTGCAGCATTATTCACTTGAGAACCGAAGAAGTTATTTACCGCATTATTTGGCCCAGATAAAGCATTTAATGAACTGAAATTTGGTCCAAATAACGCTTGATCCCCTGTTATATCTGCATCTCCTTCAATAGAACTTAAAAATAATCTCCCGCTTACAGGTCCTCCTGAAGGTGTTAAGAATCCAGAAACAGCTACATCTGCACTACCAGTATCAGCAGAAACACGGTTTCCAGCTACGTAAATTGTTAAGTTTCTTGCTGGTAATGTCCCGTTTTGATAAGCGACGATAAGCGTCCATCCAGCTGAATTAATTGTTCCATTAGAAGCATCTATAGGATCTACAAGTCCAGGGACAGCTCCCGTAGTATAAGAACCAGAGCCTCCAGCTTGAATAAGGGTTGTTACGTCTGCTGAACGCGTGTAAAAGCCAAATGTAATAGAATTTGAAACGAAAGTTTGATTTGAAGCTGTAACAGCTGAAGGAGTAATCGAGTATGTTGAAACAGGTGTTGTAAAAGAAACCTGGTTTCCTAATACACTCGTAATGTTTTGATCACGAGATAAATAGTTTCCACCCCAAACGAGTTCTGCGTAAAGAATCGTACTACCAGCAGGTATATTTAAAAGAGCGGTAGAACTATTTTGTGTATAGTTTAACGTTGTACCAGCAGGAAAAGTAGGTACTTGTAAAGCAGTATTTGTAGTTGCGAATGCACCAATTGCTCCGATTGTACCAGCACGGTTTTGATTACTAATTTTACTTAATCCTAAAGTATTTCCTGTAATAGCGAGTGCGCCGTTAGTGGTGGTAGAAAATCGATTCGTAATGGGCATGTTGTCACCTCACTTACAATATAGTCTTGGTCAAAATAGGATATGTGTGTGACAAATAAAGGGAAACATGTACAAGTTGATTTAGTAATAATGATTTAAATGTCTAAATAAGGGGTTGGAGAATGATTGGATTGAAAATAAGAGTGGAGCGTCTTAGAAAAGATAATATAAATGATCTTGTTGCATTATCTTCTTATATTGGTTGGGATTATAACAGAGAAGAAGTTGAAACGATTTTTAATTCAGGTATTGTATATGGCGTATGGAATGAGAGAAAAGAACTGATTGCAAGCGCTGCAATTATATTATACGGAGAGGCGTTAGCGTCAATAGGAATGGTAATTGTACATCCGGATTATAAGGGAAGAGAGATTGGGAAGGCGATAACGAGTTCTTGCATGAATAGCGTATCAGCTCGAACTTCAATTATACTGATTGCTACAGATGAGGGGAAGCCTTTATACGAAAAGTTAGGATTTAGGGCAGTGAGCTATGTTTCTAAATACATATGTAACTCGTACAATACGAATTATAACTGTCAGGGAAATGAAGAATATGTGATGAATTATAAAGAGGGGGATTTAGAGGAAATAATAAAAATAGATGAAGGCGCATTTGGAACAAGTCGAAACGAGTTTTTAAAACAAAGAATTATGCAAAGTGATCAGTGTATCGTTGTAAAGGATACAAAAGAAAATGTAGTAGGATACGGTATAAGTATACAAACGCCAGAAAATAAAATAATAGGACCGATCGTTGCTAAAAATGATGCAATGGCAATGAGAATTGTACATGATTTAGCAAGAGGACATCATGGTAAATTAAGAATTGATGTACCAGAAGGAAAGAAAGATTTCATGAAAGAATTAGAGGTTATTGGTTTTCAAAAGGTGAATACACCACCAATAATGATGAAAAATAGCGATCAATTATTAAAAAGGAATAATGAGTTATATAGCATTGCAGCGCAAATTTTTGGCTAAAAAAGAATCCTTTTCACGTAAGGATTCTTTTTTAGGTAATTTAATCACGATATTGGTCATGAGTTGGTTCAAAAAGGTCTTCCTCGACATCTCTAACAACTGAAAAATGATCCACGTTATAATGTCCATGTAGAATTTTATTATGATGAGCAATAATTTGCTCTGCAGATAATACGTTAGAATCAGTTGTGGAATGACCATTTTTAATTAATGTAACGTCAAATCCTTGTACAGTTGCAGTTCTAACAGCGGTGTCGATGCAATGTTCTGTTTTGCATCCTCCGATAACGATATGGCCAATCTTCTCTTCTTTTAAAAGTTCAAGTAAAGAAGTGCCATAAAATGCGTTTGTTGCTGCTTTATTAATAAGGATTGCAGACTGAGGTACTTGAATTTCATTATGTACTTCAAATCCTTCTCCGCTACCAGAAGCAACATCGATATCTCTTACGAAAATAATGAGGGCATTTGCATCGATTGCTTTCTGTACGGCTGTATTTAGTGTAGATAGCAGCTCTTTTTTACGGAAAACTTCATTTTCTTGTTCATTTCCATCCATTAATTCTTGCTGCGCATCGATAATTAATAGTGCTTGTTTCATTTTGTATCCCTATCCCCTTTAATATAAAATAAGTTCCCATTTACATATTCTTTTATATTGTAAGGAAATCCTCTATCGTCTACTTCGGATAGATTTACAAAGTTGTCAAATAAAATTCATTCTCATAGCGTGTAAAAACATGTATGATAGGAGATGGAGAATTTTTGAGTAGGTGGGAATAACATGCAAACAGTAGAAGATTATCTTTCATTCTTACATACGAAAGGATTTAAACTATCAGAGGAAGCACAAGGATTTATTATGTTCGGACAAGGATATACGGGTGCATCTGATGGAATTGTGAACGCGGCAATAGAAGCGACAATTAAACATCAATTCCAGTTTGATGGGAGTTATTTTGTTGCGTTATTAGAACGATTGAAAGAAGAAGAGATTACAGATAAAAAAAGCGCTAAGGCTTTTATGCGGAAGTTACAAGCGTAACTTCAAGCGGCCTGCGCTTCTTTTTTTGTTTTGGAAGGTAATTCAACAAACACCATGCCTAGGAATATACATAGGCATCCGATAATAGCGGAAATAGAAAGTTGTTCGTTTGCAACGAGAACGCCTGTTAAGGCGGAAAAAACGGGCTCCATTGCGAAAATAATTGCTACTCTCGTTGGAGATGTATGTTTTTGTGCTGATGTTTGAATGAAAAAAGCAATGGATGTCGCGAATAGAGAAGTTAAAAATAGGGCGAATAAAAAGGAAGAATTCGTCCATAGTGCTGCTGAAAATAATTTTTCCCAATCTTCAAACAAAAAAGCGCAAATAGAAGAAAACATACCGACAGCTAATACTTGCGACGTGCTTAATAATAAAGGTGATACTTTCTTAGAGAAGAAGCCGTTAACAAGAATATGAGCAGCGAAAGCAACTGCACAACCGAGAACGAGTATATCTCCAATGTTTAATTGAAAAGAATCACCAGCTGTTAATAAGTATAAACCTGCTGTTGCTACAGCAATGCCCATTACGATAAAAATGGTAGCTTTTTGTTTTAAAAAGATAAAAGACAAAATGGGTACCATAACGATACTAAGTCCTGTTAAGAAACCTGCTTTTGAAGAAGTTGTATAAAGTAAGCCAAATGTTTGTAACACATAGCCAACGCATAAAAAGAGCCCAACGATTAATCCAGCGAGACTACTTTGTTTTATATCTTGTTTTGAAGTTTTTTTTGAGAAAATCATTTGAACGAATAATAAAATAATTCCAGCGAATAAAAAGCGAATACCATTAAAAGTAAATGGACCAACGAAAGACATAGCATTTTGAACGACGACAAACGTAGCTCCCCAAATAAAAGAGACAAATAATAAAGCAAGAGGAGCGATCCAATCTTTTTTCACACTCATACCCCCGTTAATTTTGTAAGATAGCCTTTCTAGCTAGCTCATCAGCAACTTTATTTTGACTACTTGGAATCCACTTAATAAAAAAGAGATCGAAACTTTTTATGTACTGCAGTGCTTCCTCTAATAGTGGTGCAAACATTTTATTTTTTGCGTATTCTTTTTCGACAGCTCGCTCGACAAGTTGCGAATCTGTACGAAAAGAGACAATGTTATAATTATGCTCCGTGCAATATTTTAATGCTGCAAGTAAAGCGTGGTATTCTGCTTCATGATTGGACATTATCCCAAGGGGGAATGATAATTGTACAGCTGGTTGAACCCCTCTAATAAATACACCTGCACCAGAAGGACCAGGATTTCCTTTTGATGCACCATCAATATATACTTCAATCAAAATGAGAAACCTCCAAATGATAAGATGATCCCCTACTTATATGTTTCATTGAAGTAGGGGATAGAGTAATTAGCCAATTGTAATGCTATAACGACATGTAAATGTTTCATTCGCTTGTAAAGATTGAATTCCTTTTTTTTCTTTGAAATCTTTTGCTGGAGTTACTTCATCAGCAATTCCGTACCAAGGTTCGATACATAAGAAGGGAGCATTCTCGCCTGGTGTCCATACGCCGACAAATGGGAATCCGTCAAATTCTACTTTTACAAATTTATTATGTTTATGAGAACGAATAGAGATTTCATCCGTATTCATATTTTCAAAAATAAGTGCATCATTTTTGAATAAATCGTATGTAAGTGGTAATTCAGTTGCATTTTTAGCGATTACTTGCTTTTTGCTTGAAAGGTAAGGTCCTTCTAATACGCTTGTTTCTAAGCGTTCAGAACCGTTAAATGATAAATGATAATCTGTAAATGATTCGCCCTCTAATAAGGGGAAGTTGAAACCAGGATGTGCTCCGATTGAGAAGAACATCTCTTTTGAAGCAGGGTTATGTACTTCATATGTTACATGAACGATTTGTCCGTCTAGCTCATAAGAAACGAGTAATTCGAATTCGTATGGGTATTTTTTTAATGTTTCTTCATTACTAGTTACAATGTAAGTGATTTTCGTTTCACTTTGTTCTTTTACAGAGAATGTAAGGTCACGAGCAAAGCCGTGTTGTGTTAAAGAATATGGTTTACCATCTACGTAGTATGTATTATCTACTAATCGGCCGACAATTGGGAATAAAATTGGTGCGCGGCGCCCCCAATAAGTAGAATCGCCTTGCCATAAGTATTCAGTGTTATCTTCTTTTAAGCGAACGCTTTGTAATTCTGCACCTTTGTCAGAAATGGAAACGATCACTTTTTCATTTTGAATTGTTGCTGTCATGAAGTGAAACCTCCTAAAACTTTCATATGTTTTATTATACGTTGTCTAAAAGAAAAAAGGTAGTTAATGATAGGAATCTATTGACGAAAGAGTGTGTATTGCGTAGAATATAATCTTGTTGCTTAAAAAACGAATAACGTGGTTCGAAACCATCCCACGTAAAAAAACTAAGGAGATTTTGTCATGAATATTAGAACTTTAGTCGGTAATGGTATTTTAGCGGCATTATATATTGCTGTTTCTATGCTTATTCAGCCATTTGGCTTTACGAATGTACAGTTTCGTATTTCAGAGATGTTTAATCATCTCGTTGTATTTAATAAGAAAGCAATTTACGGAATTGTATTAGGTGTATTTTTAACGAATCTCTTTTTCTCACCTATGATCGCGTATGATTTAGTATTTGGAGTAGGGCAATCTATTCTTGCGTTAGTTGCAACGATTATTTCTATGCGATTTATTAAAGGTGTTTGGGCTCGTATGATTTTTAATACAGTTATTTTTACAATTACAATGTTTATGATTGCAATTGAACTTCATCTTGCATTTGATTTACCATTTATGTTGACTTGGTTAACATGTGCAATCGGTGAATTTGTTGTCATGGCAATCGGTATGCCTGTAATGTACTGGATTAATAAACGAGTACAATTTGAAAGATTTATGTAATAGATGAAAGAGCTATTCCTATAGGGATAGCTCTTTTTGTATGTAATCACATTGAATATAATGCTGTGACTATTGATACAATATAATAAAATAAAGTGAGGCTTTCATTAGCTGGCTACATATAAGAAGTCTTATATAAGGGGAATCTAGTATGAAATATAAAATTCATTGGTTGTATAAAACGAAGCGCGGTTTGCAGGCGGAATTAACGACAGATTATATGAACATAGAAGAAGTACTGCAATTTGCAGAGGATTTCGAAAAAACAGGAAGAGTGAAAGAACTATCATTTTATGATGAAATGGATGCGGAATGGTCGCTAAAGGAAATGAAAAAGCTGAGTAAACAAGTGGAGGAAGAGCCCCAAGAAATACACGTTTATTTTGATGGGGGGTATGATGTTCAGACGAAAGAAGCTGGAGTAGGTATATGTGTATACTATAAAAAAGGGAATAAACAATACCGAATTCGCCGTAATGCATATATAGAAGGTATATATGATAATAATGAAGCGGAATATGCATCATTACTATACGGTATGAATATACTCGAGGAATTAGGGATTAAGTATGAAGCGGTCACGCTTCGCGGCGATTCGCAAGTTGTACTGCAGCAATTGGCTGGAGAATGGCCTTGCTATGATGAGCATTTAAATCATTACTTAGATCAAATTGAACAAAAGGCGAAGCAAATGAAATTAAAACTAGTATGTGAGCCGATATCTAGAAAACAAAATAAAGAAGCACACCAATTAGCTACGCAAGCATTAGAAGGGACAGTTATAGATAGTCATAAAGAAATAACCGAATAGAGGTGCAAAGGTGGATAAAAAGCAACTCATTACAGAGGTCAATGACTTATTAGAAACGTATTGTGAAGGGTGTTTTTTGCGAGAACATAACCGAAAGACGAATAGTAAGTATTATGCTCATTCATTTTGTATAAGACAATGTACAGTTGGAGAAACATTGAAAAAGTATGGAGAGCAGTTGTCATGAAAAAACATCCAGAGAAAATTCTCTGGATGTTTTTTAGTGCTTCGCTTCATTTAATTGATGCTCGCACTCGCTTAATTTCTTTTCCTCATTCATCAGAAATGGCTCATCTAAATCTGTTGCAACAGACTTCATAATTTCAAGCTGAGAGCGAGCGGCTTCTACAGCAGTAGTAGCATGCTCCAATGTATCTGGATCCATTGAAATTGTCGCTGATCCTACCATTTTTTGTGCTGTTTCTACACGGAATTTCACTTCTTCAAAATCATTTACTTCTGATCCCATTATTACTTCCTCCTTTGTATATTGCGCATTTCACATAGTTTTTGCTCTGGAAAACGGAAATATACAAAGGAATAACAAAGGAGGTTACCGAGTAAGGTAACCTCCTGTCATATGTTGGATTAAAGTTTTACTACGTTAGCAGCTTGAGGTCCGCGGTTTCCTTCAGTGATATCGAAAGATACTTCTTGACCTTCCTCTAAAGCTTTGTAGCCTTCGCCTTGAATAGCAGAGAAATGTACGAATACATCGTCAGCGCCTTCCATTTCGATAAATCCAAAACCTTTTTCGTTGTTAAACCATTTTACTTTTCCTTGCATGTTACAATTCCTCCTAAAAAACATTTACGTTTTTCATTTAGTGAAATTCATTTGAAAAGATAATATAAACTAAAAATGCTATAATCTTGAATATTCTGCTAAATGATTAATTTAAATATACACGAATTGGGAGAATTTAGTCAAGTAAGCGATTTTATTTTTTTGTATTTTTAAATAATTTTTCAGTCAAATTTTTAAATAGGTATAGGACAGGCCGAGTATGTAATAGTCTTAATTGAATGCTATACATAATGAGGTGAAAGAATGAATGAGTCTTATTTATTAGATAATGACGGAATGAGAATGAGAACGGATATACCGAATTGGGTTGCAAAAGAATTTGAAAATTTTTCAAACATCGTATTAGAACCAACTTTCCCATGTTATTTTGGTTTAACTGCTTTGAAAAAGAATGAGCTTCGTTATTCCTTACTCTCTCATAATGATTGGAGACATTTGCCACATACAATGTTATCTTTTTTAGAGTTAATGAAAGAGCGGCCAATTGTAAGAAGAGGATTTTTTCTTTTTGTAGAACCAGAATGTGAGGAACAATCACTGGAATATTATCGTGATTACTTTTGGAAAGTATTACAATATTTACATGAACAAGATGACCAAACATGGCCGAAGCAAATTCCTGAAGACCCAGACCATTACTTATGGGAATTTTCATTTGGTGGTGAACCGATATTCGCATTTGGGAATGCGCCAGCTTATAAACAACGAAAAACTAGACATTTAGGAAATTCTCTCGTTATTGGATTCCAGCCATGCACTATCTTTGATGGGTTAGAAGGAGATCGTCCGAAAGGAGCATATTCCAGACAAACGGTCCGAGAGCGAGTTGAAAAGTGGGATCAGTTGCCGAAACATCCCAACATTAGTCATTATGGTGATCCGGATCATCGTGAATGGAAACAATACTTCATAGGGGACGATGTAGAACCGATAAAAGGAAAATGTCCTTTTCTTCATAAAATAGAAAAGTAAGAGTCATCATCCAGATGGCTCTTTTGCATATTTTGGATAAAAAAGGGTATTTTAGTAAGTAGTTTGATGAAAGCTAGTCTATTTTTAATTATTACATCATTACTTAATAGTAAAGGAAGTAGAAAGGATAGAGCGATGTTTGGAGCAATTATACAACAAATTGTATTAGGTATTTCATTAGTTGCGCCAGTAGGTCCGATTAATATTGAAATGTTAAAACGAGGAATTGAACGAGGTTTTTGGCATGCGTGGGTTGTTGGGATTGGTGGAATGACTGCAGATATTTTGTTTATGCTTCTCATCTATTTCGGTTTATCTTCTCTGTTTATGTATACATATGTACAAGCTTTTATGTATTGTACAGGTTTTTTCTTGTTATTTTATTTAGGATTTCAAAGTGTAAAACAAGGAATTTCTAAGTCGAATATGGAATATAAAAAAGAAGAGATAGGTGGCCTTAAACAATCGTTTATGGCAGTTTTTTTAATTGCGATATCCAATCCATTAAATCTTGTTTTTTGGTTTGGTATATACGGAAGTACACTTAGCTCACTGCTCACGAAGGTCACGAAACAAGAAGCCTTTTTGTATAGTCTTTGTATTATCGTTGGTATTATTTTATGGAATGTAAATATCGCATTTTCTGTCCATTTTGGCAGAACTTTATTAAAGCAAAAAGCAATAGGCTATATAACAGCCGGAGCGGGTATTATTTTAGTAGGACATTCTATCCATTTTGCATACAAAGCTTTACAGTTGTTCACATAAGATTGAAGGGGAGATTTTTATGTATCGAACCACTATTGACGGAAAAGAAATTATTATTACGTTAGCACCAAAAATCCGAAAAGAAATTACTGATAGGAATCCACTATATGAAGCGGTATTTCATACTGCAGCAAGATTACTACAAACAAAGCAACCAACTTTTGCGGTAAATCATGAAGTATTTGGACTCATTATTGGAGAGGTACAAAGAGGAGAAGTAACAGTGTTTGCGGTGGAACATATTATTCCAAAGCAAAATATATTTGGATCGAACAATTTTTTCTCGACAATAGAGCAGCAGGCAAATTTGTAAAGCGAATAGAATAAGAATAGAAAATAAAAGAAATAGTCGTAACGATATGTTGCGGCTGTTTTTTTGGAAAAGGGGGAAGGAACATGAAGAGAGTGGGGAAAGAGTTCTTTTTACAACATGATATCGTTATTATGTATAGTATATTATTTGTTTTCATCATTATTTTAAAAATGAAATTTTTTACATGGATCGGTATGTTAGCCTGTTTGTTTGGGATTGTTTTTTATACGCTTAACGAATATATGACACACCGGTTTTTATTTCACTTAAAACCACCTAAAAACGTATTTTTATTAAAAATGTTAAGAAGATTACATTATGATCATCACGTATATCCAGATGATTTAAAGCTTTTATTTTTGCCTGTATGGTTTAGTATACCGAGCTTTACTATATATTTACTTATATCATACGCTATAACAAAAAGTGTTACTGTTACACTTTCATTCGGAATCGGAATGATTATTATGCTTCTCGTTTATGAATGGAAACATTATATTGCACATAAGCCAATTCGTCCTGTTACTAAGTTTGGAAGATGGCTAAAAAAACAGCACATATTACACCATTATAAAAATGAAAGGTTTTGGTTTGGTGTTTCCAATCCAGTATTTGATTTCCTATTTGGAACGCTTAAAGATGGAAAAGATGTTGAATTAAGCGAAACAGCTCGTAATTTAGAAAAAGAGAAAAAAACAGAAGTGGTGCGATAAGCACTACTTTTTTATTTTGTTATAACGAGTATGAAAGCTTCGCTGGTGCGGAAGTGAAGTGCGCAAATTTTATGCTGAAAAAGTATATTAAAAACTTAGGAGAAATTGCCGAAAAATGTCTATCGAAAAATCTTTGCAGGAATGTATGGATTGTCTAAAATGAAAATAAGTTTCTGAATATTTATAAAATTCAGCCTTTAGGTATACAAGGGGGAATTGTATTTCTAGTAAGAGAGGGGATTAGAGAATGAAACGAGATGATACGTCAGCACGTAAGTTACAAAATGAAGTGAATTATACAGAGGTTGTTCAGTCAGAAGAATTTCAATTGCTATTAAATACGAAAAAGAAGTTTATCGTTCCAATGAGTATTTTCTTTTTAAGTTTCTTTATTGCGTTACCTATTTTAACATCGTATTCAAAGGTACTCAATACACCGGCATTTGGTGATGTTACGTGGGCGTGGATATTTGCTTTTGCGCAATTTATCATGACGTGGTCATTATGTATGATTTACAGCAAAAAAGCGGAATCCTTTGATAAAATCTCACAAAACATTCTGCAAGAGATGCAAAAAGGGAGGGGCTGACCATGAATACAACCGCTTTTGCACTATTTTTAATCATCGTTCTTGGTACACTCGTCATAACTTATTTTGCATCGAAGAAAACGAAAAATGCTAGTGAGTTTTATACAGCTGGAGGGGGATTAACTGGTTGGCAAAATGGTCTGGCCATTGCGGGGGATTATATGTCTGCTGCGTCTTTTCTTGGTATAGCTGGAGCAATCGCGTTAACTGGGTTTGATGGATTCTTTTATAGCATCGGTTTCTTAGTTGCTTACTTAGTTGTATTATACTTAGTTGCAGAGCCGCTTAGAAATTTAGGAAAGTACACGTTAGCAGATATGATTGCGGCGCGTTTTGATGCGAAAAAAGTTCGCGGAGTTGCAGCGCTTAATACGATGACGATTTCGATTTTTTATATGATTGCACAATTAGTTGGAGCTGGTGCACTTATTAAATTATTATTAGGGATCGAATATACGACATCCGTTTTAATCGTTGGTACATTAATGACAGTGTACGTTATTTTTGGCGGAATGACTGCGACTAGCTGGGTACAAATTGTTAAGGCTGTATTACTTATGGCTGGTACATTTATTATTTCTGTTATCGTTTTCGCAAAATTTAATTTCAGTGTGACTGAAATGTTCGCACAAATGAAAACAGCTACACCATTAAAAGATTCGTTTTTAAATCCAGGGGTAAAGTATAAAGATGGTCTTGATACGCTATCTTTAAATTTAGGACTAGTTCTTGGTACAGCTGGATTACCACATATTCTTGTACGCTTCTTTACAGTGCGTGATGCAAAAACGGCACGTCAATCTGTTGTTTACGCTACGTGGTTAATTGGTGCATTTTATATTATGACAATTTTCTTAGGATTTGGGGCAGCCGCATTTGTAGGAAATGAGGCAATTATTAAAGCGAATCCAGCTGGTAATATGGCAGCACCTTTATTAGCGAAAGCGTTAGGTGGAGATTTCTTATTTGCTTTCGTATCAGCCATTGCTTTTGCAACGATTTTGGCTGTAGTGGCAGGCCTTGTATTAACAGCAGCATCAGCATTTGCACATGATTTTTATAATGAAATTATTCGCAAGGGGAAATCAACGGAAAAAGAGCAAGTGTCAATGGCTCGCTATGCGTCTATTGGAGTAGCGGTATTATCCATTATACTTGCGTTATTTGCTCAAACATTGAACGTAGCGTTTTTAGTTTCATTAGCATTTGCAGTAGCGGCGAGTGCAAACTTGCCAGTTATATTATTCACAATCTATTGGAAGCGCTTCAATACGACAGGTGCTATCTCCGGTATGATTGTTGGTCTTGTATCAGCCATTGTTCTCGTAGCGTTAAGTCCAAATGTTTGGAACCCTGTAGCTGGCAAAGCTATATTTGTTGGGGAAGCGATATTCCCATATACGACTCCTGGAATTATTTCGATCCCGCTCGGATTCCTTGCAGCGTATTTAGGGACCATTTTATCTAGTAAGAAAGAAGATGCAGCGAAGTTTGATGAAATTCTTGTGAAATCTAATACTGGTCATGGTATTAGTGATGCGTCTTCGCATTAAGAAAAAGGAGCTTTTCGATATATAAGAAAAGCTCCTTTTCCTTTTGTCATTTTCTTGTAAATAATACTGCTTTGTAAGTAGGATTCGTCTTAATTTTGTGGAATGAAAATAAGCAGGGAGAAATTTAAATCATCATGGCACCAGCACAGCTTTTGTGAAAAATAAGTTGTTATGGAAGGTGGAAGAAATGATGAAAACGAAACAGACTGATGAATTATTAGCAAAAGATGAGCAATATGTTTGGCACGGAATGCGTCCCTTTAGTCCAAATAGTACAATGGTAGGGGCAAAAGCAGAAGGGTGCTGGGTTGAGGATATACAAGGAAAAAGATATTTAGATGGTATGAGTGGTCTTTGGTGTGTGAATAGTGGATATGGCAGAAAAGAGCTTGCAGAAGCGGCATATGAGCAATTACAAACATTATCATACTTTCCAATGTCACAATCACATGAACCGGCTATAAAGCTTGCACAAAAATTAAATGAGTGGCTTGGAGGAGAGTATGTTATTTTCTTCTCTAATAGTGGTTCGGAAGCGAACGAAACAGCTTTTAAAATAGCAAGACAATACTATGCGCAAAAAGGTGAACCGCATCGTTATAAATTTATGTCACGTTACCGCGGGTATCATGGCAATACAATGGCTACGATGGCAGCGACGGGACAAGCACAGCGTAGATATCAATATGAGCCATTTGCTTCAGGCTTTTTACATGTAACACCGCCAGATTGTTATCGTATGCCTGGAATAGAAAGAGAGAACATATATGATGTAGAATGTGTAAAAGAAGTAGATCGCGTTATGACATGGGAATTAAGTGAAACGATTGCAGCTTTTATTATGGAACCAATTATTACGGGCGGAGGCATTTTAATGCCGCCACAAGACTATATGAAAGCTGTTCATGAAACGTGTCAAAAACACGGTGCATTGCTCATTAGCGATGAAGTTATTTGTGGTTTCGGACGTACAGGAAAAGCATTTGGATTTATGAATTATGATGTGAAGCCAGATATTATTACGATGGCAAAAGGGATTACGAGCGCGTATTTACCATTATCAGCAACAGCTGTGAAAAAAGAAATATATGAAGCATTTAAAGGAAAGGGAGAATATGAATTCTTCCGTCATATTAATACATTTGGTGGAAATCCTGCAGCTTGTGCATTAGCGCTTAAAAACTTAGAAATTATGGAAAATGAAAATTTGATTGAGCGATCTGCACAAATGGGTTCGCTTTTATTAGAGCAATTAAAAGAAGAAATTGGAGAACATCCACTTGTAGGGGATATTAGAGGAAAAGGTCTACTAGTTGGAATTGAACTAGTAAATGATAAAGAGACGAAAGAGCCAATTGATAACGAAAAAATTGCAATCGTTGTAAATGCTTGTAAAGAAAAAGGGTTAATTATAGGACGGAACGGTATGACAACAGCAGGATATAATAACGTCTTAACATTAGCACCACCACTTGTTATTTCAAGTGAAGAAATTGCCTTTGTTGTTGGAACGTTGAAGACAGCGATGGAACGTATTTAATGAATGAAGCGAGCTGTAATATACAGCTCGCTTTTGTTTATTATGTGAAATATGATAAATTTTTAAAGGGAGGGGAATTTATTATGAAGAAATATGATTCTAGTCAACATTATCACATCGGATATTATGAAGGTGGATATGATTTAGAAGTAACAGCGTACAAAAGAATAAGTGAACCAGTTTGGGATGCGTATATTCCGCACTATGAGGCAGGCGATTTTTACAAAAAGGTGGAGGAAATGAAGCTAGGTGAATATGTAGATGATTACGGCATTAAGGTGTATTCATTTAGTATTGATATGGATGATGAAGAAGCACGAATTATTTTTGAAAAATGGTTAAAAACGAACGGAATTGTTTAGATATAAAATAAGAAAGAAGATTACTATCTTATAAGATAGTAATCTTCTTTCTTATTAAACTTATTTACTTGCTTTCATTGCTTTATCTTTTGCACCAAAAGTGTATTTTAACATTGGTGGTGTAATCATTGTAGTTAAAATAACGACAATAACGATAGCTGTAAAGTAATCTTGTGCTAGTAGACCTGAAGAAAGTCCTGTTCCAGCGATGATAAGTGCAACTTCACCACGAGAAACCATTCCAGCCCCGATAATTGCAGAAGACTTAGCGTCAAATCCAGTCATTCGTGCACCTAAGCCACAACCGATTAGTTTCGTTAATACAGCGATTACTGTTAATGCTAAGATAAACCAAATTTGATTGCCAATACCGTCAAATGTAATATTCATACCGATACTTACGAAGAATACTGGAACGAACATAGCGTAAGCGATTGGTTCTACTTTCTTTTCTACTTCATGTTTGTAGTTCGTTTGAGAAATCGCGATACCAGCTGCGAAAGCACCGATAATACCAGCAATTCCCAATAATTCGCCGAAATATGCGAATGAGAAACAGATGATAAGAGCCGCGCTCACGATAGACTCAGATACGCGTAGTGGTGATAACCAGCGCATAATCGCAGGAACACCTTTCCATCCGATTAAAATAATAGAAGCGAAGAATACAACTTTCTTCAAGATAATCATTGTTAAGTTAACATCGTCTGTACCTAAGAAGCTCATTGCAAATGCTAATAAAATAACGACAAGAATGTCATCAAATACAGCTGCGCCCAGCATAGTTGTACTTTCACGTGTTTTCATCTTTCCTAAATCGCGAAGTGTTTGTACGGAAATACTAACACTTGTCGCACATAGAAGTAATCCTAAAAATACAGCATTTCCTTGTTCCATTCCCATAACAAGACCAGAAACGTAACCACCTACGAATGGAAGAATAATACCTCCAAGTGCAATAGCTAAAGAAGAATTACGGTTTGCGTTTAATTCCTCTAAGTCTGTTTCAAGACCGGCCATAAACATTAAAAGAATAACTCCAACATTACTTAATTGTGTTAGAAGTTCTGAATTCTCAATCCAACCTAATAAAGCTGGACCGATAACGATACCGACAATTAATTTACCGAGTACAGAAGGTTGGCCTAATCTAACACTAAGATCGCCAGCAAGCTTTGTACTTAATAAAATAAGTGCAATTTGAAAGAAAAATTCGAATTCCATCGGATCCTCTCCTCATCATTTTTATTTTTATCATACGATTTCTCGGAATTTGCCTAATGAAAATATGTAAAACCCATTAAACAAAGGGTCTAATTACAAGTTCTTTTGAACTTGTAATTTGAACTTGTAATTAATATATAATATATTTTACAAAAAATCAATGAAAAAATGGGAGCTTTTTTAGAGAGAGACGGTGTTATTAGGGATATACATATAAGAATAGTGTGTGAATTTTTATATGTATGAAATAGTATGAAGTCCTTTTTCATTACAAATAATAAAACCTAAATGTTATTTCATGAATTATAAATTTGAAAAGGAGGTTTTATCATTTGAATTCATTAAAAAACAACTTGTCTATCGTTGCTTTAGGTGGAGTAAATGAAATAGGAAAAAATATGTACGCTATTCAATATGAAAATGATATTGTCGTTATTGATTGTGGATCTAAATTTCCAGATGAAAGTTTATTAGGAATTGATTTAATAATTCCAGACATCACATACTTACAAGAAAATAAAGAAAAAATTCGCGGGTTAGTCGTGACGCATGGACATGAGGACCATATTGGCGGAATACCATATTTTTTAAAACAACTTAACGTACCAATTTATGCGACGAAGTTAACGTTAGGTTTAATTGAAATTAAATTAAAAGAGCATAATCTTCAAAATGATACAGAATTAATCGTTATTCACGCAGAATCAGAAATTGATCTCGGTTCTATTAAGACGACATTTTTTAAAACGAATCATAGTATTCCAGATTGTCTCGGTATTGTGTTTCATACTCGAGAAGGTAATGTAGTACACACCGGGGATTTTAAATTCGATTTAACACCAGTAAATAACCAACATCCTGATATTCATAAAATGGCTAAAATAGGTAGTGAGGGTGTACTAGCTTTACTATCTGAAAGTACAAATGCAGAACGACCAGGTTTTACTCCATCAGAAAGATCAGTAGGAGAACGAATAGAGGAAATATTTATGAAAGCAAATAGAAAAGTAATTATTTCTACATTTGCTTCTAATGTGAATCGTGTTCAGCAAATAGTTGAAGCTTGCATAAAAACAAATCGAAAATTGGCTTTGCTCGGGAGAAGTATGGTAAATGTAGTAGAAGTTGCTCTAGAGAAAGGGTATTTACATATTCCAGACGGCATGTTAATTGAAGCGAGTGAGGTAAATCGTTTAGATCCAAAGCAGGTAGCGATACTTTGTACAGGAAGTCAAGGAGAACCGATGGCAGCTTTAGCGCGTTTAGCGAGTGGAAACTATAGACAAGTTGATGTTTTACCAGAAGATATGGTTATTATAGCTGCGACTCCGATTCCAGGAAATGAACGTAACGTTTCAAGAATTATAGATAATTTATTTGCTTTAGGAGCAAAAGTAATTTATGGATCAGGTAGTTCTACTGGAGTCCATGTATCTGGTCATGCGTATCAAGAAGAATTGAAATTAATGCTCACTTTAATGAAACCTAAATATTTTATCCCAATTCATGGAGAGTTTAGAATGCTACATCACCATAGTTTGTTAGCAGAATCAATTGGTGTCGAAAAAGAAAATATCTTTATCGTTCGTAATGGAGATGTTGTAGATATTAGTAATGAAGTGGCCGTTCAATCTAGAAAAATACAGGCTGGAAATATATATGTAGATGGATTAGGAATTGGTGATGTTGGAAATGCCTTATTACGTGATCGAAAACAACTTTCAGAAGATGGAATGCTCGTAATAGTTATTACCTTTAATAAAGTGGATGGAGAAATTATTTCCGGTCCTGATATTATCTCTCGTGGATTTGTCTATGTTCGTGATTCAGAAGAATTTTTGAAGGAATTAAATAAATTAGCAGTTATTACAATTAATAATTTGAAGAAAGAGAATGTGAATAGCTGGGGTATTTTGAAAAGAGAAGTAAGAGAGGCTTTAGGGAAGTTTATATATACTAATACGAAAAGAAAACCGATGATCCTTCCTATAATAATAGAGGTTTAAGAGTTAATAAAAAGAATTCTCGTAGGGGAATTCTTTTTTGTTTTGAAGACAGAATGAACATATAATGAAATAAATAGAAATGGAAGGAAATAAAAGATGTTATTAAACAAACGCTTTACAATTGGAGAAATGGCAAAAATGCATAATATAGCGGAATCTACTTTACGCTATTATGATGAGAAGGGAATTTTTCATCCGTCCACTGTGGACCCGCAAACAAATTATCGTTATTACACAATCGATCAATTTTCACTATTAGATACGATTAAGTTTTTACGCCAATTAAACATTCCATTAAAGGAAATTAAAAAATATATTGATGAAAGAAATCCAGCATATGCACTCAATTTACTGGAAAAACAACAAGAGATGATGTTGAAAAAACAAAGAGAAATTGAGTATGCTTTGGCGAAAATGGAGCATAGAATTCATTTAATTAAGGAAGCAACAAAAGCAAAAGCTGAACAAATGGTAATAAAAGAGATCCCGCAGCGAAAAATAACAGCTATTGCGGTTGCCCCGAATACGACGGATGATATGTTTGAGTACTACATTCATTCGTTGCAAAAAAATATGAGGCAAATGGATGATAGCTTATTTTCTGGAGATATCGGTGTAACAGTCGCGAAAAAAGGATTAATGCAAAATGAGTTTCAAGCATATAGCAGTGTTTTTATTCTTTTGGATTACATGCCTTTTCAAGTACAGAGTTCAGATGAAATTAAAGAAGGTATGTTTGCCTGTGTATATCATCATGGGCCATATGAAGAAACTGATGAAACATATAAGAAGCTAATGAAATATATTGATCAAGAAGGATACGAAATAAGTGGAGATGCAATTGAGATTGCATTAATTGATTGGTCTGTAACAGAAAATCCAGAGGAACAAGTAACAGAAATTCAAATTCCTATAATAAAAAAACAAAGCAATAATTTGTAGGACTCGTATCATTACAAATTGGCATGAAACACGATAAGTAAGTTACCTATTTTTTAAATTCTCTATTGACCTTCAAGTTACTTTAAGGTTTAAACTGAGAAAAGAGAGTTGAAAAAAGGAGCAAAATAGTATGGAAGCAACAGAAAAATTAAGAGAAAAACCGATAAAGAGCTTATTTATTTCGTATTTGATACCAGCCGTTCTAGGAATGGTATTAATGTCGGTTAACATTGTAATTGATGCGGTTATGATTAGTAGGGGAGTTGGAGCAAACGGATTAGCAGGAGTAAACGTAGCTATTCCAGCCTTTTCAATTTTCTTCTCGATTTCATTATGGATTGGAATGGGCGGGGCAACGTTATATTCCATTGCATTAGGTGAAAATAAAATAGAAAGAGCAAGGTCTATTTTTACTCAATCCATGACGGTAGCAGTAATTATCGTAGGTGTATTAGCAGCGATTTGTTTATGGAGAATAGAAGATTTAGCATACTTATTCGGTGCAAACGAAGTGATTTTACCGTATGCGTTAGACTATTTACACGTATTATTGACATTTGGAATGATATACGTTTTAGAAAATATTTTAAGTACGTTTATACGAAATGATGGAAATCCTAATTTAGCAATGGCAGGTTTAGTTGTAACGGCTGTATTAAATATAGTGTTTGACTATATCTTTATTTTCATCTTTGGATGGGGCGTAACTGGTGCTGCTTCAGCGACTATTCTTTCGGCAGCCGTTGGTTTCCTTGTATTATTATCACACTTCTTTAGAAAAAATAGCATTTTAAAATGGACGAAATTCCATTTTGAATGGGATACAGTGAAACAAATTATGATTATAGGTTTTCCAAGCTTTACAGCTGAAAGTACGGTTGCAATTGTAACAATTGGTTTTAATATTGCGTTCGTTCAATATGCAGGAGAAGTAGGGGTTGCGTCCTATGCGATGGTGAATAGCATCCATGCGATGACATTGCTACTATTCTTCGGTGTTGGTGCAGCGTTACAACCAATTGCTAGTTTCCACTACGGTGCGAATTTATCAGAAAGATTGCGTGAAGGATTGCAGTTCGCTGTGAAAATTGCAGTTGTACTTGGAGGTGTGGCAATAATTGTCGGATTATTCTTCGGGAAATATATTATTGGTTTATTTGATGTCCAATCTCCAGAGTTATTGGAAATAACATTAACGGGTATGAGCTTGTTCTTTATCCAATATGTATTTTTAGGCTATAACATTGTGTATGGGGAGTACTTCCAATCAGTGCGACAAACGACGAAATCAGTACTTATTATAATGAGCCGAGGGTTGCTATTTATTATTCCATTATTATGGATTATGCCGAAATTATTTGGGATAAACGGAATTTGGCTCGTTATGCCAGTAGCGGAAGTATTGACAGCGATTATCGTATTTACGATGAATCGTATGAAACATCCTGTTCCATTAAATATGACGGGAAAGAAAGAAGCGATATAATGAAGAAAATCCCCTTAAGAAATGAAGGGGATTTTCTATTTTTTTACACTAATAGCAAAAGATCCATCTGTTTCTTGAACAGACGCGAAAGCAACGTTTTTAATATTTGTAATTCCTTTTTCTTTTAACTCTTTATATAACCATTTTTTGTCCTTATGAATTAACTTTAAGTTATCGTATTGAATTTGTGAATCAACGATAAGGGCAATTGGTAATCCGGCATATGTAACATCTATGTTCAAATCTTTCGGAGTTAATGGTACAAGTTCGCGCTTTGGTAAAATACTAATAGCACCATTTGCTTCTAAAATAGCATATTCAATTTCGTGAACACTTGGATATCCTGCGACGCGAAGGTTAGAAAGAAGTTCAGCGATTGGATATCTACTTTTTTGTAAGTTCTCAAAAATAATGTCACCATGTTTAATTAAAATAATTGGGTGCCCCAGAATAAAACGATTTAGTTTGTTTAGTAAGCTTAATTTTGTAAGAAGCAAATGCAAACATGTAATAACGACCATACCGAGAAAAGCTTGTAAAGCACCAGAGACAGGTATGGCCTGAAAAGCTAAATAAGATAAAAAGATAATAGCACCAAAATCATGAGGCGTTAGTTGTGCTAAAGCTGATTTACCGAGTAACTTGAGTGATAGTAAAAATAAAATGAAAAAGAACGATACGTTACATAAAAAGAGAAGCAATAGAGACACTCCTTCGTGCAAAGTTGTACTTACTGTTCCCGAAAGAAATATAAATATTACATTCCAGAGGATAAATTAGGATGAATTGGAATTTGTCTGTATACAAACAAATAAATGGATATTATCATGAAAGAAGCAAAGACCATAGGAGTATATGGATATGAAAAAGAAGAAAATAATGAAGTATATGATAGGCATTATAATGGTTTGTGCCGTTTATGTGGGATTTTTACAATATAACATTTATAAGCATGGACAAATGAATGCGACCTATGATGCGGATTATATAATTGTATTAGGATCGAAAGTAAACGGAACGAAACCATCGTACTCATTGCAATATCGTATTGATAAAGCAGCTGACTATTTAAAATCACATGAGAAAACAATTGTTATTGTGTCTGGAGGGAAAGGAAAAGGAGAAGATATTTCAGAAGCATTAGCAATGAAAAATGGATTAATGAAGCTAAAAATTGCAGAAGACCGCATTATAATGGAAGATAAGTCAACGAGTACAGATGAAAATATTAAATTCTCAAAACCTTTAATTCCGGACAATATGAAAAAGGGAATGATCGTAACAAATGACTTCCATATGTTTAGAGCGAAAAAAATAGCAGCAAAGCAAGGTTTACAATTAGAAGGTCTTCCGGCCGAAACGCCGAAGCGAATTGTCATTCCATCGAATATACGAGAGTATTTAGCTATTACGCAATATTGGTTTATGAATCGAATATAGAGAAAAATAATTCCGTTTGGAAGTCCAAGCGGAATTATTTTTGTTGGAAATCTTACAAATATGTCATGTTCATGAAAGGTAAAGCGATAGTTTCTAGAATGGATTCCTGACATAATGAAGATAACAAAAACTATTTAGAGGTGAATCGGATGAAAGGAAATAATATATTATCTTCACTATGTTACTTTAGTATCTTTTTTGCACCATTTTTACTACCAATTATCGTGTACTTCGTTGCGGAGGATGAAGTGAAATACCACGCGAAAAAAGCATTTTGGTCACATATTTTCCCGTATGCAATTTTAGTTGGTGGATTAGCAGTATCGGGCATATATGGTTTAAGCTTCAATCAATCTGATGGTGCTGGAATTGGGATCATGATCACATATGCAGTATTCATTCTTGTAGGGATTTATTACTTCATTTGGAATATCGTAAAAGGTATTAAAGTTTTGAAAATGGCGTAATAAGATACGGAATAATTTGATTGGAGTTTGTCGTTATTTGTCGGCAAGTCGATATCCCTTGTCGAATCGTCGATATATTGGAAAAATCGTTGATATAGTGCAAGGAATCGTTGATATATTGAAATAATCGTCGGTATAATTTCATTTACCGTAATAATATATATGTTAAAAAGAGCACTTCAAAAAAGAATTGCTCTTTTTGTGCTTATAAGTTGTGAATATTGGAAAAGATATGTTAATTTTTCATTATGAAGAGAAAAAGGAGTGTTTTTCATGAATGAGATCATACATAAAATGGAGCAACACGTTTCAGTTCGTAAATATAAAGAAGAATCAATTCCAAAATATGTAGTGGAAAGAATGGTGCAAGCTGCGCAGCATGCCGCTTCCTCGCATTTTGTACAAGCGTATTCTGTTATATATGTAACCGATCAAGACTTAAAGGCTAAACTAGCAGAGTTATCCGGAAATCGTCACGTGAAGGACTGCGCAGCATTCTTTGTTTGTTGTGCAGATTTAAAACGTCTTGAAATGGCATGTGAAAAACATGGTACAGAAATAAAGCATGAAGGAGTAGAAGACTTTATCGTTGCGACGGTAGATGCTTCACTTTTCGCGCAAAACTTAGCGCTAGCAGCAGAATCGTTAGGATACGGTATTTGTTATATTGGTGGTATTCGTAATAATCCGAGGGAAGTAAGTGAATTGCTTCATTTACCTGATAAAGTATATCCTGTATTCGGAATGACAGTTGGTGTACCAGATGAAGATCACGGAGTGAAACCACGTTTACCAGTAGCAGCAATCCTTCATGAAAATGGGTATGATGAAAAGAAATATGATGAATTATTAAACGAATATGATGAAACGATGAGCTCGTATTACAAAGAAAGATCATCAAACAAGAAAAACGTAACATGGACAGAATCAATGAGTTCGTTTATGTCTAAAGAAAAAAGAATGCATATGAAAGAGTTTTTAAATGAAAAAGGACTTAATAAGAAATGAGTAACAAGGCGGATCTGCATGCAGGTCCGCCTTGTTTGGAGGAGAAAGATGATTGTCTTAGAATAAGTATAGGGCAGCTGCTAAAGGGGAATTGAGGATTTAAACGATAAAAAGCGGCATAATAGCCGCTTTTTATCGTTTAAATCTATGAGTTTTTGTACAATTTAAAGCATCTATTGTCTTGAAAAGTTTACTTATAATAAATGCAAACTTTCAATAAGAAGATACATACCTGTACAACTCAAAAGGATGTACGTAAATATTTTAAAAATCCGTTGATTAAGCCATTTGAAAATAATTTGACATATATACAAACCTAGAAATACGATTGGAATAGCATAAAAACTTGATTCCCAAATTGTTTTGTTTGTGCCAGTAAAGAGTATTTGAGTTAGTAGGCTAATGAAATATATAAATAGATAAAAAGCCAATGTAGTTGCTCGTAACTTATCCTTTTTCGTATCAGTTCCTGTAAAATAAAGTAACAGGGGAGGTCCTGGCATACCGATACTTGTCGTTAAAAGACCAGATAATCCGCCAACTATGAAATCTCTAGATTTTGTTGATTGAATCTTAAAGTTGCATATTAGCATCAACGTTAATAGTAAGAGAAGGATGCTAATTGCTAATTTAAATGTGTTGATGTTAATGGAAGTGAAAATGATAATACCAAAAGGAACACCAATTATACTTCCGAAAATTAATCTTTTTAGTAGAATAAAATCAATGTCCATTCTTATTTTCCAGATGAGTGATATAGAAATAATTAATGATAAAATGATATTTATTTGTATAGCTTCTTGTGGTAGAAATAGCATGAGTAAGAAAGGTGTTGCCATAATAGAAAAGCCAAAACCTGTACTTGTTTGTAAAATAGAAGCTACTAATATAATACATATGAAAGTGAATATAATCTCCAAAATAGTCCTCCTACACAATTAGGTCCAATACATATTTTAACATAAAGTGAAACTTTAATCAGTGGGAGGGCTAATGTCCTTTCATACGGGAAAAAAGCGGCAAAATAGCCGCTTTTTATGTTGAATTTAATATTCTAATGATGAACCGGTAGCTTTAAAATATTTTTTTCGTGAAGGCGTCATTACCCGGATTGCTAATAAACAAGAAAGGAAAAGAATGAGTAATGAGCTACTGATTACAGTGATTTGAATGGAAAGAAATTGTGCGGATGCCCCAATTGCTAAAATGAAAAAGATTTGGATGAAATTTTTTATGGAATCAAATACGCTATCAATACGACCTATCATATCTACAGGGATGTTATTTTGATAAAATGTGATAAAGCCAGTACCAGCAAATGATGAAGAAATGCCCAGTAAAATGAAACCGCCTGCCGCGACTATAAATGAATTTGAAAAGGCGAAAATTACATAACCTATTGCTGTAAAAATCATACCGAATCCGATACAATATTGAATTGGTAATCGTTTAGCAAAGAGAGAAACAAGAAGTGAACCGAAAACGTAAGCTGCACCAGTTATACTAACAAGCATGCTGTATTCCATGTTGGATAAAAGCAGTACTTGATTTGTGAATACAACTTCTTGTGAATCGAGCGCCATAGAAACAAGCATAGTGGCTTGAAATAAAACGAATATGAGAATAATGTAAGTTTCAGTTCGAGCAAATGAAAAAACTTGTTTCCAATCACTTCGTAATGTTTGTACGAAAGTATTTGCAACTTCTTCTTTGTGCTTTGTTTGTAGTGTAATGTTTGGCAAGAAGTAAATGAGAATGGTAGAAAGTAGAAAGGAAATTGAGTTGCAGTAAATCACAAAGGATGCTGAGTACGTGGTGAGAAGTATTCCAGCAAGAGCTGGACCGATAATGAAAGCCCCGTTTGTAAATAAGCTATTCCAAGCGTTAAATTGAGCGCGTTCTTCAGCTCGTATGAGCATTGTTTTATAGGTGAATGAAGCTGGATCGAAAAATGATGTAGCGATGCGAGTTAAAAAGATAAAAACATAAATGGCCCAAATAGAATCAAATAGTGGAACACAGCCAATAAGAGCTGCCCGAATTATATCTGTGATGAGCATAATAGACCGTTTGTTTAATCGATCTACTATACTACCAGACCATATTTTTGTAACAACGGTCGCAATTGGACCTACAATCCATAATCCTGCTACAGCAGCAGGGGAGTTTGTGCTATTTAACACCATTACGTTTAAGGCGATGAGATACATAAAATCACCTAAACGAGAAATTCCTGTTCCCGACAATAATAATAATTTATTTTTCATGAGCGGCTGGACCTTTCTTTCATTGTTTTTTAATCCTACAGGAAATAGCGTATTCCTCTTCGGAGTTTGATTGACGAGCGGTTTTGTTTTCCCAGCGTAATAAAACTTGTGAAACTTCCCAAGTAAGCTGTTGTAATTCCTCTGGAGTTAAAAATAAATGAGATACAATATGACTACCTGTATTCGTTCCCTCTGTGCCGCTTTCTTCAATATAGAAGTGAGCAGATTTTACCTTATAATATTTTTCAATAATTCCTCGTTTTTCTTTCGTGTCTACTAATTCAAGTAACCCTCCATCATATAAAATTTGAACGTGATAATGTACGCTACCAGCAGATTTATTTAGTTTAGTAGCTACTTGCTTTGCAGTGAGTGCTTCGTCTTTTAAAAGGTGAAGAATTTGAATGCGAGTTGAGTTGGAAATGAGCTTCTGTTGCTCAGCTGAAATAGTAAGTCTATCGTCAAACATTATGACATCTCCTTTCTTATAATCTAAATTTATTGTACATTCTAAAAAATTAGAACGTAAGGAAAATAAATCGCCTTTTTCCTTTATATTTCGACATAAATAAAAATAGCATGTACATAAACATGCTATTAAATGATAGTAGGTTCTTCACTCAGTTTCCCGCGATAAAGCAGGTAAAGCCATATAAAACTAATAAAAATACAGCATATAGCTAGCAAGGTACCAATAACTTGCGGAGAAAGAATTTCTAAAAGCGCTCCTGTAAAAAACATGGATAACTGAATAAGAGATCCGTAAATGGAATAATGGAATGAAAAAACTTTACCTATCATATTGTCCTTCGTGTAAGTTTGAAGTAATGTCGTATCAAGTGGAACGATGATTCCTCCTGCTATGCGCATACAGAATAGAGTAATGATACCGATAATAAGTTGATCGGATAAAATGAATCCGAGAAAGAAAATTCCTTGTAGGAAGTAGGCCCAACCGAATACTTTTTTCATTTTTTCTTTACTATGAGACATATAAAGAGTAACGAAGAGGCTTCCAATCATAAGCCCAGCCCCTTGAACCGTATATAAAATTCCAATATTGGTGTGGAAAACTTCTTCAGCATAGATCGTTAGTAGTAGTTGATAAGCACCTCCAATCATGCCCCCTGAAATGCCGACAAGAATTAATGTTAAAATGATTTTTGTTTGTAATATGTATGTATAACCATCTTTTATATCAGTAAAAAATGCTTTTTTCTTGTTACAAGTATCATGAGAAGGGACACTCATAGTATAGATAAAATAGGCTGAAATAAAGTATGACAGGCTGTTGATTAAAAAAGCGAACTCAATATGTAAAGATTGTGCAAGGATTCCGCCTAAAGAAGCCCCCATAATAGACATAAAACTATTAATTGTACTAGAAAGAGAGTTAGCAGTTACGAAATGATTTTGGTGTACGATATTTTTTAAGGTTGCTTGTTTAGCCGGCTCAAATAAACAAGAAAGTACGGATAAACATATGTTAGAAATGAAAATAATCTCAATTTTATATAGTGCAAATAAGTAAGTGAGGACGATTATGCCTCGTAAAATATCAGTAAAAATCAGAAGCTTCTTTTTAGAAAAACGATCTACAACTCCGCCTATGAAAGGACTAAGTAGAAGTTGTGGTAAACCTTTACTTATAAAAGTTAGTGCAATCATAAACGGAGATTCCGTTATACTATAGACGAATGTTAATAAAGCTACAGTATGAAACCAATCTCCAAGTACACTTAACGATTGCCCGTAAAATAGTTTTTTGAAGTTATTATTTGTTTTAAGAAGTGCAGAATAAGAAACTGACATAAAAAGATTAATCCTTATGTAATGATGATGCTTGAACTTGTTTTTTCCACTCGCTTAAATATACTTTCTCAGCTGTAGGGAGTCCAACAGGTAATTGTGCAATCAATTCTAAACTATTTTCGTCAGGATCGTTAAAGTATACGGCGGCATGCGCTAATTCTGGAAAAACAATCGGTTCAATTGGTTCCATTCCAAAACCTTTTCGTGCTGAAATGCCTTTTTGGTTTAGCCAGTGTATCGCATTTTCTAAATCATGTAAGCTTACTTGAAAGGCGATGTGTCGTAAAGAGGGGTGATAATTCACTTTGTATTCTGTGCCTTCCCAAAGGCCGAGCCAACTTTCATTTTCTTTAATCCAAAAGAAAGCAATATCATCTCCTCTTTTATATAATTTCAGTCCAAGTGATTCATAAAAAGCTATTGATATCTCTAAGTTACGGACAGGTAAATGTGCTTCGTAAAGACCTTTAATCATTGTAATCCTCCTTAATAAAAATATTTCTTATTTCATAGTAAACGTTTTTTTATTAGTTGAAATCACAAAAAAGAGGGATAACACTTCATACGAAAGTATGAAAAAACAGCTCAAATATGAGCTGTTTTCGTATAGTTTTTCGTTCATTTGTTAAGGATAGGATATACTAGTATCCGTATCCGCCGCCACCCCAACAGCTACATCCGATGATGATTAGAAGGATGAATAGTACGATAAGCAAAGCAAATCCACCGCCAAAACCAGCGCAACTTCCACCATAGCTCATATGTTTTCCTCCTTTTGAGTAAGTTAATCTATATAATTCATGGACTACTGTATACAGTATGTTTTTTCTATGGAAAAGGAGCCAGTCTCTTTTGTAATTAGACAAACGCCTGTATGGTCATTTTGATTGTATATTGTGCTAGGGATATGGGAAGAAATCGTTACGTATTTTGTGATTTGTTCATAAAAAAATATAAAAATTGTAAAAAAAACCATTTATATATTTTTTTATGAGAGGATTTGTACTATAATTTTACAAGTAATATTATGGGAAAAGGGAGTTTTAGTAAAGAGATGGAGATGGGAAAATTATACAATAAAATAGAAAACAAAAAGAAAGAACTAATTCAACTTGTGGCTAGACACGGATTGGATCATGATAAAGTTTTGTTATTTAGCCGAGATTTAGATATACTAATTAATAAGTTTATGAATGTAAAAGATAAAGTACATAAATAATTTGTAGTTTTTTATATTAAGATTTTTTATAAAAGAAGGAGAGAACAGTATTTGGAACATTTACAAGAAGAGCTGTATAAACAAATAAAAGAAGAAAAAGGTATTGTTACAATTTTTTTAAAGAGTGGCGTTAGAATAGTAGGAGAAATTGTTGCGATAGACAAATTTACTGTTTTAATGTTAGTTGATGGAAAACAACAACTTATTTACAAGCAGGCTGTATCAACAATAATGAAATAAGACACTCATATTGAGTGTCTTATTTCATTATCTTTTGCAAGCTTCAACGTCAATGCCGGCAGCTAGTAATTTCTTTTCTCCATCTTGCTCGATGATTTTTTGTAATTTAGATAGGAAAGAATCAAAGTTTGTATGCTTTGCTACTTGGAATGTCATTTTATGCTCAATTGGTAGCCACGTATCAATATCAGCTTCGTTATGCTGAATTTTCACCTCAAGTTTATCAAGTGCGTTAGCAACTTTTGCTTCATACGTTTCTTTCGCTTCAAACTCCATCCATAAATCATATAATTCCTCACCGAGAGAACCTTTTAATGTTCGTTTAATATTTAAAATTGCTTCTTGCTCATTTATTTGTTTTTGTAATTGTAATTCATGACTATTCATTGTATCAAAAGCAGGAATATCACCAGCTTCTGCCTCGACTAGGTCGTGAATAATAACCATTTTAAGTAATTTTTCAATATTTACTTTTTGATCTAAATAAGGTTCAACTAAAATGGCCATTAGAGACATGCGCCACGTATGTTCAGCTACACTTTCTTGACGTCCATTAGAAAGCCAGCTATGTCGCATTTCATATTTTAGTTTTTCTGCTAGTGCAATGACTTGTAAAATGTTATGTTCCATCGTGATCCTCCTCATATTTCCATACTATAATTCTAATATGGAAAAGAAATGTGTCAATTCTATGAGTATATTGCGATAAATAGATGATAAGCGTATAATACTTATTATATGTGAAAACGCATTATTAAAATAAAAAAATGTTTTATAAAAATGAAAAGGAAGGGCAGGAATATGGGAGACGAAAATCAAGTGTTTGCTAGACCAGAAAGAAAAAAAAGGAAGTTTGATATTTCTAGCCCAGTGGGCATAATAGTAGGTTTTGCTATTGTAATAGCAGCAATTATGCTTGGCGGCGGTGGAATAAAAGCTTTTAAAAACTTTTTAGATGTTTCATCTATTTTAATTGTTATAGGGGGAACAACAGCGACAATTGTTGTGGCATATCGATTTGGAGAAATAAAAAAATATACGAAAAGTATTTTTACTGTTTTACATAGAAAAGAAGAAGATTTAGAACAGTTAACGGATTTGTTTGTCGATTTTTCAAAAAAGTCTAAAAAAAACGGCCTGCTTTCTTTAGAAGTTGATGGAGAGCAAGTAGACAATCCTTTTATTCAAAAAGGAATTCGATTAATGTTAAGTGGTTACGATGAAGATGAATTAAAAGAAGTGTTAATGAAAGATGTTGAAACGGAAGTGTATGAATTAAGAAAAGGGGCAGTATTATTAGATAAAATTGGCGATTTCGCTCCAGCTTGGGGCATGATAGGGACTTTAATCGGTCTTATCATTATGCTTCAAAACTTACAAGACACATCGCAAATTGGTACAGGGATGGCAGTTGCGATGTTAACGACATTGTATGGGTCAGTACTTGCAAATATGATTGCAATCCCTCTTGCTGAAAAAGTGTATCGTGGTATTGAAGATTTATATACAGAGAAGAAGTTCGTTATTGAAGCAATTTCAGAATTGTATCGCGGACAAATTCCTTCTAAATTAAAGTTAAAACTAGATACATACGTATACGAAACAAAGATAAAAAAAGTAAAACGAGCAGCCTAATATTGCAAGGAGTGGTATGGTTATGATGAAACGACCGCAAAAGGGATCGCCTCGTTGGATGACGACTTTTACAGATTTAACGATGTTATTATTAACTTTCTTTGTATTACTAGTTGCTACTTCAAAGCAGGATGCAGTAAAATTGTCAAAGATGCTTGAAAAGTTTAGTGATACGGAGCAAGTAGATGCAAAAGTAATGGAAAATACAATACCAGATATTTCACATGAAAAAAATGATGAAAAAATGATCTCGAAAAAAAGAATGGATGAATTATATAAGAAGTTAAAAGCATATGTAGATAATAACGGTATTAGTCAAGTGAATGTATATCGAGAGGACACAGGGGTAAGTGTCGTTATAGTAGATAATTTAATATTCGATACGGGTGATGCGAACGTTAAACCGGAGGCGAAAGAGATAATAAGCCAATTAGTTGGATTTTTCCAATCGGTACCAAATCCCATTGTTGTAGAAGGACATACAGACAGTAGACCTATTCATAACGACAAATTCCCTTCAAACTGGGAATTATCTTCTGCACGAGCGGCAAATATGATTCATCACTTAATTGAAGTGTATAATGTGGATGATAAAAGGCTAGCTGCGGTAGGATATGCAGATACCAAGCCAGTAGTACCAAATGATTCACCGCAAAATTGGGAAAAAAACCGTCGCGTTGTCATTTATATAAAAGAATAGTATATTGTTATTTTGATAATAAATAATAAAAATACGAAAATTCTTTTAAAAAAATATTAAATTTTATCATTTTATTTTGTATAATGAGTGAGAATGATAAGGTTAAATATTAAGATATACTTATACATAGAAGGAGAGAATCAAAAAGAATGGCACATAAAATTTTAGTTGTAGACGATGCGATGTTCATGCGAACGATGATTAAAAACTTATTAAAAAGTAATTCTGAATTTGAAGTAATTGGAGAAGCGGAAAATGGAGTAGAGGCAATTCAAAAGTATAAAGAACTTCAACCTGATATTGTTACATTAGATATTACTATGCCAGAAATGGACGGACTTGAAGCATTAAAAGAAATTATTAAAATTGATTCAAGTGCAAAAGTTGTTATTTGTTCTGCAATGGGACAACAAGGTATGGTATTAGATGCAATTAAGGGTGGGGCAAAAGACTTTATTGTAAAGCCATTCCAAGCAGATCGCGTAATCGAAGCTTTAACAAAAGTAGCAAACAGCTAATATAGAAGGGGTGCCACAAGGAGTCTAAACATTGATAGCGGATATGCGTGTGGCCCCCTTTTTTCTTGTTTTAAAACACTAAATTGTTATACATAAATGAAATGTTTGTTAGACAGGTAGGGGATTAAAATGCAAACAGATCTATTAAATATATTTTTTGAGGAATCAGAAGAACATTTACAATCGCTAAATGAAAATGTGCTAACTTTAGAACAAAATCCCACTGATATGGATGTTGTGGGAGAAATATTCCGCTCAGCCCATACATTTAAAGGTATGTCAGCGAGTATGGAATTTACGGAAATGGCGGATTTAACGCATAAAATGGAAAACGTTTTAGATGAAATTCGTCATGGGAATATAGTTGTAAATGCAGAGATTATTGATGTGATTTTTGAGTGCATTGATAATTTAGAGAAGATGGTTGCAGATGTGCAACAAGGTGGAATGGGCAATATTGATGTAATTACAACTAAGCAGAAATTAGAAGCATTATTGAATGGCAATGTAGAAACTCCTGTGGAATATATTGAGCAAGAACCTATAAATAATGATGATGCAGTTTCACATGAAGTGCATATAACTGTTGAGCAACAAGCTATTTTAAAAGCAGTACGTGCAATTATGTGTATCGAAGCACTTCAAAATGTAGGTAATGTACAAAAAACTGTTCCAAGTATTGAGGAAATTGAAGCAGATGCTTTCGGGTTTGAGTTCACGGTATTTATGGATACTGATCAAAGTGAAGAAGAATTAAAACAAATAGTGCTTCATGTTTCTGAAATTGAGAAAGTAGAAGTGAAGCAAGGACTAAAAGAAGTAGTCTCGAAAGAATTGGGTACACAAGAAGCTATGCAGGAAGATGTACAAGTAGCTACGCATGTGGAACCAACTAAAGAAGTATCGAAGCAAGCTGCTAATGCTACACCAGCTAAAAGCACTGCAAAAACGAAAAATGGTAAAGTGGAAAATCGTTCCATACGTGTTCAATTAGAAAAAATTGAAAGATTAATGAACATGTTTGAAGAAAGTGTAATTGAGCGTGGCCGTATAGATGAATTGGCACAAGCAATTCAAAACAAGGAATTAATTGAGCATTTAAATCGATTAGGCGATATTTCAAAAGATATTCAAAATGTACTACTAAACATGCGTATGGTGCCGATTGAAACAGTCTTTAATCGTTTCCCGCGTATGGTACGTATGTTAGCGAAAGATTTAGGGAAGAAAATCGATTTACAAATTACAGGTGAAGACACCGAAGTTGATAAAATTGTTATTGATGAAATCGGTGATCCACTCGTTCATTTAATTCGTAATGCAATTGATCACGGTGTTGAGACTGTTGAACAACGTCGTGATGCAGGTAAAAATGAGACAGGTACGATTAAATTAGAAGCGTTCCATAGTGGAAATCATGTCGTAATTCAAATTACGGATGATGGAAATGGAATTCATAAAGGGAAAGTATTAGAAAAAGCGATTAAAAATGGTGTTGTAACAGAATCTGAGGCAAATAAATTAACGGATCGTGAAGTATTTGATTTGATCTTCCAACCAGGATTTAGTACAGCTGAAGTTGTATCAGACCTTTCTGGGCGTGGTGTTGGGTTAGATGTAGTGAAACATACGATCCATAGTTTAGGTGGACATTTAATTATTGATTCTGAAGAAGGAAAAGGTAGTACATTTAGAATTGAACTGCCATTAACGTTGTCCATTATTCAATCTATGCTTGTTCAAACGAATGATAAACGTTATGCTTTCCCTCTTGGTAATATTGTTGAAGCAATTCGGATTAAGAGAGAAGACATCCAATCCTTACAAGGAAAAGATGTGTTAAATTACCGTAATCAAATTATTGAAGTGAAGCATTTAAGTACTGTATTTGGTGAGAAAACAGTAGATGAGGCGTTTGCGTCATATGATGGTCAAATGGTTCCTGTGTTAATTGTTCGTAATACACATCGCAGCTATGGACTTATTGTAAACACAATTATCGGTCAAAGAGAAATAGTCCTAAAGTCATTAGGTGACTTCTTTGCAGAGAGTTCTAATTATTTCTCTGGTGCGACGATTCTCGGTGATGGACGAGTGGTCCTCATTTTAAACCCAGAAGGTTTATAATAGGAATGAAGGAAAGCTCCCCACTTGTATACAATTGGGGAGCTTTTTGGTTAATTGTTACTAATCTGAAAATGGGAATAAATACATATTAACGTTTTATATAATAAGTTTGTTAAAATAAAATGAGAGTTTATATCATTTGATAGAAAAACAGAAATGAGGAGGCAGAGAAAATGCCTGAGCAACACACAAAAGGGGATACGAGCACAATTGTGCTAGAAAAAGAAAATGAGCATTTAACGCCTCAAGAATGCGATATTCTTGGCGAAATTGCAAATATATCATTTGGTTCAGCTTCGACTGTATTATCAACAATCTTAAATAGGCAAGTAAGCATTACTGCTCCTCGCATCGAATTGGTAGATTTATATGATTCAAGCGACGTCGAAGTTCCACACGTTGTACTAAACATTCATTTTACAAAAGGATTAGATATGGAAAACCTTCTTGTCCTTAAGCAAGATGTTGCATTATCCATTGCTGATTTAATGATGATGGGAACAGGTGAAGTGGAGGACGGAAAAGAACTTGGTGAATTAGAGCTAAGTGCTGTACAAGAAGCGATGAATCAAATGATGGGGTTCGCAGCTACATCTATGTCTGAATTCTTCCAAGATACAGTAGATATGTCTCCGCCGACAATTAAAGTTGTAAAGTTATCAGAAGAAATGGAGAAAATCTCTGAAATCGATGGGAATCAAACGATTGTTAAAGTATCGTTTGATTTAAAGATAGATAATCTTGTAAACTCTAAACTTGTGCAAATTGTTTCAGTTGAACATGCGAAACAAATGATAAATAAATTAATGCAATTATCTGGTGAAGTAGAAGAGCAAGACGAGCCAGCAGAAGTAGCGGAAACTGAGATTGTAGAAGAACAAGTTGAAAAAGAACATTTAACACAAGAAGAGAAAGATGTCCTTGGTGAAATTGCAAATATTTCAATTGGTTCCGCTTCAACAGTATTGTCAACACTTTTAAATCAGCCAGTTACAATTAGTACGCCCAATGTAGAATCAATCAATGTTCGTCATTATGATGGAGTACCAGTCCCGTTTGTTATTTTAAATGTTGATTTTGTTGAAGGACTAAAGAATGAGAATGTATTCGTATTTACGAAAGATGTCGCTTTAACAATGGTAGATTTAATGATGATGGGGACAGGGGAAGTTGATCCAGAGAAAGAACTTAGTGAATTAGAACTGAGCGGTATTAAAGAAATCATGAACCAAATGATGGGGCATGCTGCAACGGCGATGTCAGAAATGTTTCAAGAAAAAATGGACATGACACCACCGAATGTTAAATTTGTAACCTTAAAAGAAGAAATGGAATATTTGGGAGAGTCAATGGAAGTGGACGAACTCGTTCAAATTACGTTCAACCTTGAAATTGGCGACCTGCTTCAATCAAAAATGTATCAAATTTTACCGATTTCAGAAGCGAAAGAAATGGTAAGAAGACTTCTATATCCAATGGTGGAAGAGGAAGAAGAGATTGTTACGGAAGAAATTGAAGAAGAAAAAGTTGTAGAACCTGTTGTGCAACCTATTGAATTTAAAGAAGTAAAACAAATTGAACCAGTTTACATGGACACATCCATCCTACAAAATGTAGAAATGAACGTGAAATTTGTATTTGGAAGCACAGTGAAAACAATTCAAGATATTTTAAGTTTACAAGAGAATGAAGCGATTGTGCTAGATGAAGATATTGACGAACCAATTCGTATTTATGTAAATGATGTATTGGTGGCGTATGGTGAACTTGTAAATGTAGATGGATTTTTCGGAGTAAAAGTGACGAAATCGCTATAAGTCGTTGAAATAGGAGTTTGAGCTAGTAGATGAAAAACGTAAAGTTTTTTCTAATGAGCTGGTTATGCATACATGTGTGCTTGCTCTTCCCGCTGCAAAGTAAGGCGGAAGAGCAAAATGTGCCAGAACAAAATATAAATGAAGTGAATGTGCAAGAAGAAAATAAGGATGTTCAAGAGCAACCAGAGCAAGTGGAAGTGAATCATGGTAAAGAGGAACAACAAGAAGCAAAAAATGAACAAGAGGTCGAAAAAAAGATAGAGACGGATCAAGGGGTTATTACAGTAAATAAGCCGGAATTAAAAGTTGGCGAAGAAGTGCAGGTTATTGTAGAGCCGAAAGAGCAAAATGTTCAAAGTATAAAAGGTATTTTGCGTTTGCCAAAAAACGGCGATCAGTATGAACAAGAAAGAATGCTATCGTTTAAGTATGAAGAGGAAACGAAGCGATGGATTGCTAACTACAAGGTCGAGATTTTTGATTTGCAAGGTGATTGGAACCTTCAGCTCATTCAAAGTTTAAAAGAAAATGAGAAAGAAGAGCTCTTAGAAAATGAAGTGAAAGTCCCTCTTATTCGTATAAATAATGAAGTACCAACGCTAGATAAAGAGTTACCGAAGTTACATAAAGTTACGATTGATGAGACGAAGGGAAACGTAATTGAACGGAAACAAGGCGATTCTATACATGTACGAGTGAAGGCAACAGACGTAGAATCGGTTGTGAAAGAAGTTCGTGTTACATTAAAAGGAAAAGAAAATAAAGAGATTACATTTTTATTAGATTACAATAAGCGCGACATGGAATGGCAAAAAGTATTTGAAATAACGGATGCGTTGCCAAGTGGGACATACGAACTACTTGTAGAGGTAGTAGATGCGGTTGGAAATAAACTGATTGAAGCAAGTGAGTATGTCGTTTCTGTTTTGGAGCAAAAAACAGAAGAGGATAAAAAGGTAGAAGAACGAGAGAATGAAGATAAATTAGAGGATAAATTAGAAGATAAGAAAGAAACTGAGAAGCAGGAAGACCCGAAAGTAGAAATCCCGCTTCAGGAAGAAAAACCACCAGTTGTTCAAATTCCGAAAAAAGAAGAGAAAGTAAACGATCTTATAAAAGAACCATTGAAAGAGAAAGAAAAAATTACTTATGTTATAAAAGAGCCCCTCACAGACAACAAAGAAGTAAATAAAGCGAAGGCTCAAAAAGATAAAGATAATAACAATCAAGTCATTTCGAAAAAGAAAGAGAAAAAAGAAGAGCCAGAAGATAAGAAAGAAGCTAAAAGTGACGAGGGAATACAAGCTTCTAATGTATTTGCTATTATGTCTGGTTTATTCGTACTCTTTCTAGTTTTAAAAAGTAATAAAGAATGGGGCTAATAATTTCATAGTAGTGGAGGCGCTTAGATGGAGATTAAACGTACGACAATTGAAAATAAGACGCTACAACCATTAAAACAGCCTGCAGCTATTTCAGAACATGAAATCCAGAAAGAACGAAAGCATAGTAATCTAGTGTTTACTGGACAGTCTAAGATTATTTCGAAAAATAATGAAATAGGGATTTTACTTGCGAGTTTAGGTGATGGAAAGGTTATGAAGGAAATGCTTTCTAAAGAGATGGATACAGTATTACAACTCTTTAAAAAGTTACATACATTATCTGGAGAAGGAAAGCAAACAGATAAAATATTTGAACAAGTAATGAGAAGCTTGCAAGGACTTGTTAAGCAAGCGCATATAAAAGAACTTCCTTTGTTAGATGGGACGTATGATTTTGCTGAAGTACAGCTATCATTTGGTAGAAAGGTACATATTCCATTATTAGATGTAAGTGCACTCATTTCTAGAGTGGAAAGTGATTCTTCAGAAGGAAATATAAATTTAATGGTAACGGTTATTACTGCTTATATAACGAAATTGTCTAACGAAACCATTTTAATTAGCGTTACAGATCGCACTGCTAAAGAGCGGGATGTAAGCGTATGGAGAGCACTTGCAGAAATGAATATGACACAATTATCACAGGCTTTGAAACATAAGATGCAAGAACATAAATGGTCTATGACGTTTCTTTTTCTCTTTGTATGGATTGTTGCTATTATTTTAATTCGAGTTATATAAAAAGGTCGTCACTTTACATTGTGACGACCTCTTTTATATTTTTTCGTAGAAGAATGTATCGAAGCGCTGAAGATTATAACATTCAGGTGTTAAAATTTGTTCAGTACTACCAACAAATAATACGCCGCCTTTTCGTAAAGCACGACTAAACTTTTCATAAAGTTTTACCCTTGCTTCTTCAGTAAAGTATATCATTACGTTGCGACAAATGATTAAATCGTAATTTGTATCGAACGACTGCATTAACAGGTCATGCTGCTTGAACGTGACGTTTTGCTTAATGTTTTGGTGTAATGAATATATATCATTCTCTTTTGTGAAATGACGCTCTTTTAAATCGGCAGGTAATTCTTTTAAAGAACGTTCTGTATATTGACCGCGTTTTGCAGTTTCTAAAATGTGAAAATCAAGATCTGTTGCTTGTATTTCAAAACGAAATGGAGCTAAATGTTTCGATAAAATTAAAGAGAGTGTATAGGGTTCTTCGCCGGCAGCGCAAGCGGCACTCCATACTTTTAATTTTCCGTTATTTTGCTCGAGTAATTTTGGTAGTGCTTTCGTCTCTAACGTTTGCCAACGTTCTTTATTTCTAAAAAACTCTGAAACGTTAATTGTAATATAGTCGATAAAACTTAAAAATAAATTTTGATTGGTACGTAAATTGCTTAGAAAACTAGTGTAGTTCACAAAGCCCTTTCTCGAAATAAAAGCATCGATTCTACGACGCATTCTATCTTGTTTATATGAAGCTATATCCATATTGAATTGTTGTTTAAAACTCGCGATAAAATGCTCATAATCTTGTTCAATTATCATATTTATAATAGGCACAATAACGATATTGTGCCTCCCCCTTTACATCATACGGATTTTTTGTTCAAAGTTTTTTTTCATTTGTTTTTCATGTAAACCTGGTAAATCATAAATAACAGCATCAATTCCTGCTTCTTTTGCAACGTCAACGGGAATGACAGATGTATGTTTGTCCCCATTATAAAAACAGAGAACTAAATCAGTATCTTCGATTATTTGTTTTACAAAAAACATATAATCTGATCGGTAAATGGAGTCGGAAGGATGATTAAAAGCGACATACTCAGCTCCGTGTTTTTTTAAGTAATCAACGACCTCTTGAAATTCATCTGTTAATGCTTGTAACGGCTGTAGCGTGTAAAGGCATAAATTTTGAGCGAGTCTTTCGTTTTCGATGAAAAAACGAAGAATCTCATTTTCAATAGATTTATAACATAATATGTAAATTTTATGTTTGTGAGCATAGTCAGTTAAAAATTTTTTTATTTCTTCCTGATCTAATGCTGTTAATTGATTTGAACCACAAAGAAAAATATTCATAGATTTGTGCCACCTCATGCTAAATTGTAACATATCTTTTATAAAAAATAACTGCAAAATATTAGTGTTCAGAGTATAATTATAAATAACTGGATTTTACGATTAAGTTTAGGAAGAAATAAAAAAATAAATAGGTGATATATATGCTGCGTTCGATCTCGCATAATCCAATTTTATCGCATATACCGCCTGCTACTCAAATGCCGAAAGAAGCAAATGTCAGGACAGGACTTGCATTTTCGGATAATTTGCATGCGGATCCAAAAAAAGATAAATTGTTAGAACAAATGGAAGCATTTGTCGATAACATTGGAGAAATTAAAGAGAAAATTGAAATGGAATTAACGCTTGATAATGTAATGGAATACAAAAATACAGTAAAATCATTTTTGAATTTTTACGTAGATAATGTATTGCAATATAAAGATGTCATGTCGCGTCATCCACGTTATGGCTATTCACAGAAAATGACGATTGTGAAACAGGCGGAAATGGGATTAAATGAGTTAGAAGATGTTATGAATTTAATTAATACGAAAACGGGACATTTAGAAATGTTAAATCAGATTGGAGAAATCCACGGTTTAATTGTAAATTTAGTCTTGTAAAAGGGAAGGAAACGATATGTACATACAATTATATGAAAAGCTCGTTATTATTCAAAAAGCATATGAAAACATTCAAACGCTTGGAGAACAAATATATGAGAATTTGAAACATAAAAATGTAAATGCAGTTCAAAAATTGCAAGTAGAGCAATTGCAGTACATAGATGGTTTAAAAGGATTATCAAGCTCGTTTGAAGAAATGGTTATTCAGTTTTGTAAAGAAAAGGGAATTGAACCGTTTCGCGTAAGTGCATTATTTTCGCATTTTTCTAACGAAGAAATTGAAAAAATGGAAGAATTACAAAAAAATGTAGCTGAATTAGAAGAGAATGTAAAAATGATTCTTTTGAAAAATCAATATTACTTAAACGTACTATTAAAAACTACAGAAAGTATTGTGGATTCCGTTTCTGAATATAATTTAGAGCGAAACAATAATTCACAAATCTTTATGAACGAACTATTGTAAAGGGGAAGTGAAGCATTATGAGATTATCTGATTATAATACGCCGCTATCGGGTTTGTTAGCGGCACAAATGGGATTACAAACGACGAAACAAAATTTATCAAACATTCATACGCCTGGTTATGTGCGTCAAATGGTGAATTACGGATCGGCTGGAGCAAGTCAGGGCTATTCACCAGAACAAAAAATAGGTTACGGTGTACAAACGTTAGGCGTTGACCGTATTACAGATGAAGTGAAAACGAAACAGTTTAACGATCAATTATCTCAACTCTCTTACTATAACTACATGAATTCGACTTTATCACGTGTAGAATCTATGGTTGGAACGACAGGAAAAAATTCATTATCTAGTTTAATGGATGGCTTCTTTAATGCTTTTCGTGAAGTTGCAAAAAATCCAGAACAACCAAATTACTACGATACATTAATTTCTGAAACTGGGAAGTTTACAAGTCAAGTAAATCGTTTGGCAAAAAGCTTAGATACAGCAGAAGCACAAACGACAGAAGATATTGAAGCGCATGTCAATGAATTTAATCGTCTTGCTGGTAGTTTAGCGGAAGCGAATAAAAAAATTGGACAGGCAGGTACACAAGTGCCAAATCAACTTTTGGATGAACGTGATCGTATCATTACAGAAATGTCTAAGTATGCAAATATAGAAGTGTCTTATGAATCTATGAATCCTAATATCGCAAGTGTTAGAATGAATGGTGTTTTAACAGTAAATGGACAAGATACATATCCACTTCAATTAAATAAAGAAAAAGAACCAATGACTGCTGAAATTTACGGTTCGGAAATTCCTTTAACGAGTGGAGCAATCCAATCAGCGATCGATACGAAAGCGAAGATTGCTAGTTATAAGAAAAACCTTGAAGAACTAATGAGTTCTGTAAAGAATGAAGTGAACACAGTAATGGGGAAAGAGTTCTTTGTTGGAGATCAAGCGAAAGATATGAAATTAAACCCTGAATTTGCAAAAGATGTTTCGAAAATGAAAATATCAGCTGAAACAGCAAATAAATTAGCAGCAATTACAGATGGAAATTATAAAGAAGGTCTTTCTTATAAACAAGCATTAGATCAATTCGTAGTTGGCGTTGCATCTGATAAAAGTGCAGTGAATGCTTATCAAAAAATTCATGTGGATTTATTAGAGGGGATTCAGCAAGAAAAAATGGGTATTGAAGGCGTTAATATGGAAGAGGAAATGGTTAATTTAATGGCCTTCCAAAAATATTTCGTCGCAAACTCTAAAGCTATTACAACGATGAATGAAGTGTTTGATAGTCTATTTTCGATTATTCGATAAATGATAGTAATTGATTGGAAATATATAAGGAGGAGATAGAAATGAGAGTATCTACATTTCAAAATGCAAGCTGGGCAAAGAATCAGTTAATGGATTTAAATGTGCAACAACAATACCATCGAAATCAAGTAACTTCAGGGAAGAAAAACCTTCTTATGAGTGAAGATCCCCTTGCAGCAAGTAAATCATTTGCGATTCAACATTCATTGGCGAATATGGAGCAAATGCAAAAAGATATAGCGGATTCGAAAAATGTATTAACACAAACTGAAACTGCTTTACAAGGTGTTTTAAAATCTGTAACAAGAGCAGATCAATTAGCGGTGCAGGCGTTAAATGGGCCAAATGGTGAAAAAGAATTGAAAGCCATCGGTGCAGAGATTGATCAAATTTTAAAACAAGTTGTATATTTAGCGAATACGAAAGAGCAAGGTCGTTATATTTTCGGTGGTGATAGTATAGAGAAACCACCATTTACAGAAGATGGTACGTATCAAGGTGGACAAAATGATGTGAACTGGCAACTAAATGACGGTTATGAATTAAAAGCATTTCGTAACGGTGAAGCGCTATTATCCCCTGTTATAAAAACGTTAAAACAGATGAGTGAAGCGATGCAAAAAGGTGACCAAAAAGCATTACAGCCATTATTAGGAGAAAATAAGAAAAACTTAGATGGCATCATTAATCGCACAACTGAAGTTGGTTCGACAATGAACACAATGGAGACGTTTAAAACAATTTTAAGTGAACAAAATTTAGCGCTTCAAGAAAATCGTAAAGAAATCGAAGATGTTGATTTAGCGGTAGCCATTTCCGATTTAGCTTATATAAACGCAACATATGAAGCTACATTAAAAGCTGTTAGTACGATGAGTAAAACGAGTATTTTAGATTATATGTAATCCAATAAGGAGTGAGAAATATGGCAGGAACATTAACGGGTATCGGTGGTAGACAACAAATATGGAACCTCGGAAATAATATGATCGATACATCTAACTTTGTAGAATTAGAAATGCAAGCGTTAGAAATGAGAAAGACGCCTTATGCTAATGAAAAGAACCAACTTTCACAAGATAAACTATTATATACAAGTTTAAAATCAGAATTTAGCTCTTTCACACAGACTTTTAAAAACTTAGCGGATTTTAAAGGGAACGAGAAAAAAGTAACGACAACGCAAGACGGATATATAAATGTAAAAGCTGATGGTGGTGCGATTGCAGGAACTTTTAATATGACAATTACACAGCTTGCGCAGCGTCATCAAATAGCCTCAAATGATATTCCTGATATAAATGCGAAGCTTCCAAGAAATGAAACGTTAAAACTAGGTGGTAAAGATCTAAAAGTAACAACTGATATGACATATAAAGATTTAATTAATAAGATTAATGATGGAGATTATAGCGTATCAGCTTATACACTGGGAAATAAAATTTTCATGACCTCGAAAAAAGAAGGAACAGATGGAGTAATTAAGTTTGAGGGGAACACATCTACACTATTTCAAGATATTGGTTTAGCTAATGCGGATGGCACAGCGCTCAATACAATTAATGAAGCACAAAATGCTAAATATAGTATTAATGGTATCACAGATGAAAGTTCTACCAACACAATTGAAGCTCTTCCAGGTGTGAAAATTGAATTATTAAAGGTAACTGAGCCAAAAGTGGAAGGGACACCAGATGCTGGTACAACAACAGATCCAAAAACAAAAGGTATAGACCTAAAATTTACAGTAAGTGACTCAAACGTAACAGATGCATCGAATGTTATTAAGAAGATGGTTGCGGATTATAATAAAGCTGTGAATACGGTAGATCTTTTTGCTGGTAAAGGTGGAGCTTTTCAAGGTCAAGCCGTTATGCAAAGTGTGCGTCAAGCGATGAACAATGTTGTAACATTTTCACAAGATGGTAATTATTTATTCACATTTGGTATTCAATTAAAGCAAGATGGAACGATGGAAGTTAATGACGAAGCATTAACGAAAGCGTTAAAAGAAAAACCGGATGCAGCGAAACAGTTTTTCTTTGGATCTAATGGTTTAGGGAAAATGATGGAAGAACCACTTGAAAAAATATTTGGTGATAAAGGTGTAGTTGGAGAACGAGTAAAAAACATTGACTCACGTGTAAGTGATCTAGATAAAAAGATTCAAGATATTGAAAAGCAAAATTTGGACAAACAAAATGAAATTGTGAAGAAGTATCAAAAGCTAGAGAGTACATTGGCGGCGCTTGATAGCCAACTGAAAACAATTAAAGCAATGACAAAACAAAAAAGTGATGATTAATGAAAAGTAAGGAAGTGATCGTATGCAAGCATGGCAACGTTATATGCAAAATGATATTATGACGAGTAATCCAATTAAAAATACAATTTTTATTTATGAAAGATGCATTGTAGAGTTTCGTAATTTAGAAGAACTGTTACATGCTTTTAAACTACAAGAAGGAGATGCACTTCTTGAAAAGTTAGAACGTATTTTTGAAGAATTAAAGCTTCAATTAAATCCTGAAATTACGAAAGATTTATATGATAGTTTATATGGCTTATATGATTGGATTAGCATTCAAATTCAAACAATGAAAGTAACACGTGAAGCAAAAGACATTGATGCGATTGTGAAAGTGTTACAAGATTTAATAGACGGTTACCGCGGAGCACTTGAAAATGAACAATGATATTTATCGGACGTTTGTCGGCTGTTTTAATGAAATCGGTGAATTGCAAGTGTCAGATGGAGAGTTTGCTGAGAAGAGTGAAATGTTAAATCGCTGGATGATGACATTGGATGAGGAAACGCGTGCGCAAGTTGCTGCAGAAGTAAGTCCATTCATTATTAAGGCGGCACAGCATATTCGAGATAAGCAAAAGATTTTGGAAGAAATGATTATGACAAATGATGGACGCATGAAAGCTAATTCATTTTACGGTAAATTTTAGTGCTAGAGTTTAGAAACGGATTCCCCTTTTAAGAGGGGATCCATTCCTTTGTTTAAATAAAGACTTCCGCTGATTGAGGTTTCATTTTATGACTGTAATGAAAAAATAGTAGTAATCTAAATAATGTAAAAATGAACTTTAGTTTGTAGATTATAGATTGAAATGTTTCATAGATTATTGCGTGTATACAGTTTTTTTGTATTCTTTTTTATATTTTTGTATTTTTCTAAAGACAACAATGGAAAAATGGAATAAAATATGTAAGGGTACATGATTGTTAATATTTTAATAAATGCATATAAGAAAATAAATAATGAAGTGAAACTTCCATCAGTGGATCATTAAGTTAAAAAAGAAAGGGTGTGGAATATGCCAGATTTAGTGAGTGATGTAGGCCATTATATGAATTATTTAGTGACGAAACGAAATACTGTTTCTAGTAATATTGCAAATGCGAATACACCCGGCTATAAAGCACAAGATGTAACATTTGCTGAGCAAATGAATAAAAGTAGTGCATTATATAAGAACAATACTGCAGACTTAAAGAGCAATCCAGATTTATATCAAACGAATGAAATGCACTTACCGACAGTAAATACGAAAAATACATATGCAAAGATTCAAACAAAATCAATGCAAACGAATAAAGATGGAAATAGTGTGGATGTAACGACAGAAATGCTAGATTTAATGAAAGCAAATCAGTTATACGGTATTTCAATTAACGCGATTAATACACAATATGCAATTAACCAAGCGGCACGCGGACGTTAAAAGTAGAAGGAGAGACAACGATGTTTCAGGCAATTAATGCAAGTGGCTCAGGACTAACGACAGCGAGAAAGTGGATGGAAGTTACTTCAAATAATATTGTAAATGCAAATACAACGGTGGCTCCGGGGGCAGATTTATATGAGCGTCGTAGTGTAGTGCTAGAATCAAACAATAGTTTTGCAAATATGTTAGATGGGTCTCCTACTAATGGGGTAAAAATAAAAAGTATTGAAGCAGATAAAACTGAAAACTTAGTGTATGACCCAACACATCCGCATGCAAATGAAGAAGGATATGTACGTTATCCAAATATTGATGTGACTGCTGAAATGACGAATGTAATGGTTGCCCAAAAAATGTACGAAGCAAATACAAGTGTATTGAATGCGAATAAAAAAATGCTTGATAAAGATTTAGAAATTGGCCGAGGATAAGGGGGAATATAGTAATATGAAAATCCAACCAATGTTAAATATGCAACCATTTGGAGCAATTCAGTCAATTGGTGCACCGAAAACTTCTCAAACATCAGTAGTTGAGGGGAAAAAGTTTATCGATTTATTGGAAGATATGAATCAAACACAAAACAATGCGCAAACAGCAGTATATGATTTACTAACTAAAGGGGTAGGAGAAACGCATGACGTTTTAATTCAGCAGAAGAAGGCTGAGTCTCAAATGAAAACGGCTGCTCTCGTACGTGATAATCTTATTGAAAATTATAAGTCACTAATTAATATGCAAATTTAGGAAAGTGGACGGGTGTGTTTAAATGGAAAAGATGAAAAATGTTATCCAATCGTTAAAAACGTGGCATAAGTTAGTAATCGGTGCTGCGCTTTTAGCGATTGTAACAGGAGCACTTTTATACTTCACCTTGCCAGATAAATATGTTGTTGTATATCAAAATTTAAATGATGCAGATAAGCAAGAGATTACAGCAGAATTATCAAAGTTAGGTGTTGATTATCAGTTAGCGGCCGATGGATCGATTCGTGTGCAAAAAAATGATGCTCCATGGGTTCGAAAAGAAATGAATGGGATGGGCTTACCGTTTAATTCTAAAAGCGGTGAGGAAATTTTATTAGAAAGCTCGCTCGGTTCAAGTGAGCAAGATAAAAAAATGAAGCAAATTGTCGGTACGAAAAAGCAATTGGAGCAAGATATTGTAAGAAACTTTGCGACAGTTGAAACGGCGAATGTTCAAATTACATTACCTGAAAAAGAGACAATTTTTGATGAAGAAAAAGCAAAAGGAACAGCTGCGATTACGGTTGGAGTGAAGCGTGGACAATTATTAACTGCTGATCAAGTTGCGGGTATACAGCAAATGATTAGTGCAGCAGTTCCAGGTGTGAAAGCAGAAGAAGTAAGTGTGATTGATAGCAAAAAAGGTGTCATCTCAAAAGGGGCAGATGAAGCTCATTCTAGTAGTTCCTCTTCTTATGAAAAAGAAGTAGAGATGCAGCATCAAATTGAAGGTAAATTAAAGCAAGATATTGACGCAACATTAATGACGATGTTTAAACCGAATGAATATAAAGTGAATACGAAAGTGTCTGTAAACTATGATGAAGTTACACGCCAGTCAGAAAAATATGGTGATAAAGGTGTACTTCGTAGTAAACAAGAGCAAGAAGAAAGCTCTACTGCACAAGAAGGAGCAGAGACGAAGCAAGGCGCTGGTATTACAGCGAACGGCGAAGTACCAAACTACGGTACGAACAATAATCAAAATGGTAAAATCGTCTATGATAATAAAAATGGCAACAAAATTGAAAACTATGAAATAGATAAAACAGTTGAAACAATTAAGAAACACCCAGAATTAACGAAAACAAATGTTGTAGTATGGGTAGACAACGATACGTTAGTAAAAAGAAAAATAGATATGACTACTTTCAAAGAAGCAATCGGCACAGCTGCTGGACTTCAAGCTGATCCGAATGGAAACTTTACAAACGGTCAAGTTAACGTTGTAACTGTTCAGTTTGATCAGCCGAAAGAAGAGAAGAAGAAAGAACCAGAAGAAAGCGGCATAAACTGGTGGTTATTCGGTGGAATTCCAGCTGGTTTATTAGCGATTGGTGGTCTAGTATGGTTCTTCTTAGCAAGACGTAAGAGAAAGAAAGAAGAAGAGGAATATGAAGAATACTTAGCAGAAGAGGAAATTGCTGCAAGTAGTGAAAGTATTATGGAAATTCCTGAAGAAAAAATAGTACCAGAGCCAAAACCTGAACCAGAAGAACCGAAAGAACCGACGTTAGATGAACAAGTGCAGGATGCTACGAAAGAACATGTAGAAGGAACTGCAAAAGTAATTAAAAAATGGTTAAATGGACAGTAAGGGAGGAACAACGATGTTAGATGAAATCTCCTCCAAAGAAAAAGCTGCCATCCTTATTCGTACATTAGAAGAAGGGGTGGCAGCAAAAGTCATTGAATATATGACGGCTGAGGAAAAAGAAGTATTACTTCGTGAAATCGCGAAGTTTCGTGTATATAAACCGGAAACGTTAGAAAATGTACTAGGGGAGTTCTTGTATGAATTAAATGTAAAAGAATTAAATCTAGTGACTCCAGATAAAGAATATATTCGTCGCATATTTAAAAATATGCCAGAAGATGAACTAGAAAAATTATTGGAAGATCTTTGGTATAACAAAGATAATCCGTTTGAATTCTTAAATTCACTTACAGATTTAGAACCACTTCTTACTGTACTTAATGATGAATCGCCACAAACGATTGCGATTATCGCTTCTTATATTAAACCGCAGCTTGCTTCTCAATTAATTGAGAGATTACCAGATCATAAGCGAGTAGAAACGGTAATGGGGATTGCGAAGCTAGAGCAAGTAGATGGTGAATTAATAAATCAAATTGGGGATTTATTAAAATCAAAATTAAATAATATGGCGTTTAATGCAATTAATAAAACAGATGGCTTGAAAACAATAGTAAACATTTTAAATAACGTTTCACGAGGTGTTGAAAAAACAGTCTTTCAAAAGCTGGATGAAATGGATTATGAGTTATCTGAGAAAATTAAAGAAAACATGTTTGTATTTGAAGACTTACTCGGACTTGAAGATCTTGCACTTCGTCGTGTATTAGAAGAAATTACAGATAACGGTGTTATTGCGAAAGCACTTAAAATTGCAAAAGAAGAGATTAAAGAAAAATTATTTACATGTATGTCTTCAAACCGTAAAGAGATGATTCTAGAAGAATTAGATGGCTTAGGACCGCTTAAGATGACGGATGCTGAAAAGGCACAGCAAACGATTACAGGCACAGTGAAAAAGTTAGAGAAGGAAGGAAGAATTATCGTTCAAAGAGGTGAAGATGATGTCCTTATTTAAAAACAGAATTCCCAAGAATTCTGTTTCTTTTTCTGAAGAAACGTATGAATTACAATTTCCAAAACCAATACCAGTTCAAGTAGAAGAAGAAATACAGGTGGACCATGAAGAGCTTCTTGCACAGCAACAATCATTACATACTGAACTGAATCAACTAAGACAAGAACAACAAATGTTAGAACGAGAACGTCAGCAGTTATTACATGATCAAGAACAATTTCAAATACATGTACAGCAGCAGATGAAAGAGATAGAATCGGCACATATACAGTTTCAAAAAGAACAACAAGAAACAGCATACGAATGGATGGAATTATTATGGGATCAATCTTTTCAACTAGCAGAAAAAATTGTGAATCAAGCAGTAGATGCTAGATTGCTTGATGTGTTACCTATTTTAACTGGCATCGTTCAAACATTGCCTACTTCGTTTGAAAAACTAGTTATTACCGTACATCCAGAAACTTTTGAACGCATTCAAGAAGAAAAGGAAAATACGAAAGAGTATTGGTTGCTACAATTAGTAGAATGGAAATATGATTTCTCCTTACAGTTCGGTGAATTTGTTCTGGAAGAAGAGAAAGAGTTCTTTGAATTTAAATTTGCACCTATATTTGCGAAACTTCGCCAGCAATGGGAAGAAGAGAAGTTATTTGAGGAGCAAAATGTATGAATCGACTATTAATGAATGAAAACCAAAAATGGAATACGTTTATTGAAACGCCGTTTTATACGAAAGTCGGTAAAGTTCATAGTGTACAAGAACAGTTTTTTGTAGCGAAAGGGCCAAAGGCGAAAATCGGTGATGTTTGTCTCGTTGGAGAACATAGCGTCTTATGTGAAGTAATTGCAATTGAAAAAGAGAACAACATGTTACTTCCATTTGAACAAACAGAAAAAGTATGTTACGGAGATTCAGTTACACTAATTGAAGAAGATGTTGTTATACCTCGTGGCAATCATTTACTCGGAAAAGTGTTAAGTGCAAATGGCGGAGTACTAAATGAGGATGCAGACAATATTCCACTACAAAAAATAAAACTAGATGCCCCGCCTATTCATGCATTTGAACGTGAAGAAATTACCGATGTATTTGAAACGGGAATCAAATCTATTGATTCCATGCTAACAATTGGCATCGGTCAAAAGATTGGTATTTTTGCAGGCTCTGGTGTTGGTAAATCTACTTTACTCGGAATGATTGCGAAAAACGCAAAAGCTGACATTAATGTTATTAGTTTAGTAGGAGAACGTGGCCGAGAAGTAAAAGACTTTATTCGAAAAGAATTAGGTGAAGAAGGAATGCGAAAAAGCGTCGTAGTTGTAGCGACGTCAGATGAAAGTCACCTAATGCAACTTCGTGCAGCGAAGCTTGCGACATCTATTGCTGAATATTTCCGTGATCAAGGTAATAACGTACTACTTATGATGGACTCTGTTACTCGTTTTGCTGACGCGCGTAGAAGTGTTGATATTGCTGTTAAAGAGTTGCCGATTGGTGGTAAAACACTCTTAATGGAGAGTTATATGAAGAAGCTGTTAGAGCGGTCTGGAAAAACGCAAAAGGGATCCATAACAGGTATATATACCGTACTCGTTGATGGGGATGATTTAAACGGACCTGTACCAGATTTAGCACGTGGTATTTTAGATGGACATATTGTGTTAAAACGTGAGCTTGCAACACTTAGTCATTACCCTGCTATTTCAGTATTAGATTCAGTAAGTAGGATTATGGAAGAAATTGTTTCGCAAACTCATTGGCAACTTGCAAATGAAATGAGAAAAATCTTATCTATTTATAAAGAAAATGAATTGTATTTTAAATTAGGGACGATTCAAGAAAATGCAGAAAATGCTTATATTTTTGAATGTAAAAACAAAGTAGAAGGTATAAATACGTTTTTAAAACAAGGTCGATCAGATCGTTTCCAATTTGATGATATTGTTGAAGCGATGCACCATATAGTATAAGACCTCTGCTCAAGAGGTCTTATTTTTTTGTTTTTTAATATTTCACAGATTTTTTTGGAAAAAAACTATATAATAGAAAAAGAGAGCGTTATAATAGGAAGGGGCTATAAAAACAGGTGGATAAGCAGCAGTACGACACGATAAAATTGCAAATAAATCAAGAAAAAGAACAGATTTTGAAAGAAGTGTATGAATTAACAGCTGAAAAAAGAAAAATAGAACAAAAAAAAGAATATGATTTATATGTTGTAAAATCGCGTAGTCAAGTCGTACAAACTGGGCAACGTATAATGGCTGGTATGCTTTCGTCACATACGTTTTCACCTGAAAGAATAGAAGAATGGAATCGGAAAATTAAAAAAACGGAAGATTTTATTCAAAAAAATGAAAGCCTTTTAGAACAAGTAAAAGAAAAAGAACGTGTCATTGATGAGATGTATCAAGAAGATTGTAAAAAGCTTGCAAAAGTACGAGAAAAGCAGGAAGAAAAAATGCTTCTTGATTTGAAAATGTGTATGAATGGATGAGGTGAATATAGTGATACAGTCTGTATTACCGGTGCAACAAAGTTTACCTCCGCAAAAAGAAAAAGGGCTAGAAGTACAATCAAAAAGTGAAGATTCTTCATTCGATCTTACGATGAGAATGGAAAATAAAAAGCAGCCGAAAACGGAGAAAATGAAACGAGAAGAAGCACCAAAAGAAGAAAAAAAAGAATATATTCTTTCTAAACAATCAGTAACGAAAGAAGAGCCAATTGTAAAGAAAGAAGAAAAAAAAGAGACAGAACAGTTGTTATTAGCTGTATCTGAGCAAATGGTTGCAATTGAACAATTACGTGTGCAGCCAGAATTGTTATATCAATACATACAAAAAATACAAGAGCTGTATAAAGAATATGGAAATGTAAAACTTAATGAATTGCCCGCAGGTGAATTACAACAGTTACAAGAGCTCCTTTCCAATATGAATATCAAAAATGCTATATGTTTAGAAGATACAATGCAAATGGCATTAGACAAAATGAAGATGCCAGAGCAAACGATGCAAGCATTAAAAATTGTAGAAACAGAAACTTGTAATATTGCAAAGAAACAAGAAGATTCCAAAGGCTTAGATGTAGATCTTCCGAAAGCTGAGGGCGATGATGTAAAGATAGAGTTGCCTGAAGGTGATGTGTTAAACGATTCGAGTTCAACGGGTGCGGAGTTACTAAATAAAGCAACGGGTACGGATCAAATAGGAAAATTAAATAGTAGCGCTGAGAAAGTTACGTTACCTGACTTAGGAAAGAAAATGGAAGCGCAAGTAGAAGCATTGCAAAAATTTGTAGTGAAACAAGAGCGTGTTTTATTTCAGTTAAATCCAGAAAAACTTGGTACATTAACGGTGTTTATGAAAAAACATGGAGATCAAATTGACGTTCACGTAGAAATGGAAAAACATGATGCGAAAAAACGTGTTGAAATTATTTTTGATGAATTGAGATTGAAGTTAAAAGAAAAAGAAATCAATATTCAAATTAGCTATTCAGATAAAGATGAAAATCGAAAAGAACAGCGAGAACAAGAGCAAAGACAAAAACAAAAATTAGCAAGTACGAAACATGAAAAACAACATGCAAAAGAATTTGCGGGATTATTGGAGGAATAAAGTGTGCCAACAGTTGGATTAAATACAACGAGTACAAATCATATTCCGTTACAAGCAGGAGCACAAACAAAAAACGCATCTGTTACTGGTGCACAGTCGACAGCTCAACAAGCAAACGGAGTATCAGCAAGTACTCAAAAAACACCTGGTATTATGGATAAAGATGATTTCCTGAAACTTTTCTTAGCAAGCTTTCAACATCAAGACCCGTTTAATGCGATGGATATGAACCAAATGATGAACCAAACAGCACAGCTATCGCTTATGGAGCAAGTACAGAATATGACGAAAGCAGTAGATAAATTGCAATCAACGATGTATTCGACAGCTCTTGATGGAGGGATGAAGTTTTTAGGAAAGTACGTTAGAGGTGTAAGCAATAACGGAAAGCAAGTGACTGGTCAAGTAGAAACAGTTCGACTTGCTGAAAATAACGACGTGCAACTTATTGTTGATAATCAAGTTGTCTCACTTCGTTTCATAGAAAGGGTTTCTGATAAACCGATAACAGAAACTAATCCGGAAGATGAGAAGAAAGATGATATAGAAAAAAATGAAGAGGTTAAGCCAGATTAATAAAAGGAGTGTACAAAGGTTATGATTAAAGCGTTATATACAAGTATTACAGGGATGAATGCAGCACAAAATGCATTAAGTGTTACTTCAAATAATATTGCAAATGCACAAACAGTTGGATACAAAAAGCAAAAAGCTATTTTTGATGATTTGCTATATAATAATACGGTTGGTTCACGTGGTGATGGTGCTTATGCTGGTACGAATCCAAAGAGTATTGGTAACGGTGTAAAGTTCAGTGGGACATCTACAGATTTTAGTGATGGTTCTATTACTTTAACTAGTGATAAGATGGAGACAGCGATAGAAGGAAACGGTTTATTTTTGGTTGGTGATCGTAATGCTGGAAATGTAGAGTATACGAGAAAAGGGTCTTTCGGTGTATCGAAAGATAACTATGTTACAACTACAGGTGGACAGTATGTGCTAGGTTATGGTGTGAAAACAGGAACACAAGAAATAGATTTCTCTTCACGACCAAGCCCAATTCATATTCCGATGGGATCAGCTGTTGGTGGGATTCAAACAGATAAAGCAACAATAGGGGGAAACCTTCCTAGAAACCAAAATGCATTATCTCACGAATTCACGGTTTTTGATGCGGAAGGAAACTCGTTAACGTTACGTGTAAATATTAAGCAAAAGACTACAAAAGAGACTGTAGATGGTAAAGAAGTTGAAAAGCCAGTGCCAGGCGAATATACATATACAGTTTCTGTAAGGAATGATTCTAAAAACGAAAAAGAATTTAAGCCTGTCGAAGGCATGACGGGCGAAAAAAATCTTAAATTTGATACATTAGGAAATTTAAAGGAGACAGATGAGGCTGTACAAAAAGATCCAGTAACTGGCGAAATTACTAAAGGTGGATCTGTTCAAATTCCTTTTGGTAGTGGTCTAACACTTGATTTAAGTGGATTAACAAATTATCCGACAGGGAAAACTATTTCTACCACAGAAGTAACAGGGCGCCCAGCTGCAATTGCAAATGACTATTCTATTTCTGACGGTGGTTTCGTTATGATGAAATATTCAGATGGTAGTATGAAAGTTGTAGGACAACTAGCTGTAGCTACATTCCCGAATTCAGGTGGATTAATGAAAACAGGGAATGGAAATTACGTTGCGACACCATCAGCGGGTATTCCAGGAATAGGTGTTGCTGGTGAGAATGGTGCAGGTAATGTACGAGGGTCAGCAAAAGAAAGTTCAAACGTAGATTTATCTGTAGAATTTGTTGATTTAATGCTTTATCAACGTGGATTCCAAGGAAATGCGAAAGTAATTAAAGTGTCAGATGAAGTATTAAATGAAGTTGTAAACTTAATTCGATAATATATCATAAAGTAAAATTGTAATGTAGTAGAAAGGGTTTTTTATTCGTATGACGACAAGACAAGAACGAATTTTACAATTGCCTTTTTTCGAAAATAAACGTGAACTTGCTGAGCAAGTGTTAAAAATGGAACGAGAAGAGCATATATATTTACCTGATCAATTTGAAATTAAGCAAGTACCTCCATATTCATTTGGTGAAAAGCAATCAATCATTGGCCGTATTCATGAGTTTTATTTCGTAAGTGTTGGTAGCGAAGGAGAATGGAAGTATCAACTGTTTAAGGACGAGATGAAGTGCCGTGAGTTTTTTATTACACTATCAGGGATAACGGATCAGCAGATTGCATTTTGGTTCAATAACATTGAGTTGTTGAAAAGCTCTTAAAAAGATCTAAAAAGACCTTAAAAGCTCTTTTTAGGGTTGAAGAGAGGACCCAGCATTGTTTTGGAGCGGTTAGTGCCTAATAGGACCTCGACTGGTGTGTAAGGACAGAGGTATGGAGAGTTACTAGGGTAGTATAAGAAGAGGTAAGCGAAGTTTGGTGTGGATAAACAGTTATGATCCAGACGAGCTGCTAGTTGTAAGAATAGAGCTATGGAGGCGTTGGGATGAGATAATCATTTCAAAGTAGACCAGTGCCTTCTGGATAGTATGTGACGATAGATTTCTATAAAAGGAGAGATGAGGAGGATGGCGCAGAATAAGTATCGCGTTACATTCATTTCGCCAAGTGAGGTTGAGCAGCGGACTGTTATGGCGGCGAGTAGTTTGCCGGATTTAATTCGTAAAGTAGAGAGTATTATTGCAGATCCGAACGGTTATTTTGTAAATGATAAAAAAAATAATTGCTATTTTAAAGTGATTAAAGATAATGTTACGTTTATTCAATATGAGTTACTATTTTCGGATAAGGAAATTCATATTGAAAAATTAAAACATATAGCACCAGCTATATTGAAAAAATTATTTAAAAAAATAAATGATCCAGAATTATATGCACTTGCGCTACTTGATGTTGATATAGCGACGAAAGAATATGTGCTAGAAGAAATGGATTCGGAGCTAAGAATAAGAGTAGAAACGGAGCTTTCGAAAAAGTGGGAAGCAATGCCAACAGAAATTGTAGGAGCACAAGAAGTGTTATTAGAGGCACTTGCTTCGTTTATACAAGATTAAGCGTCTTTTAAAATAAATCGTTCGACTATCTATATTTTTTATATAGGTAGTTGACTTTTTCTCTTTTATAAAGCTTAATAATTAGATATACGGAATTAATGGAAGGGGAGCGACACCTTTATGTCACAAGCACAAAGTATTTTATTAGAAAGCGGAACAAATGAATTAGAGATTGTTACATATACTGTTGGTGAAAACCTATTTAGTATTAACGTAATGAAAGTACGTGAAATCATTAATCCATTCCCTGTTACAACTGTGCCAGAATCTCATCATGCAGTTGAAGGTGTTGTACAAGTACGTGGTGAAATTTTACCTGTTATTAATTTAGCAACGGCTCTTAATTTAAAATCGACAAAGCCACTTGATCAAACGAAATTTATTATTTCAGAATTAAATCAAATGAAAGTTATTTTCCGTGTGGATGAAGTGCATCGTATTCAACGTATTTCGTGGGAACAAATTGATGAACCAGCTTCATTATCTATGGGACTAGAAGAAACGACATCTGGTATTGTAAAGCTAGATGGACAAATTATTTTACTATTAGATTATGAAAAAATTGTATGTGAAATTAGCGGTACTGGTTATGACAATAAATCACTTGCAGGGCTAGAACAGAAAACAGATCGAGCTGAAAAAGTTATTTATATAGCAGAAGATTCAGCGATGCTTCGCCAAATATTGGAAGAAACATTATCATCAGCTGGATATACGAAAATGAACTTCTTCAGCAATGGTGCAGAAGCATTAGCACAAATTGAAAAATTAGCGAAAGAGCAAGGGGAAAAAATGTTTGAACATATTCACTTGCTAATTACGGATATTGAAATGCCTAAAATGGATGGACATCATTTAACGAAAGTTGTTAAGGATAGTGAAGTAATGAATCGTTTACCGGTCATTATTTTCTCTTCATTAATTACAAACGAATTATTCCATAAAGGCGAAGCTGTAGGAGCAAATGCTCAAGTAAGTAAGCCAGATATTCAAGAGTTAATTGGTTTAGTTGATAAGTTAGTGCTGTAAAAAACGTTTTGAAAAGCTTTTTTTAGCTGGAATAAAAGCTCTAACCATGCGTAGAGCGGTCAGTGCCTAATAGAGCCCTATGCGATGTGAGACCAGAGATATGGAGTGGTTTTAGGTCAGTAGAAGAAAAGAGCCTTTAATTGAGGGTTTGAAGAACTGATATACAACTCTATTTTTTTAGTAGGGAGGAGGGAACTAGCCACGTGTAAGTAGTACTGGCTAGTTCCTTTTTTGCATTCTATACTCTACTGTACAGGTAGAAAGATTAAACATTTTTGGAGTGTTTGTGGCTGTATGAATAGTCTCTACTTCGAGATTTTCAATTCGTTTAATGAATAAATAGCGGGCTTGTTTATTTGAAAATATAAGAGAGTGTATGTTTGGAATATGCTAGTAAGGTTGCGTAGTAACGCAAACTTTTTCGGTGAAAATATATCCGAAATACCATATAATATAATTAATATGTAATTATACATATTAATTAAAAATAATTTTTCTATTTCTATACTTTCTATACATTTTTGTATGTTTAATATTTGACAGATAATTTCGAAATGTTATAATATGGATATGAAAAAAATGCTATTTTCTGAGAAGACATGGGAGTCAGATGAGAATTGTGAAAGGATGAGGGGGAGTGACACAGATTATGTATCACCACACAGCAATCAATGTATTAAATCTTTTACAAAACATGTCAAATACTAAAATGAACGATATGCAACTAGAAGCGGAATTTAAAAAAATAGAAAAACAATTCCAAGTAAAATATGAAGAACTAGTTGATTTATATAATAGAATGGTATTATTTCAAATAGATATAGAAAAACATGGCGGGATGCGAGCATATGAAAAATCAGCGATTACATGGCTGAAGTCTGAGCTAGAGTTACTGTATGAAGTGTATCAATTTTCCCAACGTCACGGTTTAAACATTATTAATATTTCAAAATACGTTAGTAAAAAAGAACTAAATCTTTTTTCAAAAACAGAAAGTCAATTGCAAAATACGTATTACAAATTAAAAAAATGTGAAATACCGTTTGAAAATATTGAAAAACAAAAACCAGGACGAAAGCGAAAATATACACCTGTAAAACAACCGATTGTTGAGATGAAAAAAGAAAACAAGCAAGAGTTAAGAGAAGAAGTTCAAAATACAGAGAGTGAAAAAAGCCTTGTAACAGTTATATCTGGTATTGTTGATAATTTTGAAACGATTAGCCAGTGTAGTGAAAGAAAAGAGCATGAACTACATCAGTTTATGGAAGGAATCTATAAGCTTTCTAGCATGGCTGCAGAGCGTTCAAAAGATGAAAAGAATGCACGTGGTCTCGAAGGCGAATTGCATGTATTACGGGCTGAAAATGAAAAGCTAAAGCGAGAAAAGGAAGAACTTGTTCATGATATAAAAGAAATGACGCATCATTTAATTCATTTCATTACGAGTTCTGATATCGATCAAATTCGCACATTGCCTTTCTTCGTAAAAGAATGTAAACAAGATTTGCATAAATTAGGGTTATATAACGCACAAGACGGTAAAATGAAAATTATGGTTGATCGTAGTGGGCAGGTTATGACTGTAACGCAGTAATAAAATTTGGGTACAAAATAAAAGGGAGATACATAGTTTATATGTATTTCCCTTTTGTTTTGTATGGAATCGTTTCAAAGAAGGAAGATGATTTTTTAAGATTGTAGTAACTTGGAAACCATTTGCGGAATTTGATTTGCTTGTGAAACCATACTAAGTGCAACTTCAGTTAACAATTTAAACTTTAAAAAATCGCTCATTTCCTGCGCCATATCCGCATCTTCAATTCGAGATGCAGCATCTGTTAGGGCCATACTTTGGCTATTTAAATTTTCAATATTAAACTGTAAACGATTCATCATAGCCCCAAGATCAGCACGATGAAGTGATACATTTTGTAAAGCCTCTTCAATTTTACGAATCGCCGTTCTTGCTTCTTGTTCTGTTGAAATGTTGATGTCATGTTGTGTAGGGGAAGGGGGAATGTGTTTCGTTATATTTACTGTATGACCAATATCATCTAACGTAACAGGACGGTTTTGGCCGTCGAACACGGATAAATCATTAAACTCAGTCGTCTCGCCAATATAGCCAATTTGTTCTGTTAAAGACTGAAACTCCTTATTTAGTGAATCACGGTTTTTATTTGAATTTGTACCATTAGCAGATTGAACAGCTAAATCACGCATACGCTGTAAAATATTCGTCACAGTTTGAAGAGCAGCTTCTGCCGTGCGAAGCATCGATAGCGCATCCTCATTATTACGAATCGCCACGCGCATACCACTCGCTCGTGCATGCATACGAGTCACAATCGCAATATTAGCTGGATTATCAGAAGCATGATTCAACTTCTTACCAGTCGCCAAATGCTCCATCGCAACATTCATACGCTTCTCATTCTCATACAACGGCTGCCTAGCATTTATACTTAAAACATTCGTACCAATACGCATTATAGACACTCCTTATAGTTTGATATAGTTAGTGTTCCAAAGCTAATAAAAGGTCATGAAAAGATTAAAAGGCTTATGCTTATTTGCTATTTGTGTTTTAACTTAAGAGGGGATTAAAACAGGCACTGACCGCTTCTACACATCGCGGATGCTCTCTTCCACCTAAAAAAAGAAAGGTTTTACAAAAAATAAACCTCTCCGCAAGCAGAGAGGTTTATTCATGAAGCTAACTCAAATGGATTATTGTAATAATTTAGAAACCATTTGTGGAGTTTGGTTTGCTTGAGAAAGCATGCTGATACCAGCTTCGTTCAAGATTTTGAACTTAGTCATTTCAGACATTTCTTTCGCCATGTCAGCGTCTTCGATTTGAGAAGCAGAAGCTGCCATAGAGTTTTCTTGGCTCTTAAGATTTGTTACGTTAAAGTCAAGACGGTTTAAAGTTGCACCAAGGTCAGCGCGGCTAGTAGCAATGCTTTCAAGTGCTTTGTCGATTTGTTTTACAGCGTCTAAAGCTGCTGGTTTACCTGTAGCTGGAGTACCTGGGGCAGCTGGAGCTGCTGCAAGTTTAGCAAATCCTTCTTTAATTGCTGTATATGCAGCAGCTTTGTCAGTGTTTGTTGCATAGTCATTTAAAGCTGCGTCAAAGTCTGCAATAGTAGCAGCATCAAAATTAGTTTTATTAGTATTCCATGCAGCTTTTAAAGTGTCGACAGCTGCATTTTTATCAGCAGGATCTGTTGCAGCATCAAATGTATTTTTAAAAGTATCAAATGCAGTATTCATTGCTGAAACATCAGCAGTTCCGCCGCCAGTTCCGCCAGTTGCAGAAGTACCTTCAATTGATAATGTATCAAGTCCTAAAGCTTTAGCTGTAGCACTACCTAATTTAATGTCAAGTTGTTTACCAGCATCATCAGAATCTAATGTTTGGATTTTAATTGTAATATTACCAACTTGTGTATCGCCTTCACCGCTAAGTAGTGCTTTATCATTGAATTGTGTATTTTTTGAAATGTAATCAATTTGATCTTTTAATGCAGAGAACTCTTTTTGCAGAGCAGATTGGTTTTTTTCCGTGTTAGTGCCAGTTGCAGATTGGTTTGCAAGGTCACGCATACGAAGTAAGATATTTGAAACAGAATTTAGAGCAGAATCAGCTGTACGAATTAAAGAGATTCCGTCTTGTGTGTTACGAGAAGCAACGTTTAAGCCACCTTCACGTGCTTTCATACGAGTTGCGATTGCAAGACCTGCTGCATCGTCAGAAGCGTTGTTGATACGTTTACCGCTTGATAAACGGTCCATAGCGTTACTCATTTTAGCTTGGTTTTGGCGCATGTACTCTTGAGTACGCATGCTATTAATGTTTGTATTAATTCTCATGTTAAGAACCCCCATTTTTTTATATTGACTTTTCTGCAAATTGAAAAACGGTAATATGCGAAAAAATCAATTTCGAGATTTATTGTAATCCCTGTCATAGCGGGTGTCAACTAAAAATTCGAATTAATAAATATAAAAAAATAACAGTTTAACAATATATTCATTTTTTTATTACAATATTATTAAAAGGATTATTGCAAACTTTAAAAAAAAACTCTAATATTAGATTATCTTTGTTTACCGAAAAGGTGATATTATGATAGTTGGAAATATAGTAAAAGAAGTGCTTGCATATAAGAAAGGACAAATTCAGCAAAAGTTAAGTAGTCCACAAGCATTCGTTAGTAGTCGTTTTCAAGAGAAGTTGCAGAGTGAACCTGCGAAGGAGACGAAGGGTACTACGCAGCCGGCAAAGGTAGAGGATATGAGTCAGCCGGTACAATCTACGAAAATAGAAACGGTCGTAAATAAACCGGAAGAATCTATTAATAAAGTAGAGGAAGTAAGTAAGCCGGAAGAAAAGCCTGAAACTGAAGTGCAAGTCGCACAAAAAGAGTTTGAACGACGTTTCTCAGAAACGAAAAATGAGGCTGCTGATACGTGGGGATTAACGAAGAAGTATAATATTCAAAAAATACGTTCTTCCAATGAAGGGAAGTATGAGGATATTATAGATCGTGTAAGTCATACATACGGAATTCCGAAAACGTTAATTCAAAAAATGATTGAAGTAGAATCTGATTTTAATCCGAAAACGGTGTCGCATGCAGGGGCGATGGGGCTTATGCAGCTTATGCCAGCGAATGTGAAAGAGATGGGTATAAAAAATCCATTTTCACCAGCTGAAAGTATTGAAGGCGGCGTGAAAGAGTTAAGCGGTTATTTGAAGAAAAATAATGGCGACCTCGTACTAGCGCTTGCATCTTATAATGCTGGCCCTGGTAATGTGAGAAAGTACGGAGGCGTACCGCCATTTAAAGAAACGCAAGGATATATTAAAAAAATATTAAATATCGACGTTTCAAAATAAGAAGTTTCATATATAGAGAGAACATGAAATTTTCGTGAACATGATATGGGAGTTGGCTAGATTTGAAATTACAAGATGATATTCCGTTAACAATTTATTTTGAAATCGGAAATACGAAAAAGAAAATTGAAGATTTGCTTCATATTACGAAAGGTACATTGTATCGTCTTGAAAATTCAACGAAAAATACGGTACGTCTTATGCTTGAGAATGAAGAGATTGGAACCGGAAAGATTTTGACGAAAAACGGGAAGATGTACGTTGAAATCGTTGAATTGAAAAGGTAGGGAAGGGGATTGTCATGAGTGGCGAAAAATTAAGCCAAGAGCAAATTGATGCCCTGCTGAAGGCGGTTAATGAAGGCGAGGAAATGCCAGCTTTCGCACAAGAAGCAGGAAAGCAAGAGAAATTTCAAGAGTATGATTTTAATAGACCGGAGAAGTTCGGTGTTGAGCATTTACGTAGCTTGCAAGCAATTGCTTCTACATTTGGTAAACAGACGTCACAGACGTTGTCAGCGCGTATGCGTATTCCGATTGAGTTAGAGCCTTCAACGGTTGAGCAAGTTCCATTTACGAGTGAGTATGTGGAGAAAATGCCGAAAGATTACTATTTATATTGCGTTATTGATCTTGGCCTTCCGGAGCTTGGAGAAATTGTTATTGAGATTGATTTAGCTTTCGTTATTTATATTCATGAATGTTGGCTTGGCGGAGATAGTAAGCGTAACTTTACGATGCGCAGACCACTTACCGCATTTGAGTTTTTAACATTGGATAATATTTTTATGCTCCTTTGCAAAAATTTAGAGCAATCATTTGAAAGCGTTGTTGCGATTGAACCAAAATTTGTAACGACAGAGACAGATCCGAATGCATTAAAGATTACGACAGCGAGTGATATCATTTCATTACTAAACGTAAATATGAAAACGGATTTTTGGAATACGACGGTGCGTATCGGTATTCCATTCTTATCTGTTGAAGAAATTATGGATAAGTTAACGTCTGAAAATATTGTTGAACATTCTTCGGATAAGCGTAAAAAGTATACTTCAGAAGTGGAAGCGAAAGTAAATCAAGTGTACAAACCTGTTCACGTTGCAATTGGTGAGCAGAAGATGACAATGGGCGAGATTGAACAAATTGAAGAAGGCGATATAATTCCGCTCCATACGAAAGTTTCGGATGAATTACTTGGTTATGTAGATGGAAAGCATAAATTTAATTGTTTTATTGGAAAAGATGGAACGCGTAAGGCGCTCTTATTTAAAAGTTTTGTAGAGTAGGAGGATCCATATGAAGCATGAAGTATCTCCTGTGTCATTAATGGGATTAGAAGATTTTGCAGGAAAGCGAAATGAAGCAAGTAAAGCACATATTGATACTGTTTCAGATATTTCGATTGAACTTGGTGTAAAGCTTGGAAAGGCATCTATTACGCTTGGTGACGTGAAGCAATTAAAAGTTGGCGATGTTCTGGAAGTAGAGAAAAACTTAGGACATAAAGTAGATGTATATTTAAGTAATATGAAAGTCGGCATCGGGGAAGCGATCGTAATGGACGAGAAGTTCGGTATTATTATTTCTGAAATTGAAGCTGACAAGAAGCAAGCTGCGCTTATGAAAGCGCAAAGTCAAATGCAAGATAAAGAGTAGAGGAGGAGTCATATGTCGTATATGACGACCTTATTTCAAGTCGTTTTACTGTTTGGTGCGCTCGGCTACGGTGCATATTATATGACGAAAAAGACGCGCAAGCAGCAGTTTTTTAAACAAGGTGAAAATGGCCACATTCAAGTGAAGGACGGCGTGTATTTAAATCATCAAACGAGCGCCTTTTTATTTGAAGTAGACGGCAAGCAAGTGTTCACTGTTATTAGTAATAACGGTGTACAGTCTGTGCAATTAACAGGAACAGGAAATCAGTTTCAACAAGCGCTAGAAGACGCGGTGAAGAGTGAAACGAAAAAAGTAGAGGATCCATCATGAGAATAAAGAAACAGTTATCGTTATTAGCCGTTATTTTCGTATTTTCTATCGTTTTTTCAATTATTTTTGTAAATCCAGCGTATGCAGCCCAAAACGGTTTTATTAATTTCGAAAATGGAAAAGAGTTTACGAGTAACTCAAGTGTACAGTTATTTGCGCTCGTTACCCTTTTATCATTATCTTCATCTATCGTTCTATTATTTACACATTTTACTTATTTTATGATCGTTCTTGGGATTACACGTCAAGGACTTGGGGTAATGAATTTACCACCGAACCAAGTACTTGTTGGACTTGCCTTATTTTTATCACTCTTTACGATGCAGCCTGTTCTTGGGCAGCTAAAGAGCGATGTGTGGGATCCGATGACAAAAGAGAAAATAACAGTAAGTCAAGCTGCGGAAACGACAGCGCCGATTATGAAAGAGTATATGTCAAAGCATACGTATAAGCATGATTTAAAAATGATGCTGAAAGTGCGCGGAGAAGAGTTGCCGAAAGATTTAAAGGATCTATCCTTATTTACGCTCGTACCATCCTTTACGTTAACGCAAATTCAAAAGGGATTGTTAACAGGGATGTTCATTTATTTAGCGTTTGTATTTATAGATTTGATTATTAGTACACTGTTAATGTACCTCGGGATGATGATGGTACCGCCGATGATTTTAAGTTTACCATTTAAAATACTCGTTTTCGTATATTTAGGTGGATATACAAAAATCGTCGACATTATGTTTAAAACGGTCGCCTGAAGCGTTTGATGCTATGTGATAGGAGTCATATAAATGAATACGTCACCAATTATAGATATTTTTCAAACCTTTTTTTATAAAGGGGTTATGATTTTAATGCCGGTTGCCGGTGTAAGTATGATTGTCGTTATTATCATCGCTGTCATTATGGCAATGATGCAAATTCAAGAACAAACGCTGACGTTTTTACCGAAGATGGCGAGTATTGTACTCGTTATTATCATTTTAGGTCCGTGGATGTTTCAAGAGTTAACGACGCTTATTTTAGATTTATTTGATAAAATTCCATCGCTGTTGCGTTCGTACTAAGATAGGTGGACTGAAATGAATATGGAATTATGGGCGGCGACGTTTTTTGCGTTTTGCCGCATTACTTCATTTTTATATTTTTTACCGTTTTTCTCAGGTCGATCCATTCCAGCAATGGCGAAGGTTACATTTGGACTTGCTCTTTCGATTACTGTTGCCGATCAAGTTGATGTCTCTCACATCAAGACTGTTTGGGACGTTGCAGCTTATGCTGGTACGCAAATTGTAATTGGATTATCACTTTCAAAAATTGTAGAAATGCTGTGGAACATTCCGAAAATGGCCGGGCATATTTTAGACTTTGATATCGGTTTATCACAAGCAAGTTTGTTTGATGTAAACGCAGGTTCACAGTCTACTTTACTATCAACCATTTTTGATATATTTTTTCTCATTATTTTTATTTCACTTGGCGGCATTAATTATTTCGTTGCCACGATTTTAAAGTCGTTTCAATATACAGAGGCGATTTCAAAATTGCTGACGACTAGTTTTTTAGATAGTCTACTCGCAACGTTATTATTTGCGATTACATCAGCGGTTGAAATTGCTCTTCCGCTCATGGGAAGCTTATTCATCATTAACTTTGTTTTAATTTTAATCGCAAAAAACGCTCCGCAATTAAACGTTTTTATGAATGCGTATGTTATTAAAATTACATGTGGTATTTTGTTTATTGCGATGAGTGTACCGATGCTCGGTTATGTGTTTAAAATTATGACGGATGTATTGCTTGAGGAATATACGAAACTATTTAACTTTTTCTTAACGAAGTAGGGGGACGCACATGGCAAAGGATAATAAAACAGAAAAGGCCACCCCGCAGAAGCGTAAGAAATCGCGTGAAGAAGGGAATATTGCCCGGAGTAAAGATTTAAATAATTTATTTTCCATACTTGTGTTAGCAGTTGTCGTTTACTTTTTTGGAGATTGGCTAGGATTTGAGATTGCCAATTCTGTATCCGTGCTGTTTGATCAAATTGGAAAAAATACAGATTCGACCGAGTATTTTTATATGATGGGGATTTTACTACTAAAAGTATCAGCTCCGATATTAATACTCGTATACGCTTTTCATTTATTCAATTATATGATTCAAGTTGGTTTCTTATTTTCTTCTAAAGTTATTAAGCCGAAAGCGTCACGTATTAATCCAAAAAATTATTTTACGAGATTGTTTAGTCGTAAAAGTTTAGTAGATATTTTGAAATCACTGTTTTATATGGGGTTAATTGGTTATGTCGCTTACGTTCTCTTTAAAAAGAATTTAGAGAAAATCGTGAGTATGATTGGATTTAACTGGACTGCGTCACTTACTGAAATTATTAGGCAAATTAAATTTATCTTCTTAGCTATTTTAATTATATTAATCGTTCTTTCTATTATTGATTTTATTTATCAAAAGTGGGAGTACGAACAAGATATTAAGATGAAAAAAGAAGAAGTAAAACAAGAGCATAAAGATAATGAAGGGGACCCGCAAGTAAAAGGGAAACGAAAAAACTTTATGCACGCTATATTGCAAGGAACAATTGCGAAGAAGATGGATGGCGCAACATTTATTGTAAATAACCCGACTCATATTTCGGTCGTACTCAGGTACAATAAACACGTTGACGCAGCACCGATTGTCGTTGCAAAAGGGGAAGATGAGCTCGCATTATATATACGAACACTTGCCCGTGAACAAGAAATACCAATGGTGGAAAACCGTCCGCTTGCTCGTTCTTTATATTATCAAGTCGAGGAGGATGAGACGATTCCAGAAGATTTATACGTAGCTGTAATTGAAGTTATGCGCTATTTAATTCAAACGAATGAACTTGAAGTATAATAGCGCGTTTGGAGGAGATCTCTTTGTTTAAGATAGATTCTGCAAGAACCTATTTTTCTATCTTTTTAGCAGCGTCATTCGTAGTGGCGCTCTTAATTCCACTTCCACCATTTATACTTGATATCATTATCGTTTTTCTACTAAGTATGTCAGTGCTTATTTATATGCGAGCGACAAGTATTAACGAGTGGGATGAATTAAAGTCGTTTCCGACGATGTTGTTATTAATCGGAATTTTCCGCGTATCGATTAACGTATCGACGACGCGAGCGATTTTGACAAACGGAAATGCCGGTCATGTTATTGAAGAGTTCGGCCAGTTCGTAATTGGCGGGAACTTATTAATTGGTATCGTTATTTTTACAGTATTAATTATATTCCAGTTTATCGTTGCAAACGGTGCATCTCGTACAGCTGAAGTAGCAGCACGTTTTACACTTGATTCTTTACCAGGGAAACAAATGTCGATCGATGCGGATTTAAACCAGCGTATTATTACAGAAAAAGATGCACAAGCAAAACGAAAAAAATTAAATATGGAAACAGAGTTTTACGGAGCGATGGATGGTGCCGGGAAGTTCATTAAAGGGGACGTTATTTTCGGGATTGTCATTTTATTCGTAAACATTATTTTTGGCTTAATTGTCGGAATGATGCAGCAAGGAATGAGTTTTGGTGAAGCAGCTCTTCATTATACGCAGTTAACTGTCGGTGACGGGATTGTAAACCAAATTGGATCGCTTATGCTTGCAATTTCAACGGGTATTATCGTAACGCGTGTATTTGACGGTTCACCGGATACAGTAACAGAAGGAATCTTTAAAGAGTTATTAGCGCATGAAGTCGTTGTATATGCGCTTGGTGGTTTATTTATAGCGATGGGTATTTTTACTCCGCTACCATTTCTACCATTCGCACTCGTTGGTGGAACAATTATCTTCTTAGGAATTCGTAATAAAAACCGAATAAAGAAAGAAAAAGAAGACGAGCTTCAAAAAGAAATAGAAATGATTCAAGGTGAAGATGAGCAACTACAACAAGTGGAAGATTCATTCGGAGTATTTACAGATAAATATCCAATTATAGTAGAACTCGGTTTAGATTTAGCAGCACTTGTAAAGCAGAAAATTAACGGAGAAACAGCTCGTGATAAAGTTGTTCTGATGAGAAAGTCGATTATTACCGACCTTGGTATTAACGTTCCTGGCATTAACTTTAAAGATAATACGAGTTTTAGACCACGCGGACGTTACATTATTCGTATTAAAGGTGCAAAGGCAGCTGAAGGTGTTTTAAAATCAGGTTACTTATTAGCATTGAAAACACCAAATGTAATGGCCGATTTAGATGCAGAACCAGCGAAAGATCCGATTTTCGGTGAAGATGGATATTGGATTTTGGAGCATATGGTACAAGATGCACAAATGAAAGGCTATCAAGTATTAGAACCACTTAGCATATTAATTACACATTTAGATGTTATCGTTAGACGTAATCTTCATGAGTTAATTCAGCGTCAACATGTAAAAGACTTAATTAACTCGCTTGAAAATGATAACGGCGTTTTATTAGAGGAGATTAAGAAGAAAGAAATCGACTTATCACTCGTTCAAAATGTCATTAAACAACTTTTAAAAGAAGGTATTTCTATTCGTGATTTACCAACCATTATCGAAGGTATTATTGACGGAAAAGAAATTTATCAAAACCACGTTGACGGTGTAACGTCATTCGTCCGTGAATGTATTTCAAAAGTTATTTGTGAAAATGCGAAAAATCCTGACGGTAAAATTTATGCGGCGCTCTTCTCAGATTCAATCGAATTAGATGCGGACGTTGTGAACAATTCTTATCAAGGTTATTTATTAAACTGGGATTTAGATTTGGAATCGCGAGTCGTTGAGCAAGTACAACGCGTATTCAAACAAGCGAGGCTAATGGGAAGAGAACCAGTATTATTAACACGTAGAAAAGATTTCAGGTTTGCGATTGTAAGACTGCTAGAACGTTATCAAATAGAAGCACAAGTACTTTGTATTAGCGAATTAGCACCAGAGATTGTTGTAGATCAAATTGCCTATATTGAATAGTAGGGGGTGAAGTAATGGAAAGTACAGAAAAGAAAGAAGCGTTAATGCGAATAAAAGCAGCTTCGAAAAATGAATTGTATCGAAAATTATTTGACCAATATGGTACAGATTATTATTACGTTGTCGATGAAAGTGTAAAACGAAATATCCCGTTTTTTTGGAAAAAGAATTATGAAATGTTAGTCGCTTTTCCAGAGGATAAACAAGAAGAAGTGAACGAAGGCACAGCTCAATTTCATGAACAATTAATGGATGTTGTGAACGATCCTTCAGAACAAATTGTGAAGGCGAACGGAATTCAATCGGTACTGCACAATTTAGAAAACGTGACGACTCCCATGTCATACGCAGCGATGCAAACAGGAAATAGTGAAGAATGGACAAGAAAGAAAGAGAAACTATTAAAGCTGTTTGAAAAAGGTATCGTCGTTGTGAAACAGACGGAAGAAACGAAAGTAACGGAAAAGCAAAAAACTGTGAAAAAAGTCGTTCCCGTTAAGAAAGAAGAAGTTGTTGTAAAAAAAGAAAAGCAAGAATCTGTACCTTTTATTATTCAAAAGGTAATTCGCATGCTAGAGCAAAACGATGTAGAACAATACTTCATTCATGCATATGCTGAAAAGTTAAAAGTGAAGTTTGAGAATGCGACGATGATTACAGAAGAAGAAGTGATCGAATATATATTAGAAGATATGAGATCTCATTTCAACACGGAAAACGTATTTGAAAAAGAAGTGCAAACAATTGCATTAATCGGTCCAACTGGTGTTGGAAAAACGACGACACTTGCGAAAATGGCGTGGCAGTTCCACGGTAAGAAAAAAACGGTCGGTTTTATTACGACAGACCATTCACGCATTGGAACAGTACAGCAACTGCAAGATTACGTAAAGACAATTGGATTTGAAGTAATCGCTGTACGTGATGAAGCTGCAATGACAAGAGCGCTTACGTATTTTAAAGAAGAAGCGCGTGTCGATTATATTTTAATAGATACAGCCGGAAAAAATTATCGTGCGTCAGAAACAGTGGAAGAAATGATTGAAACGATGGGACAAGTAGAGCCAGATTATATTTGCTTAACGTTATCAGCTTCGATGAAAAGTAAAGATATGATTGAAATCATTACGAACTTTAAAGATATTCATATTGATGGTATCGTATTTACGAAATTTGATGAAACAGCAAGTAGTGGTGAATTGTTGAAAATTCCAGCAGTATCATCAGCTCCAATTGTATTAATGACAGACGGACAAGACGTGAAGCAACATATACATATCGCTACAGCTGAACATTTAGCGAAACAAATGTTGCAAACATCATAGAAAAGAGGTGAAGGATAAGGCAACCGCCTTATTCAAACGAGTATGAACGGTCTTTATATAGGTTCTATGGGTATGATGAATTACATGCAACGTATTAATGTTCATTCGAATAACGTTGCAAATGCTCAAACGACAGGATTTAAAGCAGAAAATATGACTTCTAAAGTATTTGATGTACAAGACACATATCGCCGTGGTGATGGGGCTGTGACAAATATCGGTTCGGTCGATTACGCTGTAGTACCAGCCGCAACGCATGTGAACTTAGTACAAGGAAATATACAAATGACAAATAGTGCTACAGATTTCTTTTTAGATGATGGAACTGCAGGCACAGTTTCGTTTTTCGTTACATCTAAAAATAATGAAACGTTTTTAACGAGAGACGGTAGTTTTACATTAAATAGTGATCGTTATTTACAAACAACTTCAGGCGCTTTCGTAATGGGAGAGAATAATGAACGTATTCATATTCCAGAAGGAGCAAAAGTAGCTGTACAAGCAGACGGTACGTTATATGATGCAGTAACACAAAACAATGTTGCTCGCTTGCAAACAAAAACAGTAGGTGCAGAAGCGAATAATCGTCTCGTACAAAGAGAAAACAAAAGTTTTACACTAGCAGAAGGGAACATTGCTGATTTACCGAACGGAACAGGGACAGTAAAAAACCATATGCTAGAAAATTCAAATGTAGATATGACGAAAGAGATGGCAGATCTTATGACGGATCAAAGAATGATTTCAGCATCACAACGCGTTATGACTTCATTTGATAAAATTTATGAAAAAGAAGCGAATGAAATATTGAGATAGTGGACTCCTAATATAGGAGTCTTTTGTTAATTTTAAATTTCAGAATTATCAATTGACTTTACGGAGCTTCTTTTTTATATTAGTAGGTATAACTATAACTACTAAAGAGGTGAGAGTATGACAACGGCATTATATTTAGAAGATGCATACAAAACGAGTTGCGAAACAGAAGTGATAAAAGTAGAAGGGAATAAAGTATTTGTAAAAGAAACAGTTTTTTATCCAACTGGTGGGGGGCAGGAATGTGATACGGGTGTCATTGTACAAGATGGGTCTGTATTTGAAGTTGAAAAAGTAAAAAAGGAGCAGGGAGAAATAGTTCACTATATAAAAGATGGAGCTCAAGTAAAATTAGGTCCTGTTAAATTAGAGATTAATTGGGAAAGACGTCATAATTTAATGCGTCATCATTCTTTACTGCATCTTATCGGAGCTGTCGTTTATGAAAAATATGGAGCTCTATGCACTGGAAATCAAATTTATCCTGACAAAGCACGTATCGATTTTAATGAGTTACAAGAGTTATCGAGCGTGGAAGTAGAAGAAATTGTTAAGGAAGTGAATAAACTTATTGAACAAAATAAAGAAATTTCTACTCGTTATATGAGCCGCGAAGAAGCAGAAAATGCTGTAGGAATGATTAAAACAGCCATAAACCTCCTGTCAACTACTATACAAGAAATCCGCATTGTTACAATTGAAAATTTAGACGAACAAGCTTGTGGAGGCACACATGTGAAAAATACGAGTGAAATAGGAACGCTTGTTATTGATAAAGTAAAAAGTAAAGGAAAGCAAAATCGTCGTTTTGAAGTTAGAGCGATTTAGATTGTGAGGGGTTACCGATGGATGAAATTATAAAGGAATTACAAAAGTTAGGATTTTCCCAGTATGAATGTAAAGCGTATATTGGATTGCTAAAACATTCCCCAGTAACTGGTTATGAAGTGAGTAAACAAACAGGAGTACCTCGTTCTATGATTTACGAGGTACTCGGTAAGTTAATGGATAAAGGAGCGGTACATATTGTACCTTCTGAACCAGTTAAATATGTACCAGTACCAGCTACCGAATTAATGGATCGAATGCGAAAAGACTTTGAGAAGTCCTTTGAATTTTTAGATGAGAAATTAAATGGTTTAGAACAAGAGCGACAAATAGATGTAATTTCGCATATTCGCTCAAATGATCGTGTTTTGAAAGAAATATGCAATATAATTAATAGAGCAAAGGAAGAGTTATGGATTTCTGTATGGGAAGATCAAGTGCGTGAAATTGAGCCATACATTCATCAAAAGGAAGAGGAAGGCGTACATATATTTTCAATCTTATTTGGCGCTCCAAATACAAAAATAGGCGCGACGTTTCACCATAATTATATGACGCCCCACGTTGTTGAAAAGAGAATGGGTGGTCATTTAACTGTAATCGCGCGTGACGGGGAAGAAGTATTAATTGCGAACTTCACAAATGATAGCACTTCGTGGGCTGTTACAACGTATGACCCAGCATTAGTTCTCGTTGCTACAGAGTATGTGCGGCACGATATTATGGTTGAAGAAATCACGAAGGAATTTGGAGCTGATAAGTTAGATACGTTATGGCGTGAAAATATAGATTTAGTTCATGTCGTAACAGGAAAACGAACTTTAGAAGGAATGGAGGATGATAAGGATGAGTAAAGCTCAGGCTCATGTAGCTTTGCAGAGCGATGATACATTTCAGCAGGGAGTAAAAGATTGTTTACCAACTGTATTTGGTTATTTGAGCATCGGTATAGCAGCTGGTGTAATTGCAAAAACAGCAGGTTTCTCCATCATTGAAATTGCGTTTATGTCCACTTTAATTTATGCAGGTTCTGCCCAATTTATATTAGCTGGTATGTATGCAGCTGGTGCACCTGCTTCCGCAATTATTTTTACTGTATTTTTTGTTAACTTGCGCCACCTTCTTATGAGTGCTGCACTTGCGCCGTACTTTACGAAACTGCCTCTATTTAAAAACTTACTAATTGGTTCGCAAATTACAGATGAAACGTTCGGTGTTGCAGTACAGCATGCAGCGCAAAAAGGATATTTAGGCGAAAGATGGATGATTGGGCTAAATGTAACGGCTTATTTAAATTGGATTCTTGCTACTATCATTGGCGGGCTATTTGGTGAGTGGATACCAGACCCGCATATGTATGGGATGGATTATGCATTACCAGCGATGTTTATCGGATTATTTGTACTTCAGCTTATAAGTAGTAAACCGAAGCTAGCAATTCATCTTACTGTTGCAATTATAGCGATTATACTTGCATACGTTTCACACTTATTTATGCCAGATAGTATAGCGGTTATTATCGCAACATTACTATCTGCGACGATTGGAGTGGTGATTGAAAAATGGAAATGAGATTAGACGTAATATTACTTTTATTAGCAGCAGGAGCTGTTACACTCGTGCCACGTATTTTACCTCTACTCGTATTTAGCAAACTACAAATTCCAGACTGGGGTTTAAAATGGTTAAATTACATACCAATTGCGATATTAGCAGCACTTTTAGCACAAGTTTTATTTATGCATGAGACGATGCAGTGGGATTATCTGATCGCAGCAATTCCAACATTTCTTGTCGCGATATATACTCGTAGTTTATTAGGTACAGTATTAACAGGTGTGATTGTGATTATTTTGTTACGTTTCTTTTTCTAAAAAGGATTACGGTCATATAATAGCGAAAAGTGTAATAACATGAAAAATATAGGGGTGGTGTTATGATACTTTTAACGATAGGAGCAATTTTGTTAACGTTGTTTATTTTCTTTATTATTGGCTTTATTACGTTTATGATGTTTGTTGATAGAGCGACACCTCAAATTTATTATACACCTTGTGAATCAGTGACAGTGAAATCTAAAGGTAAACATAAAAGGAAGAAAAGTTGAATGTTGGCTTTTCTTCCTTTTGTTTTATCTGATTTTTCTGTATAATTTTAGTTAGTTATCCAACTAACTAAAAGGTGGTCATAGAAATGGCAAAACCGAATGTTGTTAATAAAGAGAAGTTACTAGAAGCAGCAAAAGAAATTATTGCAGAGCATGGGATGGAGAAGTTGACATTAAAAGCAGTTGCAGAGAGTGCTCAAGTTACACAAGGTACCGTATATTATCATTTTAAAACGAAGGATCAATTATTACTTGAAGTAACCGAAGCGTTTTGTAAAGCGTCGTGGGAACAAATAGGAAAGGATGTACAGTTAGAAAAGGCTTTACAGTCTGCCGAAAGTAGATGTGTGAAAGATTCAATGTATCATCATTTGTTTTTTCAATTAGTAGCTAGTGGATTACAAAATGATGCGATGAAAGATAAAATTGGTGGATTGTTACATTATGAAAACCAAGAATTAACAAGAGTGTTAAATAAAAATATAGGAGGTACAATGACATCTCAAATTTCAACTGAAACGTGGAGCGTTTTATGTAATGCATTAATTGATGGATTGGCATTGCAAGCCTTATTCAATCCATCTTTTTCTAGCGACAAAGTATATGGTGATTTGCACCTGTTATTGGAAAAGTTCATAGAGCTACAAAAGGGAGGTAATGGTAGTGAATAATAAACTTTGGCTCACTATTTTATTTTCTATCGGCGTTTGGTTTTTTGCATCAGCGTTCTTCATTATTTTCGGTTCTTCCGTTTTATTAGAATACACTTCTAATAAATTTTTTCTACAATTAACGTTTCTTGAATTAGGAACAGCGATAGCTTTATACTTTGTAATGTGGTTATACAAAAGACTAGATACTACAAAATATGCAGTTATTAAGTTAGGTATATGTGGTACGGCAATCGGTTTAACTTTAGATTCTTATATCTTGTATAATTCTTCTAACATATTCTCACAATTATCCTCACAGCAAATCATGTCATTTACCATTTGGATGGTGATTGCTTACGCTCTTTATTTAATAATTCCTTTCGTTATGGAACGAAAAAAACTGTTATAAAGAGGATTTTTATCCTCTTTATAACGGTCACATCCCCGAAAGAACTAACAAAAACAGCCCAAATAAAAAACTAATAAAGGAAAGAAAACCGATACATATGGAGAACACACGATTGTTTCTCCATTCGCGCCAGAAAGTGATAAAACCTAATATACAAAGGAAAAACCAAATAGGCAGAAATAGGAACTCACTAATTTTTTCGGGAAGTAACGCATAAAAAGTTGATAAATATAAGATCCAATTTGTAAAAAATAATAGGCAAACGATAATAGATTGTAAGTGGGGGCGTTTGGAAAACTCCCCTTTTTTTACGGTTATAAAAATGATAGTTAGCGCTGAGAAAAAGGTGATGAATATGAAAATAAGTAAGAGTAATGCAAGTGTCATTTAGCTCTCCCTTATAAAAGCGTTTTTTACAAGAAATGCATCTATTACATTGTATGCTTGCTTTGTAGAGTACCCGTTATATTTTTCAGTGTACGGATTTAGAAATCCATGTTCACCGTATAGTTGTTGTATTTCTAGTAAAGGATTTTTTTGTTGCTGCAACGATTGGATGAAAGAGGATACTGAAAAACTTGCTTCTTTTTCAGGTAAAATAAGTAAGGTAGCACATGTTGGTTTTAGATGAATATAGTCACGTATACGGGAACCGTAACATCCGATAATAAAATCTATTTTCGGATTGTTACTACATAGCCAGGAGATAGTAGCACCAACACTAAAGCCGATAAGTCCAATATGTGTGTAACTACTAGACAGATGCGTAATAAATTCTTCAATTTGCTTTTTTCCATTATCAAATCCAATATGATTCATAAAAAAATGATATGCTTTTTCTTCATCACTGTAATGAAATGCATGTTGCGATTTTAGAAGATTAGGACAGAATACATCTATATGAGATGAAGTGAAGTGTTGGGTAACGTGATGCATATGGTCGTTCACTCCATATATTTCATGAACAACAACGAGAGCTAATTTTTTCTTCATCGTTACAATGTACTCCTATGAAACTTAAATTCTTTCTCAACGAGGCATATACGTAGGTGGAAGTTTTCATACCATTGCTCACGACCTCTTTTTTTCGCTTCTTTATGTAAGGCGTTCCGTTTCCAATTATCAATTGCTTCAAGTGATTCCCAATAAGAAATTGTAATTCCAATTCCTGAATGATCTCGCGCACTTTCTACACCTAGAAATCCGGGTTGCTGCTTTGCAAGTTCCTCCATTTTGTCGGCAACGTTACTATAATCTGTTGTATTATTTGATAAATTAGAAGTGAATATAACTGCATAATAAGACTTGTTTTTTTCTAAATTAGATGCCATTATTTTTCCCCCTTAATGTATAGTGTGAATAATTAATCCATAGTTTGTATTTTAGCAGGTCACAAAAAGAAAAGAAGTAGAAAATTCTTATTTTTTCAGCTCCTGTAAAATAGAAGATAGAAGAAATTTATAATAAGTAATCTAAAGGAAGAAAAATGCCACTTCAAAAAAATGAAGTGGCATTTCTTATATTTCCTCTAAGCTATTAACTGGAACTGTTAATTCGCGTCCTGGGTTTTTTACTTCATATATGCGGGCGGTTTCATTGCTTTCGTCGACGTGTTGAATCATAACAGGCATGCCTTGAAAACTAACATTCGCTTGCTCCGCTGACACAGAAAGCTCTTTTGCACGTTGAATATTCATTTATATTCCTCCCATCATTATTATCTTTGCTAAAAAAGAGGAATAATATACCATTTCGAGACATTCTTAAAGTTTTTGTATTATTTGTAATGTTTCTTTAATAAAAGAAGAGAAAATAGAGTCTGGATACGATTGTATCACTTCATATGCTTTTGTTGCTTCTTCAAGAGCTCTATTTTTATCATTCAGTTTAACGTAACAAAGTGCACGATATGCACCTGCTGTTGTAAGCCACGCTTGATCCAGTGGGTGGTTCATATAATCTGGTATAATACCACGTTGCAATGCTTGTAAAGCTTCTTCGTAACGTTTTAATCCGTATAAAGCTTTTCCTTTTTCAAGATAATACAATCCGTCGTCTTGGAAAATTGGCTCATCTTTTAGTTTTTTTCGAAATTGTTCTAGATGTTTTAATGCGATTGTATATTCATTAGTAATCGTGTTGTAGTAGTAAGCTTTTAAAATGTCAATTATCGCAATGGATAGAGTATCTTCTGTAAAAATGGCAAATTGCTCAGATTTTTTTATGTAATATAAATATCGTTCTTTATCAACTGTAATGACTTTTTGGTACGATAAAATACGGTAAAATTCATCTGTTTTATAATACACTTGATGCTTTTTTGAAAATGCGAGTGCTTCTAATATCGTTTCTTCACATTTTTCATAATCGCCACATGCTAGTAATATGATGGCTTCATATAAACATAACTCAATATGTATAATAAGATCCATTTCTAAATGTTTCTCTTCATAATCATTTCTAATATTAGATATAAGTTGTAAACATTCTGCATACTTTTTACGTGTGAATATCGCAAAAGATAATTTTAATTTTGTTTCCGTACTGTCACGGTATAACTTATAGTTTTCAAAAATAGAAACAGCTTTTTCTACGTAAGATTCAATGTTGTAATCTTTCATAATCGCCGCAGCAGTTACGAATTGTTTGTATAAACGAGCCGTATTTAAAGTAGAAGGTAGCTCTGTTTGAACGATAGGTAGTAAAGTCTCGTACACTTCATCGCATTTATTTGCCTTTATTAGTTGCTCCATTTTTGTAATGAGTTCTACAATTTCTCCTTCATCTTCCTCTAATAAAAAACTCGTTTCACATTCAAGTTTTTCAGCAATATATTGTAATGTTTTCATGGAAGGTGTAGCTTTTCCATTTTCAATTTGACTAAGCATACTTTTTGTCAATTCGGAACCTGCCAGTGCTGTTTGTGTAAGTTTTTTTTCTTTTCGTAATGCTTTAATTTTTTCACCGAGAGTTGCCATATTATTGCTCCTTTATAATTAAAAAGTTAAATTGTATTTAACTTTTTGTTGTAAAAATTGGAAAGTTAATTATATAATAAGTTTAACACAATTTAACTTTTGCGGGGAGAGATTCATTATGGGAGATATAAGTATAGGACAACATGATACAAGAATGAAAGTTGCAACGAGAAATATTATTTTAATGATGATTGGAAAAATGACGTCTTTATTAGGCGCGGGTATTTATACGTTCGCAATGGGGTTATACGTATTAAAGACAACTGGTTCAGGAATGGGGTTTGCAACTACACTTGTTTGCGGATCACTTCCAAGGATGATTTGTGGACCAATTGCTGGTGCTGTAGCTGACCGTGTGAATCGAAAGTGGCTTGTCATTGGCACAGATTTATTAAGTAGCTTAACGATGCTTATTATGTTTATTCTTGCTACTATATTTGGACCATCACTTCTTTTTATTTATATTTCAGCAGCAGTATTATCAATTTGTGCAAGTTTTTATTCTGTAGCATTAACTTCGTCTATTCCTAATTTAGTAGATGAGGGGCGTATTCAGAAAGCGAGTGCTTTAAATCAAACGGCAGCTTCTTTATCAAATATTTTAGGGCCAATTATTGGCGGAGTTGTATTTGGTTTCTTTTCAATTCAGTCGTTCTTTTTGTTAAATAGTATTACGTTCTTTTTAGCGGTTATTTTGCAATTGTTTATTGTATTTGATCTATATAAAAAAGAAGTGGCTGAGAGTAAAGAGCATTTCTTAACGAGTATAAAAGAAGGTTTTTCATATGTAAAACGACAACATGAAATATATGGTTTAATGAAAATAGCATTGTGGGTAAACTTTTTTGCGTGTGGGCTAACCGTTGCACTGCCATACATTATCATACGTACATTGCATTTATCTTCAAAGCAACTCGGTATTGTTGAGGGAATGTTGGCAGTCGGGATGCTAATGGGTGCGATTGCTTTATCAGTGCGTAAAGAAGTGAATAATCCGTTTCGTTCTATTTATACTGGACTGTTTTTATTTGCGGGTTTAAGTTTATGTACAGTCTTTCCGTTGTTAGTTATCATTCCAAAAGTAGCAAGTTTTATTTACTATATTGCTTTCATGATGTTAACTGGTATAGCAATTATGATTGTAAATATTCCAATGCAAGTACATATGCAAAAAACGACAGATCCGAGCTACTTAGGGCGTGTGTTTGGTCTACTTGAAACAATTGCGACTGCAATCGCACCGCTTGGTATGATTGTATATGGATTATTGTTAGATATGTTGCCAACTAGCATTGTTATGATGACAATAGGCGGAAGTTTATTGTTAGTTGTATTAGTTGGAGTAAAGCAACATATGGCGAAAAAACAAGTAGATGTGTCGGCTTAAAGATAAGAAAATAATAAAAATTTGACGTATCATTATAAAAATGACCAAATTAGTATTTTAGTTTTTGAAACTCTTTTTCATGTATGTTACAGTATAGTGAGCAGGCAAAGAAAAGGAGACAACAGCATGAAAAAATTAAGTTTTGTTATGCTTTTTCTATTAGTCGTAATGACTGGATGTAGCAATTATGACACATATATTGAAACAGGTATGCAATCATTGAAAGATGAAAAATATAGTGATGCAACAATGTGGTTTGAAAAAGCAGAAAAAGAGAAATCAGGAAATGAAGCGAAATCATATAAAGAAGTGGCCGAGAAAATGGATCACGGAGCAACGGCATTAAAAGACGGTAAGTATTTAGAAGCGAAAGACATTGCAAATGAAGTGTTACAAATGAAAAAAGACGATGCACTTGAAACAGCTGTAACATCAAATGCAGAGAATATGCTTCAAAAAGCAAAGGATGTAGAAAAGAAAGTGAATGAAAGAGTAGCAAAGCGGAGAAAAGTAGAAGAAGAAGGAATTGATAAACTCATTAAAGCTGTAGATAGTATAGATGATGTGAAAGAAAAAGAGAAAAAAGTTTCAGAAGCATTAGATAAGGCTGAAGAGGCGCAAGCGAAAATTGAAGCGAAGAAAAATAAATAGAGTTATAGTTTAAAAGGCTGTCGTGTATAACGACAGCCTTTTAATTTTTTGTTGCATAAGAAGTGATGTTATGTAGTAAAAAAGAAATAATTTTAGAATTCCATCTGTCCTCATGATGAATCGCATAAATGTTACGTTGAAATTCAAATCCAGGGATGGGTATGTAGCGTAGTTCATTTCGTTGTACTTCTTGTTCAATAGCGAGTTTAGAAATAAAGGCAACCCCATTACCATATTTTAAAATTTGTTTCATCGTTTCTAATGAATCTAATTCAATTTCAGATTGGAATGTAATGTTATGAGCTAACATCCATTTTGTAAGTAAATCTCTTGTAGTAGATGGATTACGATGTAGTAATATTCGTTCCTTCTCGATATCTTGTAATGATACATTTTCTTTTTTTGAAAAATGATGTTCTTTGGAGAAAGCAAGAACAAGTGTATCAGGCATTACATTCGTCTGTTTTAAAAGTGCTTCATCAAACGGTGCTGCGGAAATTACACCGAGATCAATTTCATGATTTTGTAGCATCATTCGAATTTCAGGAGCTGTTTTTACCATAAGTGTTATTTTTATATTTGGAAATTCACATTGAAATTGGTGAACAATTTTTGGTAAAAGATAAGTCGCTGGTACATAACTAGCGCCAATTGTTATAGCGCCTTTATGAAAATCTTTAAACTCTTGCGTGACCCGTCTAGCTTCTTTCATAAGTGCATCTATTTTACAAGCATAATGATGCAATGCCTCACCAGCCTCTGTTAAGAAATACCTTCCCGAACGTAATTCGAATAAAGATACACCGAGTTCCTCTTCTAAGCTTTTTATATGGAATGTAATAGTAGGTTGTTTAACACCCAGTTTTTCTGCAACGATCGTAAGCTTTTTGTATTTCTTAATAAGCACTACAATTTCTAATTTTAAGAGATTCATTATGAATTGCCGCCTTTTTTATTTTAACTATAGAAAGAATCTATAGAAATAAATAGTTTATTAGAAGTTTTTTAATTTAATCTTTACAGTACATTAACATTCAGTATAAATCTTCCATATAGAATGAAAGCAGGTTAAGAGTGAGGGGAGAGAGGTGAAACGATGGACATTAAAATTAGTGGATTAGAAAAGAATTTTGGGAAAATGCAGGCGTTAAAGCCATTACAAATTGTTATGAAACAAGGGGAATTTACCACACTTTTAGGACCTTCGGGATGTGGGAAAACGACTTTGCTTAGAATGATTGCAGGACTGGAAGAACCAGATAAAGGTGAAATATATTTCGGAGATACGTGCATGTATTCTTCTACTAAAAAAATAAAAACATCTCCTCATGAACGTAATATAGGTATGGTATTTCAAGATTTTGCTTTATGGCCACACATGACTGTATTTGAAAATGTTGCATTTGGTTTAAGGGCTACAAAGCAAACGAATCAATTACGGGAAAAAGTAGAAGAGGCAATAAAGCGAGTTCGCTTACAAGGGATGGAGAAACGTTATCCGCATGAACTCTCTGGCGGACAGCAGCAACGTGTCGCATTTGCTAGAGCGATTGTAACACAACCGCATTTTATTTTGTTTGATGAACCGCTCAGTGCACTCGATGCAATTTTGCGAGAAGAAATGCGATTAGAGCTTATGGATATCGTTCATTCCATTGGTTTAACGGCATTGTATGTAACCCACGATCAAACAGAAGCGATGTCAATGTCAGACCAAATCATTGTCATGAAACAAGGAGAAGTATTACAAAAAGGAGCACCAGAAGATATTTATGTGAAGCCATCTCATGAATTTGTTGCAAAATTTGTTGGTAAGGCAAATTGGCTTGTAGAGGGGAAACAAATGGTTCGCCCAGAGCATGTAAGCTGGACGAAAAATGAAGTGTGCGAAATGTATACAGGTGAAATTCAGCACGTTACATATGTAGGAGAACGTTATGAAGTGAAAGTAGACATGGGGACACGCGGTGTATGGACAGCTTATCACAATAGTAAGCTAAGCATCGGGAAACCAGTATCGTTATATGTACCGAAAAAATGTATTCATCATATAGGGGGAGAATCGTATGAAGAAATTCAGTTCGCTTAAGTCTTTATTTGTATGTACTTTATTATTTTCTGCAGTCGTAACAGGGTGTAGCTCAAAGACAGGTAATGCAGATGCAAAAAGTAAAACGACTAATGAAAAGAAAATTGTCGTATATAGTGCAGGGCCAAAAGGATTAGCAGAAAAAATTCAAAAGGACTTTGAAAAGAAAACGGGTATAAAAGTAGAAATGTTTCAAGGGACAACTGGAAAAATTTTAGCGCGAATGGAAGCTGAAAAGAAAAATCCAGTCGTAGACGTAGTCGTACTTGCATCTTTACCAGCGATGGAAGGATTAAAAAAGGATGGACAAACGTTAGCTTACAAAGAAGCGAAACAAGCTGATAAGCTTCGTTCTGAATGGTCGGATGATAAAGGACATTATTTTGGATATAGTGCTTCAGCGTTAGGAATTGTATATAACACAAAAAATGTGAAGACAGTGCCTGAAGATTGGAGCGATATAACGAAAGGAGAATGGAAAGGGAAAGTGAATCTTCCAGATCCAGCACTTTCAGGTTCAGCTTTAGATTTTGTAACAGGATATGTGAAAAAGAATGGAAAAGATGGATGGAATTTATTTGAACAGTTTAAGAAAAATGAAGTTACAGTAGCAGGGGCAAACCAAGAAGCATTAGATCCAGTTGTAACAGGAGCAAAAGATATGGTCATTGCGGGTGTTGATTATATGACGTACAGTGCAAAAGCAAAGGGTGAACCGGTTGATATTGTTTATCCAAAAAGCGGAACAGTTATTAGCCCACGTGCAGCAGGTATTATGAAAGATAGTAAAAATGTAGAAGGTGCAAAAGAGTTTATAGATTATTTATTATCAGATGATGTACAAAAACAAATTTCTAAAGCATATTTATTGCCTGGTAGAACAGATATAAAAGCTGAGAATAGACCAAATGTGGAAGAGATACCAGTATTAAATATTGATTGGAAAACAGTTGAGAAAGAACAAGATGAAATAGGAAAACAATTTAAGAAAGTATTTCAATAAGATGGTGATTACATGGTAAATCGATTCGTATCAGTAAGGCAAGTTGGAATGACGGTAGCTTTGTTACTTGTGGCGATGTTAATCGTCATTCCGCTTTTTCTCATTTTACTTTCTAGTGTATATGAAAATAGTAGTTGGAATTTTTTAAAGCCGTTTGAAGTGATGCAGAGTGGTGGATTAGCTGGAATTTTTCTAAACTCGATGCTTTTAGGTGTACTCGTAGTAATAGGAGCAACCATCTTTGCATTTCCACTGGCTTTCATTATGAGCAAAACAGGTGTTGGAAAGCATAGTAAGTTAGATATTGTTTTTATGATTCCATTTATGACTCCGCCGTATATTGGATCGATGGGCTGGATTTTGTTCATGCAACCAAACGGCTATTTCGAACAGTTTTTTCCGATGCTAAAGACGATTTCATCTTCGTTTTTTAGTTTAGGAGGTATGGTTTTAATTATGAGTCTGCATTTATTCCCATTTCTATACTTTATGTTGAAAAACACGTTACTTCAAATTGGGAGTAGTAAAGAAGAAGCGGCAGCAGTTCATGGCGGAAGCTTTTTCTATCGTTTAAGAAAAATCATATTGCCGTTATTAGTATCAAGTTATGTAATGGGTGCTTTACTCATTTTCGTAAAGACGATTGCTGAATTTGGAACGCCGGCTACATTTGGACGAAGAATCGGGTTCCACGTGTTAACTTCAGAAATTCATAAGTTTATTTCGAGTTGGCTAATTGATTTTAGTAGTGCAACAGCATTATCTTCTTTATTACTTAGTGCATGTATGCTCATTTGGTATATGCAAAATGTATTGAATCAAAAGTATTCATATGCAATGGTTAGTGGAAAAGGTGTGAAATCTAAAAGGTATACTTTGTCTATATTTGTGCGCGTTGTAGCATGGTTTTATGTAATTGGTTTATTAATCGTATCAATTGGAATCCCGTATTTTTCTATATTGATTGCTTCTTTATCGAAATTAAGAGGCGGCGGCTTACATGTAAATAACTTTACAACGAGCCATTATGAAGCATTATTTACAATTGGATCTCCAGGATTAGAAGCTTTATGGAACAGTTTTCTCTTTTCACTTATAACAGCGGTAATTGCCGCTATAATTGGAGTCTTTTTGGCGCTTATGATTCGAAAGGGGAAAAAGTCCTCTGAAAAATGGCTTGATATGTGCGGTATGTTACCGAATATGGTACCAGGAATCGTGATGGTTGTAGGGCTTATTTTGTTTTGGAATTCACCCTATATGCCCCTGTCAATTTACAATACGCCAGTCATGGTTATCGTAACGTACGTCGTTCTTTTTTTACCTTATACAGTGCAGTATGTAAAAGCGTCGTTCGTACAAATTGATGATTCTCTCGTGCAGGCAGGAAGTATGTTTTCTGGAAATTATATTTATATTTTTAGGAAAATCATATTACCTCTTATTATTCCGGGTATTCTTGCTGGATGGGCGATGACATTTACAATCTCGATAAGAGAGTTAGTAGCATCACTTCTCGTACTACCTCCATCAGTAGAAACGTCAGCAACATTTATTTTTGCTCAATTTGAACAAGGAGAAGTATCTATTGGAATGGCGATGGCTGTCGTTTCGGTTGGACTTACAACAATATGTTTATTACTTCTGCAACATATAGAGCAAAAACGAAAAGGGGTAGCATGATGAGGGTAGAAGTATGGGGAGGAGCGGGAGAATATGGTCGTTCCTGCTACTTCGTAAAAAATAAAGAGACGAAAATAATATTTGATTGTGGTATTAATCGATCATATGAGGATAGTTATCCAAAAATAGAGAGGGAAGTTGTACCATTTTTAGATGCAGTATTTTTATCACATATTCATGAAGATCATACGATGGGTTTACCTTTATTAGCGAAGTATGGATATAAGAAAAAAATTTGGACGACTCGTTATACGAAGGAGCAACTTCCTGCTTATTATGAAAAATGGAGAAACTACAATTTGGCGCAAGGATGGCATTTACCTTATAATGACCAAAATGTAAAAGATTTAAATTATATATATGTTGATGAGATTAGTAATCCGAATGAATGGATACAGATTACTCCTACATTGCGGTTTCAATGGGGGTATAGTGGGCATGTATTAGGAGCTGTTTGGTTTTTAGTGGATATGAGTCATGCATATGTATTTTATTCTGGCGATTATTCAGCAGAGTCTAACATACTACGAGCGAATTTACCTGAGAAATTGCGCGGCGATATAAAAGTTGCAATTGTAGATGCTGCTTATCATACTGATGATGTTTCGCAATATGAACGAGTAAACGAACTATGTACAGAAATTGAACGAGCTGCGAGGAATAAAGGGATAGCGTTACTACCATTGCCACCCCTTGGTAGGGCGCAAGATATCGTATTGTATTTACATGAAAAATATAAAGAATTTCCCATTATAGTAGATCAAGAAATTTTAGATGGATTTGATGAGATGTTCGTATATAAAGATTGGATCAAAAATAATGAAGAACTTGAAGAGCTAATGGAGAGTTTAAAAAGAAACATAATAGTTATGGATGATGACGGCGGTACGCAACATAGTTATGGAATAGTTGTAATGAGTGATGCGAATATGCAAACGAAACGGGCTCAGTTATATTATGAACAAATTAGGCATGAAGAAAGAAATTCTATTATCTTTACTGGGCATGTTGCTAAAGGGAGTTTTGCAGAAAAAGTTTTGAAAGAACGTATAGGTAAAGAATGTAGGGTGAAGCGAGTTCCATATAAAGTTCACCAAAGTATAAGAGATGTGAAAGAGATGTTAAATGCATTATTACCGGAACATACGGTGTTAGTACACGCTTTGAAAGAGGATACGGATCGATTACAGAAAAAGCTTAGCACGGCAGGGTATGAAAATGTATATTCACTTACTATGGAACGTATAGAAGTTATTTGAAATGTAAAGGGGATCGGTATATGAAAAAAGTATTTGTATTCGTGAGCATTTTCTTTTGTTGTTTCCTTTATAACGATAAGGAAGGGTTTGCTGCTAGTCCAATGACACCTAGTTTTGAAGTGAAGTTATTATTAAAACCAGAACAAGTATTAGGTTCTAACAAAGAGATGAAGCAAGATGTACTAGAGCATTTCCAGGCTGGTACAAATTATGAAAGAATACAAGTACAGTTTTTAGATACGGCAAATAAAAATTTAAGTAATGAAGGCTGGTTTGCCAGAATTCGAAAGAAAGAATTTAGTAAAGATTTTGAGCTAACATATAAAAAAAGATACCCGATTCAAAACGGTGCAATTCAAGATGCACTAGAAGTAGCTAAAAAAGATGGATTTGACAGTAAAACTGATAATTATGAGGCAGAAATAGACTGGGGATTTGAGAAGAAAACGTTAAGTATTTCAAATAAGAAAAGTTACAGTGCGAAAGGATATGGAGTACTTGATCTACCAGACGAACAAGCTGCTCAAAACATGTTATTAGAAAAGTTACCAGGGAAAATGAACAAATGGCTGTATACGAATTGGGGAGAAGAGATGTTAAGGGATTCCCGTATTTACGGTCCTGTATTAATGAAAAGGTATACAGGGGAGTTTGAAAATAGTAAAACGAATATTGAAGTTTGGCCACTAAGTAATACAGGGAAAATCGAAGATGATTTCGTAATAGAAGTGTCGTTTAAAACAAATGAGGAAAGTATTGCGAAAGAACAAAGAGAAGTATTAATGAATAGTATAGAACAAAAAGGATGGCTGTTACCGAAAGATAGTTTGAAGACAGAACTTATTTTTCAGTAAATAGTAAAAAGGAATCCATATGCTATGGATTCCTTTTTATATATGAGTATTACGCTAAATCAGCTGACACGAGCATATCATTATTTTGAAGGTTTTTAGAACGTAAACTATAAGCAACTACCTTCTTTTTATATTGCTTTACAACATCAACATGCTCTTCATGACTATAAATATAAAATGTAAAATCTTTTTTGCCGCGTTTTGCATTGATAATTAAAGGAGTACCCTCATTGTGTGGCGGTGCATAATAGCGATCTAAAAATAAACCTTTGTTAAAATCATGAATAATTTTGGATTTCTGTTCGCCTTCTACGTTATTTCCATTGATTGTAACAGTCGCATTTGCTTCTTCAAGCTGTGGATGTGTTTCGTACTTACTAATAATGGATTCAATAACAGTGTTAGGAAGGCTAGAAACGATAATTTTAAATGCTCCAAATACAACTAACATTACAATAAACCAAGTCGTCATACTATATCATCCCCTTTTTCCTATTAAATAATATAACTCATATGGTAATAGTACATAAGGTGAAGTTTTGTATAATTTGTGAAAAATATGCTATTTTTATGAACGAAATATTAGAAAAATCAATTTTGTTACAAAAAGTTGAAATCGAAGTATTTTAAAAGAAAAAGGTTTATAATAAAAATATAACTAATAACCACATTACTAATTACAAGGAAGTGTAACTATGAGTACTGTAGCAATCGTGTATGGTATTATTCTTTCCACAATTATTGTTTTATTTTTCGTTGGGGTTTCACGTTATATTCATAAATGGAAAGAAGGCGTTGCGAAATTAAATCATATTGAAGAAGAACTTAGTGATTTAATGTTACATCATGGTAAGTAAAAAGTTTATTTTTAGCTAAATAATGTGAAAAATATCACAAAACATGCTCTCCTTATGAAGGCATGTTTTTTTGTTATATTAATGCTTAGGCACATTCATACATTTTTTCCATACGATACAGTGTGAAAGTCGAAATGTTCGGAGTGGAAAAGAGGGATAAAATGAGTAGTTCAGGTTATGTTCCAGATAATAAAAATTTAAAGAAAAGTTCAGGAACTCCAAATCTTTTCTTTGATTCAAGAAAAAATATCTTTTTTAAAAGGGATGAGAAAAACGTTGCATATGAAGTTACGTCAACGCAGTTACCAGCGATGATAGGAGGAGCGTTTGTTGATTTGTTTATGACAAAAGGGCATATGCGAGAACCGCATTGGCATCCGAATGCGTGGGAATTGGATGTTGTTGTATCAGGAGAAGCAATTACATCTATCTTAAATCCCGAAACGAATCAATTGCAAAATTATCATGTGAAAGCGGGGCAAACTGTCTTTATTCCAATGGGATGGTGGCATTGGATCACAGCAGTAACAGAAGAAGTACAATTACATTTGTTCTTCAATAACGATCAGTTTGAAACAGCAGAAGGATCAGACATACTTAGATTAACACCGCCAGAAGTATTTCAAGCTGCATACGGTGTAAGTGCAGAAAAATTAGAGAAGGACCTTTCGCCAATTAAGGAGTCAGTTGTAATTGGTCCTCCTAACTCCAATCGACTAAAAGATAGTAAAGAAAGTGACGACTCAAATATAATCGTTACGTTAAATGGACAAATAACATCATGTGAAATAGAGTAACTCTTTCTTTTTTAGGAAGGGTTATTCTGTTTTGTATAATTTTGTAATTATATTAGTTATAATTATAATATAGAAGGGAATGTATTAGAGGGGGCATATTGTGAACATATTAAAGATTATAGGAATTGTTGCAGGAGTTATTATAGTAGCCGCTATAGCTTTCTTTGTTATTATGAAGCACTATTTGTCAAAAGAAGATCCTGATTACGTATTACAGTACATAAAAGAACATAAAGATGATGAAACGTGTTCATTACTAATTAGAAAAAATGGGGAAATAGTAACATCTATAAATGAAGATGTGAAATTGCCATTAGCGAGTACGGCCAAAATCGTAATAGCAGTTGAATTTGCTAAGCAAGTGTCAGAAGGAAAAATAAGTCGAGATGAACAAATTTCATTGCAGGAGTTAGAAAAATATTACGTTAAAAACACTGATGGTGGAGCGCATCCTAAATGGTTAGAAGATGCTAAAGCGAGAGAATTAGTGAAAAATGGACAGATCGCTTTAGAAGAAGTCGCTAAAGGGATGATTCATTATAGTTCTAATGCAAATACAACATATTTGTTAGATAAGCTTGGAATAGAAAGAGTAAATGAAAGTATAAAAGAGTTAGAGCTTACTAGTCATGACAAGTTCTCTTCGTATACTGCTTCATTATATATGAGAGGGTATGTAGAGAAAGAGCTTCATGAGCCAGAAAATCAATCGTTAGAAATGATACGTAACATGTCAAAGGATGAGTATAATAAACATGTGTTACAAATACATGAATGGATGAAAAATGAAGAAGAATGGAAAAAACGTGAAATCCCCTTAAAAGTAGATATGGAATTTCAGCGAATTTGGTCAGATCGATTAGTAGGTGCAAACGCTAAAGATTATATGAGTATAATGGAAAAAATAAATAGTAGAAATTATTTTCCAAAACCAATGCAAGAAGAAATCGAGAATGTTTTCAAAGGAACAGTTAATAATAGTAAGTTAGAATATGCTGGTCAAAAAGGCGGTTCTACTGCATTCGTATTGACAAAAAGTTTGTATACTACAGATAAAAAAGGTAATAAGGTAGAAGCTGTCATTATGTTTAACGGTATAGAAGATCAAGTTGCATACCAAAAGCTGAGAAATAATATAGATTATTTTCTTCAAGAGGCTATAACAGATGAAGAGTTTAAAAGGAAATTATAATGAAATAATTTTATTATGTAAACAAGGGCGCTTTTTTAAAAGTGTCCTTTTCTTTTTATAATACAGGATTTCTTATTTGTTTCATTGAATATAGATTGAAAATAAGAAAGGAAGTTGAAAAATGACGACAATATATTTCGTTCGCCATGCCCACTCTACATATACAAAAGAACAACGGGAACGGCCTTTATCTGAAAAAGGGCATTGTGATGCAAAGAATGTAACACGCTTATTAAAAGATAAACATATAGATGTTGTAATCTCTAGCCCGTACAAAAGAGCAATTCAAACTGTACAAGGAATTGCGAATACATATAATATATCGATACAAATAGAAGAAGATTTACGTGAAAGATTATTAAGTACAGAGCCGGTACAGGATTTTGATGATGCTATGGAGAAAGTGTGGGGAGATTGGAATTATGCATACGAAGGCGGAGAATCAAATGATATAGCACAAAGACGCGCCGTAATATGTATACAAAGTATATTAAGAAAATATAAAGGTAAGAATATTGTAATAGGTACGCATGGAAATATTATGGTATTACTAATGAATTATTTTGATTCGAAATATGATTTTCAGTTTTGGAAAACTCTTCATATGCCTGACGTGTAGAAATTAACTTTTGATAATAATTGTTTCAGTTTTGCTGAAAGAATACTGTCTGCAGATTATGAGATAAATAATTTGTAAAAGTTTATCAAAAAAAGAGGAAAGAGAGAAGTTATTGTAGAAGTATGACTTTGTAACATAAAAATATATGTTAAAGGAGGCTGTTTACATGTTTGAGAAAGAGAAAGAAGGGCTTATTGAAGTTCACAACGTATATGAAATTGCACCAGCAGATGGAGCAATTATTGGTATGGCAACGGAAGAAGAAATGGAAATTGCTGCTGAACTAGAGCTGCAGTACTATGCCCATTCTCGTTTGCTAGAAGCAAATATTCAGTTAGACGGTTCCTCCTACAAAGAGTTACTTCAGGAGTTCCAGGAGTACGAAAGAAAATCAATGAGCTTTTGGCGATCAATACATAAGCGTTTAGCTGTGCCATGGGCATGGGTATTACGTATTGATGTTGCGAACGGTCCTATTTATGTAAGTAATGGGAATGCGTATTACGAAGAAATCGATGATGAAGAAGATTATGAATAGATAAGTAAGGAAGCAGCTTTAGTTGCTTCCTTTTTTTATTCGCACAGATTGAACAGCCTCAATAATAATATCTGGTTGATCATTTTCGATTCCGTGACCAGCATGTTCGGCAAGTATATATTGGCTGTTTATTGAGAGTTGTAATTGTTCATGAATCAGTTCTTGCCACATTGATTCAAGTTGTGTCGCTTCCTCTTTTGGCATGCCGCCCTCAGTCAACTGAGTAATAGAATAATGAGGATCTCTACCGATAACGATTAAAGGTGTTTCTAATGTTTTATATAGCTCTTTTATTGAGCGAGCACAATTTTTCCACTCACATAGTTCAGAAGCTGTCGCTTTATATAATAGAGGAGAGGTAGAAAATTCAATGTACTGTCTTGATTGGTCAACGAGCATAGGCTTTAGTTCATTATAAAGCATATCTACATCCATTTTGGAGTATGTATTATATTTTTTAAGCCACATATCATCTGAATCCGTTTGATCAGAAATTGGTAGATGAAGTTCATCTAGTCGGTGTAAGTTCATAGAAGTAGAATCAACTAAAATAAGTGATTGCAGCTTATCTTCATGTAGCATCGCAAAATGTTGTGCACATAAGCCTCCGTAGGAATGACCGATTAGAATGATTGGTTCGTGAATATCTAGTTTTTCTAATAACGTATGAAGTTCTTTTGTTGCTTGTAATGTAGTACGTGAATGATTCCCTAGTTCACTTTTTCCATAGCCTGGGCGATGGTATGAAACGACTGTAAAATGTTGTGAAAGTTTTTCTATAATAGGGAGCCAATCATAAAATGAGCAACTCATTCCGGTTTGAATGACTACCGTTTGTTTACTACTTCCTGTTATATATACTTCTATCGTTTGCCCCAATACCTCTACAAGTTTATAAATAATAACCCCTCCTAACTAAGCTTGAAATAATTTTTGACAAGCAAAAACAATACACCAAACCCCTATCCCGAACAGGACAGATGTACTAAGTGAAAATGAGTTTTTTAGACCGATATAGACGATAAATAATAGTAGTGCGGATGCAGGAAATCCATATAATACACCTATAGCAAATTGACTTAATTCTTGTTTGTCCCCACCTTCGAAAGAAATCCAAAATAGGCTTAGTAAACTAACGAGTGGAAGGGCAGCAATAACCCCACCTATCGTACTATAATGTTTAGCGACTTCAGTAATAACGCCGATAATAAGTGCCGAAACGATTACTTTAACGAGGAAATGCATACTTTGCCTCCTTCGCTAATAACGAAAAAGCTTTTTCGATTAATTGTTGTTCTTCTTTCGATAACTGTGATTCTAATATTTTTATCTTTTCTTTATCTAGTAAAGTATGCTTTTCTAATACTTCAATGCCTTCTTTCGTTAAAGTAAGGTTCACAACTCTTTCATCTTGTTTGTTTCTTTCTTTCATGATAAATCCTTTTTGAATAAGACGCTTTACGTGTTCAGATGCTGTGTTATGAGAGAGAGTAAGCTCAGTAGCGACTTTTCCAATTGTTATTTCTTTCTCACGAGAAGCGAGTTGTAAAATACGAATGGCTTGGTGAGAAAGGTTGTCTTCATATTCATATCGTAAGTGATAATAAATGCTCTCCCAATGCTGATTGATGTCTTTCATAATGATAAATCCTCCTGTTTTTATATCGTATAATAAGATATATTCGTTAGTATAGAAATAAAATCCTTTTATTTGGATAAAAAATGTTGAAAAAGTTTATTTTTATTGAAATATAAGGTAATCTATGTGTAAAGGTATACATTTAGCAAGAGAGAGGATGATAGCTGTGAATACATTCAAATGGATGAGTCATGAACAGATGTATGTAGATGAAATACATGTTGAAAAATGTGGTCCTCTTTCAGTCGGCGTATATGGGGGAAATCAAGAGAGTGATGCATATGAACGAGGAGATGCAGTGCTTGGTGGGATCCTGAATTGCAATTTGAATTTGTTATGATTTTTGATACACACCACAAAACAAAAAATATAGATTATATAATAGAAGCAATTTCAGAAAGAAAAGAGAAACTAAAAGAGTTATTTTCCTACCCGATACATTTAGCTTTTCATCATACACATATGTACTTATTAGCGTTATTTACAGATGAGCTGTTTATTGAAAAATGTGATCAAGATGATGAGGAACTTGCATGTTTAATTTGTTTACGAAAAGGTGAATTTTTATATTGGTTATCAGTTGGTGATTGCTTCGCATATTTATTCCATTCTGACAAAACGAAGAATGGGAAAGGACGATTAAATAAACGGAAGAATTACGAATATATTGGTAGGAAAAATATTTTTGCAGCAAATACCCCTTGTTTTACGTCAGGTGTAAGAGGGTTAGAAAAAGGAATGAATCACATCGTAATGGCAACGGACGGTATTTTAGAGTGTGATAAACGAAGGTTTGATGATGATCAATCTTTAGTAGAAATATTGCACGACGGAAATAGCTTGCAGATTGAGCCAGTATTAACAAATGTACTGCAGTGGAAAGGAAGAGATTGTGCCACAATTATTGGATGGTCTATTGATACTGAAAATAAACGATGCGCTAATTAATATAAAAGGAGTTCAAGGTTTTTATCCTTGAACTCCTTTTTGTTAAGCGATATGGATGTGATACGTTTTTAACCATTCATTTACTTGAAGCATATATTCCATAGCACTTCTTGCTTCAAAATTGTTAATGTCTTTATTACTTTGATCGGCAATGGCAAGTAGTGTGGAATGATTAATAAGTGAGAAAATAGGATTGTTTTTATTACTGCACATGTCGAGTGATAAATGACGGATTGTTTGTAAATAATGTGGATCTTGTGAAGTTGGATAAGCACTTTTTCTTCTATTCCGTACATCATCAGGTAAAGCAGATTTCAGTGCTCTACGTAAAATGCCTTTTTCAATATTATCAATGCTTTTTATGTTGAAAGGAACGTTCCATAAATATTCAACTAATCGATAATCGCAAAACGGTACGCGAACTTCAAATCCTACAGCCATACTCATACGGTCTTTACGGTCAAGTAAGAACGGAAGAAATCTCGTTAAAAATAAATAAAACATTTGACGTTGTTTCGCGGATTTTTTACTTTCGCCTTCAAGAGTAGGGACTTCAAGAACCGCTTCTTGGAATCGTGTATCAATATAGTTTTCTAAGTTACATTGGTTACTTACTTCATTTAATAGAAGAGGAGAAGTATTTTTCCAATTTGTTAGCCACGGAAACTTATCTACATACAGTAATTCTTCTTGATGAAACCAAGGATATCCACCGAATACTTCATCAGCAGATTCTCCAGATAACGCTACAGTTGCATCTTTTTTCATTTCGCAAAATAGTAAATATAGTGAAGTTTCCATTTCACCAGCACTCGGTAAATCTTTTGCACGGAGGGGAACGAATAAGTGATTTGCTAATTCTTCAGCATTCACAATAATATCATGATGAGATGTCCCTACATGTTCAGAAACGCGTTTTACCCAAGGAGCGTCTAAACCAGTGCGAGCAAATGTTAGCTCGAAATCTTTTGCGCTATTTACAAAATCAACGGAATACGTATGAAGTGTTTTATTTTCAGCAGCAAATTCTTTCCCCGCTAGTGCAGTAATACCGCTAGAATCTAATCCGCCTGATAACATACAGACGAGAGGAACATCGGCAATTAATTGTCTTTTTACTGTATCTTGTAAAATAGATAAAATATGTGATGATGTATCTTCAGTAGAGTCTGTATGAGCTTTACTTTCTAAATTCCAATACTTCGTAACTACTTTTTTATCACGTGTAAACGTTATACAATGTCCAGCACGCACTTCTTGAATATGTTTAAAGACGCCACACCCTGGAGTTCGAAATAAGCCTAATCCAAATATTTCATTTATGCCATCCGCATCAATTTCAGCAGGGACAGATGGATGCGCTAATAATGCTTTTATTTCAGATCCGAAAATAATGCTGTCATTTCTTTCTGTGTAAAAGAGTGGCTTTACGCCTAAATGATCACGCGCTAAAAATAATTGTTGCTTCTGATCATCCCATAAGGCAAAAGCGAAAATTCCATTCAAATGTTGTACGCAATCTTCTTTCCACTCTAAATAAGCATGTAGTAACACTTCTGTATCTGAATGCGTTTCAAATGCATGACCACATTTCCTAAGTTGTTCTCTAAGCTCACGGAAATTATAAATTTCTCCATTATAAGTAAGAGCATACGTATAATCACCAGCACGAAATGTCTTCGGCTGCGTCCCGCCTTCTGGATCAATAACAATTAAACGTCGGTGTGCAAAGGCCGCACGAGGTGAAAACCAGAATCCTTCAGCATCTGGACCACGATGCTGAATACGATTTGCCATCTTTTCCAAAATAACATGTTCATTTGAAAGATCTTTCTTCCAATCTACCCAACCTGTAATTCCACACATACACATCTCATCTCCTAATTTAAAATGTTGAAAAGTAGATTAATGAAATAAAGTGAAACTTTAATCAGTGGGGGGGGTCCAGCCCCCACTGATTATTAGTTGAACCAATCGGGCTTTTACGGGCAGTTATCTCCCAACTAACATCTTCGTATTCGCACAATTTTGAGGTGGGATTTACTGCCCGTTAATGCGGGGTAAAATGTACACCAAGTTAAAGAATGACTATATAAATAGTGTACTACATGAATCAAATTGTAGACTTGAGAAAATTTTCTTTAAACGCATAGTTATGTGAGACAATGGCTAAGGGGAATTATTCCATTACATACAAAAAATAATAAAAAGATGAGAGAAAATATTTTTTTAGACGTTATATAGGGTGTAAAAGCTTTTACAAAAAAATAAGGGGAATCGCTACATGAAATCAAATGAGAAAAATTATATAAAAAGATTACAGCGGCAAAAAGAAGATGCGCTAGAATTTGTTGTTGATACATATTTACCACTCATAAAAGGAATAACGCACAAAGTTCTTCTTCCAGTTCAAAATGATGGACTTATAGAGGAATGTGTAAATGATATTTTCCTATCCATTTGGAATAACGCAAATAAATTTCATGGAGAGCCAAGTGACTTTAAAAAATGGATAGCGGCGATTGCGAAATTTAAAGCGATTGATTATTACCGGAAAGCGACTAGAAAAGTAGAAATTATTTCAGATGAGTTTCATATTAGTACAGAAAAATCAGTAGAAGACGAATTAATCGTTATGGAAGATAGGGAAGAGTTATTGAATCTTATTAATCAATTAGAACCGTTAGATCAAAAGGTGTTTATTATGAAATATCTTCTCGGTATGAAGACAGAAGAAATAGGAGACAAGTTAGGATTAACTCGGGCAGCGATCGATAATCGTGTGTACCGTGGGAAAAAGAAACTACAACAAAATGCTACGAATATTAGTTTTGGAGGTAGTGCCATATGAAAGACATTTACGAACTATTAAATGATATTGATATAGATGAAAAAGAACTTGAGGAAATTGAAGCTTCTGAAATTGAAAAAGAAAAAGTGAAGCGCAATGTAAAACAATCGATACGTATGAAGAAAAAGATGAAAAGTTGGAAAAAAGGTGTCGCTGCTGCATCTATTTTAGTAGGGTTATCAGTTGCAACGCTTGGTATTGGATTTCCTACATATGCAGGGGGATTGCCAATTGTAGGTGATATATTCCGATTTTTAGATAATGGTAGAACAGGGTTATATGAAAATTATAAAGCGGACGCAGAGAAGAAAACGGAGCTTCATTATAATTATCAACAATACGCCACAGTACTAAATATGACAAAAGAAAGCAATGGAATTAAGATAACGATAAATGATGCAATTTTCGATGGGAAGACAGTATCAATAAACTATTCTATAGAAAGTAACAGAGATTTAGGCGGAAATCCAAGTACATTGGATTTTTTAACTATTAAAGGAGCAGGTGTCCAATCAGGAAGCAATGAAATTACTAAAGTCGCTGATAGAAAATATACAGGTTTAATAAAAACAAGTAGCGATCTAGTTAGTAGTAAAGAAACTACAGTGAACATTGAATGGAGTATAAAAAGTATAGACATTTTAGAAACAGAGGAAACGATAAAGGGAGATTGGAATTTTAATATTAATCTAAGAGGAATAGAAAATAAAGAGCAATTGATTAGAGGTAGTACAGAAAAAGATGGTGTAAAAGTAAATATGGAGAGAATGGAAATAACACCAATGTCTTTTATTTTATACTATAACCAAGAAGTATCTCAAGAAATAAGGGGTGTATGGGATGGGGTGGATATCGATTTAGAAGTGAGTGATGATTTAGGTAATCAGTATTCTGGGGAAGGAAATGGAGGCTCAGGTGAGGATTCTTATAATTTTAATTGGAGTAAAACATTCCAACAACTCAATGAGAATGCAACCAAACTAATAATAACGCCTCATGTTAATTTAAGAATTCACACTCTTGAAAATTATGGCTCGGTAACAATAGTTGGAGGACACGTAAAGGAGAGTTTCGTGTCTCGAAAACTGGGAGGCAATAAGGGTATTGTTTTAGATGACATCGTAATTGATTTAAAGAAATAAAAGAAAGACTGCCTAAAACGATTAGGCAGTCTTTTTCTCCTTAAGAACTAGTCACGAGTAACGCATGAGGATGTTGCGTTTTATATTCATCTTTCCAAGGAATATTTAGTTGTTCCCATGATTCGCCGCTATCATTGGATTGAAACACGCCATTGTTATTTAAAGTGTAAAACGTATGTGGTTCTGCTGGATTTGTCGCAAACATTGAAATGACTGTACCGATTGCTGATGGTAGACCTTGCTGTACTTGCTGGAACGGAGTATCTTTCGTTTTACGATAAATATAAGATTCATAAGGAATACGGTGATGAGCGAGATCGGCATTTGGTGCGGCAGAAACGAGAATTGTATCGCAATCAGCTGGATCGATAGCCATGCTGTATAAATAATGATGTTCAAGTCCTTCGCTGCATGAGATCCAGCTGTTTCCACTGTTATAACTTTCAAGGTATGCGCGATCAGGTCCGCCCATAAATCCGTCACCACATGATGCATAAAGGCGATTTGGAGCTTCTGGGTGCATAAGCAATTGATGAGCATCGATAGGAGCACCGAATTTTTTATCCATCCATGTATGCCCTCTATCATTACTTTGAATAACAGCACCAGCTTCAATTGAAACATGGATTGTATTTGGATTATTTGGATCAACTGTAATCCAGCGTACGTGATGGGTAAACGGTCTAGGCGGGAAAGCCCACGTATAAGAAGATAATAATGATTTCATATTTTTAAGTTCAGTCCACGTTTCACCACCATTTTCTGAACGGAATAAAGCACTGGGTTCTGTTCCTACATAAACGACGCCATATCCGTTAACTTGTTCATTAGGGCTTATCGTAATAGAAGTGATCGAAGAATGTAAAATACCATCTTCTTTAGGGAAATCAAAGTAACGATATGAGTCTCCAATTGGTTTCCACGAATCTCCACCATCGTCGCTTAACCATAAGCCTCGTCCAAATGTACCGCAATATACACGGTTTTGTTGAAACGGATCAACAGCGATACAGGTAGGTTGCATATTTTGTAAGTGATAGGATGCTTCATAGTTACCATATCGTTCTTTTACAACAACAAGTTCACGCTCCATACAGAGAAATAATCTTTTCAATTTCGTCCCCTCCTTAAAAATTCTTTCCTTAGTAAACAATATGAAAATAAAAAAGAAGTAGTCTTGTTTTTATTTGAGAAAAAGGACTTGTTTGAAAAATAGCGAAGTGTGTATACAGAGGAAGTGGGATAAAGTGAAATTTTAATCAGTGTGTGGCATCCCTACTGATTATAAGCTTTCACCAATCGGGCGTTAATGCGGGATAAAGATGGGGAGTTTGTTTCATACTAACATACAGATATTGTATTTAAAGGAGTATTCGTATGGGACATTCACATGATCACGGTCATTCTAACAATAAAAAGGTGTTACTAATCGCTTTCGTATTAACGACAAGTTTTATGATTGCGGAAGTAATTGGCGGATTTGTAACAAATAGTTTAGCACTACTATCTGACGCGGGGCATATGTTAAGTGATGCGGTATCTTTAGCTTTAAGTTTACTTGCGTTTAAGGTTGGAGAAAAAACAGCAACAGCTGCGAAAACATACGGGTATAAGCGATTTGAAATGTTAGCAGCATTATGCAACGGTGTCGTTCTTATAGTCATTTCAGTATACATTTTTATTGAAGCAATTCGCCGTTTTACAGAACCAGTTGAGATTACTAGTAATGGGATGCTTATTATTGCTGTACTTGGTCTGCTTATTAATATTTTATCAGCTTGGATATTAATGAGAGGCGGAGATGTGAAAGGTAATTTGAATTTAAGAAGTGCTTTCTTACACATATTAGGTGATCTATTAGGATCAGTCGGAGCAATTATTGCAGCGCTATGTATTAAATTTTTCGGTTGGACTGCTGCAGATGCGATTGCTAGTATTCTAGTGTCTATTTTAGTCATTATTAGTGGATGGCGTGTAACACGTGATACGGTCCATATATTAATGGAAGGTGCACCGCAGCATATAAATGTTGAAGAGGTAAAAAGTGCATTATTAAATATTACGGTTGTAAAAGAAGTTCATGATTTGCACATATGGTCTGTCACATCTGATTTTCAAGTATTAACTTGCCATTTGATTATTAAAGGTAATGAAACGCAAAGTGTATTAAAAGAGGCTACGGATGTATTAAAGAAGAAGTTTCATGTAGAACATGTCACCATTCAAGTAGAGATAGATGGTGAATTTAATCATAGTAAGACAACTTGCAAAGTATGAAAGAAAAAGGATAAGAAAAAGTGTCATAACATTTTTCGCGCGGCATACATATATATAATGTGGCCACAAATACTTTGTAAGGTAAATATTTCATGAAATTACTTTACTTATAAAGAGTCATCTTTTATAATCAAAAGTGGTAATTGATAAAGATTATCATTTTCAATGATCGTAGAAAGGAGTTTTTTTTAAAGATGAGTAGTCAACTCCGTTTTGCTGTTGAAAATCGTAAGAGGCATTTAATCGATGAGTTAATTGGAGCAGGTGTGTTTAAGATTCGCGACCGACAATTATACGAGCTGTCTTTAGAGGAATTGGAAAAAGAGTACGAAGATATGGAAGATTATGCAGATATTCAGGCATAGCTATATAGATTAGTAAAAGGTGAGCTGGTTACGATTTTGTGTAACCAGCTCTATTATTATTTCATAGAAATTATTTTTGATATTTCTTTCATTGGACGGAGCCAGTTTTGAGACATCATTAGTTCCATTTGTTTTTCGTCCTGCTTTTGCAGTGCTTGAATGATGGAGTGATGTTCTTCAATAGATTGACTTGCTGGAACAAAGTTTTGGAAAAATAAATATTCAAGACGTAAAACGTGAAGTTGCATATTTTCTAGAAACGGTTCAATATATTGGTTTTTAGCAATAGAAGAAATTGTATTGTGAAATTGTATATCTAGTTGTAACGCTTGTTTTGCGTTTTTCTTCTCTATAAAGCGCTGAAAATCATCATTTATTTCAGAAAGTAGTTCCAAATCAGTGTCTGTAATATTTTGAAGTGCTTGCTTTCCTATAATAGAGTGAAGACCAGCCATCGTTTCATAAATGATCGGAATGTCGTCTAACTTAATAGGAGCAATTTTTGTTTTTTGCCCAGGTACCATTTCCACCAATCCAGAAAGTTCTAATATTTGTAATGCTTCTCTTACAGGTGTTCTGCTTACTCCTAGTGCTTCAGCCAATTCCCCATCATTAATTTTTTCGTCAGGCTGCAGTATACCTTCAATAATCCAATCTTGTAGTTGATTTAAAACGAGTGATTTTGCCGAAACTCTTCCTTGTTTTTTATAATTTTGAGGGATAGGCATTGTGAATTCCATCCTTTCATTGTATATTTTCCTTTTTCTCATGAACAAACTTTAATTTTGGTTTCCCTTCATCCGGTTTTTGACTTAAGATGAGTACCATTACAATGACACAAAAAGCCCCTAATAACTGAAAAGATTGAAATGGTACGTGCAATATAAGAACAGAAGAAATAATAGCTGCGAGTGGTTCAGTACATCCGAATAATGTCGTTTCTTTCGGAGTCAGGTATCGTATGCTGTCTAAGTATAAATAAAATGCAATAAGTGTCCCAAAAATGACGACAAATGTGATAAGCGGTAGAGTGCTTAGTTTTACATATTTCATAGTTGACAATAAAATAAATTCTTTCGTAGAAATAAAGTGTACAATCGTTACACCAATACCACCAATAATCATGCCCCATCCAACGATAACTGAGGAAGACCATCTATCTAGTAATCCCTTTGAATATAAACTATAAAAAGCAAGAGATAATCCAGATAAAATCCCCCAAACGATAGCTGGTGTAGAAACAGCTAAGTTATGTACAGACCCGTTTGTCAGTAAGAGAAAAGTGCCTACTAATGAAAGAGCAATTGAAATGAAATCAATTTTTGATGGACGAACGTTCCATTTGAAAAGTAAGTATACAGTAATAAATATAGGAGCTAAATATTGCAATAATGTTGCGACGGCAGCATTTCCTTCTTTAATAGAAGCGAAGTACGTGTATTGTACAGCAAGCATACCGAATAGGCCAAACAATATCATTTTAGTAGCATCAGATCTTTGTTTCCATATGCCGAATATTTCTTTTTTTCTCGTTCCGAATGATGAAATAATGAGTAAGATAACGCCTGATATAAGCAATCGGATTGTAACTAACCATTCAGTAGAAACATGTTCATATTGAAAAAGTTGTTGTGCAGCTGTTCCGGATAATCCCCATAAACAAGCACCAATTACAACCATAATGATTCCTTTTAAACGATTTGGATCCATAAGGTATTTAGTCCTCCTTTCAAAATATATATTGGATATATTATGCAATATATCACGGAGTGTATAAAAAATAAACTGAAATTTCGTACTAGATGTGAAGTTGTTATTCAAATTAAAGAAAGTTTGTTAATTAAGAGAACGATAAAATAAAAAAGGCTTCTGTTGACGGAAGCCTTTTTTATTTTAGATTATGAAGTGTAAGTAAAAGCCGGAATAGGGTCAACAAATGTATTCCAGTTTTGTTCCATTTCCTTTTCTGTTAATAGACAATCATCTAATGATTGTTCAATCACAGAACGATTCATATCAATACCGATAAATACGAGCTCAGTTATTCGATCTCCATATCGCTCGTCCCAGTTTTTCAATACTTCGGGTTCTTCTGTAATAATTTGATTTCTTTCAGTTTCAGGTAATGCCGCTATCCATTCACCAGCGCCTTGAATTGTAATAGAGGAACCTGCTTGAGAGAGAAGCCCTATCATATTATTACGAGATGCGAGCCAGAAAAAGCCTTTCGCTCGTACAACATCTACAGGCCATTTTTTTAGCCAATTCATAAGGCGTTCAGGATGGAAAGGGGATTTACGACGGTACACAAAGGAATTGATACCATATTCTTCAGTTTCGGGTGTATGATGTTCACTATTTAGTTCTTGCATCCAGCCCGCCGATTGACTCGCTTCCTCATAATTGAATAAATTTGTATTTAAAATTTCTTGCAATGGTACGTTGCTAAATGAAGCTTCAATAATTTTTGCACCGGGATTTAATTTTTGTAGTAAATGATGAAGTTCTATCCTATCTTCTTTTTCTATTAAATCAATTTTATTAAGAAGAATGACATTCGCAAATTCAATTTGGTCTATTAGTAAATCAATAACTTCTCGAGTATCATTTTCATCGATAGCCTGTTTACGGTCTAATAAACTTTCACCATCTGCAAAATCATCCCAAAATGTATTTGCATCTACAACTGTAACCATCGTATCGAGGTGACAATTTTTCGTTAAATCGATATTAAGTACTTCGTCAGTATAAGTAAATGTTTGGGCAACTGGAATCGGCTCACTTATACCTGAAGATTCAATAACTATATAGTCAATATCACCGTTTTCAACAAGCCGATTCACTTCTATCATTAAATCTTCTCGTAGTGTACAGCAGATACAACCATTTTGAATTTCTACTAATTTCTCTTCCGTACGTGAAAACCCACCTTTTTTTATAAGCGACGCATCAATATTTATTTCACTCATATCATTAACGATAACAGCGACTTTTAAGTTGCTCTTGTTAGCCAAAATATGATGTAGTAGAGTGGTTTTTCCAGCTCCTAGAAAACCACTTAATACAGTGATAGGTACTTTTTTCATAAAATAATCTCTCCTTCAAATCGTAATGATTACGTTTTATATTAAGTGATAAAAAAGAAAAAATCAATAATAAATCATAATGATTACGATTTAAGAATAGGAATAGACTATAAAATTTGTGCTGCAGTAGTGTAGGGCATTTGGACAAGTATACGATTTAATATAAATAAAGTGGGGGGATAATGTTGGTCTTTAATAGAGTTTCAAAAGAATTAATAGGAATAGCCCTTATTGCTATTTTTCTATTTTTATTATTTTTTGTAGATTTTACAAGTCTAGCAAATTTGCATAAAAGTATGCCAAAAGAATGGTTGAATGTGAATACCGTGTTTTTAAGTATTATATTCGAAGCAATACCTTTTATTTTATTAGGGGTAATTGTTTCTTCTCTCATTCAAGTGTTTGTGACGGAAGATATGATTCATAAAGTAATGCCGAAATCACAGATTGTTGCAATAATTCCAGCGCTATTTGTCGGAATGATTTTTCCAATGTGTGAATGTGTCATTATTCCAATCGTAAGAAGACTTATTCAAAAAGGACTCCCTCTTCATGTAGGAATTGTAATTTTATTGAGTGCACCTATTATGAATCCGATTGTTCTCTTATCTACTGTATATGCATTTCAAAAAAATGATGTAGTTGTATATGCACGCTTTGGGATAACAATTTGTGTGGCGCTATTAGTAGGGCTAATTGTGTATTATTTCTATCGCGGGAAAAATATTTTAAAAGATATAGAGGATCTGGCTCAGAAAAAAGAAAAAAAGGGCTGGGGGAATGTTGTGAATCACACTGTAGATGAGTTTTTTGATACGGGTAAATATTTATTGATTGGTGCTTTTTTTGCGAGTGTATTTCAAACGTTTTTTGATCGAAATGTACTTGATGTAATGGCCCATAATGAAGTGATTTCCCCAATTATTATGATGGGATTTGGTTATGTTTTATCCATTTGCTCAGCAGCTGATGCATTTATAGCGGCATCTTTTGGACATGTTTTCTCTGTAAAAGCACTTCTCGCATTTCTTGTGTTTGGACCTATGCTTGATATGAAAAATACATTGATGCTATTTGCTTATTTTCAAAAGAGATTTGTATTCTTTTTGATTGGAATTATTATTTTATCGGTGTACACAATCGTGCAAATTACAACGTTATAGGAGGTGGGAGAAAGTGGAGGAACAGGAACAGAAAGCTTATCATCGCTATATTCGTGGCATTATTTTAATTGGTTTAGCAATGCTCTTATTTAAACTACTTGTAACAGGGAATATTTATAATTTTATCGCTCTAAAAATGATTAAATTTACGTATATAGCTTTTGTAGTGATTTTACTTCTTGGTTCTTTACAAGTTTGGAGAGATGGGAGAGAAAAACAGGATGATTGTAATTGTTGTAAGCATCATACAGCATTAAAATCAGGGATGAAAAGTTTCTTTGTATATGTTTTATTTGTTGTTCCGATTATTAGTGCTTTTCTATTTGGAAGTGTAACAATTGACGGAAGTTTAGCGGGAAAAAGGGGTATGACTCAAAGTGTACAGGCAAGAAGTATGGAAAAGAACGAAAAAGAGGGAATACAGGCAAATTCTAATTGGAAAGAAATATTAGTTGATCAAGATGAAACCTCGAATTTAAAAGTGACAGATCAAGTGGAAGAGCAATTAGAAAAAAGTATGTTAGGACAACGAAAAATACAAGTAGAGGATAAGGATTATGTTCAAACAATGAGTATAATTGGCCAAGATGTAAAAGGGTTTAAAGGGAAAGAAATTACATTCTCAGGGTTTATCTATAATGATAAGGATGTGACGGGTGATAAAGCGGTAGTGGCGCGATACGGCATAACTTGTTGTATTGCGGATGCATCTGTCTGGGGGATGATTGTTGCAGGGGAAAACGTAAAAAAGCTCCCACAGGAAACATGGGTGAAAATAACAGGTTTGTTGGACGAAACGACATATAAAGGAACACTATTTCCACTCGTAAAAGTAAACAAAGTGGAGAAAATCAATAAGCCAACAGACCCATATGTATATGATGCTTTACCCCAATAAAAAAGAATAAATTCTTCATATTTTCATGAAATAGAATCATAATCATTACGATAAAAAAATAAAGATAAGAGTAATTTGGTTTGTTAAAAATATGTGTAGAAGGAGATACGCGATGAACTGGGTTACTCATAAACCAACATTTGAATTTGATAATTATAGTCCATTTATTCGTGCGAATACTGCGTGGATTGGGCATTTAGAGTTCGCATATGATTTAGTAAGATTTGAAAAGCCAGAAATATTAGTTGAGCTAGGCACACATCTAGGCGCTTCTTTTTTCAGTTTTTGTCAAGGGGTAAAAGATGGCGGGTTACCTACAAAATGTTTTGCTGTAGATACTTGGACAGGAGATGGGCATACAGGTCCATATGGAGAAGGTGTTTTTCAAATCGTAGATAAAGTGGTGAAAATGAGCTATCCTAGTATAGGTAATTTAATTCGATCTACTTTTGATGAGGCTGTGGATCAGTTTCAAGATGGAACGATAAATTTGTTGCATATTGATGGCTACCATACGTATGAAGCAGTTTCTCATGATTATAAAACATGGTTACCGAAACTTGCGAATAACGGTATCGTGTTATTTCATGATATTGAGGTGAAAAATCGAAACTTCGGCGTGTATAAATTTTGGGATGAGGTCAAGGCAAAATACCCTCATTTTCAATTTGAACATTCATATGGGCTTGGAGTATTATTTCCGAAAGGTTGTAGTGATAAGTTTGTGGGAATACTTAAAAATAAAGAAGAAATACAAAATATGTATAAATAAAAGTGGAGCATGCATCATTTTTATGATGTGTGCTTTTTTGTGGAGAAAAATGGTAGTCCTTAAAAGGTGAGGATAATAGTAAAAAATTTTGTTGTGGCAAATAGTAAAAAAGTTATTTCGGATTGTTCTATATAAAAATGTAACATTTTTTATATTTTCCATTGCGAAAAGTAACATCTACTTTTACAATAGAAAAGGTGTTATATTATACTGGAAAAATAAATCGAAATAATATGAAAATTTTGTTTTGTCTTCGCTAATTGTATATTACATACATGTAAGACGACACACGTCATGTTATCGACTTGTAAGGAGAGAAAAAAATGAAAAGTGTAAGATTACCATCGATGCTAGAAATCATAGTTCTTTTATTACTATTTCTTGCTGTTGTCTTTTCCTTCCAAACGATTTTTGATCTCCCAATTCAATTAGCGCTGTTTATTTCATGGTTTTTAGTAATTGCGCTTGGATTAAGATTAGGATTTCGTTATCAAGAATTGCAAGATGCAATTACGAAAGGGATTTCTAACGGATTAGAAGCAATACTGATTTTAGTTGCAGTAGGTGCTTTAATTGGAACATGGATTGCTGGTGGCGTAGTACCAACATTAATCTATTATGGATTAGAGTTTATTCACCCTAGCATATTCCTATTAGCAACATTAATTATTTGTTCAATCACTTCTATTGCGACAGGAACATCATGGGGAACAGTTGGAACAGCAGGTATTGCTATGATGGCGATTGGTGAAGGGCTTGGATTACCACTTCCACTTGTTGCTGGTGCAGTTCTTTCAGGAGCTTATTTCGGCGACAAATTATCACCACTTTCGGATAGTACAGTTCTGGCAGCTTCTATGGCAAAAGTAGATGTTATTGCTCACGTTCGAGCTATGCTCGTATTAGACGTTCCGGCTTACATTATTACTAGCATTATGTTTACTGTAGCTGGTTGGATGTATGGCGGCGATAATGTAGATTTAAATCGAGTAGAGTTTTTAAAAGAAGCTTTATTAAAGCAATTTGATATTAAAATATGGATGCTTGTTCCGGCGGTCATTGTTATCGTACTATTAGCAATGAAGAAACCATCTATGCCAACAATTGCAATGGGAGCTTTAATTGGTGCAATTTGGGCAACTCTTTTCCAAGGAATGAACTTTGGAGAGGCGATTGGAACAGCGTATAACGGATTCTCAATTCAATCTGGTGTTGAATTTGTGGACAAGTTATTAAACCGTGGTGGAATTAACGGTATGCTTGGATCAGTAGCCGTTATTATTTTCGGTTTAGGATTTGGTGGATTACTTGAAAAACTAGGTGTTTTAAAAGTAATCGTATCAAAATTCGAGAAGAAATTAAATTCTGCAGGTAATGTAACATTGTCTACATTAATTGTGGCATTCTTAGCGAATATATTTGGTTGTGCAATGTACGTATCACTAATTTTAACACCGAAAATTATGGAAGATAGCTATGATAAATTAAAAATAGACCGACGTGTATTAGCACGTAACTCAGAAGTAGGTGGAACGTTAACTTCAGGTATGGTTCCATGGTCTGATAATGGTATTTTTATGGCTGGTATTTTAGGTGTAGCAACGTTCTCATACGTTCCGTTTATGTGGTTAAGCTTCGTATCGCTAATTTTAGCAGTTATTTATGGATATACAGGCAAATTCATTTGGTATGTAGATGATGCCGATAAAGGAAAGCAAGCATCATAAAATAAAAAATCACCTTCTACAACATGTAGAAGGTGATTTTTTATTTTGTAATAGGAGTTGAAGAAGTTATCTCATCCTCATATTTAGCGATTTTTTGTTGTATCTTTTTAAGTTGTTTTCAGTGTCTTGAATGAGTTGTAAGACATTGGTCTCTTGTTGTTTCATTAATTTCAAACGTTGAAGGATTGTAGATTCTCCCTCCATAGACCAGTCGATAAATTGTTTTATTTTTTGAATGGGCATACCGGTGTTTTTTAAACATAAAATCATTTCTAAATATTTCAGTGCTTCTTCGTCAAAACTTTGAAGAAAAGGGAACAGTCCTTGTTTATCGTAATAACGTATTTGAGAAATAGTTAAGTGTTGCATTTTAGCGACTTGACCGATCGTATAAAACATAGAATTCATCCTTTTACTACCAAGTTATAATGCCATCTTTATTTAGTATTTTACCATTATAGTTTGTTTCACTTAATGCATATTTAATAATAATTTTAGCACTTTCATTAGTCGTATGGCCACCTGGGGAATTACCATTAAGGTCAGTAGTTGTAAAACCCGGAGTTACTCCGAAAATTTCTGGACCGTTAGTACTACATTCTTTACTAAAAGCTAATGTCAAAGCATTAATAGCTGTTTTTGAAGAATTATACCCTAACGCATTAATTGGATGTGTTTCACCATTAGCAAACATTGTTAAGGAAGCCATGTCAGTTGTTACATTGATAATTTTACTGTTGCTTGATTTCTTTAATAATGGTAAAAAGGCTTGCACCATTTGGAATGTTCCAAAAAAGTTAACTTCAAATCCTTGGCGTAAAGTTTCAATATTTAATTCACTAGGCAGCGTATGGAAGTCGAGTGCTACGCCTGCATTATTAATTAATAAATCTAAGTGGTCAGTCGTTTCATGGATTTTGTTCAGTGCTTCTTGAATGGATTGAGTACTAGAAATGTCTACTTGAGTATAGGAAACATTTGAAACATGTAAAGATTCCACAGCTTGTTGTCCAAGTTGTTTATTACGAGCACCTAAAAATACGTGATAGTCTTTTTCTGCTAATTGACGAACGAGTTCATATCCAATTCCTTTATTTGCACCTGTTATGAAAGCATATTTTTTCATATTGAATTCCTCCAGTAGTGTTATAGTAGGTTACAAAGAAAAGGATACAGCCTAAACTTAAGTTTAGGTCAAGAGGAATTTTTAAAAATAAATATAGAATATCTACATATACGAGTGAGAATCCTTATCATTTAAGAGAAAGTCTGTTATTATAATAGATGTAGGTATTTTATTTTCAAGGGGATGAAAAAATGGAGTACAGAATTGAAAGAGATACATTAGGAGAAATTAAAGTTCCAGCTGATAAATTATGGGCAGCACAAACACAACGCAGTAAAGAAAACTTCCCGATTGGAACAGAGCAAATGCCGCTTGAAATTGTAAAAGCATTTGCCATTTTAAAGAAAAGTGCAGCACTTACCAATCAAAAGTTAGGAAAGCTATCAGAAGAAAAAGCAGAAGCAATTGTAGCAGCAGCTGACGAAGTAATCGCAGGGAAATGGAATGAACATTTTCCACTTGTCGTATGGCAAACTGGTAGCGGTACTCAGTCAAACATGAATGTGAATGAAGTAATTGCGAACCGTGGGAATCAAATTTTGAAAGAGAAGGGATCTGACGTACATATTCATCCGAATGATGATGTGAACATGTCTCAAAGTTCAAATGATACTTTTCCAACGGTGCTTCATGTAGCATGTGTAATCGCAGTAGAAAATCACTTATTACCAGCAATTACGAAATTAAAAGAAACGCTAGCAGAAAAAGTAACTGCATTTGAACATATTATAAAAATTGGTCGTACACACTTACAAGATGCAACACCGTTAACATTAGGACAAGAAATTAGCGGATGGCACCGTATGCTTGAAAAAACAGAGCGTATGATTGCTGAGAGCAATACATATATGAAAGAGCTTGCAATTGGTGGTACTGCAGTTGGAACAGGTATTAATGCTCATCCTAAATTTGGTGAGATGGTTTCAGAGGAAATTAGCCAATTTACAGGTAAGCAATTTATTTCTGCACCAAATAAGTTCCATGCATTAACGAGCCATGATGAAGTTGTATATACGCATGGCGCGTTAAAAGCATTAGCAGCTGATTTAATGAAAATCGCTAACGATGTGCGCTGGCTAGCAAGTGGTCCACGTAGTGGGCTAGGAGAAATTATTATTCCAGCAAATGAGCCAGGAAGCTCTATTATGCCAGGTAAAGTAAATCCAACACAAAGTGAAGCGTTAACGATGGTTGTAGCGCAAGTAATGGGAAATGACGCAACAATCGGATTTGCAGCGAGCCAAGGTAATTTTGAGTTAAATGTATTTAAACCTGTTATTGCATATAACTTCTTACAATCTGCTCATCTATTAGCAGATGCAATTGTTTCATTTAATGATAATTGTGCAGTTGGTATTGAAGCAGATGAAGAAGTAATTAAAGAGAATGTGAATCGTTCCTTAATGCTTGTTACAGCATTAAACCCGCATATCGGATATGAAAATGCAGCGAAAATTGCGAAGCATGCCCATAAAGAAGGGTTAACGCTAAAAGAAGCAGCACTGCAATCTGGACTACTAACAGAAGAACAATTCGATGAAATTGTCAATCCGAAAAAAATGATTGCTCCGAAAGAATAATAGACAAAGCCAAGATTCTTATGATAGAGTCTTGGCTTCTTTAATATTTATCTTTTCTATTTGTATTACTGCAAGTACCAAAATATATTATTTGTTAGCAGGCATATTCAATACTTTCATATGTGGACAGTTTTCTTTTAAGAGTGACATGAACTTTTCTTCTTCTTGGGGTACAAAAGCTGTTACTGAGTCAAATAAATTGTAATGGATTTCTAATTGCTGTCTAGTCCATTTCTTTGAATGAAGTTTTTTACCAGAGTATTTAATGTGGCGAATATCTTCAAATGGAATTTCAGTACGCAATATGAAACCATGTTTTACGATAAGAGATGATTCCGTTACGTTGTAGTGGGAGAGATAGAATGAAGAAAGATTTACGATATTTAATAGCATCATAAGAGTGAAAAAAATAGAACTTTCATTTTGGAAGAATAGCGAAACGAGAAAAATAGTGATAAATAATGTAATAAAAATGACGTGAAATGGATTCTTTTTCGCTTTGAATTTCAAGTTAGTCACCTCGGTTTATGTGTACTCTAACTAAATTAAATCATAACATCGTAATAAAACGTGTGAATATGCATAATTGCATATTCACACGTTTTATTATTCATGTAAAATCTCCTGATGGGATAAATTTACATGGAATTTTGTAATAGTGGAGAGGTATGAAGTGACTTACAAGAATAGAAAGTTAGCGCTAGTCATAATTAGTTGTATGACGGTTATGGGTAGTTGTGCAAATAAATTTGTTGAGAATGGAAATCGAAAGCATATATTTGTACAGGCAAGTAAGGCTTTAGTCGAGGTTATAAATAGAATATATAATGGATAAAAGGTGTTTCCATATACGGAAATACCTTTTTGTAGTTAAAATTGAATGCTGAAGTTTTGGAATGAGTGAATACCGGTGCTCTGTTTAATCAGTTCTTTATCATTTAAATATTGAATAGCATATTTCACATCCTATATTATATAAACGCATTCGCTTTTCATTGTATTAAACCCTTTTAATAGATATTTTTATAAAAGTTTGTAAAATAGGTAAACGAAACATTGAAAAGTTTATTTTAATTGTGTTAAGATGATGAAGTGATAATAAACGATATTGAAATTTGTTTGTTTTTTAATAAACATTTTAAAGGAGTGTTTAGTATGAGTGATATTTCAGAGAAGTTTTGGGATGCGTCGGTAGAGGAATTGAAAAAAGGGTATGTGTTTGATGAGGAAACGGAAGAGTATATTTGTTTAGCTTGTGGAGAAACGTTTATTAAGGGTGTAATTTATCAAGATAATCAAGTTTTGTATGAAGCAGAGAAGTTTGTACAATTGCATGTGCAAAATGAACATACATCTATGTTTGATTATTTATTAAACCTTGATAAGAAGTACACTGGTTTAACTGATTTGCAAAAGAAAATGGTTCAGTTTTTCCATATGGGGCTGAATGATAAAGAGATTGTAAAAGAGATGGATGGCGGAAGTACTTCAACCATTCGAAATCATCGATTTACACTTCGAGAGAAAATGAAGCAAGCGAAAGTGTTTTTAGCGTTAATGGAACTGTCAGAAGAAAAAGCAAAAGTACAAACGAAATTTGTACCGATTCATAGAACAGCAACGATGGTAGATGATCGTTACAATATTACAGAGGAAGAAAATGATGAAGTATTAAAAGCACATTTTACAAAAGGATTAGATGGACCGCTTTCTAAATTTCCGAAAAAGCAAAAGCGTAAGTTAATTATATTACGCCATTTAGTGACGAAGTTTGATAGTAATAAAAAGTACACTGAAAAAGAAGTAAATACTATCATAGTAAGCGTATACCCGGATTTTGTAACTTTAAGAAGATATTTAATCGAATACGGTTTTTTAGATAGAACAGATGATGGAAGTCAATATTGGGTGAAGTTATAATATACGGAGAGAAAAATGAATAGAAGCACAACAATATAACAACTATACAAAGAGATGTAAGTTGAAAAACAGATTTTTAATAAAAGGAGAAATGAAATTTGAAACCACCTATAGATAACAATAAAGAAGGTGCGGAGTCACATAAGTTAGAAAGTGAGAGTAAACCGATATGGAAATCGATGTCCATGTTTTTAGTACCGTTACTATTAAGTAATGTATTACAATCCGTTGGACAATTATTCGGTATGGTCGTAGTAGGAAGATGGCTTGGAGTTAATGATTTAGCGGCCATATCAGCATTCTTCCCGCTATTTTTCTTACTCGTTTCATTTGTAATTGGTATTGGTTCAGGTAGTTCGATTTTAATTGGTCAGGCGTTTGGAGCTAAAAACGAAGATCGTTTAAAAGCTATCGTTGGTACGACACTGACATTTACCTTTATTATTGGAGTTGTGTTGGCGATAATAGGTAGTATTTTTGCGATGGACATTATGCGCCTTATGGGAACGCCAGAAAATATTATTGATATAAGTGTTCATTATGCGCGTATTTTATTTATATCGATGCCAGTCTTATTTTTATATTTTGCATACACAACGTTTATGAGAGGTACAGGAGATTCTAAAACGCCATTTTACTTTTTAATTGTAAGTACAGCGCTAAATATGATCTTATTACCAATTCTTATTTTTGGATGGTTAGGAGCTCCGAAATTAGATGTGTATGGAGCAGCCTATGCTTCTGTTATTTCTACAGTTATTACGTTTATTGTCATGTTAGTGTATTTAAAGAAAAAAAATCACCCACTACAATTAGATAGTACAGTAAGGAAATATCTTCGAATGGATTGGGGTTTATTAAAGCTATTACTACGACTCGGTATTCCAGCGAGTATTAATATGATATTAGTTTCATTATCAGAAATTGCGGTAATCGCGTTTGTAAATCGTTACGGTTCGGATGCAACAGCAGCTTATGGCGTTGTGAACCAAGTTGCAAGTTATGTACAAATGCCAGCTGTTAGTCTTGGTATTACAGTTTCCATTTTTGCTGCACAATCAATTGGTGCAAACCAATTTGATCGATTGCAGAAAGTTGTGAAGGCCGGAATTATTATGAACTACGTCATCGGTGGTGTGCTAATATCTCTTATTTACTTATTCTCAAGAGACATTCTAGCACTATTTTTAACGAGTCAAACTACAATTGAAATTGCTCATAGCCTAGTTATGATCACATTATGGAGTTATTTAATTTTCGGTCATGCGCAAATTATTAGTGCGACAATGCGAGCAAGCGGTACAGTATTATGGCCAACTGTTATTGGCGTCGTATCAATTTGGCTTGTTGAAGTACCTGTAGCGTATTACCTTTCTTACCATACAAGTCTTGGCATAGAAGGGATATGGATTGGATACCCAGCAGCATTTATTGTCAGCTTAATTTTACAGTATGCATATTATAAGCTTTCATGGCAGAAGAAACGAATTACACGATTAGTGAGTTAAATCATGCAAATGTCCCTAAGTTATTATACTTAGGGACATTTTTTGTAAGTGTAAGTTTATCCCGCTATTCGCCGGGCAGTAAGACTCCCACCTTAAAATTCGGCTGGAGCAAAGAAGTTAGGTAGGAGATCAACTGACCGTAAATGCCCGATTGGTGAGGGCTGATAATCAGTGGGAGGATGAACAAAACCCCCACTGATTAAAGTTTCACTTTATAAATAGCTTTTTAAAGTAATATCAAAATGTTGTCTAATGAGTTTGTTATCACTCATATAAAACTCCCACGCTTTTTCAGGTTCACCGATAATTTCAAAAGATTCTTCTGTAATATATAGAGCACAATTATCCTCTAGTGCAATTCCTTCTATATTACCTTGATGATTTTGTAAAAAGGAATGGAAGGCATTCATTCTATTTAATTGATTATAATGTGGACAAAATCTTTTGTTCACAATCCCCCAGCCGTTGCTCTCTATATAACCAGAGCCTTCATAATCTGATCGAATGCTAGAAGTGAACCAGCACATAGCACCAGCGCTACACCCTGCAATGAGCGTTCCTTGCTGCAAAGCATATAATAATTTCTCATCTAGTTTATGTTCTTTCCATTCTGTAAGCATGTGAATATAGTTCCCGCCACCGAGATAAATTAAATCAGCTGATTGAATCATTTCGTCTATTTCATAGTTAGAAGGTGTATCGATTATAGTGCGTAAAATTTGTACTTCACAGTGTAATTGCTTTTCAAACGTGTCTAAAAATAATTTTATATAGTTTTCATCATCATGACTAGCTGTAGGAATGAATAATACGTTTGGATACTGTTTATTTGTTAATTTTATAAGTCGCTCATTAATAGGCGAGTGATTTGAATCTTGTAAATCACCGCCACCAATGACAGCTAATTTCATAGTAAAGCACCACCTAATCATTTTCGTTATATAAAAATTCGATAGAAGAGAGTTACATTCCTTCTATCATGTAATGAATAAGTAGAAAATACAGTTTCAATATATCGGAATAGTAAAGGTGGTGATAACTATATAGTAAAATGAATTAGAAACAATTTATCAATATATAACATTTCATACTATTGTTTTAAAATATGGAAACAATATGTTTAAATGGATATAACGAGGCATTAATTCAAATTGAATTAGTGTTTATACTTTAAAAAGGAATCGGAAATAATAGAGATTTCACAAATCGTTTTTTTACTTTTAATAGGAACTTGTATTACAATATGGTAAAATTATTTCAATATATTTATTTAATATAAAAATACAGAGAGGGAGTGTGAAAAAGTTGGATTTTCGATTTGAGTTTGCAGCGAAGGTGAAAGAATACTTAGATGATGAGAAGGATGAAAAAATAATAAAAGATGGACATAGAGATATAATTTTTCACTACTTATATGCGTTAGAAGCTGAAATTGGCGTTGTTAAAAATCCTAACTTTACTTTTTTTACATCAGGAAGACGTTCACATATCGTATTAGAAAATGTTGAATTTAAAACAGAGGTAAATGTAAAAAGTAACATCATTGAAATTACAAAAATAGTGGATAATGTCGTTATTCCGTTAGATACGATCGTAGCAAAAGATCGGGAATTATTTGCACTAGGGCGTAATGAGAAGTTTAGTGTGCAAATATTAGAGCAGTATCTGTTTGAAACATTTGGAGAGAAGTTAGGTTTACAGTGAATGAAATGGGGGAGTGAATTTTAGTTTATAGCATTCACGTTTGACCTTTCATTTCATTTATACTACAATTCGTAGTGTGAAAGGAGCTATACGATGTTTACTCAAAACTATAAGTTAAATGAGCAAGGGTTAAACCATTTCTTTGGACCGCTTGAAGCAAAGATTATGGAGATTGTTTGGTCTACTGACGGTATTACGATTAAAGAAGTGCAGCAAAAACTAAGTGAAGAATCACCTGTGAATTTTAATACTGTAATGACAGTTATGAACAGGTTAGTAGAGAAATTACACTTAGAAAAACAGACTGTGAAAAGAAGTGGCATATATCGCGCTGTACAAACAAAAGAAGAATTCTTATCCAATCAAACGAAGAAAATGACACAGGAATTGATGGGGGAATTTGGAGATTTAGTTGTAAATCATATGCTAGATGAGTTAGAACAGGTTGATCCGACTTTAATAAAAAAATTAGAAGACAAATTGAATCAGTTAAAAAAAGAGGATCAATGAAATGAAATGGCAAATGCGTAAAATCGTATTGTTAGCAGTGATTGTTAGTACCCTTTTTTTCAGTATGTTAGTGTATTACGTTACATATCCATTTCTGTTTCAAAATAAGGTGTTCTTTCTTTCGAATTTTTGCTTGTTCCAGTTAGAACAACATATGAAGGAATTATCGCTCATTCGTATTATAATTGCTGGATTTTTACTACTTACTGTATTCATCGTGTGCAAAAGAATTTGGCGACAATTTTTCTATAGTAAAAAGTTACAAAAAGTACTTATCCCTTTCATTCGAAAAGGAAAACAAATATATATATTGCCGACCGAGGAAGTTGCGGCATTTACAATTGGGTTATTTCGTCCGAAAGTTGTCATGTCAGAAGGGATGCTTCAAACGTTTTCAGATGAAGAAATGGATGCGATTATTTTTCATGAAGAATATCATGAAATGAATCGAGACCCATTAAAATTATTTTGTTTTATGTTATTAGCAGAAGGAATGATTTACATCCCGATATTAAAATGGCTATTGCAGCGCTATCATGTGTATCAGGAGTTAGCTGCAGATAAGTATGCAATGCAAAAAATGAAATCTAAATTCGAGTTAGGCAGCGCGTTATTAAAATTAATTAAAATAAAGACAATGGAAAATCGATGTGTGACAGCTTCATTTGCAAAAACAGCAATAAATTTACGAATCGAGCAAGTGTTACATGAAAAAGTTGTTAAACTTACTATTCCGTTACATACGAATTCGGTATATGTCACATTAGGTTTATTCTGTATGTCGGTTGTACTTATTATCGGAGAGTGCATATAGCCTCTTTTTTTAACAGTTAACACTACTTATTGTAGTGTTTTAGGGGGAATAAAATGAATGCAGCAGATTTAACAATTTGGCTTGTAGCTGGAGCAGGGGTATTGTCATTTATATCACCATGTTCTTTGCCGCTATATCCATCTTATTTATCATATATTACAGGTGTGTCTATTCAAGATTTAAAAGAAAATCGTGGAATGATGCAAAAATCAGCGATTATGCATACCATATTTTTTATGATCGGATTTTCAGTTATATTTTATGCGTTAGGTTTATCGGTAAGCTGGATTGGAATAACATTTTCATCTAACCAAAAATTGATTCAACAAATTGGCGGGATTTTTATTATTTTGATGGGACTGTTTATGACAGGCTTGTTTCAGCCTAAGTGGCTTATGGCAGAGAAAAAGGTACAGTATAGAAGTAAATCGACTAGATATATTCGCTCGATTATAGTCGGTATGACATATGCAGCGGGGTGGACGCCATGTGTTGGACCGATATTTTCAGCTGTACTCATGCTTGGTGCGACGAATCCTGAAGGAGCACTTCTTTATATTACCGCGTACACTCTTGGATTTGGGGTTCCGTTTTTCGTGATGGCATTCTTTATTGGGAAGGTAAAATGGATCGTTACATATGCCAATGTCATGATGAAAATTGGCGGCGGAATGATGATTGTAACAGGGATTTTATTGTATACAAATCAAATGACGAAAATTACAGCATTCTTTATTCGTCTATTCGGTGGATTTACAGGCTTTTAATAATGGGGAGGAAGAAAAGTGAAGAAACTAATTGCGATTATACTGGCCGGGGCATTAATTTGGGCCGGAGTTAATTTTTATAATTCAAAGAAAGAAGAAAAAGAAAGAAAAGCGAAACAAGCGGAATTACAGAAAACAGAAGTATTACCACAAGTAGGATTTAAAGCACCAGACATAACATTAAAAGGATTAGACGGGAAGCTGTATTCGTTACATGATGCAAAAGGTAAACCGTATCTTATTAATTTTTGGGCATCATGGTGTGGTCCATGTGAAATGGAGGCACCTGACTTAGTTCGTATGTATGATAAATATAAAAAGGATGTTGAAATCTTTGCGGTAAATGCAACAATCGGAGATCCGGTACAAGAAGCGAGCGCATTTGCAGATCGTCACGGATTTAAGTTTCCTGTTTTACTAGATATGGATGGAGTAGCTGGATTAGATTATAAAGTATTCTCGTTACCAACGACATTTTTTGTTAATAAAGATGGAATTATTGTAGAGCAAGTACGAGGTGTATTACCTCCAGATCAATTAGAAGAGAAATTTAAGAAATTAATTGAGAGTTAAGGGGATTTTGTATTAATGGAGTGGATCGTGAGGTTACAACCCGTATCTCTTATCATTGGAAGTCTATTTGGATTTATGTTAATGAAAAGAAAGATGAAGGACGAAAGTGTACCATATGAAAAAATGATGGATGCAGTAACAAATGCCTTTCTTATCATCGTATTTGTATGGAAATTTGCACCGGCGTTTTTAAATCCAGTATGGGCTTTTAGGTCGCCAGTGCAAGCAGTATTAGCTATAGGAAGTATGGAGCATATGATAGTAGGATGCGTAATTGCGAGTGCATACATTGTTTGGAAAAGTAAAAAGGAGCAATTTTCGCTTCGTATTTTACTTGATACATTGCCTATTGCACTATGTATGAGTATTGTTTTCTATTTTCTATTCCATCAAAAAGTAGGCGTACAAACGACACTGCCTTGGGGTGTGAAAGTATATGAATCTAAATTTTTATATCACCCCATTTTCGCATACGAGATTATTCTTGCCCTTTGTATAATGGGCTTGTTATGGATGAAAAATGAAAGACTCGGAAATGGAAAGAACATAAGTGTTTTTCTAATAGTTGAGGGTGTTGCTCATATTATTATTTCGCTTATTAGTGAACAACACTCGGTTCTATTTGGTTTATCAGTACAGCAAATAATGAGCTTCTTTATTATTAGTTTAGGAATTTTGTTGGTGCCGAAAAAGTAAAAAGATAGCTACATATGGAGTATGTCCATACGTGGCTATCTTTTTTATTTTATATTAAAAGATTGGCGGAGTAACAGAAAATAAAACAATGGCATTTTTCTCGAATTGATTTACCCATTTATGTTTTAAATAAGCGGGTATTTTTACACTATCACCCGTTTCTAAAGTGTACTCTTCTTCGTTTAAATACAATGTAATTGTTCCGTCTAATACAAATGCCAATTCTTCACCCTTATGTTCTAGTATATTTTCTGATGAAGCTGTATTTGGCGGAACAGTCATAATTGCTGTTGCTAAATTTCCTGTGAAATCAGGTGATAACAATTCATATGATAAATTATCGATAATCATTTTTTTTCGTTTATGAGAACGTACAATTAAATCGTCTGTATTTGTATCTTCAAGTAAAAAGCTAAATGTTGGAACTTCTAACGCTTTAGCGAGTACTTTTAATGTTTGAATTGAAGGATTAGCAGACCCGCGCTCAATTTGACTTAACATAGATGGTGTAATATCAGCCATCTTCGCTAAGTCTTTACTCGTTAAGCCTTTTTCTTTTCTTTGTTTTTCAATCTTTTTACCAATATCTATATTTTCCATAATAAAAAGCTCCTTACTAATTATTAAATTTTATTTAAATAAATTAAATTAAAATTAACTAAAGTGAATAATTTATGTTAAACTATATTAAAATTAATTTAATTATAATTTATTGAATCATAAGCTACAAGGTTATGAGGAGGAAGAGAAATGAAGAGAATAGAGAATGTAAAAGAGGAGTACCCACTAATAAATAAATTAATCGCAACAGAAGAAGTATTTTGGGTGAATCCAAATATGGAAAAGTATGAAACGGCAATAAAAGATTCTCCATTGAATGAAGAGAATGTAAAAGATGCAGAAGAAAGGTTAAAGCGTTTTGCACCATACATTGCGAAAGTGTTTCCTGAAACGAAAGAAACAGGCGGTATTATTGAATCTCCCTTAGTAAAGATACCTACTATGAAACAGTCTCTAGAGAAAAATTACGGGAAACCTATATTAGGAGAATTACTATTAAAATGTGATAGTGGGCTTCCGATATCAGGGTCAATTAAAGCTAGAGGCGGCATTTATGAAGTGCTGAAACATGCTGAGCAATTAGCTATGCAGCATGGAATGTTAACAGAAAATGATGATTACTCTATTTTAGATAGTGATATATGTAGAGAGTTTTTTGCGAAATACTCAATTGCAGTAGGTTCTACAGGTAATTTAGGGCTAAGCATTGGGATTATGAGCGCGAAACTAGGTTTTAACGTAACTGTTCATATGTCAGCAGACGCAAAAGAATGGAAAAAAGATTTATTAAGAAGTAAAGGTGTAAACGTTATTGAGTATGAAGCTGATTATAGTAAAGCAGTAGAAGAGGGGCGTCAGCAAGCAGATGCAGATCCTAGCTGTTATTTTGTAGATGATGAAAACTCCCATGATTTATTTTTAGGATACGCAGTAGCAGCGTCGCGTTTACAAAAGCAATTAGAAGAGTTAGAGATTGTAGTAGATGAGGAGCATCCTTTATTCGTTTATCTTCCGTGTGGAGTAGGGGGCGGACCTGGCGGCGTCGCATTTGGTTTAAAGTTATTGTATAAAGATAACGTTCACTGTTTCTTTGCAGAGCCAACGCATTCTCCATGCATGTTACTCGGTTTAATGACAGGACTTCATGATAAAATTGCTGTTCAAGATATCGGGATTGATAATGTAACAGACGCGGATGGACTAGCGGTAGGAAGACCGTCTGGATTTGTCGGTAAAACGATGGAACCATTTTTGAGTGGTAATTACACAGTAAGTGATGAAGAGTTATATAGATTGTTGAAGGAACTAGCAGATACAGAAAATATTTATTTAGAACCTTCTGCGTTAGCCGGTATGATAGGACCAGTGAAAGTATTCAAAGAAGATACGTATTTACAAAAACAACAGTTAACAGAGATGATGAAGAAAGGTGCTCATATTGTGTGGGGAACTGGCGGTAGTATGGTTCCGGAAGATGTGATGAATGGGTATTATAAGAAAGGTTTAGAATTAATACTATAAGGAAAATGAGGCTAGTTATAGCCTCATTTTTTCATGTACATAAAAATCTTTGTTATTTTCACATATGTTCTTTATAGTATAGATATAAAGGATTACTAAGATCGAATAAATATAACAAAAAAGCTTTATTTTACATAATAAGAGGATGTGTATACGATGTCATTACAGACTAAATATATAGCGGGTATTTCGCTTGGGGTTATGGGAGTAGGCTTTGCTGCTTCTATCCCGTTTCAAGGAACGGTAGCTGGAGAGATTATACAAGGGGGATTTGAGGCTGGGTTAGTTGGCGGACTTGCAGATTGGTTCGCAGTTACAGCATTATTCCGTCATCCGATGGGAATTCCAATTCCGCATACAGCGTTATTACCTAAAAATCGTAAACGAGTAACGAAAGGACTCATTCATACGTTAGAAAATGAGTGGCTGACGAAAGAAAGTATTACGAATAAAGTAATAGAAATGCAGCTAGCGCAAATGGTGCTACAAATTGCTGAGAGAGAAATGCAGTCTGACGCTGTGAAAAAGGGGATTGTAACGATTGCAGAGAAAGCGATTGTAACAATAGATACAGAAAAGTTAGCGGTTATTATTGAAAAAGAATTAAAAACGTATTTGCATACAATTCATACAAGTAACATTTTACAAGTACTTGTTGATCAATTAGTTGTGCAAGAATATGATGAAAAGACACTTGATTATATTTTAGTAAAAGTGAAAGATTGGACAGCGCAAGATGAAGCCCGATACCAGCTCGGAAGCTTAGGTATGAAGGCGATGGAAAACATAAAAGTAGATGGATTTTTACAGTTTACTTTAAAATCGTTTATGAATATTGTAGATGAAGATAAAATTGGCGGTATTTTGCAGAAATTCATTATTAGCAATATGAACAGCTTACAAGATGCAGATAATAGCACAAGACAACTTATATTATCAAAAATTCGTCAAGAAATTATAAATGTAAAAGAAAATGAAGCGTTACTACAAGAATTAGAAAATTGGAAAGAAAAATGGATTACCAATTGGAATGCTACTGACAAAATTAAAGAGATGCTGGAGCAAGTACAACAAAGGGCAATTACTTTTGTGAAAAATGAAGAATTTGCTGATAAATATGTTATTCCATTTTTACAAACACAAATGAATAAAATAAAAGAAGATGAACAAACTGTTCAAAAAATAGAAGAGTGGCTACAAAAACAAGTTGTCACACTTGTGGAAAAGAATCATTCGAAAATCGGAAAACTTGTACAAGAAAACCTTGATAAGTTAGATGATAAAACGTTAATCGAAATGATTGAAAATAACGTCGGTAAAGATTTACAGTGGATCCGAGTAAACGGAGCTGTTTGCGGATTTATGATTGGATTAGTGTTAGAAGGAATTAAAGCGATTATATGAGAAAAACCTTCCACAATTGTGGAAGGTTTTTATTTTTCAATAACACTCATATTTATATTATAAGCTTTTTCAATATTTAACTTGTACGTCCCATTTCCTGTTTTAATCGAGTTTTTATACCAATGTTCTTGCCCGTTGAATTCTGGATTTTCTTCTGAGGTATTATTTTCTTTTTTCGTTAAATCTTCAACTTGTTCCCAAGGTGTGTTTCCGTGGGATTCTTTTTTGTTTGTTATGGCGATTAAAGATACATCGCTTTCTTTTGCTAAATGGACAGATACATTTGAACTTTCCTGTACAAACCAATTATTTTGTAATTGACCTGGATAAAGGGATAGATCGTTATTTGAAGCACGAACTTCTACATTTTTATTTTGTGGAAGAACGAGTGTCGGTTTGACCTGTGGTGCTGAATTCCATAACGTATGTTGGACTGGTAATGATTTTAAAGTGATATACATCGTTTCCCCAGCTGTTTGAACTGAAAGGAAATCTTCTTGTTTTAAATTGAGTTTCTCATTTGCTTTCGTCGTCATTTCATAAGTTCCCAAAAGATGAATTTGATTTGTATTATTTCCCTCTATCGTTAGAGGCTGATGTCCTGCATCTACTACGATTTTTTTGATAGATTCAGGTATATCAAATTGTCCGTCTGGAATATTACTCGTTTGCCTCGTTGTGTTAATAGAGTGACGAACTTCTTCTAGTAATCCAGTTGATAATAAACAGTAAAAAGCAATTCCGACGCTTCCTAAAACGCCGATAAAGAAAATACTAAAAATATCATATTTAATAAAGGATTGTTCCTTCTTAGAAAATAGAAGGTATAGTAAAATTTCTACGCCAAGTATAATAAGTAAAACAGGCCACCATGCTGTTAAGGAATCTAATACCTCAGTACCTTTTATAACTGAAAATAGTAAGAAGCAACCTAATGAAATAATAGAAAGTCCCATTGAAAATGTTCCAACGCGCCATATTCTCATTCTTTTGTACCACCTTTTTTTTCTTTATTTCCAAGTAACAATTTAAAGCCGCCGCCAATTAAGAGGAGTGCAACGATAGATGTTTGGAAATAGCGATAATATAGCTCGCTAAGATGAATGTTAAATATAGTTGCAAAGTAATCATTCAAAATAGGAAGGAGTGTTTGATCTAATAAATAATAACCACCGAGTGTAATTAAACCAATACCAATCCATCTTTGATGATTGATAAAATAATCAATGATAGGTTCGTCATTTACACGTTCTTTTCCGTATTTTGCAGTTTGCTGTAAAGCGTCAAAAAAGCTATAGAACCAAATGATTGGTACTAAAAATAAAAACGCTGAAAGTCTTAATAAGTCGAGTAAATATATGGAAAGTAAAAAGGCTGCCATAAGCTGAAGGCCACGGCGTTGTAAGCCTAAATACATATGTCCTGCTCCGGGGAACATCGCTAAAATAGAAGCGAATGTTTTATTCTTCTTTCCTTGTTCACGATGCTCTTCAAACTCTTCGAAAATAGTACGATCATCTAGTTGCTCGCCACGTTCTTTTTTCTGGAGTTGCTGAACAACATCGAAGAAATTGTAAATCCATAAAACAGGTAACGTAATAAGGAAGATAAGAAAACTTTCTTGCGATGTTAAAAGTGCAACGAAAATAATCATACTTCCGATTCCTGTACAAGCTACTAAAAATGTAAGTCCACGTTGCATAAGCCCTAATTGAAAATGTCCAAGTCCAGGGATGATAGATAGAAGAATGATATAAAATCGTTCGCTCTCTTTAGAGGACTCTGTCAATTCTCCGGCTGCTTGTTTTTTTGATTGATAAATAATGGTGATAACTAAATCTAATAAATTGATTGCCCATAACACGAATAATAAAAATAGTGAAAGAAAAGCAATATCACGCTCTCCTAGTGCTATTGTACAAAATGCTGCAAAGATAAATAGAAATACAGCCCCTCCGCTATATAAAATAAACCGTCCAAATTTCTTTACATATAAATGACCAAGCCCGGGAATTAGCCCTAATACAAGTGCTAAAAAGGGATTTTTATTCATGCTTTGAACCTCCGTCCTTTTTTGATGTGTCTACCGATTTGTTTACAATTTGTTGTGAGATAGAAGACTCGTTATGTTTTGAAGATTTCTCGAAATTTGATGTCGCTGTGAAAATATATTGGAATAAACCACTTACCATAAAAATAATTGTAGCTGCGGTCGCAATTATGTAGTGAATAATCGTTCGCTTTAGTGAGTTCGTTTTTATATTTTCATTAGGTTGTAGCGTTTCAAAATCAATTTGCGTCATAACTTTATTCGTAAATGAATCATCATTTATCATTGGAAGGTTTTCATGTTGTTCATCGATACTTTCCATATAAAGTGCTAAACAATGATCACATTCATAAAGGTGTTCTTCCATAGATTTACGTTCATTGCTTTCTATAAAATCTAAAGTATAATTACGCCAATCTTCTTTTGAATAATGCGTCATAGAAACTCTTCCTCCTTCCAATGTTTTTTAATCCATTTTCTTGCCCGATACAGTTTCATTTCGACTGTTTTCACTTCGATGTTTTCCTGCAAAGCAATTTCTTGATAGCTTTTTTCTTCTAAGTAATGTGAGAGAACGACTTCACGGTAATTTTCGGGAAGTTCTCTCAGTTTTTGAGCAATGAGTAATTTTTGCTCTTTCGTCAATAATAAAGCCTCAATATTTTGAGAGGATTTTATATTTTCCTCAGTTTCTTTACATAAGGAGAGTTCTTCGTTTTCTCTAGCTTTTTTTCTCTTATAATCAATAGCGTGATTGGTGGCAATACGCGCCATCCACGTTTTTAATCCGCGAAATTGATAATTTGGGAGAGAGGCGTGAATTTTTACGAATACTTCTTGTGTAACATCTTTCGCATCTTCTTCATGTCTTAAAATAGAAAAGATAACTTGGAAAATATAGTGACGATATGTTTGCACAAGGATACGAAAAGCATGTTCGCTTCCTTGCTGTGCTTTTTCAATTAATTGTTTTTCCTCAATGGGTCTCTCCCTCCTTTTTGACGCATTCTATTATATAGACGTAAGAAATGACTGGTCACCCTACACATGTTGTAAAAAAAGAATAATATATTTTTAGAAAGGAGGCTATATGAAAAAAGGTGTGAAAAAATGGTAAAAAGGAGTATATAATGAGCAAGTGGGAAATGTTACGGGAAGAAAGGATGTGAATGTTAGTAGGGGGAAGGTCCATACTAACAAACATGAAAATAAAAATATTAATAGCAGATGATAATTCTTTTATTAGAGAAGGCATGAAAATTATTTTAAATACATATGAAGAGTTCGAAGTGGTAGATACAGTAAATGATGGGAAAGAAGCAGTGGACTATTGCAAAAAGAACGACGTTGATATCGCCCTTTTAGATGTTCGTATGCCAAATATGAACGGGGTAGAGGCGACGAAAGTCATTTGTGAAGAGACGAAAACGAAACCGCTAATTTTAACGACGTTCGATGATGATGAATATATTTTGGATGCAGTAAAAAACGGAGCGAAAGGTTATTTATTAAAAAATAATGATCCAGAGCGTATTCGTGATGCAATAAAAGGAGTATATAACGGTCAAACTGTTATGCAAGATGTAGTGCTTGATAAAATTAAGTGCAATTTAATGGAAAGCAAAGAGGACGAATGTAAAATAGATACAAGTCTTTTTACAGAAAGAGAGCTTAGTATTATCGCATTAATTGCGAAAGGTTTCTCGAATAAAGAAATTTCAAAGCAGCTTTTCATATCCGAAGGAACGATTGCAAATTATATTACATCAGTTTTAGGGAAAACTGGACTTGAACATCGTACACAAATTGCGATTTATTACTTAACAGGGAAAGTAGATTAAAGATATGGAATTTTGGTTAATTGTAAGTAAATTAATTGTCTTTATATATATTGTGTTTAGTTATATTTATTTAAATGTAGAGAACTTACCATGGATTATACTTACTTTGCTTTTATATCTTTCTGTAAACGTGCTGATCTCTATATTTAAAAAAGATACGTACAAAAACATATTAACTTGCGTATCAATTGGTCTAGTTATGTTATTTACATGGAAGATTCATTCGTTCTTTATTTTGTTTTTACCATTGAACTTATATGAAATTATATTCCGTTATATAGAGAAGAAATGGCAACTCTTTATCATGATGCTGATTCTTATTATATTTACAGATGAAAGTATTCGAATGACATATGGATTAATTGTTGCATTTTCTTTCCTCGTATTAACTATGGCAGAACGGTATATATCGCGTGTATTAAAACTTGAATCACAAAATGATAAGATGCGAAAAGATATGCAGCGATTGACGAAAAGCTTACATGAAAATAAAGAGTACATAAAGCAATCAGAGTACACATTTAAATTAGAAGAGAGAAATCGGTTGTCACAAGAAATTCATGATAAAATTGGCCACTCGATGACAGGGGCGCTAATTCAAATGGAAGCAGCAAAGAGATTAATGGGGATAGATAAAGAAAAATCTGCTGAGTTATTACAAAACGCAATTCATATTTCAAAAGATGGAATTGAAAGTATTCGGGTTACATTAAAAAATATGAAGCCACCTACTGAGCAAATTGGTATTCATCGTATGAAATTATTCATAGAGGAATTTGCCGGTAAGCATGATATAAATATCCCTTTCGTCTATAAAGGGAATTTAGATATGATTTCACCGATTCAGTGGAAGATTATCGGTGAAAATGTCACGGAGGCATTAACAAATGCGATGAAATATGCTGATGCGACAGTCATTTCAATTGATATTCATGTACTTAACAAGATGGTGAAAGTGCAAGTGAAGGATAACGGAAAAGGTGCAACTCTCGTTAAGAAAGGTCTCGGGATTATGGGGATGGAGGAGCGAACAGCATCAGTAAACGGAAAAATTATTGTAGATGGAACAAGTGGTTTTTCAGTAACAATGCTGTTGCCCGTATAGGAAATGGTTATGAAAATGAATCATCTCATATGAAAAAAGTGAATAATCTCATGTGAAAAGAATGAACTTCTGCACTGAGCAGGTTCATTTTTTTTGTTTATAATAAACAGCAGAGAAACCGAAATAGGGGTGAAATGATGAATACATTAGAAATTAAAAATTTAACGAAAAAATTTGGTGATTTCATCGCGGTAGATAATATGTCTTTATCTATTAAAGAAGGAGAGATATTTGGCTTTTTAGGATCAAATGGTGCTGGTAAAAGTACAACGATAAATATGATTGCTGGTTTGCTAAGAAGTAATGAAGGTGAAATTAGCATATTAGGAAAAAATATAAAGAAACATAATCGATTTGCGAAGATGAATATCGGTATCGTTCCGCAAGATATTGCGATTTATGAAGAGTTAACTGCCTATGAAAATGTGAAATTCTTTGCTGGACTGTACGGGTTAAGAGGAGCCGAACTAAAAGCAAGGGTAGAGGAAGCACTTCAGTTTGTAGGGCTTAGCGATAAACATAAAAGTTATCCGAAAAACTTTTCAGGCGGGATGAAGAGAAGACTGAATATTGCTTGTGCAATCGCTCATAGACCGAAGTTAATTATTATGGATGAGCCGACAGTTGGAATTGATCCACAGTCAAGAAACTATATTCTCCAGTCTGTTCGAAAATTAAATGAAATGGGAAGCACCATTATTTACACGAGCCACTACATGGAAGAAGTAGAAGAGATTTGTACGAAAATAGCAATTGTAGATCACGGTAAAGTAATTGCAGAAGGTACGAAAGAACAGTTAAAAGCGATTATTACTGATACGAAAGATATTTGGGTGGAAGTGAAGTCAGTAGAAAATTTAGATGTAGAACAGTTAAAAGAGATAAACGGTGTGAAAGCTGTTCAAATCGAAGAGAACGTAATTAAAGTAAACTCGGATGCAGGAGTAAACAATTTAAATAAAATTATTCAACACTTCATTAATCATGACATTGAAATTCGTTCGTTAGAGGAGCAGGCTCCAAACTTAGAAACAGTATTCCTTACGTTGACTGGAAGAAACTTACGAGATAAATAAAAGGTAAATGAAGAAAAGGTAAAGGGAGGTTCATCAATTGAACATCTTCAATATTGCAATTATGCATATGAAAAGAGATTTCAGAGACGTAAGAACTTTAGTTTTTATGTTAGCATTTCCGGTCGTACTTATGCTTGTGTTAGGAACGGCGTTAACGAATGCATTTAATAGTGATAGTCAATCGATTAAAGATATACAAGTGCTGTATAAAGATGAAGCGAGTAGCACACTTTCTCAATCGTTTGAAGCATTTACGAAAGAAGTCGATAAATCTGGTATTTATTTTAAAAAAGCTTCCGATAATATAGATGGGAAAGAAGAAGTGAAGCAAAATAAATATGCTGCTTATGTAGAGTTAAATAAAGATGGTGCAAAATTGTACGGAAGTGACAAAAGTAGTATTGAGGGAAGTATTGTGGAAGGTATGCTTACAACGTTTGTTGATAAGTACAATGTAGCGACCGAGGTTGCAAAAGTAAATCCTAGTAAGGTGAGCTCAGTTATTTCAAATGGAAATCATAATGATTATATAAAAGAAACATCTTTACAAGCTGCGAAAAAGCCAGGTTCTATGGATTACTATGCAGTTGTAATGACGACGATGATTGCATTATATGCTGGAATGGGAGCGAGTTCTTTAATTCGGGGAGAACGAATACGTAAAACAGGAGATCGTCTCATTGCTGCGCCAATAAGTAAGGCTGAAATATTCATTGGAAAAGTACTTGGTAGCCTAGTAGCAAATGCCCTTTGCGTATTACTTGTTATGTTATTTAGTAAATTTGTATTTCAAGCGAATTGGGGCGACCACCTTGGAATCATATTTATTATTTTATTAACACAAGTCTTTCTAGCAATTAGCTTCGGTTTAGGGATCGGGTATATTACGAAAACAGCTGAATCATCGAGAGCAATTATTCTTGTTGTTATACAGTTAGCTTCTATTTTTGGTGGTGCATACTTCGTAGTAGAAGAAAATTTCGTTACGAACTTATCACCATTAACGTGGGCAAACACAGCTGTCATGAAAATTATTTATGCAAACGATGTAGGAGCGGCACAGCCGGTAATATGTTTAAATCTTGGCATTTCAGCACTCTTTTTATTAATTGCAATTATTGCATTACGTAGACGGGAGGGGCTATAGTATGAAAGATATTTTATGGCTCATACAAAAAACGCTATCTGTCCTTTTGAAAAATAAAAAAGGATTATTCATTATTATTAGTTTGCCAATAATCGGAACGCTCATCTCTTTTTCGATATACGGAAATGCAGGGCAAGGAACGTTAAATATCGGGATTGTAAATAAAGAAAATGAGCCGATAGCAAATGATACGATAAAGTTTTTAGAAGGATTAAACAATGTAAACGTGAGTAAGATCAAGGAGTCTGAAGTAGAAGATAAACTCACTTCTAAAAAACTTGATGGAGTTATTACATTAGAATCTGGTTTTTCAAAAAGTATTCGAGAAGGGAAGCCAGATCATATAGAAGTTGCATCGATTAAAGGTGATCAAGTAACAGGATTTATAAAATCATATTTATATAACTATATTGATAATGTAGCAGCTATTAGTAAAGTTGCAGGAACAGATCAAAGTACATTTGATACTATGTACGCAGGGTATCAAAAAAATGCATTTAAAATGAAAACTGAAACGCTAGAAGATACTTCGAAAAATAAAGATATGACAAACCAAACGATGGGTTATCTTATTATGTTTATGCTGTTTTCAGCAGTGAACTTATCAGGATTTATTTTAAAAGAAAAAGAGAATAGAACGTACTTTAGATTATTATCAACACCAATTGACGGAAAGAAATTTATATTATCCAATGTGGCAGTAAATATGATGATATTAACATTGCAGATTGTCATTGCAGTATTATGTATGACGAATGTTTTTCATACAAATATTAATATGCCTTTCATAGTAATGATTGGTGTGCTTATGATATTTGCTTTAATTGCAGTTGGTTTATCATTAGTCATTGTGTCTTTTTCAAAAAGTTCAGCTGCTTCAAATGCAATGCAAAATCTAGTGATAGTACCAACATGTTTACTTGCTGGATGTTATTTCCCGTACGACATTATGCCAAAAGCAGTACAAAAAGTAGCTGATTTTCTTCCGCAACGCTGGTTACTAGATACGATATCAAAACTACAACAAGGAATTCCATTCTCTGAGTTGTATTTAAATATTTTAATCTTATTCGCCTTTGCAGTAGCATTCTTCTTAATTGCTATTTATAAGTTTGGAAGAAATAATGATGCGAGAAATTTTGTTTAATATGGAAAGGGTGTGACGTTACGTCGCATCCTTTTTTGTATGAAGCATGAAATGTAAATTGGAATGACAAAATAGAAGGGTGGAAAGAAAATGAGCGGAAGGAAATCAAAATGATTAAAAAAATATTGCGAGTTACTTCTATTATTATTGCTATTGTTGTTTTTATTGTAATTTGTATGCATATCGATGTTACTTTAGGGAGGAAAATGGAAGCCGGGAAAAACATGCCGACAGAGTATACACCTCATTATAGTGATTTTCAATTATATGTAGAAGGGAAGTCATTTTATAAACAGTTATTTACTGATATAAGAGAAGCGAAGCAATCTATTTACACGTACTTTTTTATTTTGTCGGATGATAAAAGTAGCCATACTTTTTTAAACTTATTAAAAGAAAAGGCAAGAGAAGGAGTAAACGTATATTTATCTGTCGATTTACTTAACGATCTATCATTTGAAAGAAAGATGAAAAAAGAATTACAGGAAAATGGTGTGCATTTTACATATAGTAGAAAACAGGAATTACCATTCGGGTTTTATTCCCTTCATCATCGTAATCATCGCCGCATTACAACGATTGATGGAGAGATTGGTTATACGGGTGGTTTTAATATAGGGGATGAATACTTAGGGAAAGATAAACACTTTGGGTACTGGAGAGACTATCATGTACGGATAAAAGGTGAAGGTGCAAAAGATTTAGAGGAACAATTTGCTTTAGATTGGAAACGAGACACGAAAGAAGATATAAAGAGGAGTACGAATAAGGCTAGCAAAGGGAATACACTACATACTATGGTTAGTTATAATGGGCATCAAGTCGCTGAAAAATATATAGATCTTATAAAACAAGCTCAGCACTCAATTGTAATTGCAACGCCGTATTTTATAGCGAAAAATAAAGAATCCATGAATGCTTTAATCGCAGCACAAAAGCGTGGTGTTACAGTAAAAATACTTTGGTCATATAAACCAGATCTACCTCTTATAAAAGAAGCGGCGTATCCATACATACGTCAAGCTATTAATAATGGGATTACTGTATATGGGTATAAAAAAGGAATGTTCCATGGCAAATTAATGCTTATTGATAATGAATTAACCGTTATTGGCACAACAAACTTTACTTCGCGTAGCTTCAATATAAATGATGAAATGAATTTTTATATTCATGGTGGTCCTATTGTAGGGCAAGTTAATAAGGCGTTAACAGAGGATTTTCGTGATTCAAAAGAAATGACGAAAGAATTTTTTGAGAAGTTATCTTTTTGGGAGCGTTGTAAGGAGAAATTTGCAGGGATGGTGGATTTTTATTTATAAAGTTTAAAGAAAAGGGGGTCTTTTATAGACACCCCTTTTTTTATGAGAAATAATTATTTTTCATGCACAAGCAATGAAGCATCATCATTAATCAAAGTCCCTACATGCTCACCTAAACAAATTCTTTTCATAACTCCCGGCTCATCAAAGTTAAAGACGTGTGCTGGTAAATTATAATCACGGGCAAGTAGTAAAGCGGCTTGATCCATTACTTGTATGTTTTGCCTAACAATGTCGTTATAGTTTAGTTTTTTGTACATTTTTGCTGTTTTATTATGTTTTGGGTCGCTAGTAAAGACGCCATCTACTCCTTGTTTTGCAACTAATATTGCGTCACTATTCATTTCAATGGCTCTTTGAACACTCGGATAATCCGTCGTCACAAACGGTTGCCCGTTCCCGCCTCCAAAAATAACGATATAACCGTTATCTAAATGGTGGACTGCACGAAGGCGAATGTATGGCTCAGCTACAGCATTAAACGGTATGGAAGTCATAACGCGCACTTCTTTATTTGTTTTACTCGTTAAAACGCCGCGGAGCATTAAACTATTAATAATTGTACCTAGTGTACCGATATTATCAGCTTCTACACGATCAATGCCCCATTCTTCAGCTAAATGACCTCTGAAAATGTTCCCGCCTCCGATGACGATAGACACCTCGATACCTAAATCAACGATGGATAAAATCTCGTTTGCGATATGTTCTAATCGTTTGGAGTTAAAGCTATTTCCGGTTTGATCGGCAAGTGCACCGCCGCTTAATTTAATTAAGACACGTTTATATGGCCTCATAACAATTCCTCCTATATAGATCGCAATAAAAAAGGAACAAAGGCGAATGCCTTTGTTCCTTTTTCAGAAAATGAAAAAGAAAAGAAGAAGATAGAACGAATTTTTGTACATAATTTTTCATATCATCCACTCCTTTTCATTTCGATTTGTTGTAAGTGTATATCTTTTTGATTATACGAAACAATCTGATTACTTATCAAGTATATTTTATTTCTTTTTAATAAAAAGGTGTCAATGAAAAAGAAAAGAAAAATTTTCGAATTTTTTGTGACGAACTTGTAGGTTTTTGTATGATTTTGTAGGTTCCCCTATATGATGTGTGAGTAAGCTTTTATAAATACTAAATGAAAGCGTTCGCATAAAGGGGATGAACATAAATGAAAAAATTCGGATTGGCGACACAAATCTTTGTCGCACTTGTTTTAGGGATTGTAGTAGGGGCAATCTTCTATGGTAATAAAACGGCGATTTCTTATATCACACCAATTGGAGATATATTTATTCACTTAATTAAAATGATCGTAGTACCGATTGTTATTTCAGCATTAATTGTTGCGGTAGCTGGTGTAGGAGATATGAAGAAGCTTGGGAAACTGGGCGGGAAGACAATTCTTTATTTTGAAATCATTACGACAATCGCTATTTTAATGGGATTACTTGCAGCGAATATATTCCAGCCAGGTACTGGCGTTGATATGAATAATTTACAACAAAGTGATATTTCTTCTTATAAACAAACAGCAGATGCTACAGAGAAGCAAGGATTCGCTGAGACGATTGTTCATATCGTACCGAAAAACGTATTTGAATCGATTGCGCAAGGTGACTTATTACCGATTATTTTCTTCTCAGTATTATTCGGTTTAGGAGTTGCAGCAATTGGGGAAAAAGGAAAGCCTGTCTTTAACTTCTTTGAAGGTGTACTCGAAGCGATGTTTTGGGTTACAAATCAAGTTATGAAATTTGCACCATTTGGTGTATTCGCATTAATTGCGGTTACGGTTGCAAAATTTGGTGTAGCGACACTACTTCCTTTAGGAAAACTAGTGCTAGCTGTATACGTAACTGTTATACTATTCGTTGTGATTGTATTAGGTATTAATGCGCGAATGGTTGGCGTAAACATTTTTACATTAATGAAAATTTTAAAAGAAGAACTTATTCTTTCATTTACGACAGCAAGTTCAGAAGCTGTTTTACCTAATATAATGAGAAAAATGGAAGAGTTCGGTTGTCCAAAGGCAGTTGCCTCTTTCGTTATTCCGACAGGTTATACATTTAACTTGACTGGATCGGCTATTTATCAAGCGTTAGCGGCATTGTTTGTTGCACAGATGTACGGTGTGCACATGTCACTGACAGAGCAAATCACGTTATTATTCGTTCTCATGTTAACATCCAAAGGTATGGCGGGAGTTCCAGGTGCATCGTTCGTTGTTGTATTAGCAACATTAGGTTCAATGGGGTTACCACTAGAAGGTATCGCATTAATTGCGGGAATTGACCGCATTTTAGATATGATTCGCTCATCTGTCAATGTATTAGGAAATGCATTAGCAGCCATTGTTATGTCGAAGTGGGAAGGCGAATTCGATAATGAGAAAGCAAAACAATATGTAGAAACAGTCAAAGAAACAAAAGCAGCATAAGAAATCGTTAAGGAGTGAATAATCATGGCAACATTAACTGAAGTTAAAAATGGTGTTCGAATTGAAAAAGATTTTCTAGGTGAAAAAGAAGTACCAAACTATGCATACTACGGCGTACAAACAATGCGTGCAGTTGAAAACTTCCCGATTACAGGATACAAAATTCATGAAGGTTTAATTAGAGCGTTCGCAGTTGTAAAAAAAGCAGCAGCGCTTGCGAATACAGATGTAGGAAGATTGGAATTGAACAAGGGTGGCGCAATCGCAGAAGCTGCTCAAGAAATTCTTGATGGAAAATGGCATGATCATTTCATCGTAGATCCAATTCAAGGCGGAGCAGGTACTTCAATGAACATGAACGCAAATGAAGTCATTGCCAACCGTGCTCTTGAATTATTAGGAATGGAAAAGGGAGACTATCATTATATTAGTCCAAATAGTCATGTAAACATGGCGCAATCAACAAACGATGCATTCCCAACGGCGATTCATATCGCAACATTAAACGCATTAGAAGGTTTATTACAAACGATGGGTTATATGCACGATGTGTTTGAATTAAAAGCAGAACAGTTCGATCATGTGATTAAAATGGGACGTACACATTTACAAGACGCTGTGCCAATTCGTCTTGGACAAGAATTTAAAGCGTACTCTCGCGTACTTGAACGTGACATGAAACGAATTCAGCAATCACGTCAACACTTATATGAAGTGAATATGGGGGCAACTGCAGTTGGTACAGGCTTAAATGCAGATCCAGAATATATTGAAGCAGTTGTAAAACATTTAGCTGCAATTAGTGAGCTACCACTTGTTGGTGCAGAAGACTTAGTAGATGCAACGCAAAATACGGATGCATATACAGAAGTATCAGCAGCACTTAAAGTATGTATGATGAATATGTCTAAAATTGCGAATGACCTTCGCTTAATGGCATCAGGTCCACGCGTTGGCTTAGCGGAAATTATGCTACCAGCTCGTCAACCAGGTTCATCTATTATGCCAGGGAAAGTAAATCCTGTTATGCCAGAAGTAATTAATCAAATTGCATTCCAAGTCATTGGTAACGACCATACAATTTGCCTTGCTTCAGAAGCTGGACAATTAGAATTAAACGTTATGGAACCAGTACTTGTTTTCAACCTACTTCAATCCATTAGCATTATGAATAACGGTTTCCGTGCCTTTACAGATAATTGCTTAAAAGGAATTGAAGCGAATGAAGATCGCTTAAAAGAGTATGTTGAGAAGAGTGTAGGAATTATTACAGCCGTGAACCCTCATATCGGCTATGAAGCAGCAGCTCGCGTTGCGAAAGAAGCAATCGCGACAGGGCAATCCGTTCGAGAACTTTGTGTGAAAAATGGTGTACTGTCACAAGAAGACTTAGAATTAATTCTAGATCCATTCGAAATGACACACCCAGGGATTGCAGGAGCAACTCTTTTAAAGAAAAATTAAAAAAAGAGGGGGGACAAGCCCCTCTTTTTTGTTTACAATATAGAAATGCTATATATGAATAGAGGTAGGGATGTTATGAGTAAGTTTACAGTAGCTTCTAATGGTTCATTAGAAACGACATTAAGAGGAGTAGAAGTATTATCAACACCACTTTTAAATAAAGGGGTCGCTTTCACGCAAGAAGAAAGAGAAGAATTAGGTTTAAAAGGGTTATTACCCCCAGCAGTTTTAACACTAGAAGAACAAGCACGCCGAGCATACGAACAATTTTGTTCTCAGCCGGATGATTTATTAAAGAATGTATACTTAACGGCGTTACATGATCGAAATGAAGTATTATTTTATCGTATTTTAACAGATCACTTGCGCGAAATGTTACCAATCGTATATACACCAACAGTCGGTGTAGCGATTCAAAGATACAGTCATGAATACCGTAAACCACGTGGTGTGTATTTATCAATTAACGATCCGTCAGGTATTGAAGAAGCATTTGCAAATATCGGTGCAACAGCAGAAAATATTGATTTGGTCGTTGTAACAGATGGAGAAGGCATACTTGGAATTGGTGACTGGGGCGTTGGTGGTATAAACATCGCCATCGGAAAATTAGCTGTTTATACGGCCGCGGTTGGAATCGATCCTAGTCGTGTATTACCGGTAATTCTAGACGTAGGTACAAATCGTGAAGAACTATTAAACAATCCATTTTACATTGGAAATCGTCACCCTCGTATAACTGGTGAAGCTTACGATGAGTTTATTGATACGTTTGTACAAGCGGTAAGTAAGCAATTCCCGAAAGCACTTTTACATTGGGAAGACTTTAGTTCTCGAAATGCACGAAAAATTCTAGATAAATATCGTCATGACATTTGTACATTTAATGATGATATTCAAGGTACAGGTGCAGTTTCACTTGCTGCTGTGTTATCGGCAGTGAAAGCTTCGGGTGTACCACTAAGTGAACACCGCGTTGTTGTATTTGGTGCTGGAACGGCTGGAATCGGTATCGCAGATCAAGTTAGAGATGCAATGGTCCGCGTAGGTGTATCAGAAGAAGAATCGTATAAGCGTTTCTGGTGTATTGATCGTAACGGATTAGTTACAGATAATATGGAAGATCTTCTTGATTTCCAAATGCTGTATGCAAGAAAAGCAGCGGAAGTAAGTGAGTGGAAACAAAATGATGTGATCGGACTTACTGAAGTTGTGAAACATGTAAAACCGACAATTTTAATTGGTACATCAACTGTTGCAGGCGCATTTAAAGAAGAGATTGTTAAAGAAATGGCTTCTCACGTAGAAAGACCGATCATTTTACCGATGTCGAATCCGACGCCACTTGCGGAAGCGAAACCAGCTGATTTAATTGAGTGGACAGAAGGAAGAGCATTAGTTGCAACAGGAAGTCCATTTGAACCAGTTACATACAACGGTGTAACGTATGTGATTGGACAATCAAATAACGCACTTATTTTCCCAGGTCTTGGTCTTGGAACAATTGTCGTACGTGCAAGCGTCATGACGGATGGAATGTTTGCAGCAGCAGCTGAAGCAGTTGCAAGCATGGTAGATACAAGTCAGCCAGGAGCACCTATTTTACCAGAAGTTGAAGAGTTACGTAATATCTCGGAAATGGTTGCAATTGAAGTAGCGAAAGTTGCTGTTGCAGAAGGTGTAGCTAGAGAGAACTTAAGTGATAACGATATCAAGATTGCAGTGAAAGAAGCAATCTGGGAGCCGGAGTATCGCCAAATAAAAGCGGTAGAAAAGGTTAGAATATAGAAATAAAGCCCGTTTATAAAAATAAGCGGGCTTTCACTTTTATTACCGAAAAAAGTATAGGAAGTGGCAGCTTTGAATTGGAATCAATTATGGAAGAAAGATATTTCCCTTTTAATTATATTAATGGTTGTTGTTCCGATTGCTGGAGAGCTTAATTTTCATCCTTTTAATGATACGTTTCGCGTTAGCTTTGGGACACCGCTTTTCTTCTTTTTATTACTATTTTTAAGAAGAATACCAGCAGCGGCTGCAGGTATTCTTGTCGGTATATGTGTTGTTTTATTCCGCGTATGTCTTGACTGGGTCATGCAAGGTTCATTTCATATGACAGAATCATTTTATTTGCGTTATCCTGTGTTTTTTTACTATTTTATTTATGGAAGTCTTTTTTCCCTTTGTCGGGTGAATAAGTTTCATCAGAGACCAATCGTTATTGGATGCCTTGGAATTACAATTGAAATTATCGCAAGTATGTCTGAACTAGCGATTTATCATATGGTCGTGCTCGGTACAACGATAATAGTTTCTGAATTAAATAAACTTATTATTATTGCTATTTTCCGTAGTTTCTTTGCACTAGGCTTTTTAAATATGATGAATTTATATGAAACGAAATTAAAAGAATCACAAGTCCGAAAAGAAAATGAAAAAATGTTAATGCACCTTTCGAATTTATATGTAGAATCTGTTCATTTGAAAAAAACGTTACAAAATGCAGAATTGATTACACAAGAAGCATATCAACTCTATCGAAACTTACAAGCAAACAATGATTCCAGTAGTAAAACAGCATTGAAAATAGCGGGAGAAGTGCACGAAATAAAAAAAGATAATCAAAGAATTTTTGCAGGATTATCTAAACTGTTATTAGATAAAAATGTGGCTGAGTATGTAGAAGGTCATGAGCTTACAGAAATGATTGTAAGAATAAATGAGAAATATGCTGAAATGCTAGAGAAAGATATACGTTTTTCTAAACATATAGAAGGTGAACACGCTGCATATCATGTGTATACAGTGCTATCAATCTTTAATAACTTAGTCGCGAATGCAGTTGAAGCTATTGAAGATAGAGGTCTCATTCATATTAAGTTATATAAACGAGGACAACATGTAATCTTTGAAGTAATTGACGATGGCCCTGGTATTGCACAAAAATATAAGAAGTTAGTATTTAAGCCCGGGTTTACTTCAAAGTATGATCAAACGGGAACCCCGTCAACAGGCATTGGACTTTCTTACATACGCGAAATGGTAACAGAGCTTGGCGGAGAAGTAAGGCTAGAAGATAATGAAACTGGAACAGGGTGTAAGTTTATCGTTTGTTTACCGGAGTGCAGTTTAAAGCAGGAAGGGGAATAGGTTTGTTTTATTATATCGTAGATGATGATGAAGTTTTCCGTTCGATGCTTTCACAAATTATTGAGGATGGCGATCTTGGGGAAGTAATTGGAGAATCGGAAGACGGAGCTTTTGTTGAAGCAGAACAGCTAAATTATAAAAAAGTGGATATTTTATTTATTGATTTACTCATGCCGATGAGAGATGGCATTGAAACAGTTCGCCATATAGCGTCTTCATTTACTGGGAAAATTATTATGATTTCTCAAGTTGAATCGAAACAGCTCATCGGCGAGGCGTATACACTTGGTGTGGAATATTATATTACAAAACCACTAAACAAAATAGAAGTAGTATCTGTTGTACGAAAAGTGATAGAGCGTATTCGTTTGGAACGCTCTATATATGACATTCAAAAATCATTAAATAATGTGTTTCAGTGGGAAAAGCCGCAAATGCGTAGTGAAGCAGTGCAAGAAGGGAAAAAGATATCAGATTCTGGACGCTTCTTACTAGCAGAACTTGGTATTGCGGGAGAGAACGGAAGTAAAGATTTACTTAGTATGTTGGAATATTTATATGGGCAAGAAAAGGCGCAAGCATTTGAATTCGGATTCCCTGCATTAAAAGATATTTTTCACCAAATAACATTAAAAAAATTAGATAATATGGCTTCAGATGCAGATATAGATAAGGAAAGAAAAGCATCTGAACAACGTGTAAGAAGAGCGATTTATCAATCGTTGAATCATTTAGCTTCCCTCGGACTAACAGACTTTTCAAATCCGAAATTTGAAAGCTATGCTCCGAAGTTTTTTGATTTCACTGTAGTTAGAAGACGGATGACAGAAATGACAAAGGATGAAATAGCGACTTCTGGACATATACGAATTAATACGAAGAAATTTATTCAGGTGCTGTATTTTGAAGCGAAACGGTTGATGGAGATCGAGTGAAGAAGATGCTTATAAATAAGCATCTTTTTTGTTGAATCAACATTTTATATTTTCTCGTTGAGCATGTAAAATGTTAAGTAAGAGAAAATGGTTTTACATTAAGGCGGTGTCAAAGCAATGAGTTTTACATTAAATAAATCGATTATTAAAGAAGTATGCGGAGAAACCTCATACAAAAGAGGCGAAGCTTATTATAAATCAAATAAAGTAATCGTGAATCATTATGATGAAACGAACGAAATTTGTGAGGCGACGGTAAAAGGGAATGAAGATTTTCATGTTACACTAGAAAAAGCTAAAAAAGGTGATGTAGTTGCGAGATGTAGTTGTCCTTCTTTAGCGTCTTTTCAAACGTACTGTCAACATGTTGCAGCCGTACTGATACAAATAAATGATAACCAGCAAACGGGTGGAATGGGCCCTGTTAGTAGCAGAAATGATCAATTAACAAACGGGATGTTTCAGTTGTTTGCAGACAAACCACTGCGGCCAAAGAGTAAACAACACCGTTTTGATACACGTGAAATATTAGATGTTGCATTTATATGTTCACCGGTAGCGACGAAAAGTGGTGGGGCCCTTCTTGGAATTCAGTTAAAACTTGCGCAAACATATTTTATAAATCATATTAGAGAATTTCTTTCTAAAGTGGAGAAAAGAGAGACTTTTCATTGTTCCAATGAATTTACATACACACCAGATGTACATAGTTTTAAACAAGAAACGGACGCGATTATACAACAACTCATTAAAATATATCATAATGAAAAAATGTATGAAGATGCGTTAGAAGTACATGCGAAACAAGATGAAAGTATGATATTTATACCGCCAGCTTCGTGGAGAGATATACTCTCTTTACTTTCTAAAGTGGAGCATGTACATCTGAAACAAAATGAGAAACTGTTTCACGGGTTACAAATTTCAAAAGGATTATTGCCATTACATTTTGAGTTTACGAAAGGCAATAATGGTGGGTTTACACTTCATATAGATGGCCTAAATCGTGTTCAAGTTATGGAAATGTATAACTATGCTCTTTACGATGGAAAATTATATCATTTACCTATGGAAGATTGTATGCGACTTATTGAATTGCAAAAGATGATGAGTCGCTCAAATAGCAATCAGTTTTATATTCCTGAAAATAAGATGGAACATTTCGTAGCGAAAGTTGTACCTGGATTAATGAAACTTGGAACGGTACGCATTGATGAAGTAATATCCGATCGTGTTGAAACGCCGTCTCTAAAAGCAAAGTTGTATTTAGATCGAGTGAAAAATCGTTTGTTAGCAGGTCTTGAATTTCATTATGGAAACGTCATGATCAATCCGCTAGAAGAAGACGGACAACCGTCTGTTTTTAATCGCGATGAGAAAAAGGAAAAAGAGATTTTAGACATTATGAGTGAAAGTGCCTTCGCAAAAACGGAAGGCGGTTATTTTATGCATAATGAAGAAGCGGAGTATAACTTTTTATATCATGTCGTTCCAACATTAAAAGGCTTAGTTGATATTTACGCGACAACAGCGATCAAATTACGCATTCATAAAGGGGATACAGCACCTCTTATTAGGGTGAGAAGGAAAGAAAGGATTGATTGGTTGTCATTTCGCTTTGATATAAAAGGAATACCGGAAGCGGAAATTAAAGGTGTATTAGTGGCTCTTGAAGAGAAACGTAAATATTACCGATTAGCGAATGGTTCTTTATTATCACTAGAGAGCAAAGAGTTTAATGAAATTAATCAGTTTGTAAAAGAATCAGGTATTCGAAAAGAATTTTTACATGGGGAAGAAGTGAATGTTCCACTTATTCGGAGTGTAAAATGGATGAACGGACTACACGAAGGTAATGTTTTAAGTTTAGATGAGTCTGTTCAAGATTTAGTTGAAAGCATTCAAAATCCGAAAAAGTTAAAGTTTACAGTATCGCCAACTTTACATGCTGTAATGAGAGAGTATCAAGTATATGGATTTGAGTGGATGAAAACACTTGCCTATTACCGTTTTGGCGGAATTTTAGCAGACGATATGGGACTTGGAAAAACGCTGCAAAGCATCGCTTTTATAGATTCTGTTTTGCCTGAAATTCGGGAGAAGAAGCTGCCTATATTAGTCGTCTCACCGTCCTCTCTCGTTTACAATTGGTTTAGTGAATTGAAAAAATTCGCCCCGCATATTAGAGCGGTTATTGCAGATGGAAATCAAACAGAACGACGAAAAATCTTAAAAAACGTAGCGGAATTTGATGTCGTCATTACGTCATATCCGTTACTGAGAAGAGATATAAGATCGTATGCGAGGCCATTTCATACACTATTTCTTGATGAAGCACAGGCGTTTAAAAATCCTACAACACAAACTGCAAGAGCAGTGAAAACAATTCAAGCTGAGTATCGTTTCGGCCTAACGGGAACGCCTGTCGAAAATTCATTAGAAGAGCTATGGTCTATTTTCCACGTCGTATTTCCAGAATTATTACCAGGAAGAAAAGAATTCGGTGATTTAAGACGAGAAGATATAGCGAAGCGCGTAAAACCTTTCGTATTAAGACGATTAAAAGAAGACGTATTACAGGAACTTCCAGATAAAATAGAGCACTTACAGTCATCGGAGTTATTACCAGATCAAAAGAGACTATATGCTGCTTATTTAGCGAAATTAAGGGAAGAAACGTTAAAACATTTAGATAAAGATACGTTACGTAAAAATAAAATTAGAATTTTAGCTGGTTTAACGAGATTACGACAAATTTGTAATCATCCCGCTTTATTCGTCGATGATTACAAGGGAAGTTCAGCTAAATTTGAGCAACTGTTAGACATACTAGAGGAATGCAGAAGTACTGGTAAGAGAATTTTAATTTTTTCTCAATTTACGAAGATGTTGTCCATTATTGGTCGTGAGTTAAATCGTCAAGCAATTCCATACTTTTATTTAGACGGAAATACACCTTCGCAAGAACGTGTAGAGCTATGTGACCGGTTTAACGAAGGGGAAGGGGATCTATTTCTCATTTCTTTAAAAGCTGGTGGTACAGGTCTTAACTTAACGGGTGCCGATACGGTTATATTGTATGATTTATGGTGGAATCCAGCTGTTGAACAACAAGCAGCAGATAGGGCATATCGAATGGGACAAAAAAATACGGTACAAGTTATTAAGTTAGTGGCTCACGGAACAATTGAGGAAAAAATGCATGAACTGCAAGAGAGTAAGAAACATTTAATCGCTGAAGTGATTGAGCCGGGAGAAGAGAAATTATCATCAATCACAGAGGAAGAAATTCGAGATATTTTAATGATCTAATAATGAAAGCTATGCCTTCAAATGTATGAGGGCATAGCTTTTTTGTTGTAACAATTATATTTTGTTTTGTACAAAGTAAAGAAATCAAATTTTATTTAAATTATTTCTTTGTACCTTTACTTTTGTATGGTTTTGCAGCTTTCTTTTTCTTTGCGCTTGATTGCCAACGGTTCCATCCTTTACTTCCTGTACCTTGTCCTACACCTTTTTTCGGTTTTGCTTTCGTTTTACTCATATGATCACTCCGTTATATAAAATCTTATTTGATAATAGTCAATGATTTAGAAAATACTCTTTATAAATGACTATGTTTACTTTAAGTAAAAAACTGCTTGAATGCTATAGTATATCATGAATTTGCAAGTAAACTGAAAGGAATTGCAAAGAAAATGAAAATAATACGAAATACTGCGGATTCTATATTTCGAACGATTATATTACTTGTTGTGTATATGTTAGTTTCGGTTAGTGAAACGTTTTTTGGATTGACAAGGCAAAAGAAGTGAAGATGTTATATTGAATACAATCAATAAAGCCGTAAAATAAAGAATTGAAAAATATTTTTAAATTTTTGTTGACTTTATTTATTTTTTGTATAGAATAATCATTAATAAAATGTTTCAGAGATGTGAAAACAAAACGACTATGAAAGGACGAGTAGTAGTAGGATGTAGTCTAAGCGAGTCAGGGGTGGTGTGAGCCTGATACGAAGCCTATTATGAAGAACCTCCTGGAGTTGCTAACCGAAATCCTTTACAGGAAAGTAGACTTAGCCGGGAACTTCGCCGTTACAAGAAGAACAGTATCGAGATATTTCATCTCCGTATTGTATAAGTGAGCAACCTCTGTTGCTAATTTGGGTGGTACCGCGGAACCAAGGCCTTTCGTCCCAGTTTTTTGGGAAAGAAGGGCTTTTTTTGTTGGCTTCTTTTCACAACATCCAAACATTTTAGGAGGAAACCACCATGTATCAATCATTAATGACAGTAAGAGAGACTCAAATCGCAATTAAGGAAGTTAAAACATTTTTCGAGGATCAATTAGCAAAACGACTTGAACTATTCCGTGTATCTGCACCATTATTCGTAACGAAAAAATCAGGACTAAACGATCACCTAAACGGTGTAGAACGTCCAATTGAATTTGATATGTTACATTCAGGAGAAGAATTAGAAATTGTTCACTCACTAGCGAAGTGGAAACGATTTGCACTGCATGAATATGGATATGAAGCTGGTGAAGGTTTATATACAAACATGAACGCGATTCGTCGTGATGAAGAACTTGATGCAACACATTCCATTTACGTTGACCAATGGGACTGGGAAAAAATTGTTCAAAAAGAATGGCGTACTGTAGATTACTTACAAAAAACAGTACTAACAATTTATGGAATATTCAAAGATTTAGAAGACCACTTATTTGAAAAGTATCCGTTCCTTGGAAAGTATTTACCAGAAGAAATTGTTTTCATCACTTCCCAAGAACTAGAAGATAAATATCCAGAATTAACGCCGAAAGATCGTGAACATGCAATTGCGAAAGAGCATGGTGCAGTCTTCATTATCGGAATTGGTGATGCACTTCGTTCAGGTGAAAAGCATGATGGACGCGCAGCTGACTATGATGATTGGAAATTAAACGGTGATATTTTATTCTGGCACCCAGTACTACAATCTTCATTTGAATTATCATCGATGGGAATTCGTGTTGATAGTAAATCACTTGATGAGCAGTTAACGAAAACAGGTGAAGACTTTAAACGTGAGTACGATTTCCATAAAGGTATTTTAGAAGACGTACTACCATTAACAATTGGCGGTGGTATCGGACAATCTAGAATGTGCATGTACTTCTTACGTAAAGCACATATCGGTGAAGTTCAATCTTCTGTATGGCCTGACGATTTACGTGAAGCTTGCAAGAAGGAAAACATTCATCTGTTTTAATAGAAGGGAGAGAGAATAACTCAAAGAGTTATTCTCTCTTTTTTATGGTGTAAACGAATGGTTTACAGTGAGTTTTACTACTGGTTTCTTTCTTTTTTATCTCCTATTATGTAATAATTTGTTAAAGGAGGGGACGTTATGAGCTTAGGACAACAACTTAAAAAATTAAGAGAATCAAAAGGATTTTCACAAGAAGATGTTGCTAAAAAGATTGGTATAACGAGGCAAGCGGTGCATAAGTGGGAAAATGATAAAAGTTGCCCTGATATTGAAAATTTGATTTTATTGAGCGAAATGTATAACGTTACGCTCGATGAATTAATAAAAGGGAACCGAAATTTAAAAGAAAAAATACATATTGATGAAGATGAGGATTTTGAGAAAGAGAATGAGTTTGGTTTTTATATTGGATTTGGTTTGCTAATTGTGAGTGCTTTCGTTGATTATGAAGGAATACAAGAAATCTTATTAGGAATAGCAATATTTATGATGGTTTTTTACTCTGACGTGAAGAAAGTTATTTTGAATGAGTTCCAATCGTTTTTCAAAAGAAAAGATATATATGATAAGAAGTGAGAAGAATCAGTTATATTTCCTAGGAAAGAGTATAACAAGAAAATGAATTTTTTTATAATAATATTAAGATGTTAATAGACGTTAAAAAGCGCAAACAAGCATAACCCCGTTCTAAAGCTAGGACGGGGTTGAAAATCTAAGTTTTATAAAGCTAGAAATTCTTTCAAATATTTTATTGCAGTAAAGAATTCTAATAAAAAATTACTTATTTGTTACCGAGTTCTTCCGCCAAACCGATTAAAATGCCTTCGGTTCCACGAATGTAACAGAGTCAATATGAGTTTTCGTACTGAACTACTTCGCCAACGAGCTGAGCACCATGCTTAGTCAGTCTCGATACCATTTCGTCAATGTCTTCCACGGTGAACATGACACGCAAATAACCGAGGGCATTTACAGGAGCTGTCCGATGATCTGCTATAGTAGGTGGTGTGAGAAATCGCGAAAGTTCAATTCGGCTATGGCCACCTGGCGTCACCATCATAGCAATCTCCACGCGCTGAGAACCGAGACTGGTTACGCGACCAGCCCATTCACCTTCGACAGTAGCTCGCCCTTCGAGTTTTAATCCAATCTCTTCGAAGAAAGAGATTGCGTTATCAAGAGATTCTACAACGATGCTGACATTGTCCATTCTTAGTAATCTGTTGTTTGCCATAGTCTTAATCTCCTTATATGCAGAATTTTATTATTTAATTCTCCTCATAATTATACTGGAATTCCTACTAAACAAAAAACAGCTTGTCACAGTGTAGGAAAGTGTGACAAGCTGTTTTCGGGCATAGTATATAACATCTTGTGAACGAACAACACGTCGTAAACCCTCTACTATTGAAATATGCGCGAACTTTTTTTCGTGAATGCTATCATTTTAAGAATTTGATAATGTAATTGCTATTCGCTAATATAACTTCGACTTCTCCGCAAAATATTCGTACCCTATTTTTATTAATATAGGAAACAAATAGATTCATCTAATTTGTTTTAAGTTTTACTAGTGGAAATTAACTCATCTGCACTAAAGGCTCAATTTTCACCATAAATGATTGATGTAGCGCCTCGACACCTGTTACTAAATGAAGGCGGTCAATAACGACAGACACTTTAATTTCTGATGTACTTACCATTTTAATATGAATATTTTCTTCTTTTAAAGTAGTGAACATATTCGCAGCAACACCTGGATTAGAGACCATACCAGATCCTACAATTGATACTTTTGCTAAATGATTTTCATATTCTACAGATTCATAGTGAAGTGTTTCTTGATTTTGTTCTAATACCTCTAATGTTTCTCTTAAATCATTAGAATGGATGGAGAAGGAGAGGTGAACAGTTCCTTCATTTGTAATACTTTGGATGATGATATCTACATTAATATGTGCCGCTGCTAATGTAGAGAAAACTGTTGAAAGTGCACCTTGTTCTAATCCTTTCATTGTGACGCGTGTAATATTATCTTCAAATGCAATACCTTTAACGATTGATTGTTGTTCCATGTTACATTCTCCTTTTACAATTGTTCCATTGTCTTGTTCCATACTTGAGCGAACTTCTAACATGACATTGTGATTTTTAGCAAACTCAACAGCACGCGGGTGTAATACACCAGCACCGAGGTTTGCAAGTTCTAACATTTCGTCATAAGAAATTTCATCTAATTTATAAGCATCTTTTACAACTCGTGGATCTGTCGTATATACGCCGGTCACATCTGTGTAAATATCACATTTTTTTGCTTTCAGTGCAGCAGCTAATGCAACAGCAGTTGTATCAGAACCACCCCGTCCAAGTGTTGTAATTTCATGATTTTCATTCATTCCTTGGAATCCAGCTACAATAACAATCGTACCTTCAGTAAGATAAGATTGAATTCGATCTGTATGAATGTCAGTAATCCGTGCACTACTATGTACAGATTCTGTCGTAATACCAGCCTGCCATCCTGTTAATGAAATCGCGTTATAACCTTTTGCTTGTAGTGCCATCGTTAATAAGGAAATAGTCACTTGCTCTCCTGTCGATAGAAGCATATCCATTTCGCGTTTACTCGGATTTTCTGAAATCGCGTTAGCAAGTGCGACAAGTTCATCTGTACTCTTTCCCATTGCTGAAACGACAGAGACGATACTATGTCCTCGTTCATATTCTTCAATAATTAAATTTGCTACATGTTGAATGCGCTCGACGCTTCCAACAGAAGTGCCACCAAATTTTTGTACAATCGTTTCCATTACGAATTCCTTCTTTCATCCATTTTTAAGAATAGATTAGGACATATATAAATCCCAATATTCCTGTAGTTACCAGAGAAAAGCAAAAAACACCATCTCAAATAAGTGAGGATGGTGCTGTTACAGGAAAAGGGAAACAGAAAACGGAGCTAATAAAAAAACCGCCAAAAAAGGAATACCATAAAAATGATATCTCTTTTTTGTAGATAGCTCTTCATACGTACACGTCTGTACATATGACAGTTCTGTTTCTATTCGAAAACAGCCCCAATCGATAAATGCAGAGAAAATTATCGATTTCGGCAACACTTCCTTTCATCTAATTTCATAGACATCTCTGTGTCTCCATTAGAATACTCATAAGTATTGCAACCTCTATCTCACGTTTTAGGCGAGAGTGTTTGATTTATGAAGTTGTTGGTAACATTTGTTTTATAATAATTTAAATTTTTTGGGGAAGCAAGTGTTTTATATAAATTTTAAAAATTCTTTCTTTTTATGAAAAAGTTTGTGAAAAATGTAGCAAATTAAATTCATTGCATGTACATTAAACTTATAGTGCATTGGAGGTGGAAGAATGAAGGGGAAAAAGCCTATTTATGTTTCGGCAGAAATGAACACAACAATGGAGAAATTATGGGAATACACGCAAGAACCACATATACATACAGAATGGGATGCTCGCTTTACTGAAATTTCATATTTAGAGAAAAAAGAAGGAGAACCACAGAAGTTTTTATATAAAACAAAAATCGGATTTGGACTTGAAATAGCTGGAGAAGGTGAATCGATAGGTGAGATAAGAAAAGAAACAGGAGAACGTATTTCTTCTTTAAAATTTTGGACGGATAATCAATTATCTCTTATTCAAACAGGTCGTGGTTATTGGAAGTATACCCCTCGTAAAGAACACATTCATTTTGAGACGCAATATGATTATGATACGAGGTTTGGTCGTATAGGGAAAGTAATAGATTTCTATATGTTTCGGCCGTTATTAGGATGGGCAACTGCTTGGAGCTTTGATGCATTAAAATTATGGTTAGAGAAGGGACTTCACCCTAGGTTACTAATTAGAAGAACAATGACATATTGGCTCGTATGTTTTTTATTTGCCTTTGTATGGATGTATCAAGGGGTAGTGCCAAAATTAGTGTTTATTCATTCAGAAGAAGTAAAAATGCTATCGGTGATGATTGGTTCAACGGAACATAGTATTTTTGTACTTAAAATAATTGGATTACTAGAAATTTTTTTTGGTGTCCTATGGCTGTTGCCATTTCCAAAACGAAAAGTATTTATCGTACATATTTTTATGTTAATAGCCTTAACGATAGCGGCAGGGCTTACGAATATTGCAAGTTTTACAGAGCCGTTTAATCCAATTACATTAAACGTTCTACTAATGGGGTTATCAATTGTCGGTTATATAAATGGCACGAACTTGCCAAGCTCAAAAAATTGTAAGAGGAAGAGAAAGGGATAATGTATGGCTAATATGTATGAAAGACTATTAGGGGATTCTTATAAAAAGCTTCATCCAAAATTACAGAAACGCTATGAGATTACGGAAGAAAATAGTTTTACTGGAGAAGGAAAGATGGATGAAATTTACGGAGGTTCTTTTTTCGTAAAATTCATATTAAAAATTGCATCAAAGTTCCGTATGTTTTTCTCTGAGCGGGGGAAGGAAGTGCCATTTACAATACATAATACCGCTGAGCGAGATGAACATGGAAATGAACTAGTACGGTGGAATCGTACTTTTTATTTTCATAATAAGAAAAGATATTTTAACGCCGTTATGCAGTTGGATGAAGAGCATAATGAAATTGTAGATTGTTTTGGTGAACCACACATACTTGTTTCTACATTGAATTTTCATATTGATGAGGTGGGGGCAATGCATATTTCTTCAAAGAAACAATGGTTTTACATGTTTGGAAGAAAAGTTCCATTACCTAGATTCTTATACGGGGAGGCCAACATTGTAGAAAGTTATGATGAAACACGACAATGCTTTCGAATTCATGTACAAGTACGCAATCCGTTAATCGGTTCATTATTTTCATATAAGGGAACATTTGTGGAGAGGAAATAAATGATATGAAAAATATAATAGTTGGGCTTGCTTGTTATATTGTTTTTCTAATATGTGAGTGGACAAATGTAAACCCAGTTGAAGCAATTATTTTATTGTCTATTTTGTTATTTATACCGATGTCATTTTGTATTCTTGATAAGAAGACAAGAAATGGATCATATGTATCCTTTTATAAACTAGTATCGCTTTTATATCCAATCGCAGCAATTGGTGCAATGTTAGCTTTCGTAACAAATCACTATTTCTTTGCATTACTTTGGTTTGTATATACAGGAATCGTTGCGTTATTCGGTGTAAGTAGAGTGCTAGAAAGAGGATGGAAACCGTTAGAAGAAACGGCTATCGATAGTGCGTTTATGTATTTGTTTTTAGGTGGATTCTGGTTTTTTGCTTCTGTAGTAAAGATTTCGATAATGCAGTTTACTGCTGACATTGTTTTACTTACAGCTGCACACTTTCATTATTCGGCATTTCTATTGCCATTATCAGCTGGTTTAATAGGGCGTAAGAGAGAAAAGAGCAGTAAAGTATATGATGCGATTATGTTTATCATCGTTATTTCACCTATGACAGTTGCGATAGGGATTACATACTCAAGGGTATTTGAATTTTTTGCAGTGTGCCTATATTTAGGTGCGATTTATGGTTATAGCATTTACGTTTGGAAAGCGAAATTTAATGCTATCAGCACAAAAATCCTCCTAGTCATATCGTCTAGTACACTCATGGTAACAATTATGTTCTCACTCATATATTCGTATGGGAATTTGAAACATGTAATGACGATTACAATTGCTCAAATGGTTTGGATTCACGGTGTTGTTAATGGAATTGGAGTAGCGTTGCCGGCATTTGTCGGCTGGATGATTGAAAAGAGTGTTCCGAACTATAAATATTACGGGAAACCAATGAGCAGATTAAGAGGAAAGGCGACAGTTGGTGAAGCATTTTTACATAACAGAAATGTAATAGATAGTAAGGCATACAACGGTTTAGTTGATAAAATGAATGATTTTCATAGTGAGACATTTGACAGGGCCAAGATTCCTGTAAGTATTATTCGTTTTTATGAAAATACAACAGAGTATGAATTACAATCGCATATTAAATGGACTCGCTGGTTCCGCCCATTTGCATTTTGTTATGAGAAAATGAGTAAGCGTGTAGGACAAATACATTTAGGAATGGGCGGCAAGTGGGAAACGATGCATGGCTCTATTATTGGGATAATAGATGAGAAGGATGGAAGAGAGAATGTAAGGGCTTGGCTAAGAAAAAATGAAGCAGGGAAGTCTATTTTTTCAGCCTTGTATTCAATGCATACATATAAGAACGATACATATATGAATATCGCATTGCCTTTACCATATTCGAATATGACGGGAATTTTGAAATTACGCAATGATAATAATAATTTAATTATTACTAGTAAGCTGAGAGGAAATGGTAAGGGAGATGAGGGGATCTATTTACATACTCGTTTCTTTACAATCCGTTTACCGTTAGCAGAGACGTTTATTATTAAAGAGGGCACAAATCAAATGTTAGAAGCTAACCATAAAATGTGGATATTTGGAGTTAAGTTTTTAGAAATTGATTATGAGATTAAGAAAATAGGGGAGAAGTAAGAAAAGCTTGGAGAGATCCCAAGCTTTTTTTACGTATGCGTAATTGTCATAGCAACTTGTTTATCTAAGTCTCGGTCCCAAACACGTTGAATTTCAAACGTACCTTTTTCAAAAAATAATGGAAATCTTTCTTTAAACCAATCTTGCATAGGAAGATTTAATGCTGTATCGATTGGTACCCATAATAATTCGCCCTCAGGAGGATTCATAAGAAGTTCACCATCAAATGAGTCTGTCCAATAATTAAATACCATATATCGAACATTTTCTTTCGGATTTACGTATTCATCTAATCCCTTAAAAGTTAAATTTGAAACAAGTAATCCAGTTTCTTCTTTTACTTCTCGTTTAGCAGCGTGAACGATACTTTCTGGGAAATCTACTTTTCCGCCAGGAGCGATGTAACCAGGGAAGCCTAGATGATCGGGGCGCTGTATTAGCAATACTTCGTTATTCCGCTGAATCATACACATCGTGTAAATACGGTGTTCTATATCTTTCCAATTGTTGCTCATTCGAATCTCTCCCCTTATAAAACCTTATAGTTTTTAACTATAGTTATATATGACAAAAAATACAATAATAATACAAAATTATACAAATTACAATTGGCTATTATTAATTTTCAGAACTATAATGAGTCTGTTACATAAAAACATTGTACTTGAGAGGGGAATATATTCTATGAAAAATAGAATAATCGCAGCAGGATTAATCGCAACTAGTATATTATCTTATTCATCTAGTAGTTTCGCGCAAACAAAAACGTTTCCAGATGTCCAAGCAGGGCACTGGGCAGAAGATTCTATTAACTACTTAGCAGCAAAAGGCGCAGTTACAGGTAACGAGAAAGGAATGTTCGAGCCTGGAAAAGAGATCACTCGTGCAGAAGCAGCTACAATGATGGCTAAAATCTTAAACTTATCAATCGATAAAAACGCTAAACCATCTTACGCGGATTCTCAAAAACATTGGGCTACTCCAATCATCGCAGCTGTAGAAAAAGCTGGTGTGGTTAAAGGTACAGGCAATGGATTTGAGCCGGACGGAAAAATCGACCGCGTTTCAATGGCATCTCTTCTTGTAGAAGCTTACAAATTAGATTCTAAAGTGAACGGTACTCCAGCAACTAAATTCAGTGATCTAGAAAAAAGTTGGGGTAAAGCAAAAGCTAACATCCTAGTTGAATTAGGGATTTCTGTAGGGACTGGTGACAGATGGGAGCCTGAAAAAATTCTAACTAAAGCAGAGGCAGCTCAATTTATTAAAAAGGCAGATTCTCTTAAAATAGGTAACCCTTTAGTAGAACAGGTAATCATTATTGATCCAGGTCATGGAGGAACAGATCCTGGGAAAGCGACACAAGGATTACATGAAAGTGATATTGTATTAGATACATCTAAAAGATTACAAAGTTTAATAGAGAAACAAACTCCATTCCGCGTGATGTTAACACGTGAAACAGATATTCGTCTTGATGAAAAACAAGGAGAAGACCTTAAAAAGCGTGTGGATTTCGCAAAGGAACATAATGGAGATATTTTTGTAAGTATCCATGCAAATGCTTCTAAAAAACATGATGGACATGGAACGGAAACTTTTTATTATAGAGGATCTGAAAAGAAAGAATTAACTGAGCGTGAAAAAGATAGTTATATGTTAGCTGATAAAATACAAAAGCGATTAGTTAAAGCTCTAGATACAAGAAATCGTGGTGTGAAACCAGAAGACTTTTATGTACTAAGAGAAAATGAGATGCCAGCAGTATTAACGGAGCTAGCGTTTTTAGATAATAGCGCGGATTATGAGAAGTTAGCTTCAGAATCTGGAAGACAAATAGCTGCTGAAGCAATTTTTGCGGGTATTTTAGATTATTATGAGTGGAAAGGTTTTGATGTTTCAAAATCTCGTTTAACGAAATAATAATGTTGATTGATGAGCCCATCTTCTATACAGAGGTGGGCTTTTTATGTAAGTTTTTGTAATTTTATATCAGAATAAAAAGATATATCGTATTATGCTGATTATAAATAAAATAATGGTAGATTAGTTTATTTTTATCACGTATACTTTTACTGTTGACTATTTAAGAGTTTGTTAGTTTAATAGGGAAAATTATACGATAAAGGGAGGCAAGTTAACACGGGACAAGCATATACATAACGTGTTAAAAAAATTATGAAAAAAGTTATTTCTAATGTGTTAGCGGTGACAGTCGCACTTCAAGTAGTGATGGCTCCAGCAACTTCGTTTGCATCTACAAAAGAATTTCCAGACGTTCCGAAAAATCATTGGTCATTTGAAGCAATTACTGATTTAACGTCAAAAGGGGTTATTGCAGGGTACGATAATGGTAAATTCGGGTTCGGAGATGTTGTAACTCGTGAGCAAGTAGCGGCATTAATGTATCGCGCATTAAAACCAGAAGCAAAAGGTGATTATAAAAATCCATACTCTGATATTAGCGCAGGAACGACGATGTTCCCAAAAGAAATTTTAGCATTAACAGAGATGGGGATTTTCGTAGGTGATGGTAAAGGGACATTTAGACCAAAAGACTCGTTAACTCGTGCTGAGATGGCAGTAATTATACAGAATGCTTTTAAGTTTAAAATAAAGGCTCAACATACGTTTAATGATGTACCAAGCACGCATTGGGCAAATGATGCAGTTAGTGCATTAGAATCTAACGGCATTACAGCAGGTAATGGAGCAGGTGCATTTAATCCAACTAGTGTTTTAACACGTGAAGAATATGCACAATTTTTATTTAATGCTATGGCATCGTATATCAATCTAGATATAACGTTACCATCTAATATAACAGCACAAGAGATTGATAATTTTATTGAAAAATGGCATCCTGACAGTCCTCTTATTGGAACGGGACAAGATTTTATTCAAGCACAAAATGAGTATGGTGTGAGCGCACTGTATTTAGCTGCACATGCAATCTTAGAATCTGCCTATGGTAAATCGGAAATTGCATATCGTAAGCATAATTTATTTGGTTTAAGAGCGTATGATCGCGATCCATTTGCATATGCAAAATATTTACCGTCATACAAGCAAAGTATTTCGTACAATGCCGATTATGTAAGAAAGAACTATTTAGAAGAAGGTGCTAATCATTTTAATGGCTACACATTACCTGCTATGAATGAAAAGTATGCAACTGATAAAGAATGGGCTGGCAAAATCGCTAATATTATGGAGCGTATTAAACCGTTTAACAAAAAAGATTATCAAAATGTAAAACGATTACCGAAAAATCCTAACACATTAAATGTAGAGGCATTAGGTGAGGCGATCCCATATAAAGATTATGCAAAAGATGCAACAGCTACTGTTCAATTAGTAGGTTCTTACTATCAAGTACCATATCCATTTGGCTATACAATTAAAAGTGTACCAAATATTACACAAAATGAAGTTGGAAAATTAGAAAATGGTAAGAAAGTAAATGTATATCGTGAAGATCCAAACGGTTGGGTAGAATTTTCATTTGAAAATGCTCAAGAAAAATATTGGACAATGAAGAAGAACTTAAAATTATAAATAAAAAAGAGGCTGTCTCATAAGTCTCTTTTGAAGTAAGATTACATGAAATTTAAAAGGCAGAAACGTTATAAAATCAGCGTTTCTGTCTTTCGTTTTTTATTCGATTTTGGCTAAAAAGCACCTTTTGGGACAGCTTCTTTTTTATTTATATTTAACATGTAATATTTTTAGATTCATTATGATTTTCTTTTTTTAGTTTTTACCAATAATTAACAATTTCATATATAATTAAAATTATTTAAGAATGAATTTTCTGTTTTTACTTTTAATGTTAACTTAATTTGAAAAGAGGAGAGATATATGCAAGGAGAAATACCGACAGAGAAAAATTTAAGTTATATCGGTAAATTGCTATTGCCAGTTAAAGCGTCACCACATTTTAAGTTCTTATGGATTGGACAATTGCTTTCGACTTTAGGTAGTTCGATAACAATGGTTATTTTGCCAGTCGTTGTGTATTCATTAACTGGTTCAACAGTTGTAATGGGAATGACTATGGCAATGTACATGCTTCCTAATATTCTTGCGTTACCGTTTGCGGGATTAGTCGTAGATCGAATGGATCGGGTGAAAGTAATGTTATTTACAGATATCATTCGCTGCATATTAATGCTATTACTTGCAACACTTATATTTATGGACGTATTAACAATTCCACTTCTATATGTCCTTGTAGCATTATATGGACTTATGGAAGGGATATTTCAGCCAGCGTATGCGGCTGTAAGAGCGAAAGTATTTGTACCAGAAATTCGAAATGCAGCTAATGCATTAACGCAAATGAGTAATCAAGGTATACGACTAATTGGACCGGCTCTTGGAGGATTAATCGTTTCAGTTGCATCTGCCGGAATAGGGTTTGGACTAGATGCAGTAACATATTTGTTATCATTTTTTTGTTTATTATTTTTAAGAGAAATAAAGTTTAAAAAAGTAAAACCTATTGAAAAGAGAAAAATCGATTACAAACAAGAGTTTATGGAAGGTGTTTTGGTTTTAAAAAGTCATCCGTGGCTATGGATTACAATTTTAGTCTTTTCTTTCATCAATATTTGTTATGCAGGAATTATCGTCGTATTAATTCCATGGTTATTTAATGTTCATCATCATTTTGAAGCATATGTGTATGGATTAGGAATGGCATCCTCTGGTGTTGGAGCTGTAGTTGCCGCGCTAATATTTGGCGGGAGGGAACGATGGCATAAGCGGGGATTACTTGCCTATGGTGGTGTTTTAATAAGTGGTTGTGCACTTTTGATAATGCCGTTTGTTGTTTGGGCACCTGCTTTAATTGGATTAATGGCAATTGAAGGTTTCGGTATGATGATATTTGGACTCATTTGGGAAACGAGTTTACAAGAGCTTGTGCCAGAAGAAGCATTCGGAAGGGTGGCAAGCCTTGATATGTTAGGTTCATTTGCTTTACTGCCACTAGGTTATGTAGTTGTAGGATGGTTAGCTACTGTCATAGGTGGCGAGATAACGATTATAACACTAGCTATTTTAGTACTTGTAACAATTGGAGTAGCATTATGTGTGCCGAGTATTCGAAGATTTGATTGATGATATAAGGGAAGGGGGAACGACTTATATGATTATAGAAAATTTGAAAGACATAGTCGCAAAGGAATGGGACAGCCAATATACTTTGCAAGAAAAGGTCTTTGAAGCAAAAAATTTCACAGTCTATATTGCTACCCATAGAGAAAATAAGCTAGCATATAACCAACTAGTATTAATAAAACATTTTTGTAACGAAAAGCCCTCCGTGCATATTTGGCATAAGAAAATTAGCACCGATGCAACAAAACTGAACATCACAAAAGAAGTGACAAAAGCAATTCAATCTGGTTTTGTAAATGAAGAGTAAGTCCTAATCAAATTAGGGCTTACTCTTCATTAAATACAAATGTTTGTTTCATTTTTTTACTTTCATTTACTGGATGGCCGTTGTAAGAGAAGTTCTTTTCTTCCCAAGTAATCACAACTTTAAAATTATGGCTAGTAAAGTCTAATGGGAATACCATGTAGTCAAAGCTTGTATGACTTTTAGAAATATTTTCATTAGGTGTAGTAGGTTTAAAGGTAGCTTTAGAGGTAGGATTGTTATCAAGTATTTCCACGGATACGTTTGATACATCATGACCGATGTTTTTTACGAGTAAACTATATGTATCAAATACACCTTGTTTTGGCTGGATTGCTTGCTTGTTTACGTTATGAGATTTATCAATTTCGATATACCATTGTTTAGACTTTGATGCAATTGGTAGTGATTGAAATGTGTATGCACTAGCTTGTATTGGTAGTGCTAAACAGATTAGTGCAAAGAGAGAAAATATTTTTCGTTTCATTTTTAGAGAGCTCCCATTCTGTAACGGATTTATTTATTATTATCTTCTCTTTGTAAAAGGATATACCATATGATGTAAGAGGTTATTTGTTAAGCTCAAATTTATTATAATTTATGAAAATAAGTTTGTTTTTTCAGGCTGCAGTTTTCTTAATGGAATGTCACATTGCTGTATCGATTTTAGTATTGATTCGTATGTTAATATATATCAAATTCAATCAAAACACAGGGACAGTGTTTTTCTGCAACTATTATTTTTGTATATGTTTATTTTGGGAATTTTATTGGAGTTGAATCTTTAGCATGCAGTATTACCAATTACATCTGGTGATACTGCATTTCGTGCGGCACGTTCTATCATTGCGGACTATTTCAATTTTAATCAAACGAAATTGAAAAATCGCTTAATTATTGCAATTCCATTGTTTGTTATTGCATACGGTTTAACGAAAAGTGATTTCACGCTGTTATGGAGATATTTCTCTTGGGCTAACCAATCGACTGCAGCAATTGCGTTATGGAGTGGAACGATGTATTTATTCATAAAAGGAAAACTGTATGTTGTTTCCTTAATTCCAACGATATTTATCACGCTTATGACTGTCATTTATATTTTAAATGCAAAAATTGGTTTTAATATTCCGTTAAACACATTTTATATGGTAGGTGCGGTTATTACCGTTATATTAACTGCTGTATTCTTTATAAAAGCTGTGAAAAATAAAAATGAGAATATTGAAGTAGATGTGCAATTAGAGAAGGAAGCTGTGTAGAGATTTTTCTACACAGTTTTTTCTAATGTGAAAATTTTTCCAATAATATGTTAAAATAACATTGTCATACAACAAGGGGGATTTGTTTTATGGAAAATGGATATCTTGCTAAAGTAGATGTAACGAAAAGAATTGAATCGAAATCTAAGTACAATAAGAAATTAGAAAAATATCAAAGGCGCTTATTAGCATTGCAGCAAATTGTAAAAGAAGAAAAAATTGCAGTTATGCTCGTTATGGAAGGCTGGGATGCGGCTGGAAAAGGCGGTGCGATTAAGCGAGTGACGGAACACCTTGATCCGCGCGGGTTTCAAGTAAATCCAATTGGAGCACCAGCACCTCATGAAAAACGGTATCATTACTTGCAACGTTTCTGGCGGAAACTACCTCAGTACGGGCAAATTACTATTTTTGATCGCTCATGGTACGGCCGTGTGTTAGTTGAGCGCGTTGAAGGTTTTGCTACAAAGGAAGAGTGGACGAGAGCGTATGATGAGATTAATGATTTTGAAAAACTATTAACAGATGATTATTATATAATTGGGAAGTTCTTCTATCATATTAGTAAAGATGAACAGTTAAAGAGGTTTAAGGATAGAGAGAACAATCCTTTGAAAAGATGGAAAATTACAGATGAAGATTGGCGTAACCGTGAAAAATGGGACGAGTATGTTGAAGCAATGGAAGACATGTTTGAAAAAACAAATAAATCAAATGCAAAATGGGAAATTATCGCAAGTAACGATAAATTATACGCTCGATTGAAAACGTTGAAAGTGATTATTTCATTAATTGAGGATTACCTTGTAGAACATAATATAGAATTACCTTCTTATTATTATGAAATAAAAGAGGGAAAGACAGAAAGCTTTGAAACGAATCAAGATGAAGTTGTAAAATAGTACAAAGTTTGTATATGAAATATAAAGTAGAGTTACCCTGTAATTTTAGATAACAAAATTACAGGGTATTTTTATTTAGAAACATTTTACAATTAACAAAAAAAGGTATATAATCAATAATCATATTAATGTTGTTAATATGATTATTGATTATATACTATGTGGGGGTCTTATTTTGAAGGGAAGAGATGTTGTTTTAGGTTTGTTAATGGGAAAAGAAATGTCTGGTTATGATATTAAAATTGTGTTTGAAGACGTATTTACTCACTTTTTTGATGGGAGTTTTGGAATGATTTATCCAACGTTACGTCAGTTGGAAAAAGAGGGGAAAATAAAAAAAGAAGTTGTTATGCAAGAAGGGAAACCAAATAAGAAAATGTACTTTATTACAGATGAAGGGCGTGAAGAGTTTTATCAATACATGCAAACAGATGTAGAGAAAGATGTTTTACGTTCAGATTTTTTAATGAGGATGTATTTCGGTAATTATAGCAATGATAAGGCAATTAAAAAATGGATTGAAGATGAAATTGAAAAGAAAGAAGCATACATTACGGATCTTCGCTTGAAATATGAAAAGTGGAGAAACGGTATTACTTTTGTCGAGGAAATTTCACTCGATGTAGGTATTGCATCTTATAGTGCTCAAGTAGAGACATTGAAAAGAAAACTAGAACAACTAGAAGTAAAAGAACACAATAAAATGGAAGAATGAGAAACACGTTCATAATAAATAAAGGGGTAGATGAACATGCAGCAATCAAAGGGGATTAAGATTGTCTTTTTAATGTGCTTAGGTATATTTCTTTGTATGATTGATACGACAATTATGAATATAGCTTTACCAGCGATACAAACGAGTGTAAATACTTCATTGGAAAAGATGTCTTGGGTATTAAATGTTTATACAATGACAATAGCAGTACTCGCTATCCCGCTAGGGCGGATAGCTGATATTTTTGGGAAAGCAAAGATGTATATTCTTGGTTTGATTATTTTTGGCGGCGGGTCAGTACTTTGTGCTTTTGCTAATATAGGCGATTTTCTTATCTTTTCTCGCTTTATACAAAGTGTAGGGGCAGCGATTTTATTTCCAACTAGTATGATAATTGGTGTATCTGCAATGCCGTTAGCTAAGAGGCATGTTGCACTTGCAATTTTAGGCGTAACACAAGGATTGTCAGCTGCGATGGGACCAGTAATAGGTGGAATTATTACGCAAAATTTCGGTTGGAGATGGGTGTTCTTCGTTAATGTTCCAATTTGTATTCTTGGAATCATTTTATGCTGCTTTATGCTACAAATAAAAAATGAAGAACGTATTATCTCAAAAATAGATTGGATAGGATTGCTATTAAGTAGCACAGCAATTTTTTCTTTTACTCTCATATTAGTAAAAGGCAATACATGGGGATGGCAAAGTAATATAGCTTTGTTTTGTTATGCAATTAGCACTATTTCTCTTATTCTATTTGTTTTAGTAGAACGAAAGATTCATAATCCGATGGTGAATTTAAATTTATTTAAAGATCGAATGTTTGTCGGAGCATCTATAGTTGTCATATTAAGTAATTTATTTTTAATTGGAGTTACTGTATTGCTTCCGACGTTCTTGACGAAAATACAAGGCCGAACGGAAATTGAGGCAGCTTTTTTAGTGACACCTATTTCAGCAATGATATTTTTTGTCTCACCAGCTGCAGCAACTTTAATTAAAAAACTCGGAAAAGTAACTATTATTTTGTCAGGCTTTCTTGTTATGGGCTTATCTTATTATTGGTTGCAAATGATTGATGTTAATTCAACAAATATAGAAATTATTATTCCATGTGTGATATTAGGTGTTGGGTATGGTTTAGTAGTAGGTCCAATTACAGTTTTAAGTGCTTCTTCGTTTGAAGGGGAGTTATTAACTGCTTCTCAAAGTGTTGTATCAATGTTGCGGCAAGTAGGTATTGTTTTAGCGGTCGCCATATTTGTATCTAACTTAACTCATAATTTAACTATAAATAAAGAGAATGTATATCGTTATGCAGAAGAAAAAGTTCGTAATATTCATGTGAGTAGTGCCGAGCAAGTTGAGATATTACAAGTAACAAAAGAAAAAATAGAGAATCAAAGTATAGAAACAAATGTCGAAAAGCATCAAAATGAAACATTTGTAGGGTTCAATAAAGAGAAAAAAGATGAACAAATTCACCAAAAAGTGGCTGAGGTATTAAGAGAAGTTCCAGTAGAATTTAGAGATGTAAAAAGAGAAGAAGTAATGAGTCAAGTGACAAATGAAGTTGAAAAACAAGAGGAAAGTATAAAGAAAGAAATACGCGCATTTTCGAATGATGTAAATCATTATGCTAAGAATCAGATGGCTATGAGTTTTACAGATTTATATAAAGCGAGTGTGCCAATTATTTTAGTTTTTGCTTTAGTGAGTTTGTTATTTTGGGAAGGAAAGGCTTTGAGTAAAAAGAGAGGGGAAAGAGTTGTAGGGGGAGTGTAAGGGAAATAATTTAAAGGTGAGTTATACTCAAATGATGGAATGCTAGCTGTGAAAAAATTAGTATAATTATTATGGGAACTCTTCGGTAATGAGTGAAACGTAAACCATGGGGTTCTTTACATGTATAAATAAATTTCAGCATTATAAATTTGGGGATTTTGCTGTTCTATAGTACATTAACAAGGGGGATTAGTTTTATAGAGAGGGTGAGGAAATGATTGATACAGCCGATGTTTCAATAAGTAATCGTATGTATACAGAAGAAGAGCAGCAAAAATTATATAAACGAACGTTAATAATCGTAAGCATTTCACAAATGTTCGGCGGAGCAGGGTTGGCTGCTGGGATTACAGTAGGTGCACTTCTTGCGCAGCAAATGCTTGGGACAGATGCATATGCAGGATTGCCGGCAGCTATGTTTACAATGGGATCAGCGGTAGCGGCTTTCTTTGTTGGGAAGTTATCGCAAAAGCATGGTCGCCGCATAGGGCTTGCAGCTGGTTTTATAGTAGGTGGACTAGGAGCTATTGGAGTTGTGGTGGCAGCTTTAACAAATAGTATTATTCTTTTACTAGCCTCTTTACTCATATATGGCGCCGGCACAGCTACGAATTTACAAGCGCGTTATGCTGGAACGGATTTAGCGAATAAGAAGCAAAGAGCAACTGCTATTAGTATTACGATGGTAATGACGACTTTTGGTGCAGTCGCAGGTCCAAATTTAGTAGGCGTAATGGGAAGGTTTGCTCATTCAATTGGAATTCCTGAACTTGCTGGTCCGTTCATCTTATCAGCAGCGGCATTTATACTGGCGGGTCTTGTTTTATTTGTTATGCTTCGTCCAGATCCGTTACTTATTGCTAATATGATAGAAACATATAAACAAGAGCATACATATAAAGGGCAACCAATAACAGAAGAGGCAATAGAAAACAAGCGAGGTATTACTGTTGGAGCTATTGTAATGATACTTACTCAAATCGTGATGGTTGCAATTATGACGATGACGCCAGTTCACATGGGACACCACGGTCACGCTTTAAGTGCAGTAGGTCTTGTAATTGGTTTTCATGTCGGTGCAATGTACCTTCCATCTCTCGTTACGGGAATGCTAATTGATAAAATTGGAAGAACTACGATGAGTATAGCTGGCGGAGTAATTTTACTAGCAGCAGGTGTCATAGCGGCGCTAGTGCCGAGTGATTCTTTAATACTATTAATCGTTGCTTTGTCTTTACTTGGATTAGGATGGAACCTCGGTTTAATAAGTGGTACGGCTCAAATTGTTGATGCAACTATACCTTCCACACGTGCAAAAACACAAGGGAAAATAGATGTGTTTATTGCGCTAGCTGGAGCTTCAGGCGGAGCGATGTCAGGTATGGTAGTGGCGAATTCAAGTTATGCGGCATTGTCATTAGCTGGAGGAGTTTTAGCTTTCATGCTGATTCCTGTTGTGATATGGGCTCGAAAAGGAGAAAGAAATTAAAGAAGAGGTTCTAGTTACTGACTAGAACCTCTTCTTCATACTTTTAACTTAAATTCCACTCTACAATTAGCCCTAAATGCGTAAGACCACCACCGAACCCGTATAGTAAAAGTGTTTCTCCATTATTTAATTTTCCTTCTTTTCTAGCCAAATCTAGAGCGAGTGGGATGGAAGCTGAAGATGTATTTCCCATGTATTTTACACTCGTTAAAGTTTTTTTGATTGGAATTTCGGTTTTCTCACAAATAGATTCAATCATTCGTAAGTTAACACTGTGTGGTATGAACCAGTCTATATCATCTATTTGTATATTTGCGGTATGTAATAGTTCATTTATACCTGCTGGCACCGTACGTGTTGCCCATTTATATACTTCTCTCCCATTTTGCACGATTTTTTCATTTGTTTGCAGTGGTGTGCCATTCATAGTAGTAGATAAGTTTGTTCTGTATAGATGAATGCCACCGGCACCATTTGTTCCCATGTGAGCGGCAATAAAGCTTGGTTTGTTTTCATCTCTTTCTAATAAAATAGCTCCAGCACCATCGCCAAATAAAATACAAGTCGTTCTATCGGTGTAGTCAGTAACTTTAGATAATGTTTCTGTCGCTACGACAAGTACTTTTTCGTGTGATCCAGAAGTGATTAAGCTATTCCCAACGTGCAAGCCATATGTGAAACCAGCGCAAGTTGCATTTAAATCAAATGCTATTGTATGAGGTATGTTGAAGTGTTGTTGTATTTGACATGCGACACTAGGAAAAACATAGTCAGCGGTTGTTGTAGCGACGATGATACAGTCTATATCTTCTAAGTTCTTTTTAAAAGTTGTACATAAATTTTCAATTGCTTTAATGGCTAAGTGTGAGGAGTATTCGTCTTCGCTAGCAATTCTTCTTTCCTTCATTCCTGTTCTTTGTACAATCCATTCATCATTCGTATCAATCATTTTCTCTAAATCGTTATTAGATAATATTTGACTTGGAACATAAGTACCAATTGCAGTAATACGAGATTTAGAATGCATGGGAACATCTCCTAACTTGTTTTTATAACCTGATACTAATATCAGATTATAAAAATGTCAATAAAGACTTTTATCCCTTTCGGCAAGAAGGTAGGCTGAATTCTTTTGTTTCGCTCGTAATAATTTTTGAGGCGAATGTTTGTTTCTTTTTGTCTTACGATATAGTGTAGATAAGGAGGGAATAGATTGTAAGACAACGAAATTAGATAATGATTATCATTCTGCTACTTGATCCAAAAGGAATTACGATGAAGAACATGTTCTTGTTCCATTTCTTTCTAAATATTAATTTGTCAAAAGTAATTTTAATGAACTCTCTAAGAAAGGTGGTGAAAAAATGGCTAGAAAGAAAGCAGTGAAAGTATTACGAAAACAAAAGAAAAGAGAAACGATGCAACGATTCACGCAGAAACAGAATATCGGGCGAGCTTGTCTTACTGCCAAAGAATTTCGTTTACTGCAACGCATGTCACATAGTTCAAAAGCATTGCGAAATGTTGGATTGTATACTATTAAACAAAGTTATTTGAATAACAACAGGATGGCTACTATAAAAGAAGTGGACACAGCCATGCAAGCCGATATGAACTACTGGGGTGTTCAATCAAACTCTGTTCAAGCGATTCGTAGAGCCTTATATGCAGAAGTAAAAAGCTTTTTTAAAGCGTTGGAACAGTGGAAGAAAAATCCTGAGAAGTTCACGGGGCGTCCGAAGTTTCCAAATTATTCTCGTTCCACTGACAAACGAATTATTGAAATCTATCAAGTGCCAAAATTGGATGAGAACGGATATTGGATCACTCCGATGAATATTGCATTTAGAAAAAAATTCGGCTCCATTCAAATACGTATGCCTAAAAACTTAAGAAATAAAAAAATCTCCTACATTGAGATTGTACCGAAGCAAAAAGGTCGGTTCTTTGAGGTGCATTACACATATGAAATGCACATTTCTCAAATGAAGAAACCATCCACGACTACGAGTAACGCTTTGAGTTGCGATTTAGGTGTAGATAGATTAGTAAGTTGTGTAACAAATACAGGTGATACATTTTTAATTGATGGAAAAAAACTAAAATCCATTAACCAATACTTCAACAAAATGATACGTAATCTGCAACTGAAAAATATGGACAATGGAATTTCCAAACGCATTGTAACGAATGGAATGGCTGCACTTTGGCATAAACGAGAACGACAAATAAATGGTTACATTTCACAAACGGTAGGCTTGTTGTTCAAAAAAGCGAAAGAATTCGATATAGATACTATTGTTGTAGGGTATAACGCAGGTTGGAAACAAAAATCTGATATGGGAAAAAAGAATAATCAAACATTTGTTCAAATCCCATTCCATAAACTGATAGCAGCGATTGAGAATAAATGTATAAAAGAGGGTATCCGATTTTTGAAACAAGAAGAAAGTTATACTTCAAAAGCCAGTTTCCTAGACAAAGATAGGGTTCCAGTTTGGTCTAAGGATGATAAGATGCGGTATCTCTTTAGTGGCAAACGAATCACTCGTGGTCTGTACCAAAGTAAATCAGGGAAATGTATTCACGCTGATATTAATGGTGCATTGAATACATTACAAAAATCAAAAGTTGTAGAATGGGATGAAAATCTTAAAGTGAAAACGCCGATTCTATTAGAAGTGCAAAAACGTAAGGCTGTTGCTTCGCGCATAGCTTAGTGGGTGTGTCAACCATCCATGTGTACTCGACTTGTCGGGGCTTGTAGTACACGCCAGATTCACCTGAGTAGTGGCTTCTTCCACAAGGGAGAACGGCTCTTTTTCGAAAGGGTGGTGCAAGTGGGAAAACAATCGTTCGTTGCCAGTACCAACCAAAAACATACTTGGGGTGTTACCGTAAGGTGGCATGAATGCTAGAGCGTCAACTGTCTAGTGATAGACGAAAAGACCTAGCTTTCTAACTCAAGCCCCCACTGAAACGCTTCATCTCAGTGGGGGGAGTTGACTCTTATTGTTTTTCCAGAGAAATCTTATGCTTGTGATTGTATTAACGTATCAGCAGAAGATGCATTTCAAAAAAATGATGTAGTGTTTAAGGGGAGAGTAATTGAGATTGGAAGGAAAGAAAGTGTTGGAATTGAAGTGTTATTTGAAGTGAAAGGCATTTGGAAAGGAACAACATCTTCGCAAATTATTGTATATACAAATGGTGGTGATTGTGTATTTCACTTTGTAGAAGGAGGAGAGTATTTAGTATATTCTTCTCAAAGAGGGCCAGAAAAACAATTACACACACATAGTTGTAGTGGAACGAAGAGATTAGATGAGGCAGGGGCGGACGAAGTGGCTTTAAGTCAAATTGCAAAAGAATCTGTTCCGACGAAGAAAGTCGATTTAAAAGGGAAGATGGTCAGCGGTTTCAGTTGGTCGAAAGTTGTTACCATTTCTATAGGCCTGTTACTGATAGTAGCTCTTGTGATTTTTAGTGTAAGAAGAATGCGCAAAAAATGACGATTAAAGTAAAAATATAAAGATTTTCTTTCTGTTTCTATAGGTGGTTTCATCTTGTGAAAGCGAATTACTTATGCTACACTTTATGTAACTTAAAATGAACGGAGGGGCTTCCTTTGATCTTAATCAGATTACGTCTCAATACTTTGTGCCAATAATTGAATAGCGCTCAAAGGCTCTGTCTGTGTGCAGAGTGAACGGGATTGGTCTGCCTATTTTAAAGGAACCCTTTATTAAGCTTATATGTGAAAAAGAGGGAGGGACGAATACGCCCTCTTTTTGTTTTGCCTTTATAAATAGAATGGGATCGTATAGGTGAACACTTATTGTGGATACGTATATGATCTTGGGACTTATTGACTATGAGATAGGATGAAAGTATAGCTTTCTTCTGTTTCTTTGGTGAACCCTTATCCGTTTACGAAAACACAGGCAGTGATCTGTGTTTTTTATTTTACGTAATCGAAATGGAGGAATAAATATATGGAAGAATTATTACAAAGAGCAGTTTTAGTTGGAGTGAATTTAGGTAATGAAGATGACTTTGCGTATTCGATGGAAGAGTTAACGAATCTTGCAGAAGCTTGTGATGTAGAGGTAATTGGGCAAGTGACGCAAAATTTACAACGAGTAAATCCGTCACATTATATTGGAAAAGGAAAGATTGAAGAAGTAGCAGCCTATGTAAATGAAGTAGATGCGAATATGGTAATTTTTAATGACGAATTATCTCCTTCACAAATTCGAAATTTAGAGGCGGATTTAGATTGTAAAGTAATTGACCGTACCATATTAATTTTAGACATTTTTGCGCAACGTGCGAAAACGAAAGAAGCGCAGTTACAAGTAGAAGTAGCTCATCTTCAGTATATGATGCCTCGTTTAATCGGTCTTCGTGAATCATTAGGAAGACAGAGCGGCGGCGTCGGTACGAAAAATAAAGGTGTTGGTGAGAAGAAATTAGAATTAGATCGTCGTAAAATTGAAGAACAAATTTCAGTTTTAAATAAAGACCTAGAAGCTCTTGTTGCGCAGCGTCAAACGCAGCGAAAGCAACGTAAGAAAAATGAAATTCCTGTTGTAGCATTAGTAGGTTATACGAATGCAGGAAAGTCAACGACGATGAATGCGATGCTTGAAATTTATAATGGTACAGAAGAAAAACAAGTATTTGAAAAAGATATGTTATTCGCGACGTTAGAAACATCTGTGCGAAATATTGATTTGCCAGATAACAAATCATTCTTATTAACAGATACAGTCGGATTTGTAAGCAAATTACCGCATCACCTTGTAAAAGCTTTCCGTTCAACATTGGAAGAGGTAGCTGAAGCAGATTTACTTATTCACGTTGTAGATTATGCAAATCCAAATTACGAACAATTAATTGATATTACAAATGAAACGTTAAAGAAAATTGGAGTAGAAAATATCCCAACTATTTATGCTTATAACAAATCAGATATGGTAGATGTGGAAATTCCGAAAGTACAAGAAGACCGTGTTTATTTATCAGCGAAGAAACATGTTGGAATAGAAGAGCTTGTAGAAATGATTCGCTCACACATTTATAAAGAGTATACGAAGTGTGAAATGTTAATTCCGTATGATCAAGGACAGGTAGTTTCTTATTTCAATACTCATGCGCACGTTTTATCTACGAGTTATGAAAACGAAGGTACGAAACTAGAAGTAGAATGTAAGACGAGTGATTACGAAAAGTATAAGCGTTTTGCAATTTAATAAAAAAGGCGATCCTAATATATGTTAGGATCGCCTTTTTTTATTCTGTAATAGAGGCCCACTTATAAGAATAAATTCCTGCAAATGGACGAATAACAACACCTTTTACTGTTGGACGTTCTAAATATACAAGTCCGGATTGGAAGATTGGAGCGATAGCTGCATCATCTTCGAGTAAGATTTTCTCTGCATCTTGGAACGCTTTCCAACGTGCTGGTAAGTCAGTTACTAAAGTAGAGCTCGTTTTCTCAATTAATTCGTCGTATTGTTTGTTTGAATAACTCATCTTATTAAACGGTCCATCAGTGACAAACATATTTAAGAATGTTGTAGGATCAGGATAATCTGGTCCCCATGTAGAAAGTGAAATTTCATAGTCACCATTTCCTTCACGATCTAAAAATGCTTTTACTGGAAGTGGCTGTAATGTGATTTTCAGTCCAGGTAAGTTTTTCTCTAATTCACCTTTTAAAAACTCGCTAATTTTTTTATCATTAGACTCATCAGTTGTTATGATTGAAAGGGAAGCGTTTTGTAAATTTGTTTCTTTTTTCGCAGTTTCCCATAGTGTTTTAGCTTCTTTCACATTTGTTTCTACTTTTACATGACTTGTACTGCGAAAATCTTTATTGTCAGGTCCTTTTACAAATCCTTTCGGAACGAATGCATTCGAAGGTATAGAACCATTATTTAAAATCGTTGTTGCGATTCCTTGTTTATCAAAAGCAAGAGAAATCGCTTTACGAGCATTTTTGTTTGCTAATAAAGGGTTCTTTTGACTAAATCGGAAAAACGTCACAGAAGGACGTTCCATTTTCTTTAAGCTCGGATCTTTTTGATATTTATCAACAAACTCAGAATTAATCGTAATTCGGTCTACTTGTTTACTTTCAAATAAATTAACAGCTGTTGAAGTATCTTTTACGATATTTACATTAATTTCATTTAACTTCACATTTTTATTATCCCAGTAGTTCGGGTTTTTCGTCATTTTATAACTTGTATCATGTTTCCATTCATTTAATTGGAACGGCCCGTTATAAACTACATTTGCAGCTTCAAGTCCGTAATTTTTCCCTTGTGCTTCTACAACCTTTTTGTTTTGAGGATAAAATGTTGCAAATCCCATTAATCCTAAAAAGTATGGAACAGGGTGTTCTAACTGTACTTCAAGTGTTTTATCGTCAATTGCTTTTACACCAAATGAGTCAATTGGTAATTCTTTTTTATTTATTTTTTCTGCGTTTTTAATATCGAACATAATATGTGCGTATTCAGAAGCAGTTTCTGTATTTACGGCACGTTTCCATGCATATTCAAAATCATGAGCAGTTACTGGATCGCCATTTGACCATTTTGAATTGTGTAATGTAAATATATATGTTTTTCCGTCTTCGCTCAGTTTATATGATTCAGCTGCTGCAGGAACAGGTTTATTGTCAGGACCAGGCATATATAATCCTTCCATTACGTTGTTTAATGCAGCGTAAGAAAACCCATCAGTTGCGATAGATGAATCAAGTGTAGAAATTTCCCCAGCTTCTACAATGTTTAATACTTGTTTTGAAGATTCTTTTTTCTTTTCTCCGGTAGTTGTTGCCTCTTGTTTTTGACCACATGCTGTTAAAAACATAGATAATGTGATTGAGAGTGCAACGATCCCTTTTGTTTTTTTCTTCATATTTGTCAACCTTCCCTTCATCTCTGCCTTAGTATAAAAGAAAATATAGAAAATTTCTATAAATAAATCCGATAAAACGTATAGAAAAAATATATTATTTAAGAAGTGATATTTCTGGAAAAAGAAATGAAACCAGTATAGAATAGAAATGTTTCAAAAGTCAGAATTTATTACACCTACTGTAATAAATATATATTTTGTACAGGAAGGAGAGATTCATATATGCAGGCAGTTTCAAAAAAAAATACAATAGAAACACCGACGATATATCGAATACTATTTGCGATTAGTTTCGGTCATTTTTTAAATGACTCGATGCAAGCAGTTGTGCCGGCATTGTTTCCTATTTTGGAAAAAACGATGAATTTATCCTATATGCAAGTAGGGTGGATTGCGTTTGCATTAAATATGACGTCGTCGATTATGCAGCCGGTTTTTGGTATGTATTCGGATAAGAAGCCATCACCATTTTTATTACCCCTCGGTATGTTTTCGAGTATGCTTGGGATGATCGGACTTGCATTTGCACCGAACTTTATTATTGTTATTATTTCTGTTTTATTTATCGGATTAGGTTCTGCAGTCTTTCATCCAGAAGGGGCTCGAGTTGCTTATATGGCAGCCGGTGCAAAACGAGGTTTAGCGCAAGCGATTTATCAAGTGGGAGGAAATACAGGGAATTCCCTAGCGCCTATTTTTACAGCTTTAATTTTCGTTCCGCTCGGCCAAATTGGCTCTTTAGGTTTTACAGCCTTTGCAGCGGTAGGAATTGTATTATTAATTTTCGTATCAAATTGGTATAGGAATGAATTAGCGACTGGCGCTGTCAGAAGAAAAAAGAGGGCTGCGCTTGAGGCGGAAAATGCGATTGTAAGTACGCATATTAAATTTGTTATTATACTTCTTGTTTTTCTTACTTTTGTACGTTCTTGGTACGGTGCAGGTATCGGGAATTTTTATCAATTTTACTTAATCGAGCATTACGGTTTATCGATAAAAAATGCCCAGTATTTCGTATTCGCATTTATGATTGCTGGTGTGTTAGGAACTTTCTTTGGTGGACCGTTAGCAGATCGATTTGGAAAGAAAACAATTATTGTATTTTCAATGCTAGGTTCAGCCCCACTTGCACTTTTATTACCTCACGTTTCGCTCGTGTGGGTCGTACCGCTATTTTTATGTATCGGTTTTATTAGTTCAAGTAGTTTTAGTGTAATTGTTGTTTATGCACAAGAGCTTGTTCCTGGAAAAGTAGGGATGGTATCTGGATTAATTGTAGGGCTTGCGTTTGGACTCGGCGCTTTAGGATCTGTAGTCCTTGGGAGATTGGCTGACATATATAGTCTACAATTCATTATGTTACTATGTAGTTGTCTACCATTAATTGGACTTACTTCTTGGTTATTACCAAGTGATAAGAAAACGATAGAATAGGGGATGCACTATGAAATTATGTGAAAATGTTACAGAATTAATAGGAGATACACCTGTCGTCCGATTATCTAAATTTATTCCAGAAGACGCAGCAGATGTGTATGTAAAACTAGAAATGTTTAATCCATCACGCAGTGTGAAAGACCGTGCTGCCTATAATTTATTGCACGTTGCGGAAGAGAATGGTCTTATTAAACCAGGAGATACAATTATTGAGCCAACAAGTGGAAATACAGGAATAGGCTTAGCAATGAATGCAGCTGCGAAAGGATATAAAGCGATTTTAATTATGCCGGACAATATGTCAAAAGAGCGTATAAATTTATTAAAAGCATACGGCGCAGAAGTAGTTTTAACACCAGCAGAACAAAGAATGCCAGGAGCAATTGCGAAGGCGTTAGAATTGCAAAAGCAAATTCCGAATAGTTTTATTCCGCAGCAATTTGAAAATCCAGCAAACCCGAATATTCATCGTTATACAACTGCACTTGAAATTTATGAACAAATGGATGGCGAGCTTGATGCATTCGTAGCAACGGCTGGAACTGGTGGAACTATTACAGGGACTGGGGAAACGTTAAAAGAGAAACTACCAAACTTATATATTGCAGTAGTAGAACCGAAAGGATCTCCCGTTTTATCAGGAGGTGTTCCAGGTCCTCATAAATTAGTAGGAACAAGTCCAGGGTTTATCCCGAAAAACTTAAATACAGAAGTGTATAACGAAATTATTCAAATTGCAGACGAAGAGGCTTTAACGACAATGAGAAACTTAGCTAGACAAGAGGGATTGTTAGTTGGGCCATCTTCAGGAGCTTCTGTTTACGCAGCGACTATGATCGCGAAACAATTAGGCGCTGGTAAAAAAGTTTTATGTATTGCACCTGATACAGGTGAGCGGTATTTGAGCATGGGATTATTTGAATGAAAATGATAGAAACCCCTTAATGGTGAAATAGCGCTATTAAGGGGTTTGTTATAGGTTATTAAGAGAGGAGAAACACAATGAAACTATTAAAACCGAAAAATGAATATAGCGAACAAATTATGGAGTATCGAGAGGCATTTTTACATGCGGATGAACAACCACATGGCAGTAGTTCTTTACAAAATTTTGATTCTCTCAATGAGTGGTTTGAAAAAGTAAGTATACAAGAAGTGGGAGAAAACTTACAAGGTAATCGAGTACCCTCTAGCCAATTTTTAACTTTTGAAAAAGGGGAGCTGATAGGTTTTGTGAATATTAGGCATCGACTAAACTCAGAATTATCACGGGAAAGTGGTCATATTGGGTATAGTGTCCATCCAAATAAACGTCGCCAAGGTTATGCGACAAAACAATTGAAACTTGCATTGGGTGAAGCGCAAAAATTAGGATTGAAGAAAGTGTTAATAACTTGCGATAAATCGAATGTCGGCTCTGCTAAAACGATTCAAAAGGTTGGCGGTGTGTTAGAAGATGAAGTGGTTTCTTCTCATACAAGTGAAATTGTTCAGCGTTATTGGGTAGAAATATGATTCAGTGGAACTTTGAAAAGGAAATATAATGCGTAATATCGAAATAGATAAATGAAAAGCGAAGTTGTACTGCAATTTTAGGGGGAAATAAAGTGGGATTAAAAGAGAAAGCAATAGAAATATCGGAGATTTATAGGAGAAATCCGAAGATCGAAGCTATTATTTTAGCGGGTTCAGTAGCTAGAAAGCTAGAAGATGAACATTCAGATATAGAACTACATATTTTATGGTCAATGCCACCAAAGGATGAGGATCGTAAAGGGCCTATTAACTATATTGGTGGAACAATTTTGTCATACCATCCTTACGAGGAAGAAGAATGGTCGGAAACATATTTGACGAAAGAAGGAATTAAATTAGAGATTAGTAACTTTTTAACAGAAACAGTAGAGAAAGTTATTGAGGATGTGGTGGATCGATATGATATAAGTTATGAAAAACAATGTATCGTATCATCCGTTCATGATGGTGTTAGTTTGTATGGAGAAGAGAAAGTACATGAATTAAAAGATAGAGTGGTAGCATATCCAGAAGACCTAGCGAAACGGATGATTTCAGAAAATCTTTGGTTAAGTAATCGCTGGCATAATCGAGAGGCGCTTTTAAAACGAAAAGATTGGCTTATGTTATATGATGTTATTTGTGAAGCACAAAGGAATATATTTGGGGTCTTATTTGGTTTGAATAAAATGTATGTACATCACCCAGCGTTTAAATGGATGCCATATAATGTGGAACGAATGATTATTAAGCCTGAAAACTTATATGAGCGTATGGCGAATACGTTAATAGGGAAACCGGAGTATAGTGTACAGGAATTAGAAGTGTTAATTGAAGAACTATTCCATTTAGTAGAACACCATGATCCAGAATTACATATTGTTGAACAGCAAAAACGTATGCAATATGCAAAGTAAAAAGAAGGGATGTAACAATGCGTTACATCCCTTCTTTTTTTATTTAATTAATTTACCTAGTACTGGTAATCGTTGAATCTCATCACCGAGAATATGTGAAGCAAGTCCGCTCGTTAAGACGAATAAAAGGTAAACAATCCCTCCTACAGCGCCGCATATAACAACAATGAGAAGTGATTCCATATAAGATTGTCCAGGAATTAACCATTTTAATATTGCTTTTAATGCTATTACAACAGCAGACATCGCTGCGGAGTAAATCGTAATAAGAAATACTGTTTTTGCTGTTTCACCAATTTTAAATTTCGCAAACTTAACGATGCAGTACAACATAATAACATTGGAAACGAGGTATCCAAGAATGGTTCCAAGTACAGCACCGTGTCCACCAAATAAATGTAAGAGCGGTGTATTTACTAAAACTTTAACGAGAATACCGACTGAGAAAGCGATCATCGTTTTTCTTTGATAATCGATTCCTTGTAATATGGCAGCTGAAACTGTGAAAATCGCACTTAATATAGCAGAAGGTGCAAATGAAATTAAATATTGTGATCCACCAAGTGCAATTTCGGGATTTACATAAACCATACGGAATGCATCGTAAGCGATGCTAGCAAGGCCAAATGCAGCTGGGATAGTGAAGAATAACAAGACTTGAAATATCTTTGCAATTTGTTCTTGTAATTCTGCTAGTTTCCCGCTTGTATAGGATTTCGTTACAGCCGGAATGATCGTTAATGAGAATCCAGTAGCAAGTGAAGCTGGAATCATAATTAACTTTTGGGCATAGTTCGTTATATAAGCGAACACTGCATTCGCTGTTTCTAAAGGCTCTCCCATTGCTCTAAGGACATCAGCTACAGTATATTGATCTACTAACGTGTAGAGTGGAATTGCGATACCGACAAATACAATTGGGATAGCATATCGAAGTAATTCTATATAAATATTTTTTAATGGGATATTAGATGCCCTTGATTTTAATTCACCTTCGGGAGGTTTTAATCGGTTATACTTTTTCCAGTACATCATTAAAATAGAGACGCTGGCAAGTGCCCCAATAACAGCACCAAACGTAGCAACTGCAACAGAAGAAGCTACGGAACCCCCTAATAGTTTTGAGACGATGAAACTACCAACTAAAATGAAAACAACGCGTGCAATTTGTTCTACGACTTGAGAAACAGCACTTGGTTTCATATGTTGAAATCCTTGGAAATAACCACGTGTAACGCTCATTGCTGGTACGATAATAAGTGCAAAACTTAATGCTCGCATCGTAAGTGTTACGTCAGCGATAAATTGTGGATCTGGCGTTTTCGAGCGAATAATAAATTGTGATATGTATGGTGCTCCAATAAATAAAACTAAAAACCCTAAAAAGCCCATAAACAGCATTAATTTTACGCTAGAGTTGTATAATTTTTTGCTTGTACTATAATCACCAAGCGCATTATGCTTTGCAACAAATTTGGAAACAGCAATAGGAATACCGGCAGTTGAAAAGCTTAATAAAATACCGTACCAAGAGTATGCATATCCATATAAAGCGACCCCTTGTGTTCCGACTAATAGTTGAAAAGGGAAAAAGTATATAAAACCTAATATACGTGAAATCATTGTCGCACCACTTAATAAAGCAGTTCCTTTTAAAACTTTTGAAGTAGACAAAATTCTTTCCTCCTACTCGTGCTGTCTTGCGTTCATCGTATACTACTATAAACCTGTTAGAGAAGTTAATATAGTATGGAACATAAATATTCTAATATTATTCATTTAAAAGTCATATTTTACATTTTTAAATAGAACGTAATACATAAAGATTCAAAATATAAGTTGACACTATTTTTAATGTGTGATAAAAATGATAGTAATCAATTCGGAAAATAATATTTGGGCAATGAAAGGGTATAGTAGTGAATATCTCCCTATTTCAGAGAGCTGATGGTTGGTGTGAATCAGTATATAGATTATTCATGAAGTTCGTCCTGGAGCATCTTTCATAAATCTCATATTTTGAGGAAATGAAAGACGGTAGTTTATACCGTTATCAAATAAAGTGGTGAAGATTGTTTCACAACTAGGGTGGTACCGCGATATTTATCGTCCCTACGTATTTACGTAGGGACGTTTTTTATTTAGGTCTTACTTTGTTGTGGCTTCATAACTAGGGTGGTACCGCGATATTTTATCGTCCCTACGTATTTGCGTAGGGACGTTTTTTATTTAGGTCTTACTTTTGTTGTATCTTCATAACTAGGGTGGTACCGCGATATTTTTGTCGTCCCTACGTATTTACGTAGGGGCGTTTTTTTATTAGTAGGGAGGAAGTGAACGTATTAGAAAAGAGTGTGGATAGAACAATATAAATACCGGATTGTAAAACAGAAAAAGATAAAGAGAGGAGATTAACAAATGAATTCACAGCAATGGACATCGAAATTAGGTTTCGTATTAGCTGCAGCAGGTTCAGCGATTGGTCTAGGGGCAATTTGGAAGTTCCCATACATGGCCGGAATTGGAGGGGGCGGCGCGTTCTTCCTTATTTTTATCGGTTTCACATTATTAATTGGTTTACCGCTATTATTAGCTGAATTCGTTATCGGAAGAAGTACACAAAAAGAGGCCGTTGATGCATATAGAGAAATCGCACCAAAAACATTATGGCCATGGTTAGGGAAATTAGGGATTGTAACATGTTTCATATTACTTTCTTTCTACAGTGTTGTAGGAGGCTGGATTTTATTATATTTATGGAATGCAATTACAGGTAGACTATGGGAAGGAAATGGGGCATACGAAGCTACGTTTGGTGAAATCATTTCCAATCCGTATTTAGCAGTTGGATCACAGCTATTATTCATCCTTATTACTATTTTCATCGTAAGTAAAGGTGTACAAAATGGTGTTGAAAAAGTAAATAAATATTTCATGCCAGCATTATTCGTTTTATTCTTTGTTTTAATCGTTCGTGCACTTACGTTAGATGGTGCTGGAGAAGGAGTTCGTTTCTTCTTACAACCTGATTTCTCACATGTAACATCAGAAATCATATTATATGCAATGGGGCAATCGTTCTTCTCGCTATCTGTCGGTGTAGCCGTTATGGTAACGTATAGCTCATACTTACCGAAAGAAGAAAGCTTACCACGTTCAGCATTTTCTATCGTAGCTTTAACGCTTGTGATTACATTACTTGCAGGGCTTGCAATTTTCCCAGTAGTGTTCGCATTTGGAATGGAACCATCTCAAGGACCGGGACTATTATTTATCGTACTGCCAGCTATTTTCAGTAAAATGGCATTCGGAAAATTATTCTTCATCGTTTTCTTATTACTATTCTTCTTCGCTACTATTACATCAGCAATTTCGATGTTAGAAATTAGCGTTGCATCTTTAACTGCAAAAGGTAAAGGGAAACGTGAAAAAATGGCTTTAATCGTAGGATTACTAATCTTCGTTGTTGGAGTACCATCAGCATTATCATTTGGTATATTAAGTGACCTGAAGATTTTCGGAAAGACAGTCTTTGATTTAGCGGATTATGCAGTTAGTAACGTACTAATGCCACTTGGTGTTTTATTAGTTTCTATCTTCGTTCCTTTAAAAATGAAGAAAGATGTATTAATGAAAGAGCTTGGTGTAAGTAAAAATAAGGGTTATAAATTATTCGTAGTATGGTTATTCTTACTTCGTTTTATCGCACCAATTGCGATTATTATCGTATTCTTAAATGTACTTGGCATTATTTAAACAAAAAGGTAGCGTATCATTGTATGATACGCTACCTTTTTTATCCCGCATTAACGGACAGTAAGACTCCCCCCTCGAAACACAGCGAAAGCGAAGAAGTTAGATGAAGGAGCAACTGCCCGTAAAAGCCCCTACTGATTAATGTTTCACTTTATTTTGCTCTTTTTTGCAGTTCGTTTACTGTTACGAACTGATAGCCCTTCTTAGATAAAGAGTCTAAAATACCTTCAATGGTCTGTAAATTTTCATTAGACTCATCATACATAGGGTGCAGTAAAATGATAGAACCTGGTTTTACATTTTTATTAATATATTCAATTTTATCAGCAGCAGATTTATAAAAAGTATCAGGTTCAAGGTCCCATGTAATTGTTTCGATATTGTTTTTATTTAAATAATAGGGCAGACCAATTAGCTTTTTTCCGTTTGGTGGTCTAAAGTCAATTGCGTCTGTAAATCCTGTTTGGCGGATTAATGAATTCGTTTTTTCTATTTCTTCTTTAATATAAGAAGGTGTTTTTAAAACCATTCTGTTATGAGAATATGTATGGTTTCCAACTTGGTGTCCAGATTGTACGATAGCTTCTCCTAACGATAGGTTTTTTTCTAATTCATTTCCGATTAAAAAGAAAGTAGCTTTTGCATTGTATGTATCTAGTAGCGGTAATATTTGTTTTACATTATTCGTAGGGCCATCATCAAAAGTTAAAGCAACCACTTTTTCATTTGTTTCTACTCGGTTTGTTAAATCACCAAATAATTGAAAACTTCTTGCGTTCATTAATTTGTATGTTCCAAATAATGCTACAGTAATAATGAATAATGTAACGATTGTAATGATTATTTTCTTTTTCATAAAGCAACCTCACTATATTTTTGGATTGGACTAAAAAGTATTATATCAAATTAAGTAATTTCACGCTTTAAAAAGGATGTGGATGCAAGGGGAAGAGATTTATCATATAATAAAATGCAAAAGGTATATTAGGAGGTGTTTAAATGGCGATTACAATTCAATTGCCGGACACTGCAGCGTCTCATGCAAAGCCAAGTATGGAAATGGCGATACTTTGCGTGAGGTAGACAAGTAATATACAATCGCCTAAATGAGCTCGTATCATTTTTTATATTTGGCTTTGCACCTTATTGAAATGAACCATAAAAAATAAGGGGCGAGCAGAAATGAAATACGTAAAAGCTAAGGCCGTTTTACCAGAAAGTTTAATTACTGAAATTCAAAAGTATATACAAGGTGAAACAATTTACATTCCAAAACAAGAAACAAAACATTATAAATGGGGTACACGATCTGGAGGAAGAAAACAATTAGATGAAAGAAACAAAGCTATTAAAGAAGCGTTTAAAAGCGGAATTTCCATTCATCAACTTGCAGAAGAGTATTTTCTTTCTGGAGAAACGATTAAAAAGATTGTGTATTCTAAATGAAAACAAAAGAGTCTAGTTCAATTATCATTTTGAACTAGACTCTTTTTGCTTTGCCCGTATTGGATATACGGGGTGTGAATGGGCATGATAATAGAAAAAATGAATCACAATTGTATCGTATAGAAATGTGAATAGAAATAAAAACGTCATATTACATATTACAGAAAGGTGAACGATTATGAATCATCTGGGGCAAATAACGATAGAACTTTTTGTTGGTTTTTTTGTTTTATTAATTGCTACTAAAATATTAGGGAAAACACAAATATCGCAGCTAACACCTTTTGATTTTATTTCCGCCATTGTAATCGGAGAACTAGTTGGAAACACTGTATATGATCCTGAGGTGAGAGTATGGTCTATTTTATACGCTGTTTTTGTATGGGTAATTTTAATTTACGCAATAGAAGTAATAACACAAAAATTTAGAAGGACAAGAAAGTTCTTTGAAGGATACCCTTCTATTATCATTCGTAATGGGCATATTGACAGAGAGCAATTAAAATCAAATCATTTGGATATTAATCAATTACAACAAATGCTTAGGCAACAAAAAGATATTTTTTCAATTCGAGAAGTTGAATATATGATATTGGAACCTAACGGAAATATAAGTGTTCTGAAAAAGAGCAAATATGAATCTCCTACCATAAATGATTTAAGTTTAAAACATAAGCCTGTATACTTACCAATTTCATTAATTAGTGATGGAAAAGTAGTGAAAGATAATTTGAGAGAAGCTGGTTTTGATGAAGGATGGCTGTATAAGCAAATAAAGCAAAGAGGGATTACTAAATTTGAGGATGTATTATATGCTGAATGGAAAACAGACGATGGTTTCTTTTGTCAGGAAATGAAGCGATAGAATATAATCGATGTATGTAATATTCGTTTCTAAGTTATCTTTTACATATCAAAAAGCTGAATCTTTGTATACAATAAAACTAGATCAACAATTTGTATGGAGTGATAAAGATGGAAGCTTTTATTAGAAGTGATCAATATAATTTTATAAAATCACAAGCTTATATTTTAGCAAATGGACACGCAACGGCAAATGATAGAGGTGTCATTCAAGCATTAAAATCATTAGCGATTGAAAAAATAATACATGTATTTGAGGATTTAACGGATGAACAGAAAGAGTTAATTGATATGGTATTAACAGTTCAAAATAGAGAAGATGCAGAATCTTTTTTAACGAAAATAAATCCGTATGTCATTCCGTTTCAGGAAGTTACGGCGCAAACATTAAAAAAATTATTTCCTAAAGCGAAAAAGTTAAAACTGCCTGATATGGAAGAACTGGATATGAAAGAATTATCTTATTTAAGCTGGATTGATAAAGGGTCAAGCAGGAAATTTATTATAGCGAAAAATGATAAAAATAAGTTTGTTGGTCTGCAAGGAACGTTCCAAATTTTAAATAAAAAAAGCATTTGTTCATTATGTCATGGACATGAAGAAGTTGGGATGTTTTTAGTTGAAATTAAAGGCGATGTACCAGGAACTTTCGTAAAAAAAGGAAATTATATTTGCAAAGATGGTGTAGCTTGTAATCAGAACATGAAATCACTTGATAAATTACAGGATTTTATTGAGCGATTAAAGAAATAAAATGGAAGACCTCTAGTACTTAAACTGGAGGTTTTTATTTTTTGAAGAAGTAGATTAAAAATTTAACTGTACTATGATTATTAGAGGATAATTAGTTCAATAGATAAATGGAAATCAAAAACGAAATCTTATAACCGTATCTCCCAATCAGTTTTAGAACGATTATTTGAAAAACTGAACCACTTACATCACAACTTCCATGAAACAAAAACCTATATGTTATTATTTTCCGTAACACTAATGTCATATTATAAGATAAGGTTTTCGAATATTTAATAGGGAGGCGTTTCTATTGAAAATCAGTGAGCTGTCTAAAAAGACAGGTGCAAGTATCCGATCCATAAGGCATTATGAGAAAAAAAATCTAATTACCGCTGTACGCCTTGAAAATGGTTATCGCGAGTTCGATGAATTTGCCATCAAACGTATTCGAATTATTCAACTTTATTTAGGTCTGGGTCTGACATCGGAACAAATTGAGGAAATATTGAAATGCGAGGATAATGGTCCGGAAGACTATGAATTTTGTGAAGAAATGCTGGAAACTTATCAAGTGAAGCTGGATCAAATCAACAGACAAATCAGTGTATTGGACGTTGTAAAGTATCGGTTGGAAAAACAAATCATGCAAATGACGGATAAAAGAAGAATGAGAAATGGAAATTCCCTTAGTTGAAACAACGGAATAATTGAAGATCCCAGTCCGCGACCATGGCGGAATCCGGGATCTCTACAGACGACTATGATGTTATGCAGACGTTTTTTTTAGCAGTTCGGTCAAGCGTGAGAATCCGTCGGTTCCATAGCCCTCGTTGATGGCCTGCTGGGTTACGGCCATTGCAGCACTCAGAACGCTAACGTCGAGGCCGTGGTGTTGAGCAGCATGGATAATGTGTTCCATTCCTGCCGAGGCTGAGATGATATTGGACTTGTCACCAGGGTAGTGACCCGAGTCTACTTCGCTTGCCAAATAAGCCATGATGTCGGGCAAGATGTCTATGATGCCTTGGGCATAGACAGCGAACTCCTTTGCCGGAATATTCTCGGCAGTGGCAAGTGCGAGAGCGTGAGCGTAACCGCTCATGGATGTCCAAAAGAGATCGAGTAGGGCCACATCATATGCCGCTGCCCGGCCAGGATCCGCCCCAAGATAAGAAGTAGTGCCACCTAAGCTTGCCAAGGTCGGTTGGTGGACCTTAAAGATGGATTCTGGTCCACTATACAGGACGGAAGCCGCAGGTGTCCCGATGGTCGGAGTAGGGGTCATAATTGCCCCATCGAGGTAATCGACTCCGTGTTGGGCAGCCCATGTGGCCATTTCACGGGCACGTTTGGGCGAGTCGGCAGTGAGGTTCACCAGTGTCCGTCCCTTCAGGGTATCTCCCGCGGGGCCAAGGATTTCATGGACGACATTATAGTCCAGAACACAAATGATCACCAGGGGGCTTGCAGAGACCGCGCCGGTGACTGAATTTGAAAGGGTCGCCCCCTGAGAAATAAGGTAATCGGCTTTTTCGGCGGTTCGGTTCCATAATGTCGTAGGGTGCCCGTTCATCAGGAATGCACCAGCTAGCGCCTGGCCCATCGGACCTAAGCCGATAACTGTAACAGGTGAACGGTGCGGGTTCTCCATCACAGATACATCTGTATCTGATACTTGACTGATATTTTGTTTTTTCTCACTTTGGTCATTTTTCTTCAATGAAAATGCCTCCTTTCAGATGTTCAAACTTAATTCTAAAGTATGACACCAGTGTCATAGTCAACAAAAATATTTTGGTTATAATATTTCAACAAACCAGTTATAAGTAATCTATTATTCCATTAAAGGGCGAGATTGCGGAAAAAGTAGTGAAAAGTGATACATATTATCCATGACTAATATGTATCACTCTTTATTATTTATGGTTTTTTACGATTTAGGTCTTGATAATGAAATAAAGTTTGATAAAAGATATATTTTGAAACAGTTGCTTATTTTGAAGGAGGTAAATATGAATTGCATTTCACCGAAAGAAGAAATGTTAAAAGCGAAACGGTGGTCTAAAGATATGATAGCAGCGGGTCGTGGTCATACCGTTGCTCTGAAATCAGATGGCACGGTAGTAGCAGTGGGGCGAGATAAAGAAGGAGAATGCAATGTAAGTGGCTGGTATGATATTGAAGCCGTCGCAGCGGGCAATGTTCACATGGCGACGAACACCGGTAATGCTCATACAATAGCTCTGAAATGTGATAATACTGTGGAAGCGACGGGGTGGAATAAGCATGATCAATGTGATGTGAACGACTGGCATAATATTGTATCGGTTGCAGCGGGGTGGCGTCGTACTATTGGCCTTAAACCGGATGGAACGGTAATAGCGGTGGGACGAAATAAAGAAGGAGAATGTAATATAAGCAGCTGGAGAGATATTGTGGCGGCTGCGCTGGGTGACTGGCATACAGTTGGTCTTAAATTGGATGGAACGGTGACGGCAGTAGGGAATAATCGATATGGGCAATGCAATGTAAGCAAATGGAGTGGTATTGTGGCGTTGGCAGCTGGTTATCTTCATACTGTTGGTTTGAAATCGGATGGCAAAGTGATGGTAGTAGGGAATAATAAACATGGTCAATGTGATGTAAGCAGCTGGAAAGATATTGTGGCAGTAGCGGCAGGGAGTAATCATACAATAGCTCTGAAATTAGACGGTACTGTAGTGGCAGTAGGTTCGAATGGGTATGGTCAATGTAATGTAAGCGATTGGAAAGATATTGTAGCGATAGCGGCGGGGTGTGTACATACAGTCGGCCTGAAATCAGACGGCACGGTGGTAGCGGGAGGTGATAATACATATGGTCAATGCGACGTAAGTAGCTGGCGTAATATCCGATTGCCTAGCAAATGGTTAATTTACAATAAATCACTATTAATATTATTCTATTTTAGGAATAATTATGGAATAGGATATGTAGATAAGAATCCCTTTTAAAAAGAGGTTCTTATTTCTTTCCGTAAAATGAGTGTCTAAATGGAATTTTTTAAAGCTACAGTAGACGATATAATTTATAAAAAAACATAGGAGAGGTGAAGAATTGTTTAAAAAACTTTTATTTTCTTTACCAGATATTTTACTTGTGTGCATTGTTTTCTACATAACATATACAAAATCTTTTAGTTTTGGACAGACGTTAGTAATTTCAATTGCAATCGGAATCATTGGTGGCCTTGTTATAAGAATTTGTAAGGATGTATTCACGTATATAAGATGGACAATGAAACAGAGGAAATCTTGAATAGGTTGTATCGCTATTAGGAGGAGATGAAATGACTAAGAAAAAGAGTAGAGTGAAAAATGAAATATTACTTTGGACATTAACAGCGGTTGTTCTCATCATTGTATGGTACTTTTTTCAAAGATAAAAACGCATCGCACTTTGAAAAGAGAGCACGATGCGTTTTTATTATTTTTTTTGCCAATTTTCTTTTATAAAGTCTTCACGGCCAGATTCTTTTTGCTCAGTAGCATATTTCTCTGGGTTCTTTTTATAGAAATGTTGATGGTATTCTTCAGCCTCATAAAAAGGTGCAGCCGGGCGAATTTCAGTTACAATTGGCTCTTTAAACATACCGCTTTCTGCAAGTGCTTGTTTTGATTTTTCAGCAAGCTCTTTTTGTATTTCAGTATGATAAAAAATAGCAGTGCGATAAGATGGGCCACGGTCAAAGAATTGTCCGCCATCATCAGTTGGATCGATTTGGGGCCAATATAAATCTAGTAATTTTTCATATGGAAAAATAGAAGGATCGAATGTAATTTGTACAACTTCTAAATGACCAGATGTACCAGTTTTTACTTGTTCATATGTTGGGTTTTCTACATGACCACCTGCATAGCCAGAAAGTACTTTATGAATACCAGGAAGTTCATCAAATGGCTTTACCATGCACCAAAAGCAACCGCCTGCGAAGGTTGCGAGTTCGTATGTTTTTTCGGACATTGCTGTAATCCTCCTAAATATATATGTTTTATATAGTATTATATAAATTGTTTTATTGCGCAATAAAAAAGATTTGAAAATATATGCTTTTTTATAAACAAGATCCTCCGCTAACATCAATTAATTGTCCAGTAACCCAGCGGCTGTCTGGTGAAGCGAGAAATGCCGCGGTATCGGCAATGTCTTCTACTTCACCTAAGCGATTGAAGGCAGAAATAGTAGTGGCATACTGTTTCATCATTGGATCGCTCAAGAGTTCCGCATTCATATCTGTTTTAATAAATCCTGGAAGTATTGCATTCACAGTTATTCCTCGTGCTCCGAGCTGTTTTGCAAGCGTGAAAGTCATTGTATTAATAGCACCTTTCGTCATACTATATGCAACGAAATCAGGTAAAGAAATGCGTGTGGCGGCGGATGAAATATTAATAATTCGGCTATTGTCACGTAAACGAGATAGAGCTTGTTGGATGATAAAGAATGGTGCTTTTGCATTTACTGAAACCATTCTATCAAAAAATTGTTCAGTCGTTTCTTCAATAAAAGCACCAGGACCAATTCCAGCGTTGTTTATTAAAATATCAAATTTAGTACCACCGGTTCTTTTTTGTAATTCGTTATCTAAAGAACTATAAAGGGCTTCTACACCATGTAAAGATTCAAGGTTTGCACCGATGGAAAAAGCTGATCCGCCATTTGACTGGATTTCATAAACGGTTTCTTCAGCATCTTCTTTTCGATTCCCGTAATGAATAGCAACTAATGCACCGTCGTTTGCTAAACGTTTTGCAATAGCACGTCCAATTCCTCGGCTCGCTCCTGTAACTAATGCCACTTTTCCTTTTAACATAGTTTTTTCATCTCCCCATAAAATTTTATATGTTATTAAGTTATTTTTCTTTATGTAGTAATGCGAACATACTTAAGTAATATATGAGTATGTGTAAGAAATTCATTCCGATTTTGTTTTGAGAAAAATAAATAGACCTCTCTTAAATTGATTGAATTTTATTTTTTTTGGAAAAACATGTTGACAATGAAAAGAACAACGTCCTATAATACGTTTAACAAATGAAAGTGAATTAAGAATTTTCTAACTTTATATGTTGCATATGCAAAGAAGAGGAAAGTAGATGGTTATGATCGTTTCAGAGAGCTGCTCCTAGGCTGTGAGAGTAGTAACAATCGAATCATTGAAGATCACCTCGGAGCATCGCTTGCGAAAGGGAAACTGAGTAGAGAGCGACGGCATCGTCTCCGATAAAAGGACGGGGGTCTAATTGGACCTACAGAGCTTATATTTCGTGAGAAGTATAAGGAAGCTGAGTGGTAACGCGAAACTCTCGCCTCAGCAATCAAAGCTACTAAATTGTAGTAGTTGATTGCTGAGGCGAGAGTTTTTATTTTAAAAAATAGAATAAGAGAATGCGTAGAAGAGGAGAGTAAATGATAAAAGTTGTTTCAGAGAGCTACCCAGATGCTGTGAGGGTGGTAACAATTTCATCATTGAAGATCACCTCGGAGTACTACTTTTGAAAACTAGTAAAAAGTAGCGGAGTTGTTTCCGATAGAAAAACAAAAGTCTAATTGGACTTGCAGAGCTTATATTTCGTGAGAAGTGTAAGGAAGCTGAGTGGTACCACGATTCCCTCGTCTCAGCAATGGATTGCTACAAGTATGTATGTAATCGATTGTTGAGACGAGTATATTTTTAAGGTTTATATACTGAATATTCTGTTAAAAATACTCATCTCAGCAATCGATATAGAAATAGATTGCAAAATAGAGAGAAAAAAAGAGGAGCGATGTGAGATGGGAAATCAGTACATTTATATGAATGGGGAATTTGTAGAAAAAGAAAAGGCAGTTGTTTCAGTATATGATCACGGTTTTTTATACGGAGACGGTGTATTTGAAGGAATTCGTAGTTATGGTGGAAATGTATTTTGTTTAAAGGAACATGTAAAACGATTATATGAATCGGCAAAATCTATTTTACTTACAATCCCGTTGACGATTGAAGAAATGGAGGAAGCAGTTTTACAAACATTGCAAAAAAACGAGTATGCGGATGCCTACATTCGGTTAATTGTTTCAAGAGGAAAGGGTGACTTAGGACTCGATCCGAGAAGTTGTGTGAAACCGAGCGTTATTATCATTGCAGAACAATTAAAGTTATTCCCACAGGAATTTTACGATAATGGATTAAGCGTTGTATCTGTTGCATCAAGACGTAACACGCCAGATGCATTAGACCCACGCATTAAGTCAATGAACTACTTAAATAACGTACTTGTAAAAATTGAAGCGGCGCAAGCAGGAGTGCTAGAGGCACTTATGTTAAATCAACAAGGATATGTTTGTGAAGGATCTGGAGATAATGTTTTCGTTGTGAAAGATGGAAAGGTGTTAACACCTCCTTCTTATTTAGGAGCGCTAGAAGGTATTACGAGAAATAGTGTTATCGAGCTATGTGAGCGACTTCATATTCCATGTGAGGAAAGGCCATTTACTCGTCATGACGTATATGTAGCAGATGAAGTGTTTTTAACGGGAACGGCAGCAGAATTAATTCCAGTTGTAAAAGTTGATTCAAGAGAAATTGGGGATGGGAAACCAGGAAGGTTAACGAAACAATTGACAGAGGAATTTAAAAAATTAACGAGAGAAAGAGGAATACGTGTTCCAGGATTGGCGGAAAGCTTACTGTAGGTAGGGAGGGGAGTTAATTAAAATGGAGCAGCATACAACATGTGAGAAATTGCAGTGTGAAGAAGTAACAGGTGCCGGACACGTTATTCAATGTTTGAAAAAATTAGGCGTAACGACTGTTTTCGGTTATCCGGGCGGAGCGATTTTGCCAGTATATGATGCGTTATACGGAAGTGGTTTGAAGCACGTTTTAACTCGTCATGAACAAGCTGCCATTCATGCAGCAGAAGGATATGCGAGAGCTTCTGGAAAGGTCGGGGTAGTCTTTGCTACCTCTGGCCCAGGGGCGACGAATTTAGTTACGGGTTTAGCGGATGCTTATATGGATTCGATTCCTTTAGTTGTCATTACAGGGCAAGTTGCAAAACCTCTCATCGGAAAAGACGGATTTCAAGAAGCAGATGTTGTCGGGATTACAGTACCTGTTACGAAGCATAATTACCAAGTTCGTGATGTGAATCATTTATCGCGCATTGTACAAGAAGCTTTTTACATCGCCGAAAGCGGGCGGCCGGGACCGGTATTAATTGATATTCCAAAAGATATTCAAAATGAAAATGTAACAAGTTTTTATAATGAAGTGATTGAGATTCCAGGATATAAATTAGATCCTATGCCAGACAGTATGAAGCTGAAAGAGGTAGCTAAAGCCATTTCAGAAGCAAAACGCCCACTTCTTTATATCGGAGGAGGGATCATTCATTCGGGTGGTTCTGATGAACTCATCAAATTTGCGAGGGAGAATCGTATTCCTGTCGTTTCCACTTTAATGGGACTGGGTGCGTATCCGCCAGGAGATTCGTTATTTTTAGGAATGCTCGGCATGCATGGAACGTACGCTGCAAATATGGCAGTAACAGAATGTGATTTACTACTTGCTTTAGGTGTTCGCTTCGATGATCGTGTAACAGGAAAATTAGAACTTTTTTCTCCGCATTCGAAAAAGGTACATATTGATATAGATCCTTCGGAGTTTCATAAAAATGTAACTGTGGAATATCCGATTGTTGGAGATGTGAAAAAAGCGTTACACATGCTGTTACATATACCGATTTGTACACAGACAGATAAATGGCTTACGAAAATCGAGAAATGGAAAGAGGAATACCCTCTTTCCTACAACCAAAAAGAAAGTGAGTTAAAACCACAGCATGTTATTAGTCTAGTAAGTAAATTAACGAACGGTGAAGCGATTGTTACGACAGAAGTAGGGCAGCATCAAATGTGGGTTGCGCATTTTTATAAAGCGAAAAATCCACGGACTTTTCTCACATCTGGCGGACTAGGAACGATGGGGTTTGGTTTCCCGGCGGCAATTGGTGCTCAGCTTGCGAAAGAGGAAGAACTCGTCATTTGTATTGCAGGCGATGCTTCTTTTCAAATGAACATTCAAGAACTACAAACAGTTGCTGAAAATAATATTCCTGTAAAAGTATTTATTATAAATAACAAATTTTTAGGGATGGTAAGGCAATGGCAAGAGATGTTTTATGAAAATCGTTTATCAGAGTCGAAAATTGGATCGCCAGATTTTGTGAAAGTGGCAGAAGCTTATGGAGTGGAGGGATTAAGGGCGACAAATTCAACAGAGGCGAAACAAATGATGTTAGAAGCATTTGCTCATGAAGGTCCTGTCGTAGTTGATTTTTGTGTAGAAGAAGGTGAAAACGTATTTCCGATGGTTCCGCCAAACAAAGGGAATAACGAAATGATTATGAAGAGGTGGGAAGAATGAGTCATACTTTTTCGCTCGTTATTCATAACGAGCCAAGCGTCTTATTACGTATAAGTGGAATTTTTGCTCGGCGTGGCTATTATATTTCTTCTTTATATTTAAACGAAAGAGATACTAGTGGCGTTTCTGAAATGAAACTCACAGCAGTTTGTACTGAAAATGAAGCGACATTACTTGTTAGTCAGTTGAAAAAATTAATTGATGTACTGCAAGTAAATAAATTATAAGGAGTGTATCGAATATGAAAACGTATTATGAAAAAGATGCAAATGTAGAGTTATTACAAGGGAAAACAGTTGCGGTAATTGGCTATGGATCTCAAGGTCATGCGCAGGCGCAAAATTTACGTGATTCTGGTGTAGAAGTTGTAGTAGGTGTTCGACATGGTAAGTCTTTTGAAGTAGCAAAAGCAGATGGGTTTGAAGTAATGTCTGTTTCAGAAGCGGTTCGAACCGCGCAAGTCGTACAAATGTTATTGCCAGATGAACAGCAAGCACATGTGTATAAAACAGAAGTAGAAGAGAATCTCCGTGAAGGGCAAATGTTACTTTTCTCACATGGATTTAATATTCACTTCGGACAAATTAACCCGCCAAGTTACGTAGATGTAGCAATGGTAGCGCCAAAAAGTCCAGGTCATCTCGTTCGCCGTGTATTCCAAGAAGGGAATGGTGTTCCGGCGTTAGTCGCAGTACATCAAGATGCAACAGGCACCGCATTACATGTAGCACTTGCGTATGCAAAAGGTGTAGGGTGTACACGTGCAGGTGTAATTGAAACGACATTCCAAGAAGAAACAGAGACGGATTTATTCGGAGAGCAAGTGGTACTTTGCGGCGGGGTAACTGCACTTGTGAAAGCTGGTTTTGAAACATTAACAGAGGGCGGATATCGTCCTGAAATTGCATACTTCGAATGTTTACATGAATTAAAGTTAATTGTTGATTTAATGTACGAAGGCGGTTTAACGAACATGCGCCATTCTATTTCAGATACGGCTGAGTTCGGAGATTATGTAACAGGATCGAGAATCGTTACAGATGAAACGAAGAAAGAAATGAAACGAGTACTTACAGAAATTCAGCAAGGTGAATTCGCGAAGAAATGGATTTTAGAAAACCAAGCTGGGCGTCCAACATATAATGCGATGAAAAAAGCAGAGCAAAATCATCAGTTAGAAAAAGTAGGGGAAGAACTTCGTGAAATGATGAGCTGGATTCATGCACCGAAAGAATTAGTAAAGAAATAGTGTAAGCGATTGTAAGTGAAAAATACGTAAGAGGGGATTTGACAAGATGAGAAGTGACATGATTAAAAAAGGTTTTGATAAAGCGCCGCACCGTAGTTTATTAAAAGCAACTGGTTTGAAAGATGAAGATTTTGATAAACCGTTTATAGCTATCTGTAATTCTTTTATTGAAATTATTCCAGGTCATAAGCACTTAAATGAGTTTGGAAAACTTGTTAAAGAAGCAGTGCGTGCAGCAGGTATGGTTCCATTTGAATTTAATACAATTGGAGTAGATGACGGTATTGCGATGGGGCATATCGGTATGCGTTATTCGCTTCCGAGTCGTGAAATTATTGCAGATTCAGTAGAAACGGTTGTAAATGCACATTGGTTTGATGGCATGATTTGTATTCCAAACTGTGACAAAATTACACCCGGTATGATGATGGCTGCACTTCGTATTAACATTCCAACTGTTTTTGTTTCAGGTGGTCCGATGGCGGCTGGAAAAACGTCAAAAGGAGACGTTGTTGATTTAAGTTCTGTTTTCGAAGGAGTAGGAGCTTATCAATCTGGCAAAATTTCAGAAGAAGAATTAAAGGATATTGAAGATCATGGCTGTCCATCTTGTGGTTCTTGTTCTGGTATGTTTACAGCGAATTCTATGAACTGTTTATGTGAAGTGTTAGGTTTAGCTCTTCCTGGTAACGGTAGTATTTTAGCTATTGATCCAAGACGTGAAGAATTAATTAAACAAGCAGCAGAGAAATTAAAGATTTTAATTGAAAGAGATATTAAACCGAGGGACATTGTAACGGAAGAAGCAATTGATGATGCGTTCGCGCTTGATATGGCAATGGGCGGTTCAACAAATACAGTGTTGCATACATTAGCACTCGCTCATGAGGCAGGACTAGATTATGATATGAGCCGTATTGACGCAGTTTCAAGACGTGTACCACATTTATGTAAAGTAAGCCCTGCTTCCAATTGGCATATGGAAGATATTGATCGAGCAGGCGGGATTAGTGCAATTTTGAAAGAGATGAGCCGAAAAGAGGGAGTACTTCATTTAGATCGTATTACTGCTACTGGGCAAACATTAAGAGAAAACATTGCTCATGCAGAGATTAAAGATAAGGAAGTAATTCATTCTCTCGAAAACCCTCATAGTGAAGAAGGGGGATTACGTATATTAAAAGGAAACCTTGCGAAAGATGGGGCAGTTATTAAAAGCGGGGCAACTGAAGTAAAACGATTTGAAGGACCTTGCGTTATTTTTAATTCACAAGATGAGGCGCTTGCGGGCATCATGCTTGGGAAAGTGAAGAAAGGCGATGTAGTTGTTATTCGCTATGAAGGACCAAGAGGCGGCCCTGGTATGCCAGAGATGTTAGCACCAACCTCAGCGATTGCCGGTATGGGATTAGGTGCAGATGTTGCGCTATTAACGGATGGTCGTTTCTCGGGTGCTTCACGTGGTATTTCAGTAGGGCATATTTCGCCAGAAGCAGCTGCGGGCGGAACGATTGCACTTCTGGAACAAGGGGATATCGTTTGCATCGATGTTGAGGAAAGATTGTTGGAGGTAAGAGTTAGTGATGAAGAATTAGATAAGCGTAAAAAAGAGTGGAAACGACCAGAACCGAAAGTGAAAACTGGCTGGCTTGGACGTTATGCGCAGATGGTAACATCGGCGAATACAGGTGCAGTTCTAAAAATCCCGGATTTTGATTGAGCCAATTAAAAAGAGATAAGGATGATATGAAATGGTGCAAAAGGTAAAGGAGAGAGTGAAAATTGAAGATATCTTAATGGCACATAATTGCATGAAAGATATCGTTATTAAAACACCGTTACAACGTGATACAGTTCTATCTGAGAAATATGATTGTGACGTTTATGTAAAACGAGAAGACTTACAATTGATTCGCTCTTTCAAAATTCGTGGTGCGTACAATTTAATTCAAGGTTTATCAAAAGAACAATTACAAAACGGTGTTGTTTGTGCAAGTGCTGGTAATCATGCGCAAGGAGTTGCTTATACGTGTAATTTATTGAAGATTCCGTCAAAAATTTTCATGCCAACAACGACACCGAAACAAAAAGTATCGCAAGTACAATTTTTCGGTGGTGATTTTGCAGAAATTGTATTAGTTGGTGATACATTTGATAGCTCTTTCCAAGAAGCACAGCGCTATTGTGAAGAAAATAGAATGACGTTTGTTCATCCGTTTGATGATCCGTATGTAGTTGCTGGTCAAGGAACAGTGGCAGTTGAAATTATGCATGATATGGAGAAACCAGTGGATTATATCTTTACAGCAATTGGCGGTGGTGGATTAGCATCAGGTGTTGGTACATATGTAAAAGGTGTTAGTCCTGCTACAAAAGTCATTGGTGTAGAGCCAATGGGAGCTGCATCTATGAAAGAGGCTTTTCTTCAAAATGAAAATGTCGCGTTAGAGAAAATAGATAGTTTCGTTGATGGAGCAGCTGTCAAAAAAGTAGGGAAGTTAACATTTGAAACGTGTAAAGATGTAATTGATGACATTGTTTTAGTACCAGAGGGGAAGGTTTGTACGACGATTTTAGAACTATATAAGAAAAATGCAATTGTAGCTGAACCGGCGGGTGCACTATCTATTGCAGCGCTTGATTTATATAGAGATGAAATAAAAGGTAAAACAGTTGTATGTACGCTAAGTGGTGGAAATAACGATATTGATAGAATGCAAGAGATGAAAGAACGTTCGCTCATTTACGAAGGATTAAAGCATTATTTTATCATTGAATTTCCGCAACGTTCCGGTGCGCTAAGAGAATTTCTCGATAAAGGATTGGGACCAGAAGATGATATTACGCGCTTTGAGTATATTAAGAAACATAATAAGGAAAATGGTCCAGCACTAGTCGGCGTAGAATTAAAACATAAAGAGGACTATGAGCAATTAATTACTCGTTTTAAAGAAAATAATATTCAATTTATGGAGCTTAATAAAAACCCTATTTTGTTTGATTTGCTTATTTAATAGAAGGAAAGAGTTAGCATCCAAATAAAAAAGATAGATACAAGCAAGGGAAATGCTGCTTGTTCTATCTTTTTTATAGTTAAACTAAATATTTTCCATATTCAAGAAGGATAAAGCTAGTTAACCAAAAGAGTATCGCAATACGAATGATTACATACATAGTAAATTCAAAGGTAGTAAGTTTTCGTTCTCGTTTTATTCTTTTTAGAAGTCTAACAGAGAAAATTGAACATAAAAGTAGAACGGCTATAGATATTTTATAAATATTCTCTAACAAACTTACATTTTCTAATAAGTCTTTCAGCATGTTCATCACCTATTCTGTAAAGTATGTTACAGAGAAATCAATCTTGTTCTATCTAGCTTCGTTTATTTTTTATGTTCCCTGCATCATCAATTTCTACATCAGTTGAAATTGTTTGTAAATATTGTAGAGCTTTTCTCTTTTCCTCCTCATTGACAGGGGAAATTTGGTTGTTACGAATGATGTAAGGATTGAATGACATTTGGACATCCTTTCCTTTAAAAGTTAAAGTTAATACGCCAGTTTCGGCGCTTTTCCCACTCACATAACTTGGGAATAAAAAGTTTCCTAATGAGTAAGCGATAGGAACTTTATTATAATACTCAAATCCTTGAAGCCAATGCGGGTGACTTCCGACAATCGCGTCAGCTCCTGCTTCAACCATTTTAGGAACATATTGTTTTTGGTATTCTACCGGACGATTTGATTTTTCAACTCCCCAGTGCATATAGACAATTAAATAGTCTGCATCTTTCTTTTGCTCTTTAATTGTTTTTGTTACGAGATTTAAATCATATCCGTTCGCAACACCAGGTTTATTGTCACCAGCTACCCAATTCGTATCAGGCATAAATCGAACGAAGGAAAGAAATTTGAACTTTTTCCCTTTTACAGTCATTTCTCGTGCTGTATATGCATCTTTTGCATTTTTTCCGGCTCCAATGTAAGGGAACTTTAATTTTTCTACATGAGAAATCGTGTCTAATAATCCATCTTGCCCATAATCAAGTGTATGGTTATTCCCGATATTTACAATGTCATATCCAGTATTTTTTATCGCTTGAAGCGAGGATGGATCACTTTTAATCCAAAATAATTGTCCAGGAGCTTTCTTTTCTTTCGTTGTAAATGCTGACTCTAAATTAACGAAAGAAATATCAGCTTTTGTTATTTCTTCTTTTACATGTTGGAATGGATAATCAGCCCCGTTTTTTTCGATTACAGGACGTAATTGCCAATCGAACATTGTATCACCAGAGAAAGTGAGTGTGATTTCAGGATTTTCTATTTTCTTTTCATTTGTTGAAGCGGTTTTACTAGATTTGTTTTGCAAATTGGGTTTGTCTTTCGCCTTTGAAGTAAAAGAGTAGTTAATTAATACAACGATTGGTGTAATGCAAAAGGCTATTAACAGAAATCGTTTTAGTAAAGTTTTCATAAATACCTTCCCTTTTGAATTTATACCGCAATTTGTAGGCAATAAAACTCACGTTAATTAAAGTTTCACATTATGTATAACTACAAAAAATTGCGGTTTATGTTGTGAAAAACATTTGTTAATATTCTCAATATTAAGTTAACATATAGATAACCTGTAAATCAATGAATAAACCAAAATGTAGAAATAAAGAATTCGAAGGGTGAAGAATGAGAAATGGTTATATTAGGAGCAGTTGTAAATGGGGTTTGTATAATACTTGGTACTTTACTAGGTAAATTATTTAGTAGGATTCCAGAAAGTATGAAGGGAACAATTATGCATGCAATCGGTTTAGCGGTTACTGTACTTGGACTTCAAATGGCATTGAAAAGTGAAAATTTTCTTGTTGTCATATTAAGTTTAGTGATTGGTACCGTCATCGGGGAATGGCTACAATTAGAGGGAAAGTTAAAACAGTTAGGAGATTGGCTAGAAAATAAAGTTGGATCGAAAGGGAGCATATCAGAAGGTTTTGTAACAGCTACTTTAATATTTGCAATTGGTGCGATGGGCATACTTGGTGCACTCGACAGTGGGATTCGCGGAAATCACGATATTTTATTTACAAAGGCAATTATCGATGGATTTATTTCTATTATATTAACGACAACTCTAGGAATTGGTGTAGTATTTTCGGCGATTCCAGTTATTTTATACGAAGGAGGTGTTGCGGTTTTTGCAACACAAATTAATAGTTTGGTCCCGAAAGAATTAATGAATCAATTTATAGTAGAAATGACAGCTACAGGTGGTATTATGATAGCTGCTATTGGATTGAACTTACTTAGTATTATTAAAATTAAAGTGGCAAATTTACTGCCAGGTATATTGGTAGTTGGAATAATCGTTTCACTTATTTATGGTTACGGTTTAATAGTAAAGTAGTAGGGGATGGAGATACATATGGAGGAATTTCAATTTACAAAACGTGTTTATAACATATTGAAGATTGCGGCAAAAGAGGCGGGAAATAATATCATTCAACCAGTTCATCTGTTTATAGGGATGTGTAAAGAGGGTACTGGAGTTTGCAACGAGTTGTATATGTATTTGTTTCGTCACATTGGTGCGGACTTTTTAGAAAAGCTTTCAATACGAAAAGAGTACGATTTAACGGATCAAGGGTATAAAGAAATAGGACAATATAAGTTATCTTATAAGGTGTTAGAAATTTTACAAATAGCCAAGAAACGTATGGAACGTTTTCAGCAAGTAATAATGAATGAAGGACATGTTATGTATGCACTATTTCGCGCGGATACGTTTATTGAAAATGCACAAATACAAAAAGGTATATTACATATTATAGCTGAACCAAGAGATTTAGCGGTTGATCTAAAATGTTTTGTTCCTACTTATAATGATTTAACTTGTACTGTTAGAAAGGCTAACCTTTCTGATTTTGAAAAATTAGCAAGTTTTGTTGAAGCAGAGTTTGGTGAACGTTGGTTACGTTCAATAGAATATGGATTTCGTACATATAAAGAAAACTTACCTATTTATATAGCAGAACAAGAAGAAGTGATAGTAGGTTTCGCTTGCTATGATGTAGTGAGAGGAAAGAAAGGATTGTTTGGTCCAATGGGCACAGCGAAACAAAATCGTGTGAAAGGTGTAGGGAAGCAATTGTTACATCGTTGTTTACATAGTATGAAGCAAGATGGATATGAATACGCAATTATTGGACAAGCGGGTCCGGTTGAGTTTTATGAGCGATGTTGTAATGCGCGTTTAATACCAATAATGGACAACTAACCAACTTCATTTAAGTGGAGTTGGTTTTATTATGAAAACAATGTGGAAATGTAGTGATTTTTACTAGAAAATAGCGGGTTTTGTAGTAAATCTTACAAATAAAGCAAATTACTAAACTTTTTACAAGAAAGGGTGTAGAATGGGTATCTAAAGAAAGAAGGTGTGAAAATGGCCAGCTGGAAACGAAATTTAATGATTTGTTGGCTAGGTTGTTTTACCACTGCAGCCGGTATGAGTTTAGTAATTCCTTTTTTATCTTTTTATATTGAGGAATTGGGAGTAACTGGCACTTCAAGTATTGCACAGTGGTCGGGACTTGCATTTGGTATTACATTTTTAATGGGTGCGATCGTATCACCAATATGGGGAAAACTTGGTGATATACATGGACGGCAATTGATGCTGATTCGTGCGAGCCTTGGTATGGCGATTATTATGACGCTTATGGGATTTGTAACGGATGTGTATCAACTAGTCGCACTAAGATTTTTAATGGGAGCAGTATCTGGTTTCCTTTCAACGGCGATGACATTTATTGCGGCAGAAACTCCGAAAGAGCATTCAGGCTGGGCAATTTCTACAATTTCAACTGGTGGAGTGAGCGGTTCTTTACTTGGTCCATTACTTGGAGGATATTTGTCTGAGTTAATTGGAATGCGCCATGTTTTTCTTGTTACAGGAGCTTTTTTATTCCTTTCTTTTCTCATCGTTTTTTTCTTCCTACATGAAGAGAATCACTCCGCTCAAGCAAAAAAAGTACAACCGAAAAAAGTATGGACGATGGTTCCAGCGAAGCATTTAATTATTAGTTTGTTTGTAACAACATTTATTATTCAACTTGCTAATATGTCCGTTCAACCAATTGTTACATTATACGTAAAAAATTTAGTAGGTCCTCATACTGCACATATTGAAACAATTGCGGGTGCAGTGATGTCAGCGACAGGGTTAGCAGTTATTTTGGCAGCACCAAGACTGGGACGATTATCAGATCAAATTGGTCCTCAAAAAACATTAGTTGTAGCGTTGTTTGCTGCAGGAATTATTTTTATCCCGCAAGCATTTGTAACCTCAGCTTGGCAACTATTAATTCTTCGATTTTTATTAGGTATCGCACAAGCAGGATTATTACCTTCCGTACAAACTCTACTAAAACAACATACACCAACCCATGTAACGGGACGAGTATTTGGGTATAATCAATCGTTTCAGTTTTTAGGAAATATGATTGGACCAGTACTTGGTGGACAAATTGCAGCGCATGCAGGCTTCCAATATGTTTTCTTCTCTACATCATCACTATTATTTATTGCGTGCATTTGGGTTTATTTTCATAATAAGAACGAAGAGGTATCAGAGAAACGACATTTGGAAGTTAGTTAACTAGGTGAATAAAAAAAGAAAAGGATGAAGCAATGATTGCTTCATCCTTTTCTTTAAAATTGGAGACAAAGATAACTTAACGTACCAAGCTCATAACTGCGGTGAATGACTTCACCGTTATTTTCACCACTTCCCATAGCGATAAATAAAGGAACAAAATGCTCTGCTCTTGGTACAGCTAATTGAGCATGAGGGGCATTTGTCTCCCAATGAAATAATGCATCTTTATCAGTAGTCTGCATATGTTTTATAATCCAATCATCAAATTCAATTGCCCATTGTTCGGGTGTACTTTGATTCCATTTCAGTGCTCGTAAGTTATGAACGGTAACACCGCTCCCGATTACTAAAATATCTTCTTGTCCAAGTCCTTTTAATGCTTCTCCAATCTTAAATTGCTCTTTTGCAGGAAGGAATGGATTGACTGATATTTGTACGACAGGAATATTTGCTTTTGGATACATACGGTGCAAGAGTGTCCATGAGCCATGATCTAAACCTCTCGTCATATTATGATGGACCGGAATACCTTTGTTTTTAAATTTTGTTTCTAACATGGATGCAATGTTAGAAGAGCCTTTCGCACGATATTTGATTTCGTATAACTCAGGGGGAAAACCTCCAAAATCATAAATTGTTTCATATTCGTTATCTGATGAAGAAATCGTTAGTACTTCGCTTTCCCAGTGAGCGGTGAAAATAACAATTGCTTTCGGTTTATATGTTTCTCCAAGCGCTTTTAAAAACCTTGTATATTCTGTATCTTGAATAGCGAGCATCGGTGAACCGTGTGCTAAAAATAATGATGGCATCATAATAGAAACCTCCCAAAAATATAATAATTACTTTATGTAAGTAACTATATAATTTTATTTAAAGTTCGTCAACATAATAGTTATTGAGCTAATTGGAAAAGTGAGTCATTTGTCATAATGAAGGCAATTGCATATAATACATAATAAGAATAATGAATGGATATTCATTTTTTGAGATACATAATAGAGTTGGGAGCTGACGAAATGAACGTACAGGAAAGTTTCGTTACGGCAATGGATGAATCGGAAATTTATTTACGTAAGTGGTTACCAGAAGGTGAACCGAAAGGGATTATTCAAATTGCACATGGTATGACAGAACATGCAGGTGTTTATACAGACTTTATTGATGCGTTATTAGAAGCGGGCTATGGTGTTTATGCGCATGATCATAAAGGTCATGGGAAAACGGTGAAAAGAGAAGAAGATTATGGTCATTTTAAACCCAATGTAGGTTGGAATGAGGCTGTGTCTGATGTGATTTTTGTATCTGAAACGATAAGAAAAGAGCAGACATGCCCGTTATTTTTACTTGGACATAGTATGGGTTCTTTTTTATCAAGGCGTGCTGTACAACTGAAGGGTGAATTGTATGATGGATTTCTTATTTCAGGAACTGGTGGAAATCCAGGGCTTTTAGGAAGTATCGGTCATAAAGTAGCGACAATTGAGATGAAATTACGCGGGGAAAAAACGAAAAGTCCGATGCTAAACTTTTTATCTTTCGGAAACTTCAATTCACACTTTAAACCAAATCGTACAAAATTTGATTGGTTATCTTCAGATAATAATCAAGTAGATAAATATATTGCGGATCCATTATGTGGATTCATTTGTACGACTAGTTTTTATCGAGAATTATTTTCTGGTGTATTAGAAGTAAATAAACTAGAAGAGTTCAAGAAAACACCGCAAAACCTTCCAATACATATTTTTTCAGGGGATCGTGATCCTGTTGGGGATATGGGGAAAGGTGTAAAGGAAGTATATGAGAATTATAAAAAATGTGGCGTGAAAGATGTAACACTGCGTTTATATGAAAATGGAAGACATGAAATGTTCCATGAAGTAAATCGAGATGAAGTATTTCAAGATTTGATTTCTTGGTTAGATGGACATATTGTATGAGCAGAAACCTCACTTTTTGAAGTGAGGTTTCTTTAAGGATATGGAGGAATAGTTATGAGTGAATTTGTAAGTAAAGAATATGTAGAAATAGATTTTCAAGATGTTTTGATTAAAGAAGAGGAATTGAAGAATTGTACTTTCATAAAATGTCGTTTTAGAGGGATAGATGCATCGGAAGTTTCTACTGAAAATTGTAATTTCATCGAATGTGATTTTACCGGTGCTCTTTTTAACGCTTCTATCCATCAAGGAACTACATTTGCAAATTGTAAGTTTGTTGGTGCGAATCTATTCGTATCGAAGTTTGAAGAATGTAAAATGACTGGCTCTGATTTTGAAGAGGCGAATTTAGACGGAATAACTATCATATCGGGTGATTGGTCATACACGAATTTAAGGTTCGCGAACTTAAGTAAACAAATGTTAAAAGGTATACGTTTAATTGAAGCTGATTTATATGAATGTAATTTAGAAAAAGCAGATTTACGTGAATCGGATTTAACCGGTGCACAATTAGGTAAGGCGAAACTTAGCGGTGCAAATTTAAAAGGAGCGATAGTTGATAGAATTGACTTTACAAGTTTCGATTTAAAAAATGTAAAATTAGATATAGCACAGGCAGTTGCAGTAGCAAGGTGTTATGGGGCTAAGGTGAACTAAATTGTTTGAAAAACCGTTCAAAATGCTGAACGGTTTTTCAAATCATAATAGGTTTAAAAATTATTTTCTATATAAGAAGCGATTTCATTAGCAAGAGTCGATGTTAATAGTGTTGATACATTGCTTAAAATGATGATTGTAGCCTCTTTGTCAATTAATCGTAAATAGGAGGACGTAAAGCCGTTAATTCCTCCGTGATGAAATATAAGTTTATTATTTTTTTCAGGTATAGCAATATTCCAAGCGTAACCATATCCGTAAGATTCTGCAGTAAGCATACGAGACGTCATCCTACTTGATAAGAAGCGATTTTCTTTTAGCGCCTTATCAAATCTATATAAATCTTCGGCTGTAGAAACTAATCCACCGGCTGAATATGAATTAGACATATGAATAAATGATGCGTTCTGTAGGCCGTGATTTGGATGTAACTCATAGCCAGTTGCTTTATGTTTTTGAATAGTGTGATTCAAATCAATACTTGTGTTCATTATAGAGATTGGATAGAAAATTTTATTTTTAAGAAATTCCTCATAAGACATTCCACTTATAACTTCAATAATTTTTCCTAATATAATATACCCCGAATTTGAATAATTGAATTTTTCACCAGGGCTAGATTCAAAGGGGCATGCAATAATCCATTGTATTAATCCATCTGGTGTTCGAGGCTGTAAAGATTGTAATAAAAAGTCATGTTGAGCAGTAATGTTACCGACACCAGCAGTATGATTTAGTAAATGCTTGATCATAATTTGATTTCCTTTTGGGAAATCGGGAATGAATTGATCTAAAGTATCATGTAGCTGTAATTTTTCCTCTTCCACAAGCATTAAAATTGAAACTGCTGTGAAGATTTTAGTTATTGATCCGATACGAAACTTCGTTGTAGATGTATTAGGTATGTCCCAATTATAATTAGCTTTTCCAAATGACTGCTTATAAAGAGCCTCTTCTTTATGGGCTATTAAAATTGTTCCGTTAAATTTTTCATTATTTTTATATAAAAATGAATTAATATATGAGTTTAACAAATTTCAGGCACTCCTTTAAATTTTGGAATATTCGTTACCTGAAATGGAATCCAACGGCATAGGCAATTCCCCCTAAATGAAATGTTTTTATATTACTTTTTTATTTTATAATGCAAGTAATATAAGAAGCAGGTTGATTTAAAGTTTATAAAAATAAAGGGTTTTTTATTGCTCGGGGCAATACTTTAGTAGTTCATATTTTGATGGTGGAGAGAAACAATTATGGAAGTAAGAAAATAGATAGTAATTGAAGCTAGTGAATTAAGTGAACTTGCACTACATGTAAAAGCAACAGTTGTCCGTTCATAATAGTAGTATAATAGTAAATGAGGTGTTCATACTATGGAAGATAAAACGTTAGGTATACTACTAGATGTTGTTGGGGAATTATTTTCAGATGAAATATCAATCGCCGTTTCGAATACGGAAGAATATATTTACTATCGGCCAAGTAAACGAATTGATTTAAAGATTAGTGCCGGGGATCCTATTAAGGAAGGGACGATTGCTCATAAAGCAATGGTAACGAAGCAAAAAGCCTCTGAGTTTATTAACCGAGATGTTTTCGGTATTCCTTATCATGGAATGGCCGTACCATTTTCAAATAATGGAAAGATTGAAGGTTGCGTGACGGCAATTTATCCCGCTTTAACGGATGGGAAGTCAGTCGTTACTTTAAAAACAACAGACGGATGGGTTCCGGTTCCTTTCTCAAAGGTGATGTATTTAGAGGCTAAAGATAAAAAGACGTATGTGAATTCAGAAGAGTTAACAGGAACACATAAGTACTCTCTACAAGAATTTGAATACTTACTTCCGAAAGATTCGTTTATTAGATGCCACCGTTCCTTTATAGTAAATGTGAATCATATTAAGGCGATTTATCCTGATACCCACTCTACTTTTTTACTTTCAATGGATAACGGAGAGAGGGTACCAGTGAGTCAATCATATGCTAGCTATTTTCGTAAGCTTCTAGGATTCTAAAATGTTCTGCTTTAGAACCTAGATTTGCTGTTTTATCTGAATTTTCGGCATTGTATACAAAAATCCCTATTTTGATAGTGTTAATGTGTAAAATAATTATGAATATTCATTGGGAGAGGGAGTACATATGGAGAATAATTTAGATAGAATTAGGGATCAACGATTAAAAGATCGAGTAGTGACACCTGAAGAGGCAGCTTCATGGATTGAAAGTGGAATGACATTAGGTTTAAGTGGATTTACACGTGCTGGGGATGTAAAAGCAGTCCCATTTGCGCTGGTGAACCGAGTAAAGAATGATAAATCTTTTAAAGTAAATGTTTATACAGGGGCTTCATTAGGTTCGGATGTAGATAAATTATTTGCTGAGGCAGGAATTTTAGGGAAAAGATTGCCTTTCCAAGCCGATGCGACTATGCGAAAAGGAATTAATAACGGAGACTTTTTATTTGTAGATCAGCACTTATCTCATACAGCAGAATTACTTCGTGCTGACGTTATGGATATAGATTTCGCTATCTTGGAAGCGGTTGCGATTACTGAAGACGGAATGATTATTCCAACGACTTCAATTGGTAATTCATTAGCATTTTCCTTGAATGCTAAGTCCATTATTATTGAAATGAATATGGCCCAATCCGCGCAACTAGAGGGGCTGCATGATTTATATGAACCAGGTAAACAAGGGGAAAGGCTTCCAATTCCGATTGTGAAAACGGATGATCGAATTGGAACGATTGGCATTCCGATTGATGTTGAAAAAGTGAAGGGGATTGTATTTACAAACCAATTAGATTCGCCATCAACAATTGTCCCTCCAGATGAAGAAACTGTTATTATGGCACAGCATTTAATAGAGTTCCTTCGAAAAGAAGTCGAAGTAGGCCGATTAACAAATCGTTTAGCGCCGCTACAATCGGGAATTGGTTCAGTTGCCAATGCAGTTCTTCATGGAATGTTAGATTCTGAGTTTGAAGATTTAGAAGTATATTCTGAGGTTTTACAGGATGCGGTCTTTGATCTTATGGATGCTGGGAAAGTCAATTTTGCTTCCTGCTGCTCGATCACGCTTTCTGAAGAGAAAATGCAAAAAGTATTTTCTAACTTTGAAAAATATCGTGATAAATTAATGATGCGCCCACAAGAAATTTCTAATCACCCTGAAATTATTCGCCGCCTTGGATTAATTTCCATTAATACGGCTTTAGAATTAGATATATACGGAAATGTTAACTCTACTCACGTTTTAGGTACAAAAATGATGAATGGTATTGGTGGTTCTGGTGATTTTGCAAGAAATGCACGTCTAGCTATCTTTGTTACGAAATCGATTGCGAAAGGTGGTAACATTTCAAGTATCGTTCCTTTCGTATCTCATGTAGACCATACGGAACATGATGTAGATGTTATCGTCACTGAACAAGGGTATGTTGATCTAAGAGGACTGGCGCCAAGAGAAAGAGTGGAATTAATTATAGAGAATTGCGCACATCCAATGTATCGTGATCAGCTAAGAGCTTATTACGAAGAAGCTAAAACGAGAGGTGGACAAACCCCTCATGTTTTAGAAAAAGCTTTTTCTTGGCATACGAATTATGCTAAAAATGGAATAATGCTTGAAGAAGTAGTAGAAACTGTTTAGAAGTGTAAAAATGATTCTTAATATAATATGCCATAAAGGTTAAAAGAAAAAGAACGCCAATTTTTGAACTGTACCCTATAAAATGGACAGTTTAATAAAAAAGCCCTGAAAAATCAAGCACTTAAAAGGTGGTTCCGATATTCAATCGGAGCCATCTTTTTTAATGTCCACTGATAACGATTATAATTATACTCCTTCATATATTCCCTTATGTTGAGTTCGAGGGATTCAAAGGTTTGACAATCTTTATAATCTAATTCATCTTTCATATGACCAAAAAAGGATTCCATTGGTGCATTGTCTAAACAATTGCCCCTACGGGACATAGATTGTCTGATTCCCATTTCCCTTACGCGTTTCTGAAATTCAGGGTGTGTGTAATGAATACCTTGGTCTGAATGTAGAAGCGCTTCAGAATGGATGCTTTCTCCTAATCTCTCTTTCAAGTTATTTAATGTTTGATAGACGATATCCATTTGTAAAGAAGAGGAGACATGATAGGCTAAAATTTCTCGTGTTGTGCTGTCTTTTACACATGATAAATAAGCCTTCTTTCCTTTTCCATAAAATAAATAGGTAATATCCGTTAACATACTTTTTTCAGGCTCTTCTTGATTGAATTGGCGTTTTAAAAGGTTCGGACATGTTTTATGTTCTTGTGTCGCCTTTGCGATGTGTTTATAAGGATTCGCTCGGCGAATCTTTGTCACAAGATTATATTTACGCATAATACGGTAAATACGTTTGAGGTTCATACAAATTCCTTTTGTCTTTTCCAACACCATTTTGATAGAACGACCACCACATGTTTTCCTTTTTCGATTGAAAATTTCTTGGATCCATTCATAATCTGTTTCATCATTGCGTTCTTTTTCTAGATGTTTCTCTGTCTGATGAAGCCACGCATAGTATCCACTCCGACTTACCCCAGCCAGTGTGCAAAGATAACGCACCATACGTGGGAATTGGAATCGACGTATGGTTTGTTCAATCAGTGTGTATGTTTCTCGTGGTGTTAACGCTTCTTCTGTAACGCCTGCCTTTCGAGTTCTTCTAACTTTTTTAGGAATGTCAATTCCGCTTCTAAGAACGCAATACGCGCTTCCGCTTTCTTTAATTTTTCATCGGAAGAGAGAGGTTTTTCCGAAGGACGTCCCGTGCTTCCTTTCCCGCGGCGTTCTGTATAAAATCCTTCTTCACCAAATTGTTCAAAGGTTCTTCGCCAACGTTTCAAGCATTGTTTTGGTTTCTCCTCACCAATCACAGCTAAGTCAAACCCATTCTCTAAAAAGATTTGGCTAGGACCTTTTCCTTGTTGATTTTCTTTTACCGCTCTTACTTTGAAATCTGGACAATAGCTAATCGAACGTTCCGACGCTTTTACTACATTTTTATTTTTTTCCAGCTGCTTCATTTGAATCTCATTAAAAATAATTTTACTCATTCTCCGTACCTCATTTCTATCGTTGGTTCCATTATAACGAGGTTTTTTGATAAAAATACACAAAAACCCCGAATCATGGGGCTTTTTTTAAGTGTCCATGATTCGGGGTACAGTTCATTTCAGGAATGGCGTTTTTTTCTTTTAAAAAATTGTTACCTATTATGAAGAATTATAAAAGTAAGCTCTTATTTCCGGAAATAAGAGGTTTTTTAAATTACTTTTCGAATCATTTTAAGAGTTTATATATCGAAGGTGAGGAGAAAGGATCATGAAGATAAGAAAAGCGTTATTAAGCGAAGCAGATGAACTAAGTGAACTCGCACTACATTCAAAAGCAACGTGGAACTATAGTGAAGAATTCATACTTGCTTGTAAGGAGGATTTAACAATTACCGATGAGTACATAAAAAATAATTTTGTATATGTTTTAGAAAACGATAATACGAAGATTGGGTTTTTCTCATTTTTACGTAACGATAAAGCTCTAGATTTCTTATACATTCATCCTCGTTACAAAGGAAAGGGCTATGGGAAAATAATGTGGAAGTTTGTAATAGAGCAAGCAAAGGAACTAGGAATAAAAAGCTTTACGATTGATAGTGATCCGAATGCAAAAGGATATTATTTGAAAATGGGAGCAAAGTTAATCGGAGAGACACCATCAACGGTTTTTAAGGACCGATTACTGCCCCTTTTGAAGTATGATGTGTAAAACTATTAAGAGTAGGAGAAGCTGAGAATGGATCATATAAAGGGAAAAAGAATATATGAAGCACTAATGAGATCTTGGTCAATTGAAACAAGTTCAAAGTGAACAAGTGAAAATCCAGCAAAAGGACAGTGTGGTGTAACGGCTTTAGTCGTTCAAGATATATGCGGAGGGAAAATCAAAAAGACAAGCGTTGGAGAGGAGTGGCACTTTTATAACTGTATAGATGGACAGAGGTTTGATTTTACAGAGACTCAGTTCGATGGAAACCTGAATTATTTGGATGAGAAATCAAATCGAGAAGAAGCGTTTGCACATACAAATGAAAAACAATATAGCATTTTGAAGGAAAAGATAATGAAAGAATTAAAATTATCTTTTGACTCTTAATCTTTAATAAGTTACTATAATGGTGGTAACTTATTAAAGGGAACTTCATAGAGTTGAAAGGGGAAATACTTTTGAAAACAACTTATGTAAACGCTACAATCGTAACGATGAATGAACAAAATGAAGTGATAGAAAATGGATATATCATTGTAGAAAATGATCAAATTATAGATGTAAAGAGCGGAGAATTCGCTAATGATTTTGCAGTAGATGAAGTAATTGACATGAAAGGAAAGTGGGTTTTACCAGGGCTTGTCAATACACATACACACGTTGTAATGAGTCTCTTAAGAGGTATTGGCGATGATATGTTATTACAGCCGTGGCTTGAGACGAGAATTTGGCCACTTGAAAGTCAGTTTACTCCAGAGCTTGCAGTCGCTAGTACGGAATTAGGATTACTTGAAATGGTGAAAAGTGGTACAACATCATTCTCTGACATGTTTAATCCAATTGGAGTAGATCAAGATGCAATTATGGAAACGGTATCAAGGAGCGGGATGCGAGCTGCTGTTTCAAGAACTTTATTTAGCTTCGGAACGAAAGATGATGAAAAGAAAGCAATCGAAGAAGCTGAAAAATATGTAAAGCGTTACTATAACGAATGTGGCATGTTAACTACGATGGTTGCACCGCATAGTCCATATACATGTTCCACAGAATTATTAGAAGAATGCGCACGTATTGCAGTAGAAAATCAAACGATGGTTCATATTCATCTTTCGGAAACAGAGCGTGAAGTACGTGATATTGAAGTACAGTACGGAAAACGTCCAGTAGAATATGCAGCAAGTTGTGGGTTGTTTAAACGCCCAACAGTTATTGCACACGGTGTAGTGTTAAATGAAAATGAGCGTGCATTTTTAGCAGAACATGATGTTCGAGTAGCTCATAATCCGAATAGTAATTTAAAACTAGGTTCTGGTATAGCAAATGTAAAAGCGATGCTAGAAGCAGGAATAAAAGTAGGAATTGCAACAGATAGTGTGGCATCTAACAACAATTTAGATATGTTTGAAGAAATGCGTATAGCAACATTATTACAAAAAGGTATTCATCAAGATGCAACAGCGTTACCAGTTGAAACTGCTCTTACACTTGCGACTAAAGGAGCTGCTGAAGTAATCGGGATGAAACAAACAGGATCACTTGAGGTTGGAAAGTGTGCCGATTTTATCACAATTGACCCATCTAATAAGCCGCATTTACAACCAGCAGATGAAGTGTTATCGCACCTTGTATATGCTGCTAGTGGAAAAGATATAAGTGATGTAATTATTAACGGAAAACGTGTCGTTTGGAATGGCGAATGTAAAACGTTAGATGAAGAGCGTATTATATTTGAAGCGAGTCGTTATAAACGAGGTTTACAAAGATAGGTAATTGAAAAAGCTATCCTTTTTTTAAAAGGATAGCTTTTTTTCTTGAACGAATAAATATTCAAAAGAATGTCGCATCTTTCTGTTATTATTTCTGCTATAATATATAACGTTTTATAATATTATATTTTTAAGGAGAACAACTCATGAAGCGAAAAAAGAGCCATTTAATGGTAATGGCACTTGTTACATCTTTATTATTAACAGCTTGTAATAATAAAGCGAATAAAAGTGACACAGAGGCAAAAGAACAAGTATTAAATGTAACGGTATCAGAAGAAATTCCTTCTCTTGATACTGCGAAAACGATGGATGGTACATCAGCACACGTTATGCAAAACATATTTGAAGGTTTGTATGTATTAGATGATCAAGATCAGCCTATTCCAGCAGTAGCAAAATCGTTTAAAAGAAGTGAAGATGGTAAAAAATATACATTTGATTTGCGTAAAGATGCAAAATGGTCAAATGGAGACAGTGTGACAGCAAATGATTTTATGTTTGCATGGAAACGTGCAATTAACCGTGAAACGGCGTCTCAATATGCGTACATGCTCTTTTACGTGAAAAATGCGAAAGAGATAAATAAGGGAACAATGCCTCTTGATGAACTTGGGGTTAAGGTTATAAATGATTATAAGTTAGAAGTGGAACTCGAACAGCCAATCCCGTATTTTTTACAGCTGTTAGCACTACCTATATATTTACCACAGCATGAATCATTTTTGAAAGAACAAGGAAAGAATTATGCATTGGAATCTAGTAATCTCATATATAACGGCCCATTTATATTAGAAAAGTGGAAGCATGAACAAGAGTTTCAATTAAAGAAGAATGCTACATATTGGGATGAAAAGAAAGTGAAATTAGACGAAATAAACTTTCAAATTGTAAAGGATACAATGACCGCTGTTAATTTGTACGAAGCTGGTAACTTGGACCGGGTGCCTATTAATTCTCAATTTGTAGACAAGTATAAAGGAAGTAAGGAATTGCATATGTCGAGCGAACCTGCAATTGCTATGCTACGTTTTAATGAAAAAAATAGTGCGTTAGCAAATAAGAAAGTGCGTCAGGCTATTTCATTCGCGTTAAATAAAAAAGATTTCGTTGCTCATTTTATTAATAACGGAGCAAAACCTGCAAGTGGACTTGTACCAGTTGGTCATGTAAATGAAGAGAATGGTAAAGATTTTAGAAAAGAAAACGGAGATCTTTCTCCATATGATTTGCAAAATGCGAAAAAGATTTGGGAAGAAGCGAAAAAAGAGCTTGGAGTAGAACAAGTAAATCTCGAGTTTTTAACATTTGAACAAGATAATGCAAAACGTATGGCAGAATATATAAAAGGTGACTTAGAAAAGCATTTGCAGGGACTCGCGATCCAAATTAAACAACAGCCATTTAAGCAAAAATTACAGTTAGAACAAATAGGAGATTACGATATATCTATGGGAAATTGGGGACCGGATTATAAAGACCCAATTAGTTATTTAGAACTCTTTACGACGGATAATCAAAATAACAAAATGAATTATTCTAACCGTCACTACGATGAATTAATAAAGAAAGCGAAAAGCGATCTAGTATTAGATCAGAAGAAAAGATGGGAAGCATTGCAAGAGGCCGAGCGTATTCTATTAGAGGATGCTGCGGTCGCACCGCTTTATCAAATGGGCTCAGCTTACGTACAAAAGGGTTATGTAAAAGGAATTGAGAAGCATCAATTTGGTGGTATTTATACTTATAAGAATGCTTATATTGCTAATGAATAAATAAAAAAACCTTACTTTTAAAAAGTAAGGTTTTTTTAAAGAGTACATGGAATAAGGGAATGCAGTACAGATCAGCATACAAACATTTTCATGTAGTAACTATGTTTGTTTTTAATTATAAAAAAATATTAGATTATTTATTTTGTCATTGATATACTTAAAAGGTAATTGAGGTATTAAGATGAATTGATAGAGATGTTTGTGTGAAATTGTTTGAGTATTATAAAAAAAGGGAGCTGAAGTGTTTGATTTGAACGGGGCTTTTTCTATATGAATGAATTGGTATGTATAATACTTGGGGATATTAATTTGGGAATCTCGGGGGATCTTTTGAAGCTAGAAAAAGCAGAATTAAATTCTATATACCATTAGGTCCTGATTTAGGTTTATGGGGATTTGGTTTAGAAGTTAATGTTAAGGAATAAAGGGGATAACTAGTATGAATAAGAAAGTAAAAAGATTTAAATATTTTATGGTTATATTAGCTTGTATTGCAATTTTTGGGACAGTTCTACCTAATGCATTAGATCCAAATGAATCACTAGCAGGGAAAATTTCAATTGCAACTTTTGGTACAATTGGGGTTTTGTTATTATTCTCTATTATGTATTTTATTGTAAAAAAAGCTATTTTAATAGGTGAGAAATAAGATGGGATAAAATTTAGAGTTAGAATTACTTCCAATAGGTTCTGATGTAAAGTTTAAAGATCGGGAACATCCAATAATGGTTTATGGAAGAAGACAGATGGATTCTGAAACAAAAAACATGGAATTATGTACGTTGTTTTTCCCTCATGGTAATATTTCTTCGGAGTACAATTTCTTTTTGAATCATGAAGATATTTCTAGTGTATTACATCTTGGTTTTATTAATGAAACAGAATTAGAGTTTTAAAAATTATTAAAAAAAGAAATTGAAGAAAAGCGGTGATTCTTTTAAGCTATTGGTGTTTTTGAAATAGTTAAAGAATGAATCTTAATTCATATACATAAAAAAAGGGGGATTTTTATGAAATTACTACGTTTATTTATGATTCTTACTCTTGTTGTATTGTTAAGCGCATGCAATACAGCAACACAAGTCACAAAGGTTCAAAAAAATGGCGAAACGACTTTAAAAATTGGTTCGTTGCAAGGGTATTACGATGTGCAAACGGTTAAAGCTGAAAAAGGAAATGTAGAAATTCCTTATGAAGCAGCCGTTGAGGAAGGTACGATTTTATTACAAGTTACAAAAGATGATAAGGTTATTTATGAAGAAGAAATCACTTCTCAAAAAGAAGGCTTGCTTTCTTTTGAAGCGCCAAAATCCGGATCATATGATTTAATTGTGCGCGTGAAGGGTGAAAAAGAGAAAGCGAAAGAAATTCAAGTACATACTAAGCTATGAAAAAACGGCAAGTGGAGTGCACCCGCTTGCCGTTTCCATTTTCGGTTGATTCTATCACAACATATGTTTATCAATGTAAGAAGTGATCCGCTGAGTCCTACTGTTTATTCCGCCGAAATTCCTGATGAAGTTAAAATAAGAGATGAACAAAAGAATATGTTACAAACTTGATAACTCTTTTTTACAAGATAAAGAGACTGGGTTTGATGCGTTTGTATTTGAAAGAGTTCTAGATGGTAAAGGGGGACATAGGGTGATGATCTTTTTAGAGAAGGTGCCCAGACTTTACTACAGATATTGATTATATATGGGGGTAAATAAGTTGAAAAACATTGAGATTCTAAATACATACATTGAAGGGTTTTCCGATACTCTCCCTACGTGGTTAAAGTATTTAATTGAGGCAGAGGAGATACATCAAAACTATGAGAATGTACAAGTACTTGGAACATTAAAAACAGATGCGGTGTTGTACTATGTACACCGTACGCTACAAGTGTTAGATGGACTGCCTTTAGATGAAGAAGCGTATCGTATTATTGAAAAGGTACTAACGTATAGTGAACTTGCAAAGGTAGGATCTTTAAAACAGCGGGAGCAATGGAAGAAAAAAGGGATTAATCTATTCGTACATAACGAGGGTTCTGCTGATATCTTTAGTGATATTCAGTTTATTGAACGTGTAGAGACAAACTTAAACTCTACTGAGTATTTGTTTATTCGAGATTTAATTAGAACACATGGATTAATCGGGCAGTATATACGCGGGGAGGCTCGTTTGGACTCTCATGTTGATTTAATTAATACATATAAAGAAGAATACGGAGACGTTAGGTTAAAGGAGATTCTATACTATCTTAACCAATGCATTATTGAAGGTGTATCAAAAGCTTTGTGGAGTGAAGTGAAGAACGATTTGAAGATTACAATTGATGGCCTGTTTGATGGTTATATGGAGCCATTTACTTCTCGTATACATAGACTCACGCCAAAACATAAGGAGTCAGTATTTGAAAAAGATATAATTATGGGGAGCGAGAAGAGAGACGTTCAAACATTTTTATCTGATAAGGATTTGTGGTATGTAGAACCGTCTATGCATGCTCTTAGCTTTGAGGATATTTGGGCAGTTTTTGTTATGTTAAAGAACGAGATAGGCACTAGAAAAGTTCAGCATATACATTTCGAGAAATTGATGCAGCAGCTGCATTATGATTTCAAAGGCGAAAAAAAGGACAACGTGTATCGTAAGCGGGTTATTGAGAAGTATCTACGGGAGTACCGTGAGAACGAGAAACCGAATACAACGCATGTTTCTTTTAAGGTGAAAGTCGATGAAGATATGAAGACCGCGTATGTGTCGTTTCAGTTTTCTGCTGTAGGTGAGGCGTTAATTACCTTCTGTGTAGAGGCAGAAAAGATAGATATGATGCATGCTCGGGCAAATGTATTGCTCTTTGATTTCTTCGGGTTACGTAAGGATGCATATGATAGATTCCATAACGAAGAAGTGTATCTGGAGCATATGAATAGCTCAGCTGATGATAAACGAATTATTCTTGATTATATAAAGGGAGATATGATTGTAGATGTCGGAGCCGGTGGCGGTGTCATGTTAGACATGATCGAAGAAGAGACCGAGGACAAACGAATCTACGGTATCGATATTTCTGAAAACGTAATTGATACGTTGAAAAAGAAGAAGCAGAACGAGGGGCGTTCTTGGGACGTCATTAAAGGGGATGCAATCAACTTAAACAGCTCGTTTGAAAAAGAATCGGTTGATACGATTGTATATTCTTCTATCCTTCATGAGCTGTTCTCTTATATCGAGTATGAAGGTAAGAAATTCAATCATGAAGTAATTAAAAAGGGGCTGCAGAGTGCCTATGAGGTGTTAAAACCAGGAGGTCGTATTATCATTCGTGATGGTATCATGACCGAAGATAAAACGTTAATGCGTGTGATTCATTTTAAAGATGCAGGTGCAATGAAGTTCTTAGAGCAGTATATCCGTGAATTTAAGGGGCGCATAATCCAGTATGAGGTACTTGCAGACAATACAGTCAAAATGTCTGTTAACGATGCAATGGAGTTCTTATATACGTATACATGGGGCGAGGATTCCTTCGTTCATGAGGTGCAAGAGCAGTTTGGAATATTTACGCCAAACGAATATAAGGATTTCGTAAAGGGTATCTTTGGAGATAACATAAACATCGTTCAAGCTATGAACTATTTACAGGATGGATATACACAACATCTTAGCGAGAAAATCGAGTTTAAAGATGAGTCTGGGAATGCTGTTGCGCTACCGGATAGTACATTCTTTATGGTTTTAGAAAAGAAGTAAAGATGTTGAAAAACTTTAAAAAAACGTAATTTAAATTTGATGAGTTGAAGAAAGCCGCGATGTTAATAAAAAGTTGTGTAGTTTTGCCCCTTTAGATAATTTAGTCTAAAGGGGTATTTATATTAAAAAAGAGATTCTGTAATTGTTGAAGAGGAAGGTAGAAACATTAGATCAACAGCAGGTTAGGAAGAGAGTTATTTGTGATGCATCTCACACCATAAATACATATATAACTTTACAATTAGAATATCAATTGATGGGAGGGTTAATATTGATGAATCTTGATTTTAATAAAAATCCATTTATCGTAATATGGGAGTTGACAAGGGCATGTCAATTAAAATGTCTGCATTGTCGTGCAGAAGCACAGTATCATCGTCATCCTCTAGAGCTAACATTCGAAGAAGGAAAAAAACTAATTGATGATATATATGAAATGGAAAACCCAATGCTTGTATTTACTGGTGGAGATCCATTAATGCGTTCAGATGTATATGATATTGCGGAATATGCAGTGAAAAAAGGTGTTCGAGTATCTATGACGCCAAGTGCCACCCCGAACGTTACGAAAGAAACGATTCAAAAAGCAAAAGAAGTAGGACTTGCTAGATGGGCATTTAGTTTAGATGGACCAACAGCTGCAATACACGATCATTTTAGAGGGACAGAAGGGTCATTTCAATTAACGATGAATGCGATTCGTTATTTGCATGAATTAAAAATTCCTATTCAAATTAATACTGTTGTTTCTAATTATAATGTGGATGTACTTGAAGAGATGGCAGTATTAATAGAAGAATTAGAATGTGTACTCTGGAGTATATTTTTCTTAGTTCCAACAGGGCGAGGTAAGGAAAAAGATATGATTTCACCAGCTCAACATGAAAGGGTATTCCGTTGGCTATATCAACTTAGTAAGAAGGTTTCTTTTGATATTAAAACAACAGCTGGTCAGCACTATAGACGTGTTGTGATCCAAGAAAAAATGAAAGAACATAAAAAGGAAAAACAGGTCATTCAATATCAGGATGTATTGATAAATGGGATGACGGGGCGAGTTAATGAGCTTGGGCGTGCTCCAAAAGGGGTGAATGATGGAAACGGTTTTGTATTTATTTCTCATATTGGAGATGTATATCCAAGTGGGTTATTGCCGATTAAAACCGGGAATATTAGAACAAAATCGCTAGCTGAAATCTATCGAAACTCCCCTGTTTTTCAAAACCTTCGTAATCCTGACAATTATAAAGGAAAATGTGGTGTTTGTGAGTTTCGATATGTTTGTGGGGGATCTCGTTCTAGAGCATATGCAATAACGGGAGATTACATGGAAAGCGAACCTTTCTGTGTATACATTCCAAAAGCATTGCGAAAACAGAAAAAGAACGTAAAAAAGGGATATGAGTAAGAATATGCTCATGCCCCTTTTTTTAAATTATATAATTTATTGTACTTCGCATCAGTCGCATGATGATCTAAGAAATGAACAACGCTCGGTTTCCCATCTTTCGTTAAAGATCCACTATTCTGAAACGAGTTTTTACGCATAATTTCTATTAAACCGATTTTAATAAAGAATAAAAATTCGTGTCATAGGGGATATCATCTTGATACATATAATTTTTTAGAACGCCTTCTTTTTCAAATCCTAATTTTAATAGCACCTTATTTGAAGCTTCATTTTCAAGAAATACAATTGCCCCAATACGCTTTAAGTGAATGGTATGGAAACCGTATGATATAACCTCAGAAACAGCTTCAGTCGCATATCCTTTTCCCCAGTATTCAGGGAAAAAGGCATAACTTAAATTGGCCCGTTTATGCTCAGAAGACCAATCATGAAACCCAATTGTTCCAATGAGTTCTTTCTTGTTTTTTAATTCAATTCCCCACTTTATACCGCTTCTTGCATTGTAACTCAGTTTAAAGTTATGAATGATTTGTTTCACTTGATCAACATCTTGTAATGGTTTTTGGCCATAATAGCGCAGTACGTCAGTATTAGAGAAGCATTGTAGTATACTCGGTGCATCTTCTTCGGTAAGTTCTCTTAAAATGAGTCGGTCGGTTTTCAATATAGGAAACATGCTTTCACTCCATTTCTTTTGAAACTAGAATGTGTTGTTATTATATAATCTAGTCTGAAAATAAAGATTATTCAAGAGGGAAGTATGGTTTTGATTTGTGATAAAATTGATTGTGGAATATATTTCAAAAAGAGGTTTGTATATGGAGAAAAACTCAATTTTAATTGTAGATGATGATCAAGATATTGTTCGATTTGTTAACGCGAATTTAATGCAAGAAGGTTTTAAAGTTTTAAGTGCTCATAACGGAGAAGAGGCTTTAGAAATTATAAATAATAACAGTATTCAACTTGCTATTTTGGATATTATGATGCCACACATGGATGGGATAGAATTGTGCAGAAGGATTAGAGAGAAACATAGTTTACCAATTATGTTTTTAAGTGCAAAATCATCGGATGTAGATAAAGTAATTGGATTTAGTACTGGCGCAGATGATTATATTGTGAAGCCGTTTAGTACAATTGAATTTATAGCGAGAGTGAAAGCTCAATTAAGAAGGTATACATATTTCAATCAAAATGCTGTCCAAGTAATAGAAAAGAAAATAAACATTAGAGGTTTAGAAATAGATGAAGTGTCTAGAACAGTAATGTTATACGGAGAAACAATCAATCTTACGAAAACTGAATATGATATTTTGTACTTAATGGCAGCTGCAAAGAATCGTGTTTTTACTATTGAAGAAATATATGAAAGCGTTTGGAAAGAAAGAGCCTATGAAAGTAATAATACAGTAATGGTTCATATCGCAAGATTAAGAAATAAAATTGAAGAGAATCCAAAAGAACCGAAGTTTATTCAAAATGTTTGGGGAGTCGGATATAAAATTGAAGATTAAATCATTACAAGGCATTAGAGCTAAGTTTTTTATCGCATTCATATGTAGCATCTTATTAGCGACTGTAAGTATAATAGCGTTTCAAATTGTAATTGGAAATATATATAGTCATGTTACTGCGTTAGAAGAAAAATATTCACTTTTATATGTAATAGCTTTTTTAATTATTACTACAATATACTTTGCATTCATGACAAAAACAATGATGAAAAGGTTATCTGAAATAAATAAGAACGTGAAAGAAATAAGTGATGGTAATTTGGAAATACATATACCTATTTCAAAAAATGACGAGATTGGTGAATTAGCAGCGAATGTTAATAGAATGGCTAAAAGTTTAAAAGAGTCTATCGAAAATGAAAAAAAATCACAGGAAATGAAAACTGAAATGATTAGTAATATTTCTCATGATTTACGAACACCTGTAACATCTCTAATCGGTTACGTGGACCTGTTAGGAAGTCAGCTTCATACAAATAGAGAAGAATGTGAACAGTATGTAAGTATATTAAAGCGAAAAAGTTATGAATTAAAAAATCAAGTAGATGATTTATTAGAGTATTGTCAAATAAATTATAGGGAGATTGAATTACATAAAAGTGTAGTAAATATGAAAGCGTTCATTGAACAAATCATGATTGATTTTGTGCCACAACTAGATGATGCCGATATGAGCTTTTGTATTAATAGTGATAAGGAGTTACATGTGGAAATGGATGTAGCGCTTATGGTGAGGCTGTTCGAAAATGTAATTAGTAATAGTATTATGTACGGGAAAGACGGAAAACAGATTTTGATTCAAATTTCTAAAAGAGACATGAATGTTGAAATAGAAATTAAAAATTTTGGACAATGCATTCCCAATGAGAACCTTCCTTACGTTTTTGAGAAGTTTTATCGTGGTGACAAATCACGTAGCTCTCATACGGGTGGCAAAGGAATGGGGCTTGCAATTGCGAGAAGTATAGCAGAGCTTCATAACGGGGATATTACTGTGCGTAGTAACGAGAAAGAAACTGTTTTCACTATCGCTTTACCGCATTATAAAGAATTGTAAGAAAGTCGTAATTATTTCTTTTAGATGTCGTAATTTTCACTTCGTATTATGTAGAACAAAGATATGGGAGTGAGGATACAACATGTGGAAGAAATATGTATTAGTAATTTTAGTTGCGTTTTTAATTATAAGTTGGAGTGTAGTTTATTTAGCTAAAGGTGTTATATCAGTCATTGCTTGGTGGAGTATACAAGCCTTTAGCTTAGTATCAATCTTTATTTTGATAGGGTCAGTATTACTTTTTTTGTGGAAAGGAATTTTCAAAAAGCGAATAGATAGAGCGCTACTCTTCATCGTTCTTTTCTCTATAATTGGAGCTTGGCCTTTAGGGTGGTTTGCTAACATAGGGGTACTTGCTTACCCAGCAGATGTACATTCTATGAGTCCTAAGGTAGTCGTTCGCTTTCCTTTGAATGAACGAGCATTAATCGGCTGGGGCGGTGATCGGTTAGAAACGAATTATCACGTTATAAAACCAAATGAGCGCTGGGCATATGATATTCTTATTCCTCCTGCTGAAGTGAAAAGCAGTAAGTTAGAGGATTATGGAATATATGGAGCGAAAGTAATGGCACCAGCTTCTGGAACAGTTGTATCCATCAATAATGGTGAAAAAGATGTAGTTCCGGGAGAGGATGATTTTCAATCAATGGCGGGTAATCATATTTATTTACGACTAGATGAATCAGAGACATATTTAATTCTTGCCCATTTAAAGCAAGGATCAATTAAAGTTAAAGAAGGACAACATGTAAATGGAGGAGAATTTCTTGCTCAGGTCGGTAACTCAGGAAGTTCAAGTGAGCCGCATTTGCATATTCATCATCAAAGGCAGGATCCATCCAAGGTGAGCATATTTCTTTCGGAAGGATTACCACTTTACTTTCGAACTGAGAAAGGTGTGATAATGCCGGAAAAAGGTACGTACATAAGTGGTAATGAAAAAAGGTATTCCAGTATTATTGGAATACCTTTTCTTATTAACCTACAAATGTTTGATACAGTAAGAAAATATTTAAAATGATAACAAGTGCAGCAATAATCCAAGCGATAAAAGTTGTTATGCGGTGGTTAACGAGCGCACCCATAATTGTTTTACTGCTTGTAAACATAATCAGTGGTACTAACGCAAAGGCAATACCGAATGATAAGACGACTTGGCTCATGACTAGAGCGTAAGTTGGATTTACACCTAAAGCGATAATTACTAATGGTGGAATCATTGTAATAAAACGTCGTAAATATAACGGAATATGCATTCGAATGAAACCTTGCATTATTATATCGCCTGACATTGTACCGACAGAAGAGCTAGATAGTCCTGCTGATAAGAGCCCAATTCCAAATAAAGCAGCTGATACAGGACCGACTAAAGTACTAAACTGGTTAAAAGCAACATCAAGGTCTTCAACATGTAAGCCATTTTTAAAGAATAGTGCAGCAGCAACAATTAACATACTTGCATTAATTGCTCCAGCGATAACCATTGCGATAATAATATCAATAAACTCGAAGCGGAAAATCTTTTTCTTTTGTTCATCATTTGTTCCGACTACGCGGCGCTGCGTTAAGGCGGAATGTAAATAGATTGCGTGTGGCATAACTGTCGCACCTAAAATTCCCGCTGCAAGTAATATACTGTCTACACCTTGGAATTTTGGAATGAAGAGCCCTGAAAGTAGAGGGCTTAATTCCGGTTTTGCATAAAAGACTTGTACACCAAAAGCGATAACAACGATGAAAATCATTCCTGTTATGATAGCTTCTAATGGACGAAATCCTCTGCGTTGAAACTCAAGAATAATAAATGATCCGACTGCTGTAATTAAAGCGGCAGGTAGCATCGGAATTCCAAATAATAAATACAATCCGAGTGCTGCCCCGATAAATTCAGCTAAATCAGTAGCCATAATAACGAGTTCACCTTGTATCCATAAGCCGATGGAAACAGGTTTTGGGAAGTTTTCTCGAGCAATTTCAGGAAGGTTTCTACCTGTAGCAATTCCTAATTTAGCTGATAAAGTTTGGATTAATACAGCCATTAAATTAGAAGCGAGAATTACCCAGAGTAATAAATATCCATATTGTGATCCAGCGGCAATATTTGTCGCGAAATTGCCAGGATCAATATAAGCGACTGAAGCGATGAAAGCAGGACCTAAAAAAGGTAATAGTCTTTTTAAACCTTTCGTTTGTCCGCTTAATGCTAAATGCGCTGATTGAACAGTTGTACTTTGAGAAGGGACTTGTTCATTTTTTGATATATCTTTATTCATAGTCGTTTTCCCCTTTGAAATGTTAACATGATGAAATTATTGTAAGTATTCTTATTGTTTATTTCAATACATGTAAATGTATTAGATGATATTTTTATTTGAACATAAATGTTTCCTTAGTGCAAATTATATGCCTTTATACAATGAATGGTGTGACGTTATAAAAAATTGGGAGTTTATGGTGTGAAGACGTGGGGAAACATAATAAATTAAAGGACTATTTTTGAAATTTATGTGAACATAAAGCCGATAATACAGCATATTAATTGATGGAATTGCATTTGTATGATATATAATATATTGGGATTACAACATAACCATAGTGTTTTGGTGTGTAATCTTGTTTTTTATTTTTGTTAACTGATAGAAAATAGTATAAAGAGAAGAAAATGGATTCATTTTCTTATTATATATGTTTTGATATGAACGTTAACTTATACATGATTTTAAAAATTAGATAGGTGGTAGAAATACATTGGCAACTACAAAACCATATAGAGTATTACTATATTACATGTACACAACAATTGAAAACCCAGAAGAATTCGCGGCAGAGCATTTAGCATTTTGTAATTCACTTGAATTAAAAGGTAGAATTCTTGTAGCAAAAGAAGGTATTAACGGAACTTGTTCTGGTACTGTAGAACAAACAGAGAAATACATGGAGGCTATGAACAACGATCCACGTTTTGATGGCATCGTATTTAAAATAGATGAAGCTGATGGTCATGCATTCAAGAAAATGCACGTGCGTCCTCGTCCAGAATTAGTTACACTTCGTCTAGAAGATGACATTAACCCACACGAAATCACTGGTAAGTATTTAGAGCCAAAAGATTTTTATGAAGCAATGAAACAAGAAGATACAGTTATCATTGATGCACGAAATGATTATGAATTTGATTTAGGTCACTTCAAAGGTGCGATTAAACCTGATATCGAATCATTCCGTGAATTACCAGATTGGATTCGCGAAAATAAAGAAGTACTTGAAGGCAAAAAGATTTTAACGTATTGTACAGGCGGAATTCGTTGTGAGAAGTTTTCTGGTTGGTTAGTTCGTGAAGGTTACGAAGATGTAAGTCAGCTTCACGGAGGTATTGTAACGTACGGAAAAGATCCAGAAGTACAAGGTGAGCTTTGGGATGGACAATGTTACGTGTTTGATGAGCGTATCGCTGTACCAGTAAACCAAAAAGAACATGTTATCGTTGGTAAAGACCACTTCTCAGGTGAACCTTGTGAGCGCTATGTAAACTGTTCAAATCCAGAATGTAATAAGAAAATTTTATGTTCTGAAGAAAACGAAGCGAAATATTTACGTGCATGTTCTCATGAATGTCGTGTAAGCCCTCGTAACCGCTACGTAATACAACATGAATTAACAGAAGAACAAGTAGCTGCTGCATTAGAAAAAATCGAAGCAGGAAAGTAAGTTTTAATAAAAAAGTACTCCAAATTTTATTTTGGAGTACTTTTTTTGTCAGCTTTTTTCGGTAAGTCAATATATCTTAAAAATCGGCAATATATTTCGAGTTGCGCTGATATAATCGAAATATATCGCCGATAAAAATTTCGTTTACTAAAACGTGTACCACGTATTTTAAATTTGAGAATAACCTTCTTTACTTCTTATCATCTTTCTCTTTCACAGCAGAAAGTACAGTTTGTTTTACCCACGCTTTTCTTCGTTTATGTTGTATGCCCCATTGGTATAAACTTTGTGCACCTAAAATAAGTGAAATGACGATGCCGCTAATAGCTATTAAAAGCGCGAAAAATTCAAGTGGCGACGATATTTTGTTTGAATCGGTGTTTCTTAACAAATCAATCATAGTAAAACCTAACAGTTGGCCTACTACAGAGTAGAGCGTTAAAATTAATAGTAAAAGGCTATCTTTTTTTGAAGCGACATTTTCTTGATATTTAAACAAACTATCAAGATTTTGTTTTGCATTCGATTATAGTACTTCAATGTTAAAAAGCTTTCTTAATCGAAAGAAAATATCTTCACTCTGTGATTGAGATACTAACTCTAAAGAAAAGTAATTCGCTGTAAACGAATTGATTGAATAAATTAATTGCTCTATTTCATTTGTATCTTGTTCAATATTTAACTCGGCATAAGCGTTTGCCATTTTTAATAAAACAACTTTATGAAATAGATTTAATAACAAAGCGTAATAAAACTCCCCATACATTTGACTCGCAAGTTTAGCGATTGCTTGCTCACCTTCATTTGTTATACATGTAAAAATGTGTTCTTCCATAATAAAGTAGCGATTAGGGGCCCATCTTTGATAAGAATGTTTTGTTAAATAATCTTGAATATAAGGAACATTATTTGCACTAATATAGGGCTTACCATCGTCTGTTAATCCGGAAAGACTGGAAGCTCGGTATACATCAACTACATGAAGGTCCGACTCTTTGTCTATGGATAATAAAGTTTGTACATACATTCGTTGATCTTCAAAGAATGGGAATGTTTGAAAGTAAGAGCTCCGCAATCTCTTTTTCTCAAAGAAGTCGGTTACCCCATGAAATAAATAGCCGAATATAAGTTTCTCTACTTGTGAATATTTTTTTCCATTACATTCAATACAAATAGTCTCGTTTGTATCATTTTTAGTTTCAAGTATACGGAAGCGGGCAGCGAATTCAATTGCTTCCGATAATGTCATGTTTGGAGCGGTTTCTACTTCCGTCCGAATTGTTAAGAAGCCGAGCTCATAAGGACAAAGTGTTACGTCAATAGAATGAATCTTAAATGGAACGGAAATAAGATTTGTTGTTAAATGTCCAGTTAAGTTAAGGTCTTTAGAATAACGCTGCAATCCTTTTTGATGTTCTGAGTGAGGAAAGAGTATTTTATTTGTAAATGAAAGATAATATGCTTCCATATTCTGATGTGAAACTTGAAACTTTCCGTAGTATGTATTTTCATTTTCAAGATGATCGAGTCGAAAAGGGTGAAAGTCATTTTTCTGTAAGAAGGGAAACATATTTTGTTCATATCCAGTTTTAAAAGAAAACGGGAATATAAATTGAAATATAGCTGTTGTTACATCCTTTTCCTCGATTGTTTGTATTGCCTCCATTTACATTGTTTCCTTTCCATATATGCTATAAAAACAACATGCCCAAATTTATTTGAAAATAACCACTGTTTTACACTTGGTTAAGTATGAAAATTCAGCTTATTTAGCAGGGGACATGTATAATGTTATGTATACGAAAAGTTATAAAATTATATTTTGAAAAGGGGGATGTTGCATGCGTATTTTAGTATTAGGAGCTGGTGGTGTTGGAGGCTTTTTTGGAGGTCGCTTAGTAGAAAAGGGAGAAGATGTTACGTTTCTTGTTCGTAGTAAACGGAAAAAACAATTGGAGGAAAGAGGGCTTGTAATCCGAAGTGTTAACGGGGATTTTTCCTTCCAACTAAAATTAATAACGAAAGAAGATCAAACTTCTCAGTTTGATGTTATTTTATTTTCAACAAAAGCGTATCACTTAAACGAGGCAATTCAAGATGTAAAACCGTTTGTTAGCGAAAGAACTGTCATCATTCCATTACTAAATGGTATCGCACATGTACCACTATTACAAAAAGAATTTGGTGAAGAGAAAGTGATTGGCGGTTTATGCTTTATCGAGACGACGTTAAACGATCAAGGAGAGATTGTACAGACGAGTGCTGCAAATAGACTTGTGTTTGGAGAAATGAAGCCTCAAGATTCAGAGAGAATAAAGCATATTGCTAAAGCATTTACAGGTACGAAATCTAGTTTTGTTTTAAGTGAAAACATTATGCAAGATATGTGGCATAAATATTTATTTATTACTGTAATGTCGGGTGTGACAACATTAATGCGGGCACCGATAGGACCGATTCGCGAAAGCGAAGGTGGACGCGCTTTTATCCAAAACTTATTTGAAGAATGTGTGCAAATCATGAGATCTATGAAAGCTCCAGTTAAGGATGGTATTGCCCAAGAACATATGAAAACAATTGATAAAATTTCATATGATATGAAGTCATCGATGCAGCGGGATATGGAAAAAGGTTCGTTCATTGAAGGCGAGCACTTACAAGGATACTTACTAGATGTAGCAGAACAATTTTCTATAGAAGCACCATTATTGGGTACGGTATATCAAAATTTGAAAGTGTATGAAGAAATGACCTTTAACAAATCAGCAATAGAATTGGATGTATGAAAAAATAAAAAAGAAAGCAATATATAAGTGTATTGCTTTCTTTTTTATGACAACTTATTTGTTTCTTTTCGTTCTATCTGTCAAATTTATTTCCTGTTCACGTTTACCGTATAATTGATTAATTTCATTTGCTAATGCATCTAAATAGGAATCGGAAAAAATAGGCTTCTTTTCTTTAGACATGTGAGTCTCCTTTATCAATTTTTTAGTATTCATTATGTATGTTTACCGGCGAATTATGCGAAATCATTTAAATTTTGTCTTTTTAAAAATTTTTATTTACATTTTGAAAATAAAGGAGTATTATAATCCACAGTTTCAATTTTCTAAATCGCTGAAACCGCATGGTGCGGGGGACCCGTTCTTATGGATTAGTTCTTAATCCAATGGGGTGAATCCTTGAAAAAGGTAGGGCTACTCATAGGCCCGAATCCGACAGCTAACCTCGTAAGCGTTATATTGAGAAGGAAGGTGGAGCTTGTGCGACAAAAAATATAATGTCTACAAGTCTATTTCGTTATGGCTTGTAGACATTTTTGTTTTCTGAGGAAATAGTTTATTCGCTGTAACTAGCAGAAAAGTTCGTACAAAATTATTGGAGAGTGGACAGCATTGGTTTCATCTATTAAAAGATTTTTAATTGGAAGACCGTTAAAATCAACAGAGTTAGGAGAACAAAAGCTTAATAAAACGAAGGCGTTAGCTATTTTATCTTCTGACGCATTGTCATCGGTTGCATACGGACCAGAGCAAATTTTAATTGCTTTAGCAGGTCTTGGAGCGATTGCTTATTGGTATTCAATTCCGATCGCTGTTGGGGTATTAGTATTATTGACAGCCCTTATTTTATCTTATCGTCAAATTATTTTTGCTTATCCGCATGGCGGAGGCGCGTATGTTGTATCAAAAGAAAACTTAGGGATGAATCCAGGGTTAATAGCTGGAGGATCTTTATTAGTGGATTATATTTTAACTGTTGCGGTAAGTGTATCAGCAGGTACAGATGCGCTCACATCAGCTTTTCCTAGTTTACATGCACATAATGTAATCATTGCGATTATATTTGTTATATTTATTACGATATTAAATTTGAGAGGGGTAACGGAATCAGCTTCCGTTTTAGCATATCCTGTTTATTTATTTGTTCTAGCACTATTTATATTAATTGGTGTAGGTATATATAATATTATAACTGGTCAAGTTTCACCGACATTACACACGCCAATTGGAACTCCGGTTGCGGGTATTAGTTTGTTCTTACTGTTACGAGCATTTGCATCAGGTAGTTCGGCTTTAACAGGTGTTGAGGCGATCTCTAACGCAATTCCAAACTTTAAGGATCCTGCACCTAACAATGCTGCGAAAACATTGCTTGCAATGGGTGCATTACTTGCCGTTTTATTTTCAGGAATTGTTTTCTTAGCTTATTATTACGGAATTACTCCAAGTAAAGAAGTAACAGTTGTTTCACAAATTGCTGAACAAACATTTGGACGTAATTTCATGTACTATTTCATACAAGGTACAACGGCTTTAATATTAATTCTCGCTGCTAATACTGGTTATTCTGCATTTCCTTTATTAGCGGTTAACCTTGCAAAAGATAAATTTATACCGAGAATGTTTACGATTAGAGGAGACCGCCTAGGTTACTCAAACGGTATTATTATACTTGGAGTTGCCTCAATTATTTTAATTGTAGCTTTCCAAGGACAAACAGAACATTTAATTCCGCTATATGCAGTAGGTGTATTTATTCCATTTACACTTTCTCAAACGGGGATGGTATTAAAATGGCTTCGCGAAAAGCCTGAAGGATGGGCTTTACGATTAACGGTCAATTTAATTGGAGCAGTCATTAGTTTTATCGTAATGATTATGTTCTTTTTAACTAAATTCGCACAAGTATGGTCAATCCTTATTTTCTTACCTGTTATTATCTTCTTGTTCCACCGAATTAAGAAGCATTATGATGCAGTAGGAGACCAACTAAGTTTAAAAACTTGTGAACGGATTGTTCCGATTGAAGGAAATGTAATTGTCGTTCCTGTAGCTGGTATGACGCACGTGGTAGAAAACTCATTGAACTATGCGAAGTCTCTTTCTGCAGATCAAGTTATCGCTGTATATGTTGCTTTTGACAGGGAAGAGGAAAAGAAATTTGAAGAGAAATGGAAGAAGTGGCAACCTGAAGTAAGACTTGTTACCTTACATTCTCATTATAGAAGTATTATTCAACCGCTAACAAAGTTTATTGATACAGTGCAATATAAAGCGAGTGAATCAAATTACCGTGTTACTGTCGTTATACCACAGTTCATTCCGAAAAAAGGTTGGCATAACATTCTTCATAATCAGTCTAGTTTACTCATTCGTGCGTATTTACTCTATAAAAGAAATGTTGTTATTACGACAGTTCCATATCATTTGAAAAAGTAAGAAGATTTTTTAAGGATAGCTTCATGAAAGTGAAGCTATCCTTTTTGTGTATACACTATGCATAATTGCATATGAGTATAAAAGATATATTGATATAATTTTTGAATCTGTAAATAAGTAGAGGTTTTTGTTGTGATATATGGATATTTCAATTGGAAAAGTGAAGAGGATTATATTTTGGAATAAGGACAATAAAGCTTGAAAATAAAGGGAATGAAAATACTTCTTTACGTTATATAAATAGCTGTGTTTAAATGACCTTACAGTACAAAACTTACATGAAAAACAAAACGAAATTTCATATTTACGTACGTTTTTTAGTTTATAACAAATAATATTTTTATGTAATATATTCACTATGTGAATGTGGAAATGGCTATAAAATAGAAGTTTTATACAATATTATTCATACTAATCATATATGAAATGTTTTATAACAATAAGTAAGTACTGTAGCAATAAAAGTTGAGAGAGGTGGTTCATACATGGATCGCGGTGAGAACGTTCTCTATTTTAACCATCTCAAATTATGTGCAAGAAAATAGAATAATAAAATGCGATAGTAATAGTTGCTAATACATAGGAGGAGTTAAAGTGAAAAAGACTTTAATCACAGGGTTATTGGTTACAGCAGTATCTACGAGTTGCTTCATTCCTGTAAGCGCTTACGCCAAGGAGGGGCAAACAGAAGTGAAAGCAGTATATGCACAAAATGTAATTGCTCCAAATACATTATCCAATTCAATTAGAATGTTAGGATCACAATCGCCGCTTATACAAGCATACGGATTAGTTATTTTACAACAGCCAGACATTAAGGTGAACGCGATGAGTAGTTTGACGAATCATCAAAAGTTTGCAAAGGCAAATGTACGAGAGTGGATTGATGAATATAATCCGAAGCTAATCGACTTAAATCAAGAGATGATGAGATATAGCACTCGATTTAATAGCTATTATAGTAAGCTCTATGAACTAGCAGGAAACGTAAATGAAGATGAACAAGCAAAAGCGGATTTTACAGGTGCATATGGAAAGTTACAATTGCAAGTACAAAGCATCCAAGAGAGTATGGAGCAAGATTTATTAGAGTTAAATCGATTTAAAACGGTATTAGACAAAGATAGCAATAACTTATCGATTAAAGCTGATGAAGCAATAAAAATACTGCAAGGATCAAGTGGAGATATTGTGAAGTTAAGAGAAGATATTAAAAGAATTCAAGGGGAAATTCAAGCTGAACTAACTACTATTTTGAATAGACCTCAAGAAATTATTAAAGGTTCTATTAATATCGGTAAACAAGTATTTACAATTACAAATCAAACTGCACAAACGAAAACAATTGATTTCGTTTCTATCGGTACTTTAAGTAATGAAATTGTAAATGCTGCCGATAGTCAAACGAGGGAAGCAGCTCTTCGCATTCAGCAAAAGCAAAAAGAGCTACTACCACTTATTCAAAAATTATCACAAACTGAAGCAGAGGCGACACAAATTACATTCGTTGAAGATCAAGTAAGTAGTTTCACAGAACTAATCGATCGTCAAATTACAACTTTAGAAACGTTATTAACAGATTGGAAAGTTCTAAACAATAATATGATCCAAATTCAAAAGAATGTTGAAGAAGGCACATATACAGATAGTAGTTTACTTCAAAAACATTTCAATCAAATTAAAAAAGTAAGTGATGAAATGAATAAGCAAACAAATCAATTTGAAGATTACGTTACAAACGTTGAAGTACATTAAAAATAAGTAACGATATAGGGAGAGAAGAAAAATGACAAAAAAACCTTATAAAGTAATGGCTCTATCAGCACTTATGGCAGTATTTGCAGCAGGAAACATTATGCCAGCCCATACGTATGCAGCTGAAAGTACAGTGAAACAAGCTCCAGTTCATGCGGTAGCAAAAGCTTATAATGACTATGAGGAATACTCATTAGGACCAGAAGGCCTAAAAGATGCAATGGAAAGAACAGGTTCAAACGCTTTAGTAATGGATCTGTACGCTTTAACAATTATTAAACAAGGTAATGTTAACTTTGGAAATGTATCGTCTGTTGATGCGGCTTTAAAAGGGAAAGTGATTCAGCACCAGGATACAGCTAGAGGAAATGCGAAGCAATGGTTAGATGTATTAAAGCCACAGCTTATTTCAACGAATCAAAATATCATTAATTACAATACGAAATTCCAAAACTATTATGATACTTTAGTTGCTGCGGTAGATGCAAAAGATAAAGCGACTCTTACGAAAGGTTTAACTAGATTATCAAGTAGTATTAATGAAAATAAAGCGCAAGTAGATCAGTTAGTAGATGACTTGAAGAAATTCCGAAATAAAATGACGTCCGATACGCAAAACTTCAAGGGAGACGCAAATCAAATTACATCTATTTTAGCTAGTCAAGATGCAGGAATCCCGCTTCTGCAAAATCAAATTACAACGTACAATGAAGCAATTAGTAAATATAATGCAATTATTATCGGTTCATCAGTTGCGACAGCTTTAGGACCAATTGCAATTATTGGCGGTGCAGTAGTGATTGCTACAGGTGCAGGAACGCCGCTAGGAGTCGCGTTAATTGCAGGTGGTGCAGCAGCTGTAGGCGGTGGTACAGCTGGTATCGTATTAGCGAAAAAAGAACTTGATAATGCACAAGCTGAAATTCAAAAAATAACAGGACAAGTTACAACTGCTCAATTAGAAGTAGCTGGGTTAACGAACATTAAAACACAAACCGAGTATTTAACAAATACAATTGATACTGCAATTACAGCGTTGCAAAACATTTCAAACCAATGGTACACAATGGGATCAAAATACAATTCTTTACTTCAAAATGTAGATTCAATTAGTCCGAATGACCTTGTTTTCATTAAAGAAGATTTAAACATTGCGAAAGATAGCTGGAAAAACATTAAAGACTATGCAGAAAAGATTTATGCTGAAGATATTAAAGTAGTAGATACGAAAAAAGCTTAATCAAATACGAATCGTTAGAGTGTTACGTATTGATGAAAGATTTGAAGCTCCTGTTCAGTTGTGAGCAGGAGCTTTCTATATCCTTATAAAGAAAATAGGTGAAAAGAATGCAGAAAAGATTTTATAAAAAATGTCTGTTAACGTTAATGATTGCTGGGGTGGCAACGAGTAATGCATTGCCTTTACATCCTTTTGCAGCAGAACAAAACGTAAAAACATTGCAAGAAAGTGCGAAAAATTATTCATTAGGGCCAGCTGGATTCCAAGATGTAATGGCGCAAACGACATCAAGCATATTTGCAATGGATTCATATGCAAAATTAATTCAAAATCAACAAGAGACTGATTTGAGTAAAATAAGTTCGATTAATAGTGAGTTTAAAGGAAATATGATTCAGCACCAACGAGATGCAAAAATTAACGCGACGTATTGGTTAAACAATATGAAACCTCAAATTATGAAAACAGATCAAAATATTATTAATTACAACAATACTTTTCAAGCGTATTATAATAACATGTTAATAGCAATTGATCAAAAAGATAGCGTAAAGTTAAAAGCGGATTTAGAAACATTGTATGCGGATATTGTAAAGAATCAAAATGAGGTAGATGTATTATTAGGTAATTTGAAAGCCTTTCGTGATAGAATGGCGAAAGACACAAATAGCTTTAAAGAGGACACAAATCAACTAACCTCGATTTTAGCAAGTACGAATGCGGGTATCCCAGCTCTAGAGCAACAAATCAATACATATAATGATTCAATTAAAAAGAGTAATGATATGGTCATTGCTGGTGGCGTACTTTGCGTAGCGTTAATAACATGCCTTGCTGGCGGACCGATGATTGCCGTTGCGAAAAAAGATATCGCAAATGCAGAACGAGAAATCGCCAATTTAAAGGATAGAATTTCTGGCGCACAAGCAGAAGTCGCAATATTGACAGATGTAAAAAATAAAACAACAAACATGACTGAAACGATTGATGCAGCAATTACAGCATTGCAAAACATATCAAATCAATGGTATACAGTAGGGGCAAAATATAATAATTTACTACAAAACGTAAAAGGAATCAGCCCAGAAGAATTTACCTTCATAAAAGAAGATTTACATACAGCGAAAGATAGCTGGAAAGATGTAAAAGATTATACAGAAAAATTACATGAAGGCGTGGTGAAATAAACAGTGGACTAGTTCTGCTGTTTATTCTGTTTTTTGTGAGAAATGGACTTGTAATTTAATGTATAAATCTTCTATGTCTTTTATCTATGTTATTAGTAACATAGATAAATTTCTGATCAAGTCTTTTATATGTAATGTTTTAATGAAAAAAGCTATACTATAAGCAAAACTAAAAATTGGAAAGGAAATACTAGAACATGGAAAATTATCTATTATTTATCCTTACAGCAATGTTAATCATAATGATGCCTGGTCCTGGTTTTGCACTAGTTACAAAAAACACTATCTCGCATGGTAAAAATGGTGGGATAAAGACTGTTTTAGGAACGATATCTGGAATGATGATTCATACAATAATGGCTACGTTAGGACTCTCTGCTATTCTAATGAAATTTGCTATGTTATTTACATTTATAAAATATGCTGGGGCTTTTTATTTAATTTACTTAGCTGTAAAGTCAATTAAAAGTGCCTTACATAAAAAAGAAGATATGTCAGGTCCAATAGAAATGGACTCTAAGAATATTGGGGCAATTAAAAGCTTTAGACAAGGATTTACTACGGCAATTTTAAACCCAAAAACTGCTGTGTTTTTCCTTAGTTTTTTACCCCAATTTATTGTAAGTAATCAAAATCACTTCCTCCAATTTCTTTTATTGGGAGTCACATTTACGACTTTGACAGCAATATGGTATTTACTTTACATCTCACTCATACGTCAATTAAGAACTTTTTTAAGAAAAGAAAGAGTAAACCGTACAATAGAGGGTATTACGGGCGCAGTATTATTAGTATTTGGAGTGAGATTGTTTTTCCAAAAATAAATATGTATATGAAAAGAGAAATAATCACTATTGATTATTTCTTTTATTTATTACACAACTACTATTTTACAATTGATTTCACACCTCCATACTGAGTTTATACACATATCTAATTTGAACTTTAAAAATGACTTCCTCAATAACCTGACCGGTTTGCTCTATAAGAAAAAATCAAGGTAGTTTAGATGACTAAAAAAATGTGGAAGTTGCCCCTAAAAATGAATGATTGAAATATGATCTATAATAAATTTTGAGAATAAAAACCCTTTACTATTTTTCAGTTTTACTTATTGTCTAACGGTGCAGATTAATGGGACAGATAAAGGAGTTTTGCTTACCGTAAAGAAAAAATTAAAGAAAGAAAAATGTAATGGGATGAATAAAATTTTAGAACGAAGCAATCATATTATTCAAATTAAACCTTGGGAAGATAAGGACCTTGATTTACTTTTTCGTATTAACACCCCAGTGATGACGCAGCATCTTGGAGGTCCAGAAAATGAAGAACAAATTTTGAAGCGACATAAACGGTACCTTGAACTGGTTAGTAAAGGATGTATGTTTAGCATTTTATTGTTACCAGAACGAGAATCAGTAGGTTCTGTTGGCTATTGGGAAACTACTTGGAATGATGAAAGTGTGTACGAAACTGGCTGGAGCGTCCTTCCCGCATTTCAGGGGAAAGGAATAGCGACAACTGCAGTAAAGTTGGCAATATAAGAAGCATCCGCTGAGAATAAGTATAAGTATATTCATGCTTTCCCTTCAGTTGACAATCCAGCTTCAAATACAATTTGTCGGAAGCTTGGATTCGAATACCCTCCTGGTAACTTTATGCAATGTAGTAATTGGCGTTTTAACTTAATTTCCAGTAAATAGCCTTTGTAAACTAACAGTGGCGTTTATTTAATAGGAGTCACCGCATATGCCCATCAAGCTAAGGTTCTAAATGACATTACGTATGGAATTAAGAAAAAAGCATGAAAAAAGGACAAAAAATGGTCTCTTTACTAACCCTTACAGAAAAAGCGAATGGAAATTCCATAAGTATGAGAAAAGCAGTCTTTGATATCCTGGGCCTCATATATAACTTTTCTATGTTAAATACCTTGATTCTACCGTACGTTTTTGAACGGGCCTGTTATCGTTATTGCAGAAAATGCGTGAATTAAATGATAATCGATTTACATGTTTCACGCGTAACTATATTGAGTTAATCAATCTACACAATAATGTTTCATTTCATACAGTAAGTGTAGTTGAAGCTCAGTTAGATAAAATTCGGTAGTCGAATTTTTTTGCATAAAGCTGTATAATGCTTGTAACGAAAAGGAAATACAGGAAAGGATATGTAGCGAGTTACTATGGATAAAGATAAACAACAATTAAGTGTTGAAGTTGCAAGATTATATTATCAATCAGATTATAGTCAGCAAGAAATTGCTAATAAATTAAATATTTCAAGACCGACTATCTCTAGATTATTAAAGTACGCAAAAGAAAAAGGATTTGTTCAAATTAGCATAGCCGATCCATTTGCTGATTTAGATAACGTTGGCAATTTACTGAAAGAAAAGTACAACTTGTTAGAGGCACATGTCGTATTTTCACCAGTGCCAGAATATGCAACGATTACAGAGTATATTAGTAAATATGCAGCAGAGTATATGGAAAAAACGGTTAAAAACGGGGATATCGTTGGTGTAAGCTGGGGAATGACGATGTATGAAATCGCTAGAAAAATCGTACCGCAACATGTAAAAGGTGTAGAAGTTGTTCAGTTAAAAGGTGGTATTAGTCATTCTAGTGTAAATACATATGCGAATGAAACAATCGCTTTATTTGCAGATGCTTTTCAAACGACGCCAAGAAATCTACCTCTTCCAGTTATATTTGATAACGCAGTGACAAAAGAATTAGTAGAGCAGGATCGACATATTCATCACATTATCGAAATGGGGAAACAAGCGAATATTGCAATTTTTACTGTAGGAACAGTGCGAGATGAAGCGCTATTATTCCGATTAGGTTATTTCGATAAGGATGAAACAAGTTTACTCAAAAAACAATCGGTCGGTGATATTTGTTCACGATTCTTTGATGGGGACGGGAATATTAGTAGTGAAGAAATTAATAAGCGGACCATTGGAATTGAGTTAGAGGAACTGAAATTAAAGAAACGTTCTATTTTAGTTGCTGGTGGTAATAGAAAAATAAAAGCAATTGATGGTGCGTTACGTGGCGGATATGCAAATGTATTAATTATCGATCAGCATACAGCAAAGGAATTGTTACATTATCAAAAAGATTAGAAATAAAAGGCTTTCTCAAGATATTAATTTTGAGAAAGCCTTTTATTTTGTTATGTATGAATTATGGGAGTGCTTTTTGAGTACAAATTGCCTTTTTTAAAATAATTATGGATATTGAGATACATACTACCATTGTTAATATAAAAGTTTTGATTTTAAATAGGAAGTGCTTCTTAGTTAGAATGAGCTTTATTTACTACAGGAAAATTCCCTTTTTAAAAAGAATGAACAAAATTTCAAAAGTGTATTTACATTTGTTCAACTAAGAGTTAGAATGAAGTTGTTAAAAGATATGAGGAGTGAAGATAATGAACATTGCAAAGTTAATTGACCATACAATTTTAAAAGCTAATACTACTAAAGAAGATGTCATGAAAGTAATCGAAGAAGCAAAGGAATATAAATTCGCTTCTGTTTGTATTAATCCTACATGGGTGAAGCTAGCTGCTGAAGAATTAGCTGGACATGATGTAGATGTTTGTACTGTAATCGGTTTCCCATTAGGAGCAAGCACGACTGAAACCAAAGCATTTGAAACAAAAGATGCGATCGCAAAAGGAGCAACTGAAGTTGATATGGTAATCAACGTAGGCGCTTTAAAAGATGGCGACAACGAACTTGTTGAAAAAGACATTTATGAAGTAGTACAAGCAGCAAAAGGAAAAGCTCTTGTAAAAGTAATCATTGAAACTTGTCTATTAACAGATGAAGAGAAAGTACGCGCTTGTGAATTATCAGTAAAAGCTGGTGCTGACTTCGTAAAAACTTCAACTGGATTCTCAACTGGCGGAGCAACTGCTGAAGATATCGCATTAATGCGTAAAACAGTAGGACCAAACGTTGGTGTAAAAGCATCTGGTGGCGTTCGTACACGTGAAGATGCAGAAAAAATGGTAGCTGCTGGAGCTTCTCGCGTTGGAGCAAGTGCTAGTGTTGCAATCGTATTAAATGATGCAAAAGGTGCTACAGATAACTACTAATCATTAATGAATTCAAACGCAATAGATACACAAAATAAAGTGTATCTATTGCTTTAACAATTGAAAAAATGTAAGCGGATACGAATGGGAGGGGAAGGCTTATGAAATACTTAATTGGTATTTTTGGTCTCGTATTAATTTTAGGTATCGCTTGGCTTGCTAGTAATGATAGAAAAAAAGTCAAATATCGCCCAATCATAACGATGGTTATATTACAATTCATTTTGGGATTTTTATTATTAAATACAAGTGTAGGGAATATATTAATTAGCGGAATAGCAGATGGTTTTGGAGAGTTGTTAAAATATGCCGCTGACGGTGTGAATTTCGTATTTGGTGGATTAGTAAATCAAAAAGAGTTTTCGTTCTTTTTAAGTGTATTAATGCCAATCGTATTTATCTCAGCACTAATAGGCATATTGCAACACATTAAAGTATTACCTATTATTGTGAAATCTATCGGTCTAGTATTAAGTAAAGTAAATGGAATGGGGAAACTAGAATCATATAATGCTATTGCTTCTGCGATTTTAGGACAATCTGAAGTGTTTATTTCAGTTAAGAAACAATTAGGATTATTGCCAGAGAAACGAATGTATACATTATGTGCATCTGCAATGTCTACCGTTTCAATGTCTATCGTTGGATCATATATGGTGTTATTAAAACCTCAATATGTTGTAACCGCTTTAGTTCTTAACTTATTCGGTGGTTTTATTATCGCTTCTATCATTAACCCGTATGAAGTTACTGAAGAAGAAGATATGTTAGAAGTGCAAGAAGAAGAGAAAAAGACTTTCTTTGAAGTATTAGGTGAATACATTATAGACGGATTTAAAGTTGCAATCACAGTAGCAGCTATGTTAGTCGGTTTCGTTGCTCTTATCGCATTCATTAATGCAGTATTTAAAGGTGTAATTGGTATCTCATTCCAAGAAATACTTGGTTATGTATTTGCACCATTTGCATTTATTATGGGTGTACCTTGGCATGAAGCAGTTAATGCCGGAAATATTATGGCAACAAAATTAGTATCAAATGAATTTGTCGCTATGACAGATTTAGCGCAAGGAAACTTTAATTTCTCAGATAGAACGACAGCGATTATATCTGTATTCTTAGTTTCATTTGCAAACTTCTCTTCAATTGGAATTATTGCAGGGGCAGTTAAGAGCTTAAATGAAAAGCAAGGAAATGTAGTCGCAAGATTTGGTCTGAAATTACTTTTCGGTGCAACATTAGTAAGTTTCTTATCAGCAACAATCGTTGGCTTATTATTTTAACAGATTCATATCATATAAAAAGGAATGGTGATTGTAATGAGAATGGTAGATATTATTGCAAAAAAACGTGATGGCAAAGAATTAACGACTGAAGAAATTAAATTCTTTATTAATGGATATACAGACGGAAGTATTCCTGATTATCAAGTGAGTGCACTTGCAATGGCAATTTTCTTTAAAGATATGACAGATCGCGAACGTGCAGATTTAACGATGGCAATGGTAGAGTCTGGAGAAACGATCGATTTATCAGCAATTGAAGGAATTAAAGTAGACAAACATTCAACTGGTGGTGTTGGTGATACAACAACATTAGTATTAGGACCATTAGTAGCTGCTTTAGATGTACCAGTAGCAAAAATGTCTGGTCGTGGTTTAGGACATACAGGCGGAACAATCGATAAATTAGAAGCGGTAGAAGGATTCCACGTTGAAATTACGAAAGAGCAGTTCATTGATATTGTAAACCGTGACAAAGTAGCTGTTATTGGACAAACAGGAAACTTAACACCTGCAGATAAAAAGATTTATGCATTACGCGACGTAACAGGAACAGTAAACTCAATTCCTTTAATCGCAAGTTCAATTATGAGTAAAAAAATTGCAGCTGGTGCAGATGCAATCGTACTTGATGTAAAAACAGGTGCTGGCGCATTTATGAAAACAGAAGAAGATGCAAAAGAATTAGCACATGCAATGGTACGTATCGGAAATAATGTAGGACGTCAAACTATGGCTGTTATTTCAGATATGTCACAACCGCTTGGATTTGCTATTGGTAATGCTTTAGAAGTGAAAGAAGCGATTGATACGTTAAAAGGTGAAGGTCCAGAAGATTTAACAGAATTAGTACTTGTATTAGGAAGTCAAATGGTTGTACTTGCGAAAAAAGCAAATACATTAGAAGAAGCACGTGAAATGTTAATTGAAGTGATGAAAAACGGAAAAGCAACAGAGAAGTTTAAAGAGTTCTTAAGTAATCAAGGCGGAGATAGCTCAATTGTAGACAATCCAGAAAAAATGCCACAGGCGAAGTATGTAATTGATGTACCTGCAAAAACTTCAGGTGTTATTTCTAACATTGTTGCAGATGAAATCGGTATCGCAGCTATGTTACTAGGTGCTGGCCGTGCGACAAAAGAGGATGAAATCGATTTAGCAGTAGGATTAATGTTACGTAAAAAAGTTGGCGATGCAGTAAAAGAAGGCGAACCATTCGTAACAATCTACGCAAACCGTGAAAATGTAGAAGATGTAAAAGCAAAAATCTATGAGAACATTTCTATCGCTGAAACAGCAGTGGCTCCTAAATTAGTTCATACAGTGATTACTGACTAATCATAATTACACTTACTTTGAGGAGGAAATAATATGGATAAGAAAAAATATATTGAAGCAGCAAATAAGATGTTAGCAAAAGCATATATTCCGTATTCGAAATTCCCTGTTGGTGCAGCGTTAGTTACGAAAGAAGGTAGAATCTATACTGGCTGTAATATAGAAAATGCTTCTTACGGTTTATGTAACTGCGCAGAAAGAACGGCGATCTTTAAAGCAGTATCAGAAGGTGAGCGCGATTTTAGTTATTTAGTTATTACAGGCGAAACGGACGGACCGATTTCACCATGTGGTGCTTGTAGACAAGTAATTGCTGAATTCTGTGAACCGAAAATGCCTGTATTACTAACGAATGTAAAAGGCGATGAAAAAGAAGTGACTGTTGAGCAATTACTTCCAGGTGCTTTCTCAATAGAAGATTTAAAATAAGTTGAAAAGCCATTCCACAAATATGAATTGTGGAATGGTTTTTCTATTTTCGAAAGTTGAATGTAATATTTTGTTCATATTCCGTTCATAAACTTAGCGTAAAATGATTGTATCGTGGAGAATTGCGATGTATCGCTCATATGTTAAATTAGAAAAGAAAATAAAAAGAGCTGGAATTTCTAAATAGGAATTCCGGCTCTTTTTATGTTTTATACGATTGTTTATTTAGCTTTAATTTCATTTGCTTAATTTTAAACGTATTTGAGCATCTTGTAATGCGGCTGGAGTTACGTTATGACCATTTTGATCAACAATTTTTGTGTTTAATAAAATGGAATCTAAGCTTCCACGAAATGTTTTTGTATAGTTTTGGCGCAATATTTGTTGTTCTTGTTTTTCATTAACTGTTAATCCAGATGTTTTTTCTTTTTTTGATAATTCATTAATACGGAATAAAATGTTTTTCATTTGTTTTCACCTCTAGTTATAATTAATTACATTAGTTACTTACTAATGTATAGTTATTGTAACGTTTGATTTTTATTATGTCAACACCATCTAAAAGGTTAAAAATTGACTAAAAATTATAACAATAATAAAATGAATAACAGAGAACAATTAGCTTTACAAGCATGCATAGAACGCTAGGGGGGATTTATTATGAAATCAGCATTTTTTGCTCAAAATAGAGAACGATTAGCAAACACATTACCAGATGAATCTATTACTATTTTATTTGCTGGACAAGCACCTCATATGTCAGCGGATGCACAGTATAAATTTGTGCCGAATCGAAATTTTTACTATGTAACAGGAATCGATGAACCAAATGTTATTTTCATGTTGAAGAAGTTTGGAAATAGTGTAGAAGAAACACTTTTCATTGAAAAGTCAGATCCAGTAATGGAAAAATGGGTGGGTAAAACAGTTTCTAACGAGGAAGCAGAGAAATTTTCAGGTATAAAGAAAGTTGTATATTTAGATAGCTTTGAAAAGACAATGTCAAATATACTTTTCACAGAAAATGTGAAGCATCTATATTTAGATTTAGAGCGTCGTGAGTGGAATGGAGCGGAGACAAAAACGCTTGCGTTTGCTAAACATGTAAGAGAACAGTATCCACACGTTTTAATTGGTAATGTATATCCGAATATTTGTGAATTACGAGTGTTTAAAACAGAAGAAGAAATTGAAATCATTAAAGAAGCGATTGCTGTAACGAAAGAGGGTATTTACAACGTACTTAAGCATGCACAAGCTGACATGATGGAATATGAATTAGAAGCTCAGTTTGATTTCACACTGAAGTCATCTGGCATTAAGCATCATGCGTTCAATACAATTTTGGCAAGTGGGAAAAATGCTACAGTTCTTCATTATGAAGATAATGATGCACAAATTCAAAATGGTGATTTAGTACTGCTAGATTTAGGCGCTCAAAAAGATTACTATAATGCTGATATTAGTTATACATTCCCTGCAAATGGAACATTCTCTAGTCGCCAAAAACAAATGTATAATATTGTATTAAAAGCATTGAAAGAAACAACAGAACTCATTAAACCAGGAGTAAAGTTTGCTGCATTAAATGAGCATACGAAAAAGGTATTAGCAGAAGAGTGTAAAGCAATTGGTTTAATTCAAGAAGACGAACAGTTATCAAAATACTATTATCACGGTGTCAGCCATTTCCTTGGTTTAGATACGCATGATGTAGGAACATATAAAGATAGAGTGTTAGAAGAAGGTATGGTTATAACAATTGAACCTGGTCTTTATATTGCAGAAGAATCAATTGGCATTCGTATTGAAGATGATATTCTTGTAACGAAAGACGGACATGAAAACTTGTCAAAAGATATCATTAGAGAAGTTGAAGAGATTGAAGCGTTTATGAGAGAAAATAATGTAAATGTAAAAGAAGATGAAGTTGAAGTTGTTACGAAATAATGATCGGGAGAGACGCTTAAGTTTGAGCGTCTTTTTATTTTGTTCATTTTAAACCGCGATATTTTCTCGAAAATCATCTTCTATTTATAAAGTTCATTATATTCCAAATGTCAATGTATATGTTGATCATGCCCGGTTGAAGGTGGAGGAGTATGATCTGGGAATGTCACAAATACAGCGAAGATAATTACTACACTAATTGAAAGTAATAACAAAAAACGCCTTTGGATAAAAGCAGAAAAAGTTTCTGATACAAGTTGAATTATACATGACATAGTTATTGTTATCGTAAGTAAAAGGCTAATAAACAGTATACTATGAGCTTGTTGAGCGTTTAACATTTCTGTAATCATTGCTCCCATCATACTCGCCATTAATCCAGAGAACATTCCTTCTAAAGCAGTATATAGGTGAAAACGTAGACCGACTAAAAAACCGATACAACCACTAATTAATATAGCAAGCAAAGTAGAATAGAGTAATTCTCCTTTAAAAAGAATACCGAAATAAAAACCAATACTTAAACCGATACTCATACTAAAAGACATAATAAATACCATATACTCCATTAGGGTACCCTTACGTTTAGAAATATATGATGTAATAAGAATTGAGATACAACAAAGTGTTAAGGCTGTTAATGTGTAAGCGAACATTATGATACCTCCCTGTCCTATCATTCATTTCATCATATGTTCATATGGAGAGTTCTTATGCTTATTTATATCTGCAAATTATCTGCACAATTTCATAAAGGTAAGAAAGAAGGCTTCTGATTTTTTTGGGAAGGCTTTTTAATTATGAGCATGTGAATGTAAGAGTTAAATGAAGAGTTTCTATTGTGAAGCCATAAAGAATAAGCGTATAATATTATAGGTCTCCCATTTGCGAGACAAACCGCGAATGATAAATAAGATTGTTGTTTTATCATCGCCTCTAAACAGATATACAATGAAAGTAACACTGGAATACAGATAGGGAGTTATAAAATGAAATTAATTATTGCCGAGAAACCAGATCAAGGTTTGGCTCTTGTTTCACAGTTTAAATATCGCCGGAAAGATGGTTATTTAGAAGTAGAAGCAAATGAGTTATTTCCAAATGGAGCGTACTGTACATGGGCAATTGGTCATTTGACACAGTTATGTAATCCAGAACATTATCACGCCGAGTGGAAAAAATGGTCACTTAATACGTTACCGATGATTCCAGAGCGTTTTCAATTTGAAGTAACAAAGTCAAAGTATAAGCAATTTAACGTTGTGAAACAGCTGTTACATAATCCTCAGGTAACAGAAATTATTCACGCAGGCGATGCTGGGCGTGAAGGGGAATTAATCGTACGAAACATTATTAATCTTTGTAACGTGCAAAAGCCGATGAAGCGTCTTTGGATTTCATCTTTAACGAAACAAGCTATTTACCAAGGGTTTAAAAACTTGCTTGATGAATCAGATACAATCAATACGTACTATGAGGCATATACAAGGTCATGTGCGGACTGGGTCGTTGGTATGAATGCATCGCGTGTCTTTAGTATTTTGCTAAAGAAAAAAGGAATGAACGATGTATTTTCCGCTGGACGTGTACAAACACCGACACTCGCATTAATCGTAAAGCGTGAAAAAGAAATAGAAAACTTTAAGTCAGAGCCGTTTTGGGAAGTGTTCGCAACCTTTAATATAGAAGGAAAGAAGTATGAGGGGAAATGGGAGAAAGATAGTGAATCCCGCTTAAAAGACCCTGATATGGCAAATAAAATTGCGGCATTTTGCCAAGGGAAACCAGCTGAAGTAAAGGAAATGAAAACGGAGCGTAAAGAGTTTCAGCCACCGCTTTTATTTAACTTATCGTCACTGCAAGCCACGGCAAATAAAGCATTCAAATTTTCACCGAAAAAGACGCTTGATATAACGCAAGCACTATATCAAAAAGGGATTGTCTCTTATCCTCGTTCAGATTCTAACTATGTTACACAAGGAGAGGCAGCGACGTTCCCTGATATTTTACAGAAGTTAAGTCAGTTTGATGAATATAAAGGTTTATTACCGGCTCCGGTTGAATCAATTATGAATAATAAGCGTTATGTGAATGAAAAGAAAGTAACAGATCACTATGCCATTATTCCGACAGAGCAAGTTACAAACCCAAGCAGATTATCAGGTGATGAAAAGAAAATTTACGATATGATCGTAAGAAGACTTATTGCCGCTCACTATGAAGTTGCAATCTTTGATTATACGACGATTATAACGCTTGTAGATGAACGTGCTGAATTCGTTTCAAAAGGAAAACAGCAAATTCAAGAAGGTTGGCGTAAAGTTATTTTCCAAGATGATAAAGATGACGAAACAATTCTTCCAATTGTCGCAGAAGGTGAACAAGGGAAAGTTGTAAAGGTGATAGTGAAAGAAGGAAAAACACAGCCACCGAAGCGTTATACAGAAGGTCAACTTATTACGTTAATGAAAACGGCAGGTAAGTATTTAGAGAACGAAGAGCTTGAGAAAGTATTAAAGAAAACAGAAGGTTTAGGTACAGAGGCAACGCGCGCTGGGATTATTACGATGCTGAAAGACCGTAAATATATAGATGTGAAGAAGAACCAAGTGTATGCGACCGATAAAGGGAAAGTATTAATTACCGCAATCGGTGATAAAATACTAGCTTCACCAGAAATGACCGCGAAATGGGAGCAGCGCCTTGCGGAAATCGGTGAAGGCACAGCATCACCAGCTACATTTATGGAACAAACGAAAAAGTTATCAGCTAAAATTATTGAAGATGCAGTAGAAATGTCGGAGAAGTGGGATTTCACTGGATTACATGTTGAATCGATTGAGCGAAAAGGATCGAAATTTACAACTGGTAAAAAGATTGGTAGTTGTAAAAAATGTGATGGCGACGTGATTGATAAGTCAACGTTTTACGGTTGTTCTAACTACAACACGACACAATGTGATTTTACCATCTCAAAGAAAATATTAAGTAAAACAATTTCGCAAAAGAACATGACAAAGCTCTTAAAAGGTGAAAAGACCGATTTAATTAAAGGCTTTAAAAAAGGTGAGAAAACCTTTGATGCGAAGTTAGAGTGGAAAGATAATAAGATTAATTTTGTGTTTGAGAATTAAGTGGTTTTAACAAATAGAAGGTTAAGTTTGAAAAAGCATGACAAATTTATGTCATGCTTTTTTATTTTTTATAAGAGGAAAAAGTAATTAAGAGAAACTGTAAGTAGTTTATACTGATGTTTATGGAAGTATGCAATAAAAATATTATCTTAAGGAATAAAAATTTATTGTAAAACGATAAATTTTATATTAAAATCAAAATCATAATAAATAAGTGTGGTGCTTTTTATGGAAAAGGTAACAACTTTATTTTTTTAATTAGAGGAGGTATAAATATGGACATTAACAATTTGATTATTGAAAATATGGATAACCCTCATGAGTTGGAGAGAATGTATAGAAAAGACCCGAAAGCTTTTAAAAAGTCATTCTCACAAGCATGGGATGAAAAACCTGATTCTCAGGTACTAGCTGCTTGGTACGAAAGATTGCATTTCAAGGAGACGGCAAATAAAGAAAAAATATCGCTGTTTCAAAAGGGTTTCTTATTCATGGGTATGTTAGCTATTCTAGCTGGGCTAAGTACCAGAATCATTTTCCACTTTGTCGAGCAGGAAGCAATTGCTCCCATTAACCTAGCTTTTGGTGTAATTCCTTTTATTGTTGCTTATTTTATTTACAATAATACTCCGAAAAAAAGTATTATTTATTTCCTTGCGGCGTTGTTACTAATTTCCGGATTGTATCTTAATATGTTGCCATTAAATTATAAAGACAGCAGTATCCTTGCTTATTTACATTTTCCTATAATGTTATGGGTCTTAGTAGGGATTGCGTTTACAGGAAATGAATATTCAAAAGGTAGTACAAGATTAGCTTATATTAAATTTAATTTAGAATATTGTCTTCTCTACGCGAGTATGGCGGTGAGCGGAATGGTATTAGCAGTATTCACCATGAAGTTATTTAGCTTCGTTGACTTGGATATAGGAGAATTCTATTTTAGTAATGTTGTTTTATTTGGTGCTGCCGCCCTCGCTATTGTGGCTACATACTTAGTATCAATGAACCTTAAACTTGCTAAAAATATTACACCATATATAGCTAAAATTTTTAGTCCGCTTGTACTGATTACATTGTTGATCTATCTTATAACGGTTATATGGAGTGGGAAAAATCCATTCTTGGACCGCAATTTCCTAATGGCCTTCAATGGAATCCTTCTTGGTGTATTGGCTGTTACTATATTTTCTATCGTTGAGAGTGATTCAGATGAGAAAAAGAGCATTTCAGATTATATAAATTTTGCCTTAATTGTTCTGGCGCTTATTATTGACACTGTCGCTTTGTCAGCTATCGTATTCAGACTTTCTTCTTACGGGATTACACCTAATAGACTTGCTGTTTTAGGTGTAAACATACTGATTTGGGCAAATCTCATTTGGATTATGTTTTCCTATATGCGTTTTCTACAAAACAAATCAGGACCAACAGCTATCCAAGATGCCGTTACGAAGTATTTACCAATCTACGGACTTTGGGCAGCTTTCGTTATATTTACTTTTCCTATAATGTTTAATTAGAAAGACATTGTAAATGTAACGAAAAGCTAATTTTCTATCACGTATAAAATCCTTAGAGCGGATAATTATCGTTACTTCTATTATTTCTTGAAAATAAAAAAACGTCCTAATTTGGGACGTTTTTTATTATGTATACTGCTGTTTTCTCTTAATAAGCAACAACACCTGTGAAATACAAGCAAGTACTGGCAGTTCAATTAACGGTCCAATAACGAGTGCAAGTGCAATAAGAGGTTCGTCAGGAAAAGCTGTTACAGCAATAGCGAGTGCAACAGGTGAGTTTCTTGCTAAAGTTGTTAAGCTTAAACTTACTGTATCTTTATAAGATAAGTGCATAATGCGTCCGATAAATTGCCCGATTACAAAATTTATGATGAAGAACAATAGAACAGGAATGAGTAATAGTAAAACGACATTTATATTTTGTAGTAAATATTTACCTTGTGATGCAAACATCGCTACGATTGCTAAACTTAAAAATACAATTTGCGCAGAGCTGAAAAACGGAATGAGTTTATTCTCGAGTGTTTCAGCTTTTTTCATTTTATTCATAATGAATTTTGTAGCGTGTGCAAGTACAAAGGGTAAGACGATTACGATAACAATACTTTCTACTAAAACAGAAAGCGCTACAGTCTTCATGACACCAGCAAATAAAAATAAATAAATGGGAAGAAGTAGTACTTGCAATATTAAATTTACAGGCATAATTGCAGTAGAAAGTGCTACATTTCCTTTTGCTATTTCAGTAAAGATTAAGTACCAATCTGTACATGGAGTAACCATTAACATAACAAATCCAACCCAAAGTGCTGGATGATCTGAAAGAAATAGTGCACCTAATCCCCAAGCAAGTAAAGGTGTCCATACAAAATTAATAGTAAGGCTCGTTCCAGCAAATTTTAAATTGCGGAACCCATTTTTTATTTCTTTCAATGGGATGCTGAGGAATAATCCATACAGCATAAAAAATAAGAAGGGGACAATAAATTGCTCTGCATACATATGTATCAAATGAAATTGTCCGAGTACGATGCCGCATGTAACAGCAAAAAGAATAATAAAAGTTTGAATCTTTTCTAAAGTGCTCATGAGTAAATCCTTTCTAAATATGAATTGCCCTCTCTACATCCATTATACAAACAATAAAGTTACAATGGGTATTTTAATTGTATTGGGCTTTTTTGTTTTTGATTCGAGATATTATTTTTTATTTAAAGTTACTTGACTAAAGTAAGTTACTGTATTATAATCACTTACATAAGGTAATTAAATAACAAAAAGTTTTTTGTGTTTGTACTTAAGGTATCTATTGGAACTTTTTACTAGAATAAGAATTTTTATGATGATGAATAATGAATATGATAAGAAAGTTTAGGTGAAGAAAATGGGATTATTTAGCTCATTATTTGGTAAAAAAGAAGAAAATACAAAAGTAGAGGGGAATAAAACAATGTCAAAAGTATTATTTGTAAAAGCAAACGATCGTCCAGCGGAGCAAGCAGTTAGTTCAAAAATGTATGAAACATTTGTAAATGCTTATAAAGAAACAAATCCGAATACAGAAATTACAGAGTTAGATTTATTTGCATTAGATCTTCCTTATTACGGAAATATCGCTATTTCAGGTGGATATAAACGTAGTCAAGGAATGGAGTTAACAGCTGAAGAAGAGAAGGCTGTAGCAACAGTAGATCAATATTTAAATCAGTTTTTAGAAGCTGATAAAGTTGTATTTGCGTTCCCATTATGGAATTTCACAGTACCAGCACCATTAATCACATATATTTCATACTTATCTCAAGCTGGAAAAACGTTTAAATATACAGCAAATGGTCCAGTAGGTTTAGCTGGTGATAAGAAAGTCGTTGTGTTAGGTGCTCGTGGTTCAGATTACTCTTCAGAACAAATGGCTCCTATGGAAATGGCAGTTAATTATGTAACGAATGTGCTTGGATTCTGGGGAATTACAAATCCGGAGACTGTTGTAATTGAAGGGCACAATCAATATCCAGATCGTTCACAACAAATTGTTGAAGAAGGATTAGAAAACGTTAAAAAAGTAGCTGCAAAATTTTAATTTATAATAGCAAATGGAAAAACCAACATGGATGATCATGTTGGTTTTTTAGTCTGTATTCTATGTTAAAAAATGTATAATTATAAAATAAAAGAAAAGTTTGAAAATAGTATTGCAAAATATTATATGACAAACTATAATGAGTTCAAGAATAGTTGATAGTCGAATTTAATATTCAGAAAATTCAATTAGTTAAAAATGGAAAATGAGATAAGGAAATTTGAATGGGGGTTATATTATGGCGAATAAAGTACCGTTTTCGTTCATAGTAGTTATTGGATTAATGTTATTTGCACTATTTTTTGGAGCAGGAAATTTAATATTCCCGGCAATGCTCGGTCAATCGGCAGGAGAGAATGTATGGATTGCTAATGCTGGATTTTTAGTAACGGGTGTTGGATTGCCATTACTAGGTGTACTAGCATTTGGTTTTTCGGGTAAAGATGATTTACAGTCATTAGCAAGTCGTGCTCACCCAGTGTTCGGGATTGTGTTTACAACAGTTTTATACTTAGCGATTGGTCCGTTATTTGCAATACCAAGAACAGGAAATGTTTCTTATGAAATTGGTCTTAAGCCGTTTATGCCAGAAGGATTAGGTTCTACACCTTTAATTCTTTTCACAATTATATTCTTTAGCATCACTTGTTTTTTTTCGCTAAATCCCGCGAAAATTGTCGATATTGTTGGAAAAATCTTAACGCCAATTAAGTTAACTTTTATCGGTATATTAGTAATCGTTGCTTTTATACATCCGATTGGAGATATGCAAGCACCAGTGGAAGCTTATACATCACATGCATTCTTTAAAGGATTCCAAGAAGGATACTTAACAATGGATACACTGGCATCATTCGTATTTGGAATCATTATCATTAATGCAATTAAAGAAAAAGGTGCGAAAACGAAAACACAGATTATGATTGTTTGTGCAAAAGCGACAATCATTGCAGCATCTATTTTAGCAATTATCTATACAGCTCTTTCTTATATGGGTGCTTCAAGTGTTGCAAAGCTTGGACATTTAGAGAATGGTGGAGAAGTATTAGCGAAAGTTTCTAACTACTATTTCGGATCATATGGTGGAGTATTATTAGGGTTAATGATTACAGTAGCGTGTTTAACAACTAGTGTGGGACTTGTATCAGCATGTTCTTCATTCTTCCATAAGTTATTCCCAAATGTCCCTTACAAAGCAATTGCCATCACGCTATGTGTATTTAGTGCAATTGTTGCAAACGTAGGATTAACACAATTAATCGCAGTTTCTGTTCCAGTATTAACAGCAATCTATCCACTAGCAATCGTATTGATTTTCTTAACATTCTTCCATTCATTATTCAAAGGAAGAGCTGAAGTTTACCAAGTGAGCTTAATCTTAACATTTATTATCAGCTTATTTGATGGATTAAGTGCAGCTGGCGTTAACATTGCAGTAGTAAGCCAATTGTTCACTAAATTCCTTCCGATGCAAGAAGTAGGATTAGGTTGGATCTTCCCAGCGATTATCGGTGGATTTATCGGATACGGCATTAGCGTTTTAAAAGGAAAAAATCAAGTTCAACCAGCAGCTAGTGCGAATAAGAAAATAGGTTAAATAAAAAAGTTATAGAACTTGTTTCTATAACTTTTTTTGTTACTATTAATAATGAAAGAAAATAAAGTAGTAGGGGAAATAAAATGAAAAAAACAATTGATCATATTGGCATCGCAGTTCGAGATATAGATAGTACGATACGTTTTTATGAAAAGGTGTTGTTAGGAACTTTAATAGATCGTTACGTAAGTGAAGCTCCTGGTGTTGAAAGCGAAGTAGCCATTCTTGAAGTGGATGGAGATAGAATTGAATTACTTGCACCGACGAATAATACGACGTCTCCAATAGCACGCTTTATTAAACAAAAAGGTAAAGGTGTTCATCACGTTGCGTATCGTGTTGCTGATTTAGATGTAGCTTTAGAAGAGTTAAAAGAACAAGGTATTCGAACGTTAGAGCATACACTTCGAATGAATAAGCACGGTAGAAGATTAATATATCTTAACCCAGCGGATACAGAGGGAACAATCATTGAGTATTGTGATTATCCGGAAGAGAAGTAAAGAAATTTTATGATGGAAGAAGGGTATTGCGTAAAAACGTAATGCCTTTTTTTATTTATGAATTTCACACTTTCTTCACAAATCATTCACGATAACTTTTCTTCTTCAGGAACTTACTTAAATATATTTCATGATATAATAACAGTCGACTTTAAAAATGTAAGTTGTATCTATGAAAGTAGTTACTATTCTATTGGAAGTTTAGAGGTGAGGGAGAAATAAAGAATTATACTGTATAGAAATTTATATTTAATCAGGTTAATATTTAGCCGGAGAATTGAACGTGGGAAGTTAAAGGAATGAAAATATAGTGATGTGGAAGAAAGAAGTGAAATGAGCGTGAAAGTAATGAGAAGGTTAGGGGCATGGCTATTAATTGCATGTGTGCTTATTATATTGATACCAAAAAGTGCATCTGCTCATGCGTACATTGTGAAATCAAACCCTGCTGAAAATGAAACATTGAAGAAAGCACCAGCTGTTGTGAAAATTGAATTCGATGAGGACATACAAGTCTCAAGTTTTAATACATTGTACGTGAGAGATACATCAGGTAAAAGGGTCGATTTAAAAGATGCTCATATTGATAAAAAAAATAAAAAGCTATTAGAAGCTGGATTAAAAGAGAATCTCAAAAATGGTCTCTACTCTATTCAGTGGAAAGTGATTTCTGCTGACGGGCATCCTATTCAAGGAGTTATTCCGTTCCGAATTGGATTAGCGGAAGCTGGAGCAGACGATGTACAAGTAGAAGAGATGGGGTATGTCCCGCAAATAGATATGATTATGGAGCGTGGAGTTCTATATACAGGTTTCTCCTTATTTATAGGAGTGCTATTCTTTAATCTTATTATGTATAAAGGGAATGCAACCTTGGTTCGATCAAGAAGTAAAAAAATAATATGGATCTCATTAATTGGCATATTCATTAGTTTACTATTCAATCTACCATTGCAAGCGAAAATAAATGCTGATGTTTCATGGCTAGAAGCATTTGATCCTGTACTATTAAAAGAAACGTTACAGCTTTCTGTTTTTAGTTACGTATGGCTCACTCAAATGGCTCTTATTAGTTTGCTTATAATTGTTACATATTTTGCGATGAAGTGTGAGAAGTTTTCATCGTTTAAAGTATGGAGCATTCCAATAGTATTGTTCATTGGGATCCTTGTTATGAAAGCATTTAATAGTCACGCATATGGTTTAAAGTTTAAAGAGATTGCTGTCGTTATGGATTTTCTGCATTTATTTGCAGCGTCATTATGGATTGGCGGTCTATCATCCATTATTCTTCTATTACGTAAAGAGGATGACAAGTGGAGTATGTATTGGGATATGATTAAGCGTTTTTCACCATGGGCAACAGGTGCTGTCATCGTGATTTTAATAACAGGTCTTTTTAACAGTACATTCTTTATTCCAACAATCCACTCATTATTTGATACGAAGTATGGATTAGCTTTATTAGCAAAGATACTTTTATTCATTTTCATGGGGATATTGGGAATTGTTCATTATGTGAAAGGGAAAATGAGAGCGAAGCAAGGATTAGGCGCTACAGTGAAAGTAGAATTTATCATTGGAATTATCATTTTCATAATCGTAGCTTTTATGACAAACGTACAAACACCGCTGATGCCTCCTACTGGACCTTTTACAGAGAGCAAACAATTAGATAATGGATATGAACTTACTTTACATGTAAGTCCTAATAAAGTAGGACAAAATACATTTCATATTACTTTAAAGGATGAGAACGGACAACCTGTTACCGATATGGAGCAAATTATTTTAACAACGCAATCATTAGATATGAATATGGGAAAAGGTTCATTTAAAGTTTCCGCCGTTTCACCAGGAGAATACGAAGCAGAAGGTATGTATATTAACATGACAGGAAACTGGAGTATACAAGTGCATGGATTAACAAAATTTCTTGATAGTTTTGATACGGATTATAAATTTATAGTAGGCGGCAGATAAAGCAAAGGTATAGATAAAAAGGAGCTAATAGAAAATGAAACAAATAAAAAAATTGGGTACAACAATGATCGCAACAATAATTGCAATGGGGATTTTTTCATTACCTGTTAGTGCGCACGTTACTGTAAAGCCAGCAACTTCTGACATTGGTTCTTGGGAGACTTACACGATAAAAGTACCAGTTGAAAAGAATGTAGCAACGACAAAAGTTACATTAAAAATACCGTCTGGAGTAGAGTTCCAACAGTATGAACCAGTGCCAGGATGGAAAGTGGAAGAGCAAAAAGATAATGCTGGAAAAGTGAAAACAGTAGTATGGGAAGCAACAGGAGATGGGATTTTACCCGGTCAGTTCCAGCGATTTACTTTCGTCGCTAAAAACCCTGATAAAGAACAAAAAATAGCTTGGGATGCATATCAACTATATAAAGACGGAGAAATTGTTGAATGGGCAGGCGATGAAAAAGCTGAAAAACCACATTCACTTACTACAATTGCAAAAGGTACGTCAGTAACAGGAGAACATGGTGAAGTGTCTAATGTAGAAAAGAATGAAGGTACTAGTAATATGCAATTGATAGCAATTGCCCTATCTATTTTGGCGATTGTATCGTCGGTAGGGGCGTGTGTTTTTGTAGTGCGCCGTAAAAAGTAAAATATGGGAAAGAGCCTACAAACAGTAGGCTCTTTCCCATATTTATTTCACTTCAACCTGCTGCCTTACAGCAAGTGTTTTCGGCTTTATATTTACGAAACAAATACTCACCACAATAAATAATAGTCCGATGAATAAGCTAATCGTAATGGCTTCATGTAAGAAAATTGAGCTTACAATAATAGCGATTAGTGGAATAAGAAATGTATAAGCCCCAACTTTACTTGCTTCACCAGCTCCAACAAGAGTAAAGTATGCAAGCCATCCCATTGCAATAACAAAGAATGAAATAAAGAGTAGTACGCTAACAAATGGTATACTCCAAGCGATACTAGACCAGCTTTCAAACTCTGATCCAAATCCAATTAAGCAGAATCCGCCAATAATAAGCTGCAGTGTTACCATCCAAATAGCATTAACACGGTGCCCAGTTTTCTTAATAAATACTGTGCCAAGTGCCCAGCCAATAGCGCATCCTAACGCGAGAAGGATTCCGATAATAGAAATATGTCTCGTTAAACTACTAGAGCTAATAACACCCACGCCAATAAATCCGAGAACAAGCCCGAAAATTTTTAACCCGTACATAGATTCTTCAAGCCAAATCCATGAGAAAATGCCGAGTAAAACAGGTTGTAGAAATACGATGGCGGAAAATAGTCCAGCGGGCATATATTGAAGACCTACAGTTTGTAATCCGTAAAATATAATGATGTTAAGTAAAGAAGAAATAACGTATAAATGCCAAGTTTCTTTTAAGTGTAACTCTTTGTATTTTGGTAATGCGAACAGGAGTAAAATGAATCCTCCAATTAAAGTTCGAACGCCTGCAAATAAAACGGGTGGTGTATAATGCAGGGCAAACTTAGATAAAGGCCAATTGATTCCCCACATGAAAACGAGAAAGGTAAGGATTATGGCCGTCTTAGTTCGAGAAAGCTGTGTCACGGTAAGACCTCCTTGTTGTTATTCATTTCACTATGATATGATATCGACTGTAATAAATAAAATGAATCTTTTTTATAAGGAGTATAAGTGATTAGTTATGACCATTACACAACTGCAAGTATTAATAAAAACTGTTGAGTTAGGTAGTTTTACGAAGGCTGCTCGGGTGTTAAATATGACGCAGCCAGCGGTAAGTCATGCGATTTCAAGTATTGAGTCAGAGTTAGGAGTTACGATTCTTATACGTGACAAACGAAAAGGGCTAATTGTTACGGATGTAGGAAATAGAATTCTTGTACATATTAGAGAGATTTTGAACGGTGTAGAGAAGATTGAACAAGAAGTTGCGATGGAGAAAGGACATGAAGTTGGGACGATTCGAATTGGGAGTTTTCCGAGTGCTTCTGCACATTTCTTACCGAAAATGATAAATCATTTTAAGGAGAAGTATCCGAACTTAGAAGTCGTTCTTTGTGAAGGAACGATTCAAGAAGTTGAAGATTGGTTAGTATCGAGGGTTATTGATATAGGAATTGTTATTTTGCCTAATAAAGAGATGGAGATTGTCCCATTAACGAAAGGGAAAATGGTTGTTATCTTAAGAGATGATCATCCTCTTTGTAAGAAGGCCTCTATTACAATTAGTGATTTAGAGAATGAACCGATTATATTATGTAAGGGCGGATACGAACCACCCATTATTGATATGTTTAAACAAGCCAACGTACCACTTCGGGCTGAGTATGTAATATCAACCGTTACTACAGCTTTAAACATGATTCAAGAAGGATTAGGTATTGCAATATTAGCCGAATTATCTTTAACAAATTTACCACAGAATGTGCAAACGAGAGAATTGGAACCACAAGTATGGAGAGAAATTGCTTTAGCTGTTCCTTCATTAAAGGATTCTTCAATCGCTGTACAGCTATTTATTGAGGAATTTCAAGCGCTATTTGCAGAATAAAAAGAGGTGTCTCATATATCATAATGGGACACTTTTTAATTTGTTTATAAAAAATCTATGAAAAGGATTGACTTATCTTTTTGTTGTAACTATAATGATTACAACGAGGTGGTGATCACGATGAAAATTAGTAGCCGCTTTTCTATAGCTGTTCATATTTTATCTATTTTGAAAAACAATCCATCTTCACTTTGTACTTCAGACTATATGGCTGAAAGTGTAAACACAAACCCAGTAGTCATTCGCAAAATCATGTCGTACTTGAAACAAGCGGGTTTTGTATATGTAAATCGCGGTCCAGGTGGTGCGGGATTATTAAAGGATTTACATGAAATCACATTGTTAGATGTGTATCATGCAGTAAATGTAGTGGAAGAAGACAAGCTATTTCATATTCACGAACAACCGAATCCAGATTGTCCAATTGGAGCAAATATTCAAGCGGTATTAGAAGTTATATTAATACAAGCACAATCTGCGATGGAAGAAGTTTTGAGAAATATTACGATGAGGCAGTTGTTTGAAACTTTGCAAGAAAAAATGAATGCTTAAATCATATTTATATTTTTTTATCATCGATGTAACTAATTATATTACAACTATAAAGGTAGGGTGTAAAAGTTATGACTGTAAAAATGAAAGTATACTCAGATTTTATATGTCCATTTTGTTTTTTAGCAAAAGGTCCATTAGATGAGGTAGCGAAAGAGAATGATGTAGAGATTGAATGGATGCCATTTGAATTACGTCCAAGTCCATATTCAAAAATAGATCCATGGAATGAGCCGGAAAAATTAGGCTCATGGGATGCTTTCATTCTTCCAACTGCGAAGAAATTAGGAATTGATATGCGTTTGCCACGTGTTTCTCCACATCCATATACACATTTAGCTTTCGAAGGATGTCAATTTGCGAAAGAACGTGGACTTGGAAATGAGTATCATCACCGCGTATTCACAGCATTTTTCCAAGAAGAGCAAAACATTGAAGATATTGATGTTTTAACAAAATTAGCGGTAGAAGTAGGTCTTCCTGAAGCCGAATTTAAAGATGCTTTAGTAACTCGTAAATATAAAAAAATGCATGAAGAAGCAATTCAGCACGCATATGATGAAGCGAATATTATGGCTGTTCCAACTGTCATGATTGGAGAGGAAGTCATTCAAGGGCTTGCTAGTAAAGAAACGCTACAAAGAGTCATTGATAAAGAAATTGAAAAGGATAAAACAATTTCATTTGAAGGTATGCAATGTAATACAGATGGATATTGCTAATTCACTTGTTATGAAATAATAAAATAAATTATAAAACAAATATTTGGAGGAATTAAAATGTCAGCAACTACAACAAACTTAAAAGAAGCAATCGTGAACCGTCGTTCTATTCGTAAAGTAACAAAAAACGATGCAATTACGAAAGAAAGAATTGAAGAAGTTTTAAAAACAGCTTTACACGCACCAACATCTTTCAATATGCAAAGTGGCCGTATGGTTGTATTAATGGATGGAGAGCATGAAAAGTTTTGGGATATTGTTAAAGAAACACTAAGAGCCCGCGTACCAGCAGAAAACTTTGAAGCGACTGTAGAAAGATTAAAAGGTTTCCATACAGGTGTTGGAACTGTATTATTCTTTGAAGATCAAGCAACAGTAGAAAAAATGCAAGAAAATGCACCATTATATAAAGATCAGTTCCCATTCTGGTCTCATCAAGGAAATGCAATGTTACAACATACAGTATGGATGTTATTATCAGCTGAAGGAATTGGCGCATCCCTGCAACACTACAATCCAATCGTGGATGCTGAAGTGAAAGAAACTTGGAACATTCCAGCAGAGTGGAGCTTAGTAGGACAAATGCCATTTGGTGAGCCAAATGAACAATCGGGAGAAAGAACTTTCTTACCTACTGAAGATGTAGTGAAATTTTATTAAGAAATTTAATATATAAAGAGTGAAATAAAAGGAGAGTACATATTAGCTATATATGTACTCTCTTTTCGTATGTAATGTTAAACTCTTATTGCAAGAACAAATTCCTTCATATGAACCGAAGTCTTTCCTTACAATTAAAAATCTATTATGTCTTTGAAATGACAGTAAACATCCCCGTCATGTTTGGTGAGTAATCTTTAAAATCAAATTTCTCATAGAACGATTCTTTACCTTCTGATGCAAACAAACCGACAAATGCCTTATCAGGTGCATTTTCATGTAAGTATGTAACTAAACGATGCATGATTTCTTTCCCGATACCATGTTTCTGGTAGTTCGGATGAACTACTATATCTTGAATATAGAAATAGATAGATCCATCACCAACAATTCTCCCCATGCCGATAATTTTTTCATTATCATTGACTGTCATGCAGTGGATAGAATTTTTCAGTGAAGTTTCCGCCACTTCAAAATTCATATAATCAGTCCATCCAACAGAATCACACAAATATTTGTACTCTTCTAATGTTGGGATGTTATGTTTAAACTCATATGTTTTCAAAATGTATCCTCCAAGCCCTTAAATTTAACAAGTATATACATTCGACATTTCTTTATCTTTTCCTCTTATGTAACTGAATTCCCTTTAGCTATTGAATTTCGTTCAGTTTCCGTATTTGTATTTGTGTTAATTAATAAGAGTTTAGGGGAAAAATATAAGAAATAATGGAAAGGGAAGTGGGAAAATGAATGATGAGAAAAAGTATACAGTGGTAGGTACGGATGTTGAAGAAGTAAAACGTTTAAATGAAAATTCGGGATTATCGTATAATCAAGTGAAAGAATTATTAGCGAAGCAAATGCAAAAAAAGAAGTAATGAAATTGAAATTCTTCATTTTTTCATTTAGCATTCTAATTAGAGAGAGTTATGAGGATAACTCTCTTTTTCAATACAATGGAGCAACTTTTAGAGTGGAGGAAACAACATGAAGAAATGGGTAAAGATAACGCTGTCTATTGCTGGAGGTATTGTTCTATTGGCATGTGCGGGGGGATATTACGTGTATAAAAATTATTTTCCAAAGGAACCTGAGCGTATCGTATATGATAAAGATAGAGTGTTAAAACCGATACATAAACAGTTGAAAGAAATTAACATAGAAAACGTAAAGATAAAAGAAAAAGAAGTCGTAAATGCGACGGTAGATGAGCTTCAAAAAATGGTTGATGATGGGAAATTATCATATGAAGAATTAACGAGTATTTATCTTTTTCGAATACAAGAACATGACCAAAATGGAATATCATTAAATGCTGTTACAGAGATTAATCCAAATGCAATGGAAGAAGCACGAAAGTTAGATAAAGAAAGGTCATTAAATAAAAAGTCGAACTTATACGGCATGCCGGTTATCGTAAAAGATAATGTACAAACGGAAAAGGCGATGCCGACAAGCGCGGGAACTTATGTGTTAAAAGATTGGATTGCAGATGAAGATGCGATGATCGTGAAGAATTTGAAAGAAGAAGGTGCTTTCGTTTTAGGGAAAGCGAATATGTCTGAGTGGGCAAATTATTTATCTTTTACAATGCCTAGCGGATATAGCGGGAAAAAAGGACAAAATTTGAATCCATACGGTCCGATTACGTTTGATACATCGGGATCAAGTTCTGGATCTGCTACAGTAGTTGCGGCAGATTTTGCACCACTTGCAATCGGGACAGAAACGACTGGGTCAATTGTAGCACCCGCGGCGCAGCAATCAGTAGTTGGATTACGCCCGTCACTAGGTATGGTGAGTAGATCAGGCATTATTCCGTTAGCTGAAACACTTGATACTGCAGGACCGATGGCAAGAACAGTAAAGGATGCGGCAACGTTATTTAACATAATGGTAAGTCATGATGAAAAAGATGCTATGACAGAAAAAATGAAAGATAAAAAAAGAATTGATTATACGAAGGATTTATCAATAGACGGATTGAAAGGGAAAAAAATAGGAGTTCTTTTTTCAATAGATCAACAAGATGAAAATAGAAAAGAAGTAGCAGAAAAAATTAGAAAAGATCTTCAAGATGCAGGTGCGGTATTGACTGATGATATTCAGTTAAACGATGAGGGAGTAGATAATCTAAAAACATTAGAATATGAGTTCAAACATAATGTTAATGATTTTCTTTCAAGGCAAAAAAATGTACCGGTAAAATCGTTAGAAGAGATTATAGCGTTTAATAAAAGGGATAGTAATAGACGAATAAAATACGGGCAAACATTAATTGAGGGATCTGAAAAATCTGCTATAACGAAAGATGAGTTTGGAAAAGTAGTGCAAACGAGTCAAGAAAATGCAAGAAAAGAGCTGGATAAATATTTAGTAGAGAAAGGTTTGGATGCTTTAGTTATGATTAACAACGAAGAAGTTCTTCTATCAGCTATAGCTGGCTATCCAGAATTAGCGGTTCCAGCAGGATATGATAACAATGGAGAGCCAGTAGGTGCGGTGTTTATCGAAAAGCAATTTGGTGAAAAGGAACTATTCAATATTGGATATGCGTATGAGCAGCAGTCTAAAAATAGAAAATCACCAAAACTGTAAAAAGGTAAACGACTACAATAAAATATGTTGGTTGCCTAATCTGAAAAGAATCTAACTATATAAAAAGAAAAAAAGGATTCTTCTCAATTAATAAGAAAGATTGTCTATAGAAGCTCATAAAATGTAATATATTCAATTTCCATCCATTGAAGGGGGAGGTTAAATCTTAATGAATGAAGTGAAAAATTTCTTTCGAAGCAGAGGGTTCCAACGGTTTCTCGTTTTAATAATAGTAGCGCTTGTATTATACGGATTAAAAAGTATGATTAATTTAATATTGATTACGTTTATACTGACGTTTTTAATGGATCGGTTTCAACGTTTTATTTCAAAGAAATTGAAAGTGAATCGGAAAATTGTTATCGCATGTTTGTATATAATATTAGTAACTTTTATCGGCACAACATTATATAAATATCTACCTGTGCTAACGATACAAATTTCCCAATTGATTCATCAGTTTAGGTTGTTTTTTCAAAATCCACCTGATAATGAAATCATTAAATATGCACTCTCAACAATTAATGGGATGGAAGTATCAAAATATATAGAACAAGGTGTAGATGTCATATATCAATCGATTGCAAATATAGGAAAAGTTAGTTTGCAAATACTACTCTCTCTTATTTTAAGTTTATTTTTCTTGTTAGAAAAAGAACGCATAATATCATTTACTTCGAAATTTAAAAATAGTAGTCTGAAGGTTTTTTATGAGGAGATTGCATATTTTGGCGAAAGGTTTGCAAGGTCGTTCGGTAAAGTAATTGAAGCACAGTTTTTAATTGCGGTTGTCAATTGTATTCTTACTGTCATTGCATTAATGGTTTTAGGATTTCCACAACTTCTCGTATTGGCTGTCATGATTTTCTTACTAGGATTGATTCCTGTTGCAGGTGTAATCATTTCCTTGTTTCCGCTTTGTATTATTGCTTATAACGTAGGCGGAGTTATATACGTCGTATACATACTTGTGTTCATTACAGTAATCCATGCTCTTGAAAGTTATTTTTTAAACCCGAAGTTTATGTCTGCGAAAACGAATTTACCAATCTTTTATACATTTATGATTCTCATCTTTTCAGAGCATTTCCTTGGAATATGGGGGCTTATTATCGGGATACCAATATTCATCTTCTTATTAGATGTACTTAATGTAAACAATGAGGAATCAATTAGAAAATAGAAAATAACAAATGTTTTCTATGAGTGAACAATGAAAAAGCAATCCAAAATAAAATGGATTGCTTTTTTACTATACATATTAAAGAACAGGAGCCATAGTTTCTTTCAACACTTGAACAGAGTGATCGAATTTTAATTCTTCTTCTTCACTTAATTCCACTTCTAAAATTTCACGAACACCGCTGCGATTTAAAACAGCAGGGACACCGATATAAACATCTTTTTGACCGTATTGACCTTCTAAATATGCCGAAACAGTTAATACACTATTTTCGTCGTTTAAAATGGCCTTAGTAACACGTAGAAGGGACATACCGATACCATAGTAAGTTGCACCTTTTCGCTCAATAATATGGTAAGCTGCATCACGAACGTTTATGAAGATTTTGTCTAAATCTTCTTGCGTGTATGTGTTGTCTTTATCAAGAAGCGTTTGTAGTTTTTGAATACCGACTGATACGTGACTCCAAACAGGAAGTTCTGTATCACCATGTTCACCGATAATATAAGCATGAATGTTATGCGGACCAATATCGAAGTACTCACCTAACATATAGCGGAAACGAGCAGAATCAAGCGTTGTACCAGAACCGATTACACGTTCTTTCGGTAAACCAGATTCTTTCCAAGTTACGTAAGTTAAAATATCGACAGGGTTAGTTGCGATTAAGAAGATGCCATCAAACCCGCTATCCATAATACTGCGAACGATTTGTTTAAAGATTTTTGCGTTTTTCTCAACTAAATCTAAACGTGTTTCACCTGGCTTTTGCGGTAATCCAGCCGTAATGACTACAAGATCCGCATCTTTACAATCTTCGTAGCTACCTTTCCATACTCTAGTTGGAGCTGGTGCAAAAGGAACAGCATGACTTAAATCCATCGCTTCTCCTTCAGCTTTTGCCTCGTTTACATCAACTAAAACAAACTCTTCAGCTACAGCTTGGTTAATCATGCAGTAAGCATAACTACATCCAACCGCTCCTGTTCCTACTAATACAACTCGGTTAATACCTTTTTTCATTTCAAAATTCCTCGCAATTTCATTGATTTTATTATGTAAGATAATACGTCTTACTTCTATAGAGTCATATCTAGTTTATTACATTTTATAAAAGATATTCAAGTAATTGAAAATGTATCCGTGCAATTCTTTGCATGAAACATAGGAAGTAAGTTAACTGAATATAATGCAATAAAATCCTTTATTGAAGGGGAAAAAGGCATGATGCAGCCATTAACGATGGAAAGAATGCTTCGTATTATTAATGTGGGGCTCGTTAAAACGAATAACCCAAAGCAGGTTGTTATTGCTGGTGCAGGGATTTCGGGATTAGTTGCAGCATCGTTATTGAAAGAAGCAGGTCATAACATAACAATTTTAGAAGCGAATAACCGAATAGGCGGAAGAATATATACGATGCGTGAACCGTTTAGCAGAGGTTTATATTTTAATGCAGGGCCGATGCGAATTCCTGGAACACACGAGTTAACTTTAGCTTACATTCGTAAATTTAAATTACCGTTAAATCTGTTTATAAATAAAACCGCTTCAGATATTATTTATACGAATAATATTAAAACGAGGTTGAGCTTGTTTGAAAAAAATCCAAGTATACTTGGATATCCCATTTTAGAGAATGAAAAAGGAAAAACGGCAGAAGAGTTAATGTTAGTAGTATTAGAACCAATCCTTAATTTTATAAAAAAGGATCCTAATATAAACTGGTTTATCGTTGAAAAAAAGTATAAAGCATATTCGCTTGGCTCCTTTTTAATTGAGTATTATTCAGACGGAGCAATCGATATGATCGGTGTACTTCTTGATATGGAAGCATATATGGGAATGTCTTTAATTGAAGTATTACGTGAAATGATCTTTTTTACTTCAACGACAAAATATTATGAGATAACGGGTGGAATGGATGTATTACCAAATTCATTTTTACCGGAGTTAAAAGATAATCTTTTTATGTCGTATAAAGTAGAGAAAATCATACAAGAAGATAATAAAGTAATGTTACAAGGAAGTCATGAGCATACGTTAAAGCAATTTACAATAACAAGTGATAGTGCTATTATTACAATTCCATTTTCAGCGTTACGCTTTGTAGAAGTTCAGCCATCTCATTTATTCTCTTATTTTAAAAGACGAGCAATTCGTGAGTTAAATTATATTGCTGCAACTAAAATTGCGATAGAGTTTAAAAGTAGATTTTGGGAGAAAGCGGGACAGTGTGGCGGTAAATCGATTACAGATTTACCTATACGATTTACATATTATCCGAGTTATGGTATCCATACTCCAGGTGCATCCATCGTTTTAGCAAGTTATACGTGGGCAGATGAGGCATTAACATGGGATAGTCTCTCGCAAAGAGATCGTATTCGTTACGCATTAAAAAATTTAGCGGAAATATACGGTGACATCGTCTATAGTGAGTTTGTTACTGGATCATCTTTTAGCTGGAGTAAAAATCCGTATTCTTGCGGCGCATTTACAGCTTTCGAACCGGGGCAAGAACTCGAGTTATTTCCGTATATTACATCACCAGCTGGAAAAGTACACTTTGCAGGAGAGCATACGACATTAACACATGGGTGGATGCAAGGAGCAATAGAGTCTGGAATTAGAGTTGCGTATGAAGTAAACGAACGGTGAAGATATATTTACAAATCACTATTCTTTTAATAAAATAATAAATATAAATCGTAATTATTACGCTTTGAATACGTTTGAAATAAAGAAATGGATGGTCAATCACATGAATAAAGTAGAAATTCATATATTAGGTGGCTTTTTAGGAAGTGGAAAATCAACATTATTACAAAATTTATTGTTAGCGGAAAAAAAGAAGAATAGAAAAGTTGCAGTATTAATGAATGAAATTGGTGAATACTCGGTAGATACAGATATTATTGGAAAAGAGAATGTTTTAAGAGAACTTCTGAAAGGATGTATTTGTTGTACGCTAAAAGAAGAGCTTGAAATACAGTTGCATTCGTTATATCAGCAAGAAAGACCAGATGTCATTTATATAGAAACGACAGGTGTTGCGCATCCAATAGAAGTGTTAGATGCATGTGTATCACCAATTTTAGCACCTTTCTTAGAAGTGAAATCAATTGTAGTCGTTTTAGATGCAGTAAGATGGTTAAATCGAAGTGTATTAAGTGCAAACGTTCAGCAATTATTGCATGAGCAACTGAAGTTTGGTAGCCACATTTTAATTAATAAATCAGATTTACTAACAGGTGCGGATAAGAACAAAGTAATAGAAGCAGTGAAAGCAATAAATAATCATGCGAAATTGTTTGAAACAAAATATTGTAATATATCTTTAGAAGACATAGAAGAAGCTGAATTTACGAATGACGTGGAACATGAGACATTACATGTAAAACAGCATTTACATATACAAACGATGACATATCAATTTACGAAATCGATTGATCAAGACAATTTATATGAATGGCTTTCAAAGTTACCAGACAGTATTTATCGTGTAAAAGGATTTGTGAAATTCCATGGAGATAAATACCCGTACCTATTCCAATATTCATTTGGGGTACCAACTTTACTGGAACAAGACTTCGGTTTCCCGACGAACTTGGTAGTAATAGGGGAAGGGCTAGATAAGAAACAATTGGCTGAAGGGTTAGAGAAAGTAGAAAATAATTCTAATTAAGATTAAAGGGTGCTGCCCCATAAGTTGGTGAAAACGACTTATGGGGGAGTCCTTTTATTTTTTATGAGTAACCATTCAGCTACTTATATTCATGATAAATAGTCTTTTTAGTATTTTCGTTTTCCAAGAGAAACACTTATACTAGTACTAGAGTCTCTTCTAAACTCAATTTTGCGACCATCTAATTCTATTGTTCGAGAGCTTGCAGTAGGGTTTTTAATTAAACTATATAGATAATCTGTTTTAGTTGGTAGTAGTGTGTTTAGAATTTTTTTCACCGGCTCATTTAATACAGAATCATCACTATGAATAGACATTCTATATGCGCTGTCATCATAAGGAGAAAAATTAAAATACATAATGCCATCATATGTATGACCAGTTTTAGTATATACATAGTTATAATCGGTTTTTAAAAATCCAGAATCAATCAATATATTCTCAATTTCTTTGTACTTATCCTCATCTTTTGCAGGAATAGAATCAGGAACAAAATAAGGGCTTACATTAATTGCTTTATACATAAACGTTGCAAATTGTTCTCTTGTTACATTCATTTCTCCCCCATATTGATAGTTTCCAATTCCTTTTGTAATACCATTACTATACAATGAACGAACAGCGTCTGTTGCCCAAAAATTATTTGGAACATCATAGAAAAGGTCGTTTGTTTTTACAGATAGATGAAACGCTTTTTGTAAGATAACAGCCATTTCATATCGAGTTAATGTATCATCTGGTCTAAATTTGTCAGTGCTACTGTCCCCTGTCATAATTCCTTTTTGAGCAACTGCTTTAATATTGTTTTCAAACATATGCCCATGAATATCAGAGAAATGTTTACTTGTAGATCCGGTATTTTCTAGTTTTAAGTATCTTGAAATAATCGCAGCTACTTGTCCACGAGTTACATTGTCCCCAAATCCAAATTTTCCGTTACCATAACCACTAATGACCTTTTTTTCAGTTAAGTAGTTAATCGAATCTTTAGACCAGTGCTCCATTGGAACATCGATGAAATGTTCAGTTTGTGCATGAGCATTCGTTGCGCCGAATAATGTGGCGGTAATTAAGCCTGTTGCAAGTACATGTTTAAAATTCATTATGATTCCTCCTAAGTATATAAAACAATATTTTCTCACTCATATCCGTTACTTTTAAGTGATAATCAATTATATATTATATTAGTATATTTCGATTTTGTAAAATAAGGATTTACTTTCGTGATATTTCTTAAATATATATGGTGTTATGTGAGGGAGGTAAGTGTAAAAAACTCAACTGACGAGGGCGTTTATTCATTCTGATTAGGAATGTGTTATAAAATTCTCACTAATTAGTAGCTAGTCAACAGAAGCCAACCTTTGTTGGGATATAGAAAAACACTTGCAGATTTTGTCTAACGATAATAATTGCAAAATTCAGAAATTTATTTATAATCAAATCTAAGAGGTGATTCAGGTGTCAGAAAAAATAATAATGGATGTAAAAAATCTAACAACAAAAGGGTTAGAAACGAGAGAGAAATTATTGTGTGCTGCAGAAGAGGTATTTGGTAGTAAAGGATATTACGAGGCTTCTATCGTGAATATTACACAAGAAGCAAAGGTAGCGCACGGAACTTTCTATAATTACTTTCCATCTAAAAAAGATATATTTGATGAATTGATTCGCAGATTGAACCGTGAGTTACGCTTAATTATTAAAGAAGAAATGAAGGGAATATCAAGTTATGAAGAGGCACAAAGAAGAGGTTTTCAGGCTTTTTTTCGGTGGGTGAAAGATCGACCTAATCTATATAATATTGTACAACAGGCAGTAGTTGTTGATGATAACTTATATAGATGGTACTATGCAAAGCTCGCAAATGGATTTTTAAAAAGTTTATCGGCTGGTATGGAAGCGGGAGAGTTTAAACAACTTGATAAAGAAACAATTGCGTATTGTCTTATGTCAATTGGACAATTTCTAGGAATGCGATGGGGTTATTGGGAAGAGAAAGATGTTCCGGAAGATGTATTTGAAGCGGCGATGTCATTAATATTTGAAGGATTGAGAAAGAGATAAGGGAGTGGAGGAAATATGCAAGGCATTGCTTATTGGATTGAAAAACGGTCCTATTTACATCCAGATCGCATTGCCATTATTACAGAAGAGGAGGAAATAACATATAAACAGTTACATGAGTATGTAAGTAAAGTAGCAGCCTATTTAATTTACGACTTAAATGTGCAAAAAGGAGAAAGGATAGCCATTTTATCACAAAACAGCTTGGAATATATTGTACTTTTGTTTGCTATAGCAAAGGTAGAATGTATTGCTGTTCCACTTAATATACGGTTAACAGAAAATGAACTTAACTTTCAGTTAAAGGATAGTGGAACTACAGTTTTATTTGTAGAGGAGACACTTCAAAATATGGCAATGACAATGCATAAGGTATCGTATGTTCAAAGAGTTATTTTGATTAAAAGTTTAAAAGAAATAGAAGATAGAAAAAGTGACAACTTTGAAGAGATAAATGAAAGCGCATCCTTTATTATATGTTATACATCAGGTACAACAGGAAAACCGAAAGGAGCCGTACTTACACAAGAAAATATGTTTTGGAATGCGCTTAACAATACATTTGCGATTGACTTAACTATGCACGACCGCTCTATTGTATTATTACCTTTATTTCATATTGGTGGAATTGGTTTATTCGCATTTCCAACTTTATTTGTAGGTGGTGTAATCATTATTCCAAGAAAATTCGAACCAACAACAGCCCTTTCCATGATAGAAAAACATAAAGTGACTGTGGTGATGGGAGTACCTACAATTCATCAAGCATTGATTAATTGCCCAAAGTTTGAAACTACAAAATTACAATCAGTTCGCTGGTTTTATAACGGTGGTGCTCCATGTCCAGAAGAGTTGATGAGAGAATTTATAGATAGAGGATTTTTATTTGGTCAAGGCTTTGGCATGACTGAAACATCACCAACCGTATTTATGCTTTCAGAAGAAGATGCAAGACGTAAAGTAGGTTCAATTGGAAAACCTGTTCTGTTTTGTGATTATGTACTTATTGATGAAAATAAAAATAAGGTTGGAATCGGTGAAGTTGGGGAGTTACTTATAAGAGGGCCGAATGTAATGAAAGAGTATTGGAATCGACTAGATGCAACAAAAGAAATAATTCAAGATGGTTGGTTATATACGGGAGATTTAGCTAAAGTTGATGAAGATGGTTTTGTATACATTGTCGGTAGAAAAAAAGAAATGATAATTTCCGGTGGTGAAAATATTTATCCACTTGAGGTAGAGCAGGTCATTAATAAGATTTCGGAGGTATATGAGGTAGCGGTCGTTGGCAGGCAACATGTAAAGTGGGGGGAGATTCCAATCGCTTTTATTGTGAAAAAGAGTAGCAGTGAATTAACTGAAAAGGAAGTCATTGAACATTGTCGTTTATTTCTAGCAAAATATAAAATACCGAAAGAAATTGTTTTTCTAGAGGAATTGCCCAAAAATGCAACTGGTAAAATTCAAAAAGTACAGTTAGCAAATCAATTGAAAAGCAGGTGAAGAGATGACGATGTATAGCACTGGTCAACAGGCATCATGTAGTAAAACAATAACAGAAACAGATTTTGTATTATTTGCAGGTTTGAGTGGGGATTTTAATCCAATTCATATTGATCATGAGTATGCGAAACAAACTAGATTTAATCAAAGGATAGCACATGGTTTACTAACTTCTAGTTTATTATCACAATTACTTGGGATTCATTTACCTGGAAAAGGATCCGTTTATATGGAACAAACTATTAAATTTACAGCACCAGTTTTTATAGGAGATACAATTACAGCTACGGCTACAGTGCAAGAATTTATGATAGAAAAGAGAGTTTTGAAATTGTTAACTGAATGTCATAATCAAAAAGGAGATTTAGTATTGACAGGTGTAGCGACGATGATGGTGCCAAAAGAAGGAGGGGTAGTCTAATGAATATTGGGGTTGAAACGACTGGTGTTTTCTTCCCAAAAGACGTAGAGACGGCTGCAGATTTATCTAAGAAAACAGGCATCCCTGAGAAAATTATTATAGAAAAGTTTGGTTTATATGAAAAACATGTCGCAGACGAAACGATGCATGCATCAGATTTAGCTATTGCTGCTGCAAAGCCAATCTTATTACAAGTAGATCCTCAATCTATTGATGTAGTCATTTATTTTGGCAGTCCACATAAAGATTACCACGTATGGTCAAGTGCCCCAAAAATTCAGCATGAACTTGGATTGAAAAATGCTTATGCTTTTGAAATTATGAATGTTAGTTCTTGCTTTCCTATTGCTCTCAAAGTCGCAAAAGATATGCTCTACTCCGATAACTCAATTGAAAATATATTATTAGTAGGTGGATGTAAAGAATCTCAAATTGTAGATTATGATAATCCACGCTCACGTTTTATGTTTAATTTCGCTGATGGCGGAAGCGCAGCTTTAGTGAAAAAAGATGCTAGCAACGGTGAAATATTAGGAAGTGCGATTATAACAGATGGTTCATTTCATGAAGATGTACGTATTCCAGCAGGTGGATCAAAGCAGGTTGCGAGCTATGATACAGTTGAGAATCGACAACATTATATTGATGTAATAGATCCTAATAGTATGAAAGAACGTCTAGACCGGGTTTCAATCCCTAATTTTGACAAGGTTATTCGGGAGGCGTTAAGAAAAAGTGGATTTACTCCTAAAGATATTAAAGTATTGTTACCATTGCATACAAAACGTTCTATGTTAATAGAATTGATACAGGGGCTAGGGCTAACAAAAGAACAAGTTGTATATTTAGATCATTATGGACATATGTCAGCGCTTGATCCTTGCATTGGTCTTCACTTTGCAAATGAACAGGGAAAATTACAGCCTGGAGATATTGCAGTAGTAGTTAGTGCAGGGACTGGGTATACGTGGGCAGCGACTGTGATTAGGTGGTAGTAAAGATGGATTTTATCCAAAAAATTATTTGTTGTTTTTTTCATTGTTACTGTGAGTCTAGGGATGTTTGCTTCTGTAGGAAGTGCCTCTGCTGTAAAATATGAGAAATCATGGGGGAGTGAGCTAGATCCTTCTAAGTTATTAAGGACACCGGTGGCGATGGCAAGGGATGCAAAAGGATTTTTGTATGTTGTTGATATGGGGAATAATAGGGTTTTGAAAATAGATAAGAATGGAGAAGTTGTTGATGCGATAGGCACTTTAGGTGAAGGCCAGGGACAGTTTAATATGCCATTTGGTATTGCTGTTGATAAAGAAGGTAATATTTTAGTTGCGGATACAGCGAATTATCGTATTCAAAAATTTAATGAGGAGTTTCAATTTATTAAAAGTTGGGGCACAAAAGGTAAAGGAAGTGAGCAGTTCTCGTTTCCTAGGGAAATTGCAGTAGATAGCGATAACAATTACTATATTACGGATGAATACAATCATCGTATTCAAAAATATAGCCCGAATGGGCAGTATATTCAAACAATAGGGAGTTATGGAAAGGCGAATGGAGAAATGGCTTTACCACAAGGTATCGCGATAAATAAACAAGACGAGGTCTATATTGCAGACACATATAACAATCGTATTCAAGTGTTTGATAAAAAAGGGGAATTTAAGCGAGTAATCGGAACAGGAATTGCAGGTTTAGGCCCATATCAATTCTACCATCCAAGAGGAATAAATTTTGACTCAACATCTGGATCGCTATATGTAGCAGATACTTATAACAATCGGATAATGAAATTTACAAATAAAGATCAATTTCTATATACAGTAGGTAACTTTTTCTATTTTGTTTATCCAAATCAAGTTCTTCCGGATGATAAAGGGAATATTTATATAACGGATACGGGAAATAATCGTGTACTTTTATATAATGAAGTAGGCCTAACAGCGGTAATGAAGAAAACTATAGGTAATGAAAGGAATGGAAATACACAATATGCAGGACCTTATGATGTCGAAAGAGACACGAATGGAAATGTATTTGTATCTGATTCCTTTAATCATCGAATTTTGAAATATGATACAACTGGGAAGATTGTTGGGAAGTGGGGAAATTTATTTGGTGCTGGTGGACCACTAGGATACGGAAGTCTTCCAGGACAGTTTTATGTTCCAAGACAAATTGCAACGGATCGTTACAATAACGTGTATGTATCTGACTCTGTAAATCATCGTATCCAAAAATTCACTAATTCAGGAATAGCGCTTGCTTCATATGGTTCATTTGGAGTATTACCAGGTTTTTTTCAATTTCCATCTGGAATAGCTATTGATAGTAAAGGAAACATATTTATAGCTGATTCAGAAAATCATCGTATTCAAAAATTTAATCCATTCTTTGTATATATGAAAGAATGGGGGAGAAAAGGAACTGGAGAGGCAGAGTTTTTTCAATCTATGCAATTAGCGATTGATTCAAAAGATAATGTTTATGTTGTGGATCGGATTAATAATAGGGTTCAAAAATTTGATAATGAGGGTAACTTTCTTACAAAATGGGGCACAAATCATGGAGCTGGAAACTTAGACCCACTAGAAAATTGGAGAGAGGGTTCAGGAGATCTTTTTTTGCCAATAGGAATTGAGATCGATATAAATAATACGGTGTATGTCACAGATACTTCTAATAATCGCGTGAATATTTATAATGAAAATGGGGATTTTTTAGAGTCTTTTGGAAGCTTTAGTGGTATATCAGGGCATTTTTTCTCGCCACAAGGAATAGATGTGGATAGCCAAGGGAATATCATTATTACAGATGGTTTACTCCAAAGAATTCAATTTTTTAAGAAAGCTAATTAATATTGGAGGCTCAAAATACTTGTTAGAGAGGATAGAAGTTTAATAGTTTCGGAATGCGGTATAGGTAGGAATAAAATATTTATATCAAATTGTAAAGGTGTTTAATGGAAATCGGAGAAGATACATGTATACTAACAACCTCATTTATATGATTCAAAGAAAAAGTCATAATTACGGATGGAGAACTTTGGCGTGTTTGATTCTATCAGAAAGAAAAATATGGGGAGGATCACAATGTCGATGAAAAAACGTAAATGGCTAAGAATGATGGCTACTGGTTGTGTTTTAGGTTCGTTATTAATAACGGCAGCTTGTTCAGGAAAGAAAACGAGTACAGAGGATGAAAAGACGATTAAGGTAGGGGTTCTTGCTTCATTAACAGGTCCGTTAGAATCCTATGGAAAACAAACAGTGAACGGATTTGAATTAGGGTTAGACTATGCAACCGGTGGAACTGGGAAAGTGGAAGGGAAGAAGATTAAGTTTGTTGTAGAAGATACAGAAACAAAAGCTGATGTAGCGGTTAAAAAAGCTACGAAGTTATTAGAAGAAGAGAAAGTTGATTTTTTAGTCGGATCGTCTAGTTCAAGTGATACATTAGCGGTTTTACCATTAGCTGAAGAATATGAAAAAATAATGGTTGTAGAACCGGCAGTAGCTGATAGTATTACCGGGAAGAACTGGAATAAATATATTTTTAGAACGGGTAGAAATTCATCTCAAGATGCAGTCGCTGGTGCTGCAGCAATTGCTAAAAAAGATGTGAAAATAGCAACGTTAGCACAAGATAATGCTTACGGCCGTGAAGGGATTGCTGCATTTAAAGCTGGAGCGAAGAAATTAGGTGCGAATATTGTAAACGAGCAATATGCTGATACAAATTCAACTGATTTCACTGCTAATATTCAAAATATTATTAGCTCAAAACCAGATTATTTATTTATCGTTTGGGCAGGGGCGAATTCACCTTGGAAACAGTTGAAAGATATGAATGTGGAAGCGCAAGGTATTAAAATCTCTACCGGTGCACCAGATATACCGGCATTAAAAACGATGGATGCATTAGTAGGAATGCAAGGCTTTTCTGTTTATTATCATACACTCCCGAAAAATAAGGTGAATGATTGGTTAGTGGAAGAACATAAAAAACGATTTAATGGTACGGTGCCAGATTTATTTACAGCAGGTGGAATGTCAGCGGCAATTTCTATTGTAGAAGCTTTAAAGAAATCAAAAGGAGATACAGATGTAGATACGTTGATTAAGAAAATGGAAGGAATGGAATTTGATACACCGAAAGGAAAGATGAAGTTTAGAGAAAGGGATCACCAAGCGATGCAGACACTTTATTCTATCACGTTGAAAAAGCAAGATGGTGTTGACTATCCAGTGCCAGTATTAGAGCGAGAATTAACGATGAAAGAGACAGAACCACCAGTTCAAAAAATAGACTGAATTTTCTGTTGTTTTTGTATAAAGAGGGGATCCCCTCTTTATACGTATTTCTTTCATACTTAAAGCTTTACAGGGAGGGATTTCATGACGCATTTGCTTGAAACGAAAAATCTTAGCGTATCTTTTGGTGAACATCACGTTATTAAGGATGTGAATGTAACAGTACAAAAAGGAAAGCTTATTTCCATTATTGGACCAAATGGTGCAGGAAAGACAACGTTATTTAATTTACTTAGTGGACAAATTCCTCCAACAAAGGGTGAAGTATATTTTAAAGGACAAGAGATTACAAAGTTATCAATTTCAGATCGAACTCGATTAGGAATTGGTCGTTCTTTTCAACTTACAAATATATTCCCAGAGTTAACGGTACTTGAAAATGTTCGTTTAAGTGTTCAATCATTCGTACAAGATTATTATAGTTTCTTTCCGAGTTCGGCAAAATATAAGCAACAAGTTGGAGAGGCGAGACGTTTTTTAAAAACAGTATTACTTCAGGAGAAGGAACATGTATTAGCGAAAGATTTAGCGCATGGAGAAAAAAGAAAGTTAGAGCTTGCGATGTTATTAGCTTTAAAAACGGATGTGTTACTACTTGATGAGCCGACTGCAGGTATATCAGTTGAGGAGGTACCGGCTATTTTACAAGTGATTGAAAATATTAAAAAACATCCAGAGAGTACAATTGTACTTATTGAACACAAAATGGATATGGTACTAGGTTTGTCAGACCATCTTATCGTTTTATTCCATGGAGAACTATTGGCTGAAGGATTGCCCGAAGAGATTATGAAAGATGAGCGTGTACAAAGTGCTTATTTAGGGGGATTATATAGTGGCACTATTACAAGTGAATAATATAGAGACGTATTTAGATCAGTTTCATATTTTACAAGGGGTATCTCTTACTGTTGAGAAAGGGACGATTACTGTACTGTTTGGAAGAAATGGGGCAGGAAAGACTACGACATTACGTTCGGTTATGGGATTTCACCATATCGCACACGGTGAAATTTATTATGATCATACACAAGTAAATGGACTATCTACACATTTAATTTCAAGAAAAGGAATAGGGTATGTACCAGAAAATCAAGGTATTTTTCATGATCTGACAGTAGAAGAGACATTCGCTCTTGCTAGAGGAAAGGGCGAAGAAGCAGAAGAGAAAATCGAGTGGATGCTTGAATTATTTCCAGATTTAAAGCAGTTTTGGCACAAAAAAAGCGGACTCTTAAGTGGAGGACAAAAGCAAATGCTAGCAATTTCAAGAGCATTTATTAATAGTGATGGTTTATTACTTATTGATGAGCCGAGTAAAGGCTTGTCCCCTATTATGATAGAAAAGTTAATGATAGCCATTTTAAAAATGAAAGAGAAAACAACAGTTTTACTCGTTGAACAAAATTTTATGATGGCTAGTCAAATTGGTGATTACTTTTATATTATGGATAACGGAAAAATGGTTCATAACGGTTTTATGCATGAATTAAAAGAGGATAAGGAAATGTGTCATAAATATTTAGGAATCTCTTAACATGAATCCGAGGTGAGAAGGATGGATGTGTTAATCAATTTATTTGTAAATGGGATTTCAACAGGGATGCTCATTTTTTTATTAGCATCAGGTCTTTCACTTATTTTCGGTTTAATGAGCGTTCTAAACTTCGCACATGGTGGTTTATTTGCCTGGGGAGCATTTACAGGTGTTTGGTTATTTAATATGACAGGTAGTTATGTATTAGCGTTAATGGGAGCAATAGCTATGGGGATGTTTCTTGGGTTCATTTTAGAAAGATTCCTTATTAGACCGGTGTATGGAAATCATGTTCGCCAGCTTCTTGTGACGCTGGGAGGAATGCTTGTACTTAGTGAATGTATTAAAGTATTTTGGGGCCCTAATCCAATTGGTGCAAAATTACCATTATGGCTACAAGGAAGTTTTACATTCGGAGGCGTTATCTTAATTAAATATCGTCTATTCGTTATTATAATAGGGATTATTATATACATCGCCTTACTATTATTGCTCAAAAAAACAAAGATAGGTCTTATGATACGAGCTGGTGTAATGGATAAAGAGATGGTTCAAGCGCTCGGTATTAACGTAAAAGCAATATTTTCTTTCGTCTTTTTATTAGGAGCAGGGATGGCTGCCTTAGGAGGCTTCTTATTAGCACCATATTCAGGCGTGATTTTCGCCGAGATGGGTATGCAGTATGCAATTTTAGCTTTCATAGTAGTAATTATTGGAGGGTTAGGGAGCGTACAAGGTTCAGCAATCGCGTCTTTAATTGTCGGATTAGCTGGTGCTTTTACAGCGTATTTCATACCAGATTTATCACTTGCAATCAATATGTTAATGTTACTATTTTTCTTAATAGTGAAGCCAAACGGACTTCTTAGTGAAAAGGGGTGAAATGGTGAGCAGCACATCAAATCGAATTAAAGTATACTTCGGAGTAATTATGCTCATTTGTTTAAGTGTATTTCCATTCGTAAATGATTCACGGAGCTTGTTAATTTTGTTCACTCAAATCTTCATCTTTGCTATTTTTGCAATGAGTTTTGATGTATTGCTTGGATATACCGGAATTGTATCGTTCGGTCATTGTATGTTCTTTGGAATAGGAGCATATGGCGTAGCGCTTTTATTTGATTGGCAAGGAGTATCCATAACGAACTTTTTAATAGGGATAATAGCTGCAATTATCATTTCAGCAATGGTTAGTTATATAATCGGTTTGCTTTCTTTACGACTGAAAAGTCATTTTTATGCAATGTTAACACTTGCTATTTCACAATTGTTTTTCGTACTTGCTGAAAAATGGCGTTGGCTCACTCACGGAGGAGATGGTTTTACATTTGGTGTACCAGACTTATTCCGTGATCGTTTTACCTTTTATTATGTAACACTTATATGTTTAATTGTCATTTTTATTCTGTTACGTCTTTTCACTAAATCTTCTATTGGAAAAGTATTAAAGGCAATTTCACAAAATGAGCAACGTGTCGAAGCACTAGGATATAAAGTTCTTCATTACAAAATTATCGCTAGTATTGTGGCAGGAGTAGTAGCTGCGATTAGTGGTGGTTTATTTGTTATCACATTGCGCTTTGTAAATACGACTGTATTTTCAATTGAGATGACATTAAATGCATTATTGATGACAATGATTGGAGGCGTCGGAACGTTAATTGGAGCAATTGCTGGAGCTGGAATTATTGAATCATTGAAATATTATTTATCAGAACTAGCCACAGAGTTTCCGATTTTTGAAAGATGGACGATTATTCTCGGTTTATTGTACATTATCGTATTGCTAGTTTTCCCGAAAGGATTAGTTGGCACGATTAAGAGGCTGAAGAATATGAAACGGAATAAGAAGGAGAAAAGTGCAGAAGTGGAGCAAAATGTGTGAAAAATCTATTGTATAGAATATAAAAATCCCTCTTTTAGATTCGTAAAGGAGGGATTTTTATTGGTGTATGTAATTTTAGTTAGTTTATAGCTATTAAATTAATCAAATAGTTCAGCAGGTATTTGTTTTAAAGAGATTTGATTCGTAAAGAAATGAACAGCTAATTTCTCAATTGGAATATTTTCAATTGGTACCAATTTATCATTTTTAATCGGTAAAAAGGCTATCCCTTTTCCGTCCTGAATAAACTCTTCCATAAGCGAATAAGAATCTAATTGTTGAAGTTGACGCTGAGATAAATTATTTTCTTTTAGAAATTGTATCGTCTTATTTCTAAAAGGGCACTTTTTGTCATTACTAACGAAGAAGAGTTCCTTTGAATAGTCAATGGTACGTGTTTCTTTCGTTTTCAATAAGCCTATAGAAATTGAAGTAGTAAATACTTTTTTAAAAGCTGCGTCGGGATCATCCTCGTAAGTAATGACCATATCAACTTTTTGTTGCTGCAGTAATTTTTGCAAATGACTACTATTTTCTACATATATTTGATAATTCCTGAAATTTTCTTTAATACGCTTACTTACATAAGTAGTCAAAATAGATTGTGACGTCGCGATTATATAAGAAGAACCACTCGTTTTAATTTTATCTTTTGCTTCTTCTACTAAAGTTAATATTTGATTCGTGTAGTCTAATAAAATGTCCCCAGAAGGTAACAAGGAAACGCCTTTGTTATCTCTATGTAGTAAAGGAGTTTCTAATTCTTGTTCTAATTTTTTAATACGCTCAGTTACGTTTGGCTGAACATATCCTAACTCTTTAGCAGCTTTACTAATAGAACCTTCACTAGCTACAGTTTTGAATATAATAAGATCATTTATTTCCATGTATCACAGCCCCTTATACGGTATCATTATAAATGATATCAAACATAATTTATACCTATTTTACGTTAGCCAATCGTCGGTTTATCATTGTGTATATAAGTTAGAAAGTGAGTGATAAACATGATTGGAATGCAATATAAGGTCATTTTGCCAAAGGATTATGACATGGAGATTATTAAAAAAAGAGTAAAGGATAATGGGCATAAAACTGATGGTTTTCAAGAACTAAATTTTAAAGCGTATTTAATTAATGAGGCAGGTAAGGACGGGAATTTCTATAACTGTTATGCCCCTTTATATGTTTGGAATGGCCATGAAGGAATGAATAAATTTATATTTGAAGGGTATTACGATAATATTTTACAATCTTTTGGATGGCAACAAATAAATATGGGTGTTCCATTCGTTGTTAATCTAAGTGATGATTTTAAAAAAAGTAAATATGCTGTTGAGTATACAGGGAGTATTTCTCAAAGTAATTCACTGAGAGGGACTCAATTAAACACTATGAATGAGAATGTACAAAACATAGAAAAATGTTTAGGAAATATAATCATTTATAATCCAGATAAATGGGGATATAGCTATATCAGGTTTTATAATGAAAAGCCTGATATGGTAACGAATAAAGATGTTACAGTATATGAGATTTTACACATTTCACGATGAAAATTTGTTGAAGTTTAAGAAAAGGAATGAAAATGTATGCCTTTTGTGAACGTTTATTATCATGAAAATAAATTAAATAAAGAAGAGTTGAAAAAGATAGGTGACTGTATTCATTTTTCATTAATTGAACATTTTAACATCCCTGAAAATGATTTCTTTCAAATGTTTTTGCCCTATCAACAAAATCACTTTTTATATAATCCATATTATTTATTAGAAGGAGGAAAAAAGAGAACAGAGAATATGATCTATGTTTCTATTACATGTGGACCGGGAAGAACGATAAAACAGAAAAGGGATCTGTATCAGTCGATATCCTTGAAGGTTTCTGAGTGTTCTAAAATAAAAAGTGCAGACATTTTTATTACACTAAATGAGACAGCTGCTGAAAATTGGTCATTTGGTCAAGGAATGGCACAATTGGTAAAAACGAAGGGGGAGTGAAATGATGAATGATTCCATTGAATATTGTATTCTAGAGAAAATGAGAGAAAAGGCACCTGTATTTGCTCATTATAGTGAAGAGATATTGTTCGAAGAAGTGTGGCGGGATGCCACTTTATCATTAAGAGAAAGAAGTTTATGTACAGTAGCGGCACTAATTAGTCTTAATCAGCCAGAACAATTACCATTCCATTTGCGACTGGCCAAACAAAATGGAATTAAAGAAAATGAAATGATTGCATTAATAACACATATGGCTTTTTATGTTGGTTGGCCCAAAGTAGTAGGCGCTTTAAATATAGCAATGAATGAAATGGAAAGTTAAGAATAACGATAAGAAAGAATTCATTTAAACATGAATTCTTTCTTATCGTTATTTATGTAATACTCTAATAAGATATTTTTCACGTTTTCTCTTGCTTTTTTATCACTTGCGTAGTAAAGTGATGGTAAGATTCACGATAGGAAGTGATCAAACATGCGTGATAATACGATAGGATCATTAATATGGTTACGTTTAATACGATTTACGAACCAAAGTAATCAGATGTCAAATGAGTTTTTAAAACGTTTTGATTTAACGACAGCTCAATTTGATGTGCTTTTACAAATACGTAGGTATCAACCACTAACGCAAATGGAGTTAGCTGAAAAGGTAACTGTTACTCAAGGTGGTATTTCTCGAATGTTAACTCGTCTTGAGAAAGAAGGATATATAGTACGAAAACAAGATTGGAAAACGAAAACAATTAGTCTTACAGAGCAAGGGGAAGCCGCTTTAGAAAAAGCACTGCCAGAGCAGCTTGCATTTCAATCTTCGTTTTTTGATGATGTATTAAATGAAGAAGAGCAGAAAATATTATACGAACTAATAACGAAAGTGCATAAACACAGTGAAAAAAAAGAATTACCGCAAGAGTAATTTTTTTTACATCATCAATTGACTAATCAAGTCATAGTTAATTGATGAAAATTAATATGACTTAATTAAAGGAGAAATCAACTATGGAAAAATATCGTATGGATACAAGTAAAGGAATGGAGTTTGGATTATATTCAATTGGGGATCATGTGTTAAATCCACATAACGGAGATAAAATTAGCGCGGAACAAAGAATTCATGAGTTAATTGAAACAGCAAAGTTAGCGGATCAAGCTGGACTTGATGTATTTGCTGTCGGTGAAAGTCATCAAACACATTTTACAACGCAAGCTCATACAGTTATTTTAGGAGCTATTGCACAAGCTACGAAAAATATAAAAATTGCGAGTTCAGCTACGATAATAAGTACATCTGATCCGGTACGAGTATACGAGGACTTTGCTACAATTGACTTAATTTCTAATGGACGTGCAGAAATTGTAGCTGGTCGTGGATCTCGTATTGGGGGATATAGTTTACTCGGTTATGACGTAAATGATTATGAAGAGTTATTTGAAGAGAAGATGAATCTTTTATTAAAAATTAATAACGAGGAACATGTAACATGGAACGGACAGTTCAGAGCACCACTTACACATGCATCGATTATTCCAAGAGCTAAAGATAATAACTTAACAATTTGGCGCGCAGTTGGTGGCCCACCAGCTAGTGCAATTAAAGCAGGATGGGCGGGTGTGCCAATGATGATAACAACACTAGGTGGTCCAGCTATTAACTTTAAAGGGTCAGTAGATGCTTACCGTGAGGCTGCTGAGCAAAGTGGATTTAATCCAGCAAGTTTACCAGTTGCAACAACGAGTTTATTTTATACAGCAAAAAATTCACAAGATGCATTTAATGAATACTATCCTCATATTAATGCTGGTATGCTTACACTGCGCGGTGATGGATATCCGAAACAACAATTTATAAATACAGTAGATTATCGTGATGCATTAATGGTTGGTAGCCCGCAACAAATTATTGAAAAAATGCTTTACCAATATGAATTGTTTGGACAACAACGTTTTATGGCACAAATTGATTTTGGCGGCGTACCATTTAATAAAATTGAGAAAAATATTGAATTAATTGCTACTGAAATTTTACCGGCTGTTAGAAAACATACAGCAAAATAATTTAAAAAATACCGAGAGTCTAATGGATTCTCGGTATTTTTCATGTATGAACTTAGTTTGAAAAAATAACAAAAAAATGAATTTTTAGTCTAGAAAGAGGGAGGATATTTTCTATTTTTGAATAACATTATTTCGTGTTTGAATTTTAGAAATACATTTTTCTCTTGACAAAAAAATCACTGATTTCTTCGTTTTATTAGAGGACATTTTTTCGCATGAAAGTCAAGTGTATGAAGAGAAAAGTGATTATTTTATTGAGATGAAAGTAAGTATTATATTAAAAAATGCATTTTATTAATGAAAAAAATCTAATTCAAAAAAATGACAAAAGACATATTTCAGACAAAATGATGTCAATAATACGTCAAAAATCAGCTGAATTTACTATGCAGGTATATTATACAATTCGATTAACGGATAAAACACTACTGAAATAGTGAAAAGGTAAATTTTATGAGAAAGTTCTTTTGTAATTATCTTGAAAACTGAAAATTTATATTTTCTAAAAGTACATAAACAAATTTATCTTTCTATATTTCTAGTATTTGAGTTGTTTTATTTATACAACTCAATTGAAATTACGATATAAAAAATTATGAAGGAAGTGATTGTAGTATGGAAACGCTCGAATTGGCACGAATACAATTCGCATCAACAACGATTTTCCATTACTTTTTTGTTCCGCTGTCTATTGGTTTAGCTTTTATCATTGCGTTAATGCAAACGTTATATGTGGTAAAGGGACAAGAAATTTATAAGAAGATGACGAAGTTTTGGACACAAATATTCCTTGTTAACTTTGCGGTAGGTGTAGTAACTGGTATTTTACAAGAATTCCAGTTTGGCATGAACTGGTCAACCTATTCACGTTTCGTAGGTGATGTGTTTGGTCCATCACTTGCTATTGAAGGTTTATTAGCATTTTTCATTGAGTCTACATTCTTAGGTTTATGGGTATTCGGTGAGGATAAATTACCAAAGCGCATTCACCTTTTATGTATTTGGCTCCTTTCAATTGGAACAATGTTATCAGCATTTTGGATTTTAACTGCAAGTGCATTTATGCAATCGCCAGTAGGATATGAAATGGCAGCAGATGGGCGTGCACAAATGAATGATTTCTTAGCAATCATTCAAAATCCACAATTATGGGTACAATTCCCGCATACAATTACAGCGGCAATTGCAACTGGTGCATTCTTTATTGCAGGTGTGAGTGCATGGAAAATAACGAAAGCTCAAGAAACTGAAGTGTTTAAAAAATCATTCCGCATTTCTATCATTGTTGGAACACTTACAACGGCGCTAGTATTATTCTTCGGTCATGCGCAAGCGCAACAATTAATTAAGACACACCCAATGAAAATGGCGGCAGCTGAAGCGTTATGGAATACGAGTGAAGATCCAGCGCCATTTACTGTATTTGCGAAAATTGATGCAGAGAAGAAAGAAAATTCGTTTGAAATTCAAATCCCTTATATGCTAAGTCTATTATCATTTGATAAATTTAGCGGTCAAGTAGAAGGGATGAATCAAATTCAAAAGCAATATGAAGAAAAATATGGGCCTGGAGATTATATTCCGCCAGTACACACTATGTTTTGGAGTTTTAGAGCGATGGTAATGAGTGGAACATTTATGCTTCTTCTGGGAGCGTACGGATGGTTCTTATCAAGAAAAGATCGTTTAGCTGAAAAAACTTGGTATTTAAAATTAATGGTGTATGCAATTTCACTACCGTTTATCGGTAATACAGTAGGATGGATTATGACTGAAATGGGACGTCAGCCTTGGGTAGTCTTCGGTGTTATGAAAACGGAAGATGCTGTATCTCCAAATGTTACGTTCGGAGAAGTATTATTCTCTTTAGTTTCGTTCACATCACTATATTTAATTATAGGAGGAATTACTGTTTACTTATTCGTTCGTATTATTAAAGGACATGAGAATAAGAAAGCGAAACAGGATTCTCAAAGCCATGATCCATTTGATAAGGAGGATGAGTATGTTATCTCTTAATGAGTTGTGGTTTATCATTATTGCAATTTTATTCGTAGGCTTTTTTGTACTTGAAGGTTTCGATTTCGGTGTAGGTATAGTTTCAAGGTTTTTAGGAGAAAACGATTTAGAGAAAAGGATTTACTTAAATACAATTGGCCCATTTTGGCATGCGAATGAAGTATGGCTTGTTTGTGCAGGTGGCGCTATGTTCGCGGCATTCCCGCACTGGTATGCAACTTTATTTAGCGGGTTTTACATTCCGTTTGTATTTATGCTTCTCGCTTTAATTATAAGAGGTGTTTCGTTTAAATTTCGTGCAAAAATAGACAATCATAAATGGAAAGGTTTTTGGGATTGGGGTATGTTTTTAGGAAGTATACTACCTCCTATCCTTTGGGGAGTTGCCATTGCTAACTTTATGGTAGGTATTCCAATTGATGAGACGAAAAATGCTGTAGGTGGATTCTTACAATTACTTCATCCATTTGCATTACTTGGAGGAGTTATGTTCCTTCTGTTATGTATTGTTCACGGATTGCAATTCCTTACTATACGTACAACAGGTAAGTTAAGAGAACGTGCACGTATTGCCGCATTGAAAATTGCACCACTCGCAATTATAGCACTTCTTATTTTTGCCGGTGTAGGGTTATGGAAAACAGATATTTTCACTGGTCATGGTACAGAGTGGATTATGGTTCCAATCGGAGCTTTTGTAGCGTTATGTGCGTCAACATTATTAAATAAAAGAAGAAGAGATGGTTGGGCTTTCTTTATGACAAGTTTAACAATCATTTTACTAAGTGCGAGTGTGTTTGCTGGCATGTTCCCACGTGTCTTAATTAGCTCGTTAGGGTCAATATACGATTTGACAATTTATAATGCAGCATCAGGAGATTATGCACTAAAACTGATGACGTATTTTTCAATTGCTATATTGCCATTTGTTTTGGGAAGTCAAATATGGAGTTTCTATGTGTTTAGACAACCTGTTAAGTCAGATAAAGATTTGGAGTACTAATGAAAAGAAAAAAAGGACTTCCGTCGTATCCTGGTAGCCGAGTTTTATATGTAGTGTTAACACTCATTAGCATTTTAGAAGCTTTTAGTATTATTGCACAAACGGTGTTTTTAGCGAGGGCTATTACGTTTTTATTTCAGGGAGAAACAGTGCAATCTGTGTTAAATGAAACGATTTATTTTGGAATCACGTTTGCAGTACGTCACATGCTAGTTCGAGTATCGCAAATATTAGTGGAACGTTTCGCTGAAAAAACAGGATCGCTACTGAGAAAACAATTAATAGAGGCATATTTCACACTAGGTCCACGATATGTTCAAACTGCTGGAACAGGTCATCTGGTTACCTTATCGATAGAAGGTATTGAGAAATTTAAAACATATATTGAATTAACAATTCCTAAAATGATAAGAAGTAGTATCGTACCGGGACTAATTGTACTATATGTTTTTACGCTAGATATTGAGTCTGGAATCATTTTAGTTGTAACGATTCCTATCGTAATTATATTTATGATCCTACTAGGATTAGCAGCGCAGAAAATGGCGGATAGTCAGTATGAGACATATCGTGTACTTTCTAATCATTTTGTAGATACGTTAAAAGGGTTAGAAACATTAAAGTATTTAGGTAAAAGTAAACAGCACGAAGGAAAGATTGAAAAAGTAAGTAAAAGATATAGAAAAGCAACGATGCGTACTTTGCGAGTTGCTTTTCTTTCTTCTTTTGCATTAGATTTCTTTACGAGTTTATCAATCGCATTTGTGGCGGTTGGATTAGGGATACGTTTAATAGATGGGACAATTGTACTATTGCCAGCCCTTACGATTTTAATTTTAGCTCCGGAATACTTCTTGCCGATTAAACAAGTTGGAGCAAATTATCATGCTACGTTAGATGGACAACTTGCAATGGAGCAAATAGAAGAGATTTTACAGCAACAAAAAGAAATAGGAAAGAAAGAATCTAATGTAGATATAGTATGGAATTCCTCTAGTAACTTGAAATTACAAGATGTAAAAGTAAAGAATGATGAATCTGAAAAAGCTATATTAGAGGGAATTGATTTTACTTGGAAAGGTACTGGCGCTATAGGTGTAATTGGTGAAAGTGGGGCAGGGAAATCGACGTTAATCGATGTATTAGCAGGTTTTTTAACTCCTTCTGGTGGAAAAATGATCGTAAATGGTGTGGGAATTGACGGGACTACTCGTGAAGAGTGGCAAAAGAATATTGCTTATATTCCGCAGCAACCTTATATTTTCCCGCTTTCATTAAAAGATAACATTTGTTTCTATGAAACAAATACAACTGATGAAGAAGTAGAAAGAGTTATTAATGAAGTTGGTCTTCGTGCGCTTGTTACATCGCTTCCAAATGGGATGTACGAAAAAATTGGAGAAGGGGGACGTATGCTTAGTGGCGGACAAGAACAACGTGTCGCTATGGCGCGTGCCCTTTTAAGTAAAAAGCCAATTATTTTATTAGACGAGCCTACGGCACATCTTGATATTGAAACTGAATTTGAAATAAAGCAATCGATGTTACGTCTGTTTGAAGGTAAGTTAGTATTTCTTGCAACACATCGTCTTCACTGGATGAAGCAGATGGATCATATTCTTATTTTAAATAAAGGGGAAATGATAGAAAGTGGAACGTATGAAGAACTTTTAAAGAATGAAGCATTACATTTTCATAGGAAAGAGAGGGGATAGAGATGAGTAACTGGATTAAATCTTATATACAGCAAAATAAAGGTAGAATGACTGTAACTATTTTCCTTGGTCTTCTTGGAGTTAGTTCAGGTGCGATGTTACTTTTCATTTCAGGTTATTTAATCTCTAAATCTGCTCTTAGACCAGAAAATGTAATGGCAGTTTATGTACCTATCGTTGCAACACGTGCGTTTAGTATAGGACAAGCGGTATTTCATTATTTAGAGCGTTTAGTTGGACACGATGTTGTATTACACATATTAGAAAAGATGAGAACGAAACTATATGGGATAGTAGAACCACAGGCGTTATTTTTTCGTTCACGATTTCAAACGGGCGATATGTTAGGCGTATTATCCGAAGATATAGAGCATTTGCAAAACCTATATTTACGTACAATATTTCCTAGCATATTAGCATTAGTTGTATATAGCATATTCGTAGTTGTTATTGGTGCATTTGACGTAGTGTTTGCACTTATTGCAGGGTGTATGCTAGCGATTATCGTTTTTCTTCTTCCATTTGTATCATTACTTTTAATGAAGCAACATCATGTTACTTTAAAGCAAGGAAGAAGCCGTTTGTATCAACAACTAACAGACGCTGTTTTTGGATTATCTGATTGGCAAGCAAGTGGTAGAAAAGATGAATTCATTCATAAGTATGTAGAACAAAATGCGCAGTTGTTAAAAACGGAAAAAAGAATGAAGCGCTGGAATCATATTCGAGACAGTATCATTCAATTGGTAGTGGGGATTGTAGTTATTTCAATGATCATATGGACTGGAAATGAGGCGGCAAGTGAACAAATTGCACCTACCGTTATTGCGGCTTTCGTCTTAATGACGTTATCTGTCACTAATGCGTTAATTCCTCTTTCTGATGCTATCGATCGCATTCCATCATATGTAGAATCTACTCATCGTCTAAATCAAATAGAAGGTAATGATGTTTTACAGGATGAAAAGGGTTTACATGGAGATAAAGATTATGCTGCATTAAAACATATAGACATTGAATTAAATCATGTATCGTATAGTTACCCGGATAGTAATGAATTCGTATTGAAAGAAGTATCACTACAAATAAAGGCAGGAAAGAAAATTGCCATTTTAGGAAGAAGCGGAACAGGAAAATCTACTTTGTTAAAATTGTTAACAGGTGCGCTAAGTCCGTTACAGGGTGAAGTTTTATTGAATAGTGAACATGCTCATACGAATCTTTTATCAAAATATATTTCTGTATTGAATCAAAAGCCGCATTTATTCGATACGACAATTGGAAATAATGTGCGAATCGGCAAACCAGAGGCTACGGATGAAGAGATATGGAAAGCTTTAGAGAAAGCACAATTAGCTTCGCATATTGCTACTCTTCCAGATGGATTACAAACAAAAATGCATGAAATGGGAAAAAGGTTTTCTGGCGGGGAGAGACAACGAGTTGCTTTTGCTAGAACGCTAATGCAAGAAGCACCAATCATTGTACTTGATGAGCCGACGATAGGCTTAGATCCAAAGACAGAATTATCTTTAATAGAAACAATGTTTTCTGCAACGGAAGAAAAGACAGTAATTTGGATTACGCACCATCTTGTAGGAATTGAACATGTAGATGAAGTTATATTCCTTGATCGTGGTAAAATTGTGATGCAAGGGAGTCATGAACAACTTCTGAAAGAAAATGAGAAGTATCGAAAGCTTTATGAGTTAGATAAAGGAATATAGTTTGAATAAGTAATAATTGTGAAAATAGCTACGCCTAATGGTGCAGCTATTTTTGTTTTGAAATGAATATTCTATTCTTCTTTCATATTGGATTGCAGATGTATATGATTGTTACGAATGAAAAATGAATTTCATATTATACATATAATGGAGGGGGATATACATGAAGGAGCAGTATAAAATTATTGTTTTCTGTGATGAATTATCAGGGGGAAGGATTCAAAATGCATTAGACAAAAATAAATGTAAAACAATAGTTCATGTTGTAGACGTTTCAGCTATTGTTCGTATAGAGAGTTCTTTTCAATATATAGTTATTTGGAGAGTGGACGCAGAAAAACTTGTAAATGAGTTGATAAATAAGGGCGTGCAAAGTAAAAAAATTATTAATTTAACAAAATACATGTATGAATGGAGGAATAAATTAATTTCTATATATCAAATAAATCCGGATCTTATGTTTTTATACATGTCTATGAAAAAAGCAAAGAGTGATCCGACTTATGAATTGTTTGCTACAGGTTTGTCTTATCCCCATTGTGGCATAAGTACGGAACTACTCTCAAAAAAGTCAATAAAATTAACACTTCCATCGCAAGATCTATACTATGATTATTTAATAGCGTCACAACTGCTATCAAACGATCATTCATTTCAATATTGTTTGATAGGAATAGCCTATTTCTCTTTTTACTTTGACATGTCGTTATCATCTGAAGCATATAGAATTCACAAAGTATATTATCCATTGTTTCAAGACGGTCATCATACTGTAGTGCATTCTCCTCTACCCACTGATGGATTCTCACATCTAGATACCCCGAAACCACTTTCTTCTATTTTTAACTTGCATTTTGAATATATTTTATTAGACGAACTAAAAGATGAATCATTGATATTGCCCTGGATAAATGCTGAATGGAATATCACTCCCCTCCACACTACTTTTGAAGAACACGGAAAAATAAGAGCAGCTTCACATACTAAATTATCATATCCTCATACTTTAGTTGAATATAAAACGATTTTCAAAAAATATTTAGAACTACTGTTAAAACATGATATAAAACCACTAATTGTTGTATTCCCTGTTACTTCACATTATTTCAATTGTAGTAGTAAGAAATTAAAAGAGGATTTTTATAAAGTTATAAATGATTTTCAAACTCAATATTCTTTTCGGATTATTGACCTATTTGATTCACCATTATTTTACGATGATGATTTTTATGATAGTGATCATATGAATAAAAAAGGTGCTAATAAAATGTCTGCGTTATTAAATATGCTTATTTAGGAACGAAAAGTATGATATTTTGTTTCATGTTTGCATAAAAGTATATAGGCTCCATACAGTTAAAGTAATGTGATTTTTGTGTCGCGTATATAAATAATATGCGAAGAGGTGAGAGAGTAAAATGAGAACTCGAATAGAAAGAACTGAAGAGGTCGTAGATCAACTTCCTTTGGTAAGTGTTTTAATTCCTACGTATAATCGTCCTCACTACTTTGAAGAGGCATTATGTAGTGTGTTAGAACAAACGTACCCTAATATAGAAATTATAGTTGGAGATGATAGCACGAATGACGAAACAGAAAAGGTGTTACAAAAATACTTATGTGATTATTCAAATATTATTTATATAAAAAACAGGTCAACTCTCGGACAGTTTGAAAATGCGCTCATGTTATTTAATGAAGCGAACGGTGAGTATATAAACTTTTTAATGGATGATGATTTATTTCATGTGAATAAAATTGAAAGAATGATGAAGTATTTTTTCAATGATCTAGATAATGAAATTAAGCTTGTAACATCTCATCGTCAAGTAATTGATGATAAAGGAGAAGAACTACGTCATATTTATTCAACTGTTCGTTTATTTGAAGAGGATATGATTATAGAGGGAACAGAATTAGGGAATAGGGTAATTGTCGATCAAAAGAATTATATTGGAGAACCGACCACAGTTTTGTTTCGTAAAAGTGATTTACAAGAACCGTATGGAATCTTTGATAAGAGGAGGTATCTATGTAACGTAGATATAGCTTCATGGTTATCTTTATTAAGTAAAGGAAAAGCAGTATATATAGCAGAGACACTTAGTTACTTTCGATTACATACAGATCAACAGTTAAATGAATCTAATAAAATGATGGATGGATTAGAAGATTTTTCACATAGTATTCTAGCAGGAGAAAAATATGGTTTCTTATCCATCGAAAAAGAGTTAGACAAAGCGATAACTAATTTTCTAGATTACGCAAGAAGGATAGTTCCATCATCGATATTATATACATTAGACTATTATCAAAAAATTAAAGAAAAGAAAATAAACATAGAAAAGAAAAAACAACATATAAATAATAATTCTCCTTTACCGAAAGTAAGTATACTTATTCCTGCGTACAATAGACCTTATTACTTGGAATTGGCACTCAACAGCGCCCTAAATCAAACATATGAAAATATTGAAATTGTTATTTCTGACGACAGTACAAATAATGAAGTCAATGCTATGATTCAACCGTATTTACGTGAATATAAGTGTATTACATATGTTAAAAATGAAACGCCGTTAGTTGCTGAAAACTTTAATAAGTGTATACAACTTGCGAACGGTGAGTATATAAACTTTTTATTAGATGATGATTTATTTCATCATGAAAAGATCGAGAAAATGATGAAATACTTTTTGACGTTAGAGAATATTTCATTTGTGACATCATATCGTGAACTGATTGATGAGAATGGAGAGATATTACCACCTTCAACATTAAATATGAAAATCGCGAAAGAAACTACGCTTTTTGAAGGAAAAGAATTAGGGAATTATATGTTAAAAAATTTGAAAAATGTAGTTGGTGAGCCGACAACTGTTTTGTTTAGTCGGGAATTGTTTGAAGGGAAGTTTGGGTATTTTAAAGGAAAGGCGTATTCTGCTATTAACGATATTGCAACATGGCTAGATATGATGAGGAAAGGAAAAGTAGTTTATATACAAGAACCTCTCAGTTATTTTAGACAACATAGTGGACAAAATCAAAAACAAATGCATTTTATTTTAATGACAATTGAAGAGTGGATTGAATTAATTATAGATGCATATAATAGTGGATTTTTAAGTTCTGAAAGAGATTATAAAGAGAGCTTATCTTATTGTTTAGAAAATGCGGGATTTATAGTTAAGGATGCGGCAAGAAATGGAGAACTAGATCAAATTTATAATGAAAAGATTAAAAAAGGGTTAAACAAGCTGATTGCTCATATGTTTGAAAAAGAGTCTTGTTACTGTCAATATTGCAATCAACAATTTGAAAAATTTTCCCCTTGGCCAGCACATTATGATTTTCCGAAATATAAATTTGAGATGTGGAATAAAGATACGGGGATATGTCCAGTTTGTAGTTCAATGGATCGTGAAAGATTGTATCGTGCGTACATTGAAGCGGAAACGGACTTGTTAAGTAAAAAATATACAATGCTTCATATTGCACCAGAAGCAAAGGTAAGAGATTGGTTTAACGAGTATAGAAATATTACTTATGTATGTGGGGATTTAGAACCAAAGGACCCATTAATGAAGGAAATTGATGTTACAAGCATTACATATGATAGTAATACTTTTGATGTAATTTTATGTAGCCATGTATTAGAACACGTTCTTGATGATGACAAAGCAATGCGAGAGTTATATAGAGTTTTAAAGCCAAATGGATGGGGAATTATTCAAGTACCAATCGTAATGAATGTAGATTCTATTATAGAGAATGAATTAATTGTAACACCACAATTGAGGAAATTAGCTTTTGGTCAAGAGGATCATGTGAGAATATATAATCAATCGGGATTCATTCAACGATTAATGAATGCAGGATTTAAGGTGGAATTATATAACATAGCTGAAAGACAAGGAATGAAAAGTGCTAGGAAATTTGGATTGTCTGAAACAGATATGCTCTATATTGTCCGAAAATGATAGGAAGGAATAGATAGATATGGAGAATATTCCTTTTTTACGTGCTTCAACTGTACCTGTAATTGAGTATTTGGAAGAATTGAAGGAAATTGATACATCTCATATATATACGAATTATGGACCTATAAATCAACGTTTTGAGGAAACAATTATGTCGGATTTTTTTCAGAACAGGGGAGCTGTTACAACAGTAGCAAACGCAACGTTAGGGTTAATGGCGGCCATTCAACTTAAGAAAAGAAAAAAAGGAAAGTATGCCCTCATGCCTAGTTTTACATTCCCTGCGACTCCATTAGCAGCTATTTGGTGTGGATTGGAACCTTATTTTATTGATATTTCAATAGATGATTGGTATATGGATAAAACAGTACTTTTGGATAAGATTGAAGAATTAAAAGAAGAGGTTGCGATTGTTGTCCCGTACGCAACGTTTGGATCATGGATGAATTTAGAAGAATATGAAGAATTAGAGAAGAGGGGTGTTCCGGTTGTCGTAGATGCGGCACCGGGATTCGGATTAATGAATGGAAGTATGCATTACGGTCAGGATTTTAGTGGTATGATCGTATATAGCTTTCATGCAACAAAGCCGTTCGGAATTGGTGAAGGAGGGCTCATATATAGTAAAAAGGAAGAAGATATACAACGTATTAAAAGAATGGGGAATTTCGGATTTGATAAAAATCGTGAATGTACGATGATGGGGTTTAATTGTAAAATGTCTGAATATGCAGCAGCTATTGGGATTGCGACTATGAAAAAATGGGATCAAAAATTACAAGAACGCACCCGTATTTCTGAATGGTATAAACAATTGTTACAAAGTAATGGATTAATGAAAAAAGGATGGCAAGTCCAAAAGACAGAAGCGGTTATTCAACAATTTATGCCAATTCTTTGTCCAGAAGAAGTTTGTAACATACAAGTAATAGAAGAACTAAAAAAACAGAAAATAGAAGCTAGATTATACTTTTCACCATCATGCCACCAACAAGTTTTTTTTAGAAACTATAAGTCTACAGATTTAATAAAAACGAATAAAATAGCCAAAAGGATAGTAAGTTTACCTTTATGGGAAGGAATGACAAAAGAAATAGTAGAACAAATTGTAATCTGTTTAGGGCAGAAGGTGGTATCGGCAGATGAATAGTTTTTATAGTCAAGAAGAACTAAAGAAAATTGGATTTTTATCTGTTGGGAAAAATGTATTGATCAGTAAAAAAGCGAGTATATATAATCCAGGTGCTATATCAGTTGGTAATAATGTAAGAATTGATGATTTTTGCATTTTAAGTGGCAAAATCAAAATTGGAAGTTATTCGCATATATCAGCGTATACAGCGTTATATGGAGGGGAAGTTGGGATTGAAATGCATGATTTTGCAAATATCTCAGCTAAAACAATCGTATATGCAGTACTTGATGATTTCAGTGGAAATACTTTAATGGGACCAACTGTTCCGAGTCAATATAGGAATGTGAAAACAGAAAAAGTTATTTTAAAAAAACATGCGATTATTGGTGCTAATTCTATTATTTTTCCAAATGTAACTATAGGAGAAGGCACGGCAGTCGGTGCGATGAGTATGGTAAAAGAGAGTTTAGATGATTGGTATATTTATGCGGGAGTTCCCGTAAGAAAAGTAAAACCTCGTCAAAAAAAGATGCTAGAGTTAGAAATTGATTTTTTAAAAAGCATTCATTCTTAATAAAAAAGAATGAATGCTTTTTATTTTTATCCCGCTATTTGCCGGGCAGTAAAACCTCACCCAAAAATTCAGCGAAAGCAAAGAAGTTAGGTTGGGGACTCGCTGCCAGTAAAAAAACGATTGGTGAGGGCTGATTAAAGTTTCACTTTATGATAAAGCAGAATGTATCTTAATTTATTATGTTTTAAATTTTGCTGACCAAGGCAATACTGAGCCATAGTGAATGTAAAGTTGGAGGGCGATCGTATATGTTTGATGAGGATGGGATTGTTTTAATTATGGAACCAGCTGATGAAAGGAACTTGAGGAGATTTATTTTTTCAGTGCCAAAGTCAGTGTATGAAAAGAAGGGGTTTACATTACACTATGGAACAGCTATAGGACAAGGATATATGGATATAATTGAAGATATTATTAGCGTACATATAGAAATAGATGTTGTAACTATAATCGGGCATGTAAGAGGATGATTAGTTATTTGAAAAAAGGTTTTAAGTAATTTAGCTAGAAGTTATGATAGAGAAAATTGCAGACAATTTTAAAAATGAAGGGAGCCTACAATGAAAATAAAATCAATTTTATTAGCATGTATAGTCTCAATTGGATTAATGGGATGTTCACTAGTAGAGGAAGGAAAGAACTCCCTAGATTATGCGCAAAAAGCGACAGATTATGTAAATGAAATAAGTGCATTTGCAAATGATGCACCAGCATTAGCAGAAAAGGCTGTTAATGATAGCGAGGCTCGAAAAGAATTAGAAACGAAGCTTAGTGAAATTAAACAAGACATACCTGCATTCAATGAATTAACGCCACCTGATGTAGCAAAGGATCTTCATCAGCAAATTGTCGGATATAACGAAAAGTTAAATACGTTAATTGATACGGCGATGACAAAGATAGAAGAAGGAAAAGTGGATGTAGAGCAATTTAAAAACTCTGAGCTTATGCAGACGGTAGATCAAGTTCGAAATTTGAAAGATAAGGTGCAAAATTTAGGTCAATAGTAAAAGGCTCCGTTTGTGATAAACGGAGCCTTTTACTATTGGATACAATAAACGATTACACCAACGATAATAATCATGTTGCCGATGAGTTTACGTTTCGTTATTTTTTCTCCTAGGAAATACCAACCGAAAATTAATATGATGATATAACTTAAGGATTCTAATGCTGATGCTTGTTTTAATGCCATGCCCTTCATGGCGATAACATTTAATCCAGCGTTAATTACAAATAAAGAGTAGCCGATAACAACATAAGGATTCACATATTCTTTTATTCTAGAATCGTATTGTTGCAAAGTAGCTTTTTTTAATAATATTTGTGAATAATTAGCTAAAATTATCCCGAAAATAAATAATAACATATAACTATTCATCTTTTGTCACCACCACAATTCCGACGATAATAATAGCTGCACCAAGTAAATGATTCCACTGAATCGTATCTCCAAATAGAAATACTGACCAAAGCATTGACCATAGTATAATAATCCCGCGATGTGAATATGCTTTTGATATTTCGAAATGTTTAATTACTTGTTGCCATAAAATTGCATATCCAAATAAAAGTATAACTAGTCCGAAATAAGCAATAAAAAATGAGATTGAAGCAATGGGAAATTTAGCCGCCCATTTCATGTAAACCATAATGATAGAATATATCAAAAAAGCTACATGTAAAAATAAATAATTTTTAATAGTTGGTTTCATTTATTCACTCTCTTTTGCATATAAGTATATATTTATACCTAATTTTTCCAATGATAGATATTGGAACGTATTTAGTTTAATCTTTCACATTCCGAATTATATAGTATCATGGCTTTTATTGTAAAACAATAGAAGCCATGTATTCATTTTTCCAAGATTATACAATATGTATCGTTTTATTTGTTGCATCCATCTCTACTTGAACACCTATAGGCATGGTGATCATTGGATGTGTATGGCAACAATCGAAGTCAGCTAGAAAAGGAATTCTTTGATTTTGAAGTACTTCTAACAGTATTTCAAAAGGTTTTCGATTTGTACCACAATCATCAAATTGCTCATGTTTTCCAAGAATGATACCTGAAATTTTATCGAATACACCGTTAATTTTAAGGAATGAAAAGCTTCTTTCAATAGTAGCTGCATCTTTTGAACTGTCCTCAATAAAGAGAATGTCACCTTCTTGAATATGTGGCATATAAGGGCTACCAAAAATTCCTTGTATCGTGTTTAAATTCCCACCAATAATACGTCCAGTAGCTTTTCCGTCAATTACTGAAATCCAATCGTTTGGTCGAAGTTCTTTCTCCTTCGTCTTTTCTTCCCAATTAATAAATTCATCTGACCAAAATAATGGTTGTTTTATATGATAAGGAAGAGAATGATCATGTAGTAAAGTTTCAGCAAAATATTTGTATGTGCAATCAACAAAAGGTTCAAATTCGCCAAAAGAAGGGACGAGAGCTGGTCCATAAAATGTAGGGATGCCTGTTTTGGCGTAAATTCCTAGTAATAAAGCAGTTGCATCTGAATACCCAATCATTATTTTAGGGTTATTTAGAAAAGCATCATAATCAATATAAGGTAATATTGAATTTGAATTCATGCCACCAATTGTTGACATGATACAAGAAACATTAGGATTTCTTATTAAAGCATTCAGTTCGTCAGCACGCTCTTGTATACTACCCGAACGATAGAAATCATATCGACCTGTTAATGAACCTTCTAATATATGAAACCCTTTCTGTTGTAAGTAAGATTTTGCTCGTTCAAATCTTTTTGGAGAAGTGTAGGTTACTGGTGAGGAAGGGGAATAGATCCCAATTGTGTCTCCATATTTTAATGATTTTGGAAGTAGCATTTGTATGAATCCCTTCTATTAAATAGTTTATCACGCTATTTGACGGGTAGCCCGATTGGTGGAGCTGATTAAAGTTTCGCTTTATTTACGAGATTTTATTATTGAATATTCTTACGTTTCGATATTGTAAGTTTACCATAAATAAATTAAAATAATCATTGTTGTATATGAATAAATATACCTTTTTGCCTTGACTGTATAAAGGAATTATTGTTAAGGTTAAATGTGAGTGTATAAAAGGTTTGCTAAAGGAGTTTTGAAATGAATCGGTTAAGATGGGGAAGGATGACAGTCCTATTATTCATTATTTTAGGGATATGTTGGTTCTTATTCCAAGGAAATCAAAAGAGCGTAGCGAATGTAGAGGGACAACCTTTGCAAGTGGCAGAACTACCTAAAGCAGGATTTACTGAAAAAGTAGTCCCGCCAAAGTACATCCCACCAGAAATTAACGCAAAAGCGGCTATGATTATCGATGCGAGTGATGGAGATATTATTTATCAATATAATGAAAATGAAGCTTTTGCACCGGCTAGTATGTCTAAGATGATGACAGCATATCTCCTACTAGAGAGTATACATAACGGGAAAGTTCGCTGGGAAGATCCAGTTAAAATGAGTGCGAAGGCGGCACAAACAGAGGGAGCGAGAATCCCAGTACAAGTTAATGACACATTAACTGTTAAAGATTTATATCATGCATTAATGATTGAGTCAGCTAATAATTCAGCTGTGGCTTTAGCAGAACATATGGCAAAATCGGAGAAAGATTTCGTTCAGCTTATGGATGCAAAAGCGAAACAGTTAAAAATGTCGGAACATGCTAAATTTGCAAATGCTTCTGGATTACAAGAGCCAGATGGAAGTGAAACAAAAATGACGGCTGGTGATGTAGCAAACTTGGCGTATCATCTTATAAAAGATTACCCAGAAATATTAGAAGTGACTCACTTACGTCAAAGTCAGTTAGCATTTAATAATATTAATGTTATAAGTACAAATGATATGTTAAATAAAAATAATAAAGCTTTATATATAGAAGGAATAGATGGATTAAAAACAGGATTCACAGATAGCGCAGGGTATTGTTTTACGGGTACAGCAAAACAAGGTGATACTCGTATTATTACAGTTGTTATGGGAACAAAAGGTAAAACGAAGCGTTTTACAGAGACGAATAAGCTAATGTCTTATGCGTTTGACTTAGTTAATTAAGTAAAATATTGAGTTGTATCATCATATAAGAAAGGCAATTTGTTGTTACTTACTATCGGTAACAACAAATTGCCTTTTATTTTTTAGCACTAAGAAAGTAAAAAGGTAAAAAATTTGTGGGTAATAAAAATTCCATCTTAAAATTCAATGTACCGACTTGTAAAAGTTCGATTAGTTTCAGTATAGGGTAAATAAAATTTGTATGGATTAATAAACTACTATATATATGATAATATAAATATCCTTAAAATTCCATGGCTAGTGAAAAATAGATAGCGGAATGTGTGTTTTCGTCAAATTAGAACAGAATTTTTGAAGATAAATCTTACAAATCGTCAAATCTTTTAAAAGCGGTAGATAGTATCGAAAATAGTTTTCTAAAAATAGTATGCTATTGATAAAAAAAGCATTTTTTGTCATGATAAGAGTATGCTTCATAGGAGTGACTTTACTAGGAGATAGATTCTTTGCATTGTATTAGATTAATAGAATTTTCCGAGTGGATAGGAAAGTATATATTAAGATAATGAATAGAATGTCGGATTTTCAATGAAATACATAAGGAATTTGAAAAAAGCATTGCAAAAATAGTGAGTTTAATGGTAAAGTTCACATGAAGTTCACACGAAATTCACTTCATTCGTTTAAAATGAACTCTGTGTGAAAAATAAAACTCTTGTTAAAAAATGGAACTTAATGAATATTTTACTTTGATAATATTGTAAAGTATTAAGTTTATAAATTTTTTTAAGAGGATAGTAGGGAAAGGAAGTAAAGACAACTTATGAAAAAAGTAATTGCAGGTTTAGCAGCAGCTTCTGTAGTGGGTGTTGCAGTTCCAGGTATGGATTCTGCTCAGGCACAAGTTTCAAACGAGGCGCTAAAAGAAATTAATGGACAAACTCAAAATCAAACGACTGTAACTGAAACAAAAACTGTAGAAACAAAATCAGACTTAAAATACACAGTAACTGCTGATGTATTAAATGTTCGTTCAGGTGCTGGTACAGGACATAACGTGATTTCTAAAGTGAAATCAGGTCAAGTACTACAAGTAATTGGACAAGAAAACGGTTGGTTCAAAGTAACTGTAAACGGCCAAACTGGTTATGTAAGTGGTGACTTCGTAACGACTGGTAGTAAAACAGGAACTACTGTTCAACAAGGAACTGGTACTTACACAGTAAACGTTTCTTCACTAAACGTACGTACAGGCCCAAGTGCATCTCATACAGTATTAGGCTCTGTAAATAAAGGTAAAACAGTACAAGTTGTTGGAGAAGTACAAGATTGGTTTAAAATCAACTTCAATGGTGGAACTGGATACGTAAGCAAAGACTTCGTAACAAAAGGTGGTTCTGCTGTATCTAACCAAACACAACAACCAACTACAAACAACAATACTACTACAGTTCAAACTGGTGGTTCTTATGTTGTTAACACTGGTGCATTAAAAGTACGTACAGGCCCAGCTACATACAACGCTGTAATCGGTGGTGTAACAAACGGTACAGTATTAAACGTTACTGGCGCTGAAAATGGTTGGTACAAAATTAACCATAACGGCCGCACAGGTTACGTAAGTGCAGACTTCGTTAAGTTTGTAAAAGGCGGAGTAAACAACGTTACGAATAACGTTCAACAACCAGGTAAAGACGTACAAAAACCATCAACAGGTGGAGATACATCTTCAATCGCTGGATTCGCTAGATCTTTAAATGGTTCACCATACAGAACTGCTGGTACAACACCTGCTGGTTTTGACTGCAGTGGATTCATTCACTACGTATTAAATCAAACTGGTCATAAAGGCGCTCGTCAAACAGTTGCTGGATACTGGAGCTCTAAAACAAAAACTAGCAATCCACAACCAGGTGATTTAGTATACTTCCAAAATACTTATAAATCAGGTCCTTCTCACATGGGCGTTTACTTAGGAAACGGTCAGTTCATTAGTGCAGAAACTGATGCAACTGGTGTACGTATTAGTTCTGTAAGCAACTCTTACTGGAGCAAGCACCTATTAGGTTACACAAAAGCATACTAAGAAAAAGTATTTTTATATACTTTTCGTATAGAGAAAAGGCTTTCCAGGGAAACTTGGGAAGCCTTTTTATAGTTGGATAAATTGGGAATGTAGTAGTTTTTACTGTAACTTCCCATTTAAAAATCGAGCGTATAGGTCGTGAAAGTAGTTGGGACGAAACAAGTTAGCTGCATGTCCTGCAAGCGGTATTTCTTTATATAAAACGTTTGGAAGAATAGACTTTAAATCAAAAAGGCAAGATTTATAGAGATGATCATGTTCACCCATTACCCATAGAATAGGGTGGGGAAGTGATTTTAATTTAGATTTCAAATCGAATTCTAATCGGTGTCGTAATGATTGGGCAATAATTGATGAATGTAATTGCAATCCGAAACGGTAATAAATATTTCTTGAAATGACTGCGAACGGATTTGCTTTTAGTATGCCACTTGGAAAAATGGTATTTGCGTATTGAGAGAGCCATTTAGAGTAATCGTCTCCTCGCTTCTCCCAAAATTTTTGAAATACGTTATATAAAATGGAAGGGTTATTATAATGTCCACCAATATGACAAATGCTCAAAACTTTTTCTGGATGCATTTGTGCAAAAATAGTAGAGATATAACAGCCGTAGCTTAAAGCGCAAATATGAGCCTTTTTAATGCCTTCTTTTTCGTATAAATTCAATAATTGATCTACGAGACGCTGTAATGAAAATTCGATAGCTTCTCCTTTATCATCGCCGTGACCTAATAAGTCATAAGTAATAACGTTGTAAGAGGCGGAAAATCGTTTATGCTCTTTTTTGAAGGCACGACGATTGCCGACTAATCCATGAATAAAAATAATTGTTTCCTTTTCGGAATGTATATTTGTTTGCAAAAAGGATACTCCTTTCAATAACGGGAGATTTATATAGTATTGTAAATTGATTATTTATCATTCACATAGAATAATATTTAGCACTAGGTAATAATATCAGATGTTTATATCTGTTGTAAAGATATGTTTGTATGTATATTTTGTAAAAACAGAAAAGGTGTGTTTACATTCAGTTTACATTCGTATTGTATTCTACTTTTAGAAAGAACAGTTTGGTTTAACACGAGGAGATGAACGTAATGGAAGTTAAAAATGAAATGAAGAAAAAAGGGAGCTGGAGGCAGTTTTTACGCCTTATTCAAGATACAAATCCTCCAAAAGGGATATTAATTTTTGCGTTATTCATGAGTTTGCTTTCTACAGGAGCGAGTTTATTTATTCCGATGTTAACGAAAGGATTAGTAGATAATTTTTCACTTTCGTCAATTAGCACAGGACAAATTGTTGGGCTAGTTGCATTCTTTATTATGCAAACTATAGCTGCAGGATTGTCTATATATTTATTAAATTATATTGGACAGAAGATTGTAGCTGGACTGAGAAAACGCTTGTGGAACAAGGTGCTTATTTTACCGGTAACTTATTATGATCAAAATAGAACAGGAGATACAATTAGTCGTATGACAAATGATACAGGAGTTGTGAAAACGTTAATTTCTGAGCATTTGTCAAACTTATTAACAGGCGGTATTTCAATTGTCGGATCTTTAATTGTATTATTTGTTTTAGATTGGAAAATGACACTTTTACTTTTAACAGTTATTCCATTATCGGTACTCATTTTAGTTCCGCTTGGACGAAAAATGTATAAGATTTCAAAAGCACTTCAAGATGAAACGGCTTCGTTTACTAGTGTATTAACGCAAGTATTATCAGAAATTCGTTTAGTAAAATCTTCGAACACAGAAAAAAGGGAATATGAAACGGGAAATAAAGGTATTGAAAAGCTATTGCAATTTGGTTTGAAAGAAGGTAAAGTGCAAGCGTTAATTTCACCAGTGATGTCGTTTGTTTTAATGGCATTGCTTGTTATTATCGTAGGGTATGGTGGAATGCGTGTTTCTAGCGGTGCATTAACTACAGGTGAACTTGTAGCGTTTATTTTATATTTAGTTCAAATTATAATGCCGATGAGTCAATTATCTATGTTCTTTACACAATTTCAAAAGGCAATTGGTGCAACGGAAAGAATTAATACAATTTTAGAATATGAAGTAGAAGATCATGAAACTGGTGTGAAGGTTACAGATGCTAAGCAGCCAATCGTTCTTGAAAATGTATATTTCGAGTATAACGAAGAAGAGAAAGTGTTAAAGAATATTGATTTCACAATTGAATCAGGAAAAGTAACAGCAATCGTAGGACCAAGTGGTAGCGGGAAAACGACGTTATTCTCATTATTAGAATGTTTTTATGAGCCAACTAGCGGTGCTATTAAATTAGGAAAAGACTCAATTAAGAATTATTCACTACAATCATGGCGACGTCAAATCGGTTACGTATCACAAGATAGTCCGTTAATTGATGGAACGATTCGTGATAATATTTGTTACGGTGTTGAGGGCGAAGTGACAGATGAAGAAATTGAAAAAGTAGCAGCGATGGCATATGTTGATGCGTTTATTCATGACTTACCGAATGGATATGCAACAGAAGTCGGAGAACGTGGTGTGAAGCTTTCTGGAGGACAAAGACAGCGAATTGCGATTGCCCGAGCGTTACTTCGAAACCCGCAAATTCTTATGTTAGATGAGGCAACCTCAAGTTTAGATAGTAAGTCCGAGTCCGTCGTTCAAAAGGCGTTAAATAACTTAATGAAAGGGAGAACAACGTTAGTTATTGCACATAGACTTTCTACGGTTGTAGATGCAGATAAAATTATCTTTATAGAAAAAGGGAATCTTACAGGAAGTGGTACGCATGATGAATTATTACAGACGCATGATATGTATCGTGAATTTGCAACGCAACAATTGAAAATTAAAGAGGCGGCATTATAAAATGAATCATCAGTGGGGCTTATACTCCGCTGATGATTCATTTTTAAAAGTTATATAAAAGATGGCTACGTAGAAAGGAGATGGTTCTTTGATACCAAAAATTTTAATAGTAGATGACGACCCACATATTAGAGAACTTGTTTCTGTTTTTTTAGAGCGGGAAGGATTTCAAACATATGAAGCAATTGATGGACTAGATGCACTTCAGAAAATAGATGAAGTGAAAGTCGATATGGTTATTCTTGATATTATGATGCCGAATATGGATGGATTCGATTTATGCTTTGAATTAAGGAAGTACTATGATATTCCGATTTTGATGTTAACTGCTAAAGGGGAAACGTCTCAAAAAGTAAAAGGATTTCACCTTGGCACGGATGATTATCTTGTAAAACCATTTGATCCGATAGAATTAGTAGTGAGAGTTAAGGCTTTATTGAAACGTTACCAAATTACAGTGTCGCAATCGATTCAAGTTGGAAATGTACTGTTAAATCGCAAAACATTTGAAGTTACAATTGAAGAACAGACGGTTACGTTACCGCTAAAAGAATTCGAATTGCTCTTTACTTTAGGTTCTAAGGCAGGAAGAACGTGTTCGAGAGAGCAATTAATTGAAGATGTATGGGGATATGATTTTGAAGGAAATGAACGTACACTAGATGTTCATATAAATCGGTTACGTGAGAAGTTTCAAGAAGAGAAGTCGAAATTTAGTATTAAAACAATAAGAGGTTTAGGATATCGCTTAGAGGTAAGTAAATGAGAAAAAGAAAACACATGAGTAAGTTGAAGATGTTGAAAGTAACGGGAGCGATCATAGCGCTCTTTTCTTTTCTCACGATAATTTGGTCTACAGCATTTTATGTATCATCCAGTATAATAGATGCGCTTGAAATAAATCTATCACCTTTTGTTACGTATCTCATTAGTGACGTACTCAGTTTTATATTTATGATTCTTCTTTGGATATTAATTGCAGTATTAATGAGGCCAAAACGACAGGCAATGATTTGGACAATTATTGAACCGATACAAAAAATTGCGAAAGGGGACTTCTCCGTAAAAATACGAAATGAAGAAAAGTATGATGGAGAAATTGGTGTACTCGTAAAAAGTATAAATGATATGACAGATGAACTAAATGCGATGGAGAAAATGCGTCAGGAATTTGTGTCGAATGTTTCTCATGAAATACAGTCACCATTAACGTCTATAAAAGGATTTGCTAGAGCGCTACAAGATAACAATCTTTCCGAGGAAAAAAGAAAGCATTATCTTACTATTATTGAAACAGAAACGACGAGATTATCTAAACTAAGTCAAAATTTACTGAAACTCACTCTTTTAGAGTCGGAAGAGTATACACCAGAAAGAGTAACTTATCGATTAGATCAACAGTTAAAACAAATTGTATTAAATAGTGAACCGCTTTGGGCTGAGAAAGAAATTGAATTAGACCTTGATTTAGAAAAAGTGCAAATAACTGCTGACCAAGAAAGTATGAGTCAAGTTTGGATTAATTTAATTCATAATAGTATTAAATTTACTCCAAGTAGCGGCACAATTACAATCCAGTTACAAAAGCATGAGAAAGTAGTGGAAGTACGTATTCGCGATTCGGGAATTGGTATATCAGAAGAACAGAAACAACATATTTTTGAACGTTTTTATAAAGCAGATTCTTCACGCAATCGTGCTTATGGAGGAAGTGGCTTAGGCTTGGCTATTGTAAAAAAGGTACTCGACCTTCATCAAGGAGTAATAAAAGTCGAGAGTGAGGAAGGGAATGGGACGGAATTTATAGTTTGTATTCCGAATTATGAAGAGAAATAGTGTTAGGAGGAAACCCTTCTAACACTATTTCTCTTTAAACACATATTTCCCGTTACTGCAACTATATTGATAAGCTTTTCCTTCGTTATTCATACGGTATGAGTAGTCTGATGCTGTATCTTTCTTAAAGTCAACGTATGCTTCTGCACCGTTTTTATCATCATCGATATCAACGAATTGAACATGGCGTATAGAATAATCTTTCTTTTCACTTAAACCTCTTTCTTGCAAGTTTGTATGAATACCGTCTACTAACTCGTCAAACAATGACCAGTTTAAATTAAGATTTTCAAATGACTCAGTATGTCTTCCTAAAATGCCGTTGTCTTGTATTATTTTATTATTATTATCGTATGTATAAGAGTATGTAAAATAAGGTTCGTCTTTATATACGACTTCCGCATAATAGCCGATATTATAAAGAAGAGTATATTTTCCGGTTATGCTTTGTATTTCTTTTTGCTTATATCCTTTTATAGTATGGAGATATTCGTTAGTATCTTTTTCTATTACTTTATAATGTAGTGGATTACCAAATATAAAGTACATAGCTAAAAATATGATACATAGTCCGACTGCAGTTAGTGGCAAGAACCATTTTTTTCTTTTCATACACATACATTCTCCTATGTGGAATTTATTTTTATTTTACATGAATTATGGCGAAAACATGAGAATTATAAATAAAAACTTTCTATAGTTACCTACAAGTAACCTACGCACATGAAAGTGCATCATTGCCTTTTTACATAAACATAGATACAATTTTAATATAATATATAACTGAAATGATTAAGGAGTGTTATACTTGGCAGAATTATTACAAGGCAAAAATGCTTTAATTACAGGAGCAGGTAGAGGGATTGGTCGCGCTGTAGCGATTGCATTAGCGAAAGAAGGCGTAAATGTAGGACTTTTAGCTCGCTCAGAAGAAAACTTAAAAGCTGTAGCGAAAGAAGTAGAAGCAGAAGGCGTAAAAGCTGTTATTGCAACTGCTGATGTATCTTCATATGAAGAGGTAACAAATGCAATTGAAACGTTAAAAAATGGTTTAGGATCTATCGATATTTTAATTAATAACGCTGGTATTTCTAAGTTCGGTAAGTTTTTAGAACTAGACGTTGCTGATTGGGAAAAAATCATTCAAGTAAACTTAATGGGTGTATACTATGCAACTCGCGCAGCTTTACCAAGCATGATTGAACAACAATCTGGTGATATCATTAACATTTCATCTACAGCAGGACAAAAAGGTGCACCTGTAACAAGTGCATATAGTGCTTCTAAATTTGGTGTCCTTGGCTTAACAGAATCGTTAGCGATGGAAGTTCGCAAACATAACATTCGTGTAACAGCTTTAACTCCAAGTACAGTAGCAACTGATATGGCTGTAGATTTAGGATTAACTGATGGAAACCCTGATAAAGTAATGCAAGCAGAAGATATTGCAGAATTTATCGTAGCGCAGCTGAAATTAAATAAACGTACATTTATTAAATCAGCAGGACTTTGGTCTACTAATCCATAAGAATTAAATTTCTAAATAAAGAAGGGACATCTATTTTGTAATGGAGGAGATGTCCCTTCTTTATTTTTTGTATATAAGACAGAATTTTCGTTATAATTAAATGTGGATGATAGAAAAGTATTGAAAAATTGAAGGGATAGTATTTACATGAGTACGATTGAGAAATGGACGGTTGTTGATCAATATGTGAGTGATGTATTAATACCGAAAGATTCTACATTAGAAGAAGTTCTTCAAGTAAACGCTGCAGCTAATTTACCAGCACACGATGTATCGCCAACGCAAGGGAAGTTTTTGCAACTATTAGTGCAAATTCAGGGAGCTCGAAATATTTTGGAAATTGGTACTCTAGGCGGGTATAGTACGATATGGCTTGCAATGGGCTTACCATCTGGAGGCCGAGTTGTTACATTGGAAGCAAGTGAAAAGCATGCTGAAATTGCGCGTAGCAATATTGAGCGTGCCAATTTGAATGATAAAATTGAAGTGCGAACAGGATTAGGTTTAGATTCTTTACAGAAAATAGAAAATGAGAAGTATGAACCATTTGATTTTATCTTTATAGACGCCGATAAACAAAATAACCCTGCTTATTTTGAATGGGCACTCAAGCTATCACGCCCTGGTACTGTAATTATTGGGGATAACGTAGTACGTGAAGGAGAAGTTATTGACAATACGAGTAATGACCCTCGCGTACAAGGGATACGTCGTTTCTATGAATTAATAGCTGCAGAGCCACGTGTAAGTGCTACTGCACTTCAAACTGTCGGAAGTAAAGGATACGATGGGTTTGTCATGGCAGTCGTAAAAGGGTGATGTGAGGAGGTAAAAGGGATGAAAAAGAAATTTCAAAAATTATAACATATATTGTGTGCAACACAGTTAGCTCGTGGACCTCCAACGTACTTGGAAATAGAAGTTTATATTAAAAATTGGAGGTTAGGGATAGATGAGAACTGAAAAAGAAATGATAGACTTAATTATGAATACAGCAAAAGAGGATGAAAGAATTCGAGCTGTCATCATGAATGGATCACGTGTAAATCCAATTATGAAAAGAGACTGTTTTCAAGACTACGATATTATGTATGTTGTAAAAGATATACGCTCTTTTACGTCTAATCATAATTGGATTCATAGATTTGGAGCAATAATGATTGTACAAATGCCAGAGGAAATGTCATTAGTTCCACCAGATGGAGACGGGAAGTTTCCGTATTTAATGCAGTTCATGGATGGGAATCGGATTGATTTAACACTAGTTCCAGTTGAATTAATAAATAATTTCGTTGGACAAGATAGTTTAAGTAAATTGCTTCTTGATAAAGATAATTGTATGGAAGAATTCCTGCCAGCAAGCGATAAGGATTACTTAATAAAAAAGCCTACAGAAAAAGAGTTTTTGGACTGCTGTAATGAATTTTGGTGGTGTAGTACGAATGTGGCAAAAGGGTTATGGAGAGAGGAACTTTCTTATGCAAAAGGAATGCTTGATGGTCCGGTGCGAGATATGTTCATCGTAATGCTAGAATGGCATATTGGTATGAAAACAGACTTTACAGTTAATGCAGGTAAATTTGGAAAGCATTTTGAGCAATATTTTGAAGGAGATATGTGGGAGCAATTTAAAAGGACATTTTCTGATGCAGAATATGAAAACATATGGGAATCATTCTTTGTCATGGGTAATTTATTTAGGGAAGTGGCGAACGAAATTGCTAACGCTTATGGATATCAGTACCCGCAAGGTGATGATGACAGAGTGACAAGTTATTTAAAACATGTGAAAACTTTGCCGAAAGATAGTACATCAATTTATTAATAATAGTAAGCAGTAAGACTGTCCAAATGACGGACAGTCTTATTTTTGTTCATGAATAGGAATTTCTCTAACAAAGTGCAGAGGAATCACATATGAAACTTTAGGGAGGTTTTTATTATGTATTATTTTTATTCGCCACAAATGTTTGCTCCATATCAATGGGGATTAGAACGAGATGTTTCGTACGCCTATATGCCATATCACTCATTTTATTATGGAGACTATATAAGCTCATTGCTATACGCATATATCCCTCAAAATTATGAAGTACAGATGAAAGCAGATGAGCGTGGATCGTGGACACCATTTTCTTGGGTCGAAAAATATGCGTACGCATTTTCAGGACCGTACAATAAAGCGGAAGTCGCTCTTACATTTGATGATGGGCCGGATTTAGAATTCACGCCCAAAATATTAGATAAGTTAAAACAACATAATGTAAAAGCTACTTTTTTCTTGCTTGGTGAAAATGCAGAAAAGTTTCCGAATGTAGTAAAACGTATTGCGAATGAAGGGCATGTAATTGGTAATCATACGTATAGCCATCCGAATTTAGCGAAAGTAAATGATGCTGAGTACCGTAATCAAATTATAAAAACAGAAGAAATATTAAATCGTTTAGCTGGTTATGCACCGAAGTTTATTCGTCCACCGTACGGTGAAATACTTGAAAATCAATTGAAGTGGGCAACAGAGCAAAATTTTATGATTGTACAGTGGAGTGTTGATACAGTTGATTGGAAAGGCGTAAGCGCTGATACAATTACAAATAATGTGTTAGGGAATTCATTTCCTGGAAGTGTTATCCTTCAGCATTCAACACCAGGTGGGCATTTACAAGGATCTGTAGATGCATTAGACAAAATCATTCCGCAGTTAAAAACGAAAGGGGCACGCTTTGTAACGCTGCCAAGTATGTTCCAAACATCGAAAGAGCGGAAGTGAATGTGTTGTTAAATTGGAAAAAACAGGATTGTGTCGTATAATGAAGCTGTAGGTTAGGAGGGGATATAATTGATGTATGCACTAATAAACATAGGAATGAGTATTTTAATAGGTATTATATTTATACTTGCGGCAATTGTCCTTCAAAAAAATCCACCGACCGATATTAATGCGGCATATGGTTATTGTACGAAACGATCTATGAAAAATAAAGAATTATGGGATGCAGGTAATAGGTATAGTGCAGAAGTGATGAAGCAAAACGGATTCATCATGATGTTAATTGGAAGTGTTGTTAGTATACTGTTTAGATATCCACATACAATGATAGCGATTATGGTGATTATGCTGTTATTAATCATTCGTTTATTTATGCGAGTAGAGAGTAGATTAAAAATACTTGAATAATAATGAAAAAATAGAACTCCACGCAATATAATGCTAGGAGTCCTATTTTATTTATAAACTATTATTTTCTAGTAAGTCTTTTCCTTGTTCAACAACAAATTCATAGTATGCAAGATTATATGGATAAATATCATCAAAAGTTATCGTTATCAGTTTATTGTTCAAAACAGAAGTAGCTGTAAAAGATGAAATCTCTCTTTTAAATAGTTGTAGAAATGAAGTTGCATGTACTTTCATCACATCGTCTACTTCTTCACCTGGTGCGAATGGAAGTGGATTGATGACATTGTGGAAATACATATGACAAAACTCGCGATCCGTAAGATTTGAAATTTCATAATCTATTTTAAAGATGCCCTTGTATGCTAAATCAGTCGTTTGGAAAGAAAGCCCTAATTCCTCTTCAATTTCACGAAGACCGCCACTTTGTACATCTTCATCATGCATAATATGTCCGGCTGAAGTAATATCCCAAATGTTTGGAGCTTCTTTTTTATTTTTAGAACGTAATTGGAAATATAAAAACATATCTTCATCATCTTTTTCTACAAACCAACAATGAAATGTTTCGTGCCAATCACCGTCACGATGCACTTCATCACGTAATTTCTTCCCAAGTATATTTTTTTCAGTATCAAATATTCTTAACCACTCTGTCATTTAAATTCCCCTTTCTACAAATTATATTATACAATATTTGTATTGAATTTTGGAAAAATAAAGAAAAAGGAGAGGGTATAAGTGGGGATAGAGAGCGCGGAAATAAAATCGATTATTTCAACAGAGGAAGAATTACGGAAAATATTAGGGCAACCAAGTGAGAGAGCTTTGAAAAAGGTTATTTCATCATTAGACTATCATTGCGTAGATTTTCTGTCTAAATCTCCTTTTCTAGTATTATCTACTGCAAATAAATTAGGAGAGTGCGATGCTTCGCCGAGAGGAGATGCTCCTGGATTTGTTTATGTATTAAATGATAATAAAATTATTATTCCAGAAAGACCAGGGAACCGCCGTATAGACTCCATTTTAAATATTATTTCAAATCCACGTGTAGGATTACTCTTTTTTATTCCTGGTCTTGGGGAGACACTCCGAATAAATGGCCGAGCGTATATAACAAACGACGAAGAAATTTTGCAAGAAATGCAGGCAAATGGACGCAATCCGCTACTTGGAATTGTTGTTGAAATAGAGGAATGCTACATTCATTGTGCAAAAGCTTTTATTCGTTCGAAAATGTGGGATCCAGAATCTTGGTTGAATAAAAAAGAATTACCTTCAGCAGCAAAAATGTTGCTGGAGCATGCGAAAGTAAATACTTCTGAAGAAGATGTTGCACGTTCTTTAGAAGAAAGTTATACGAAAAGATTGTATTAAAAAAGTTTTATTTATATAGTTTTGTAAGGTGGATATGTACACATTTTAGAATGGGATATTTATATATGAACCGTTGATTTATAAGGAGGAAAAACAACAAAATAGGTAAATCGATTGGCAGTGGCATAATGTTATTGTAAAATATAATAAAAAATGATTTTGAAAATAGTTAGTAAAAATAGGCTTGCTTTTTAAAAAGTTGATAACTATAATAAATTAACAAATAGACATGAACGAAAAAGTAACGATAAGGACATGAAATCATTTTTACGGTTTACAGAGAGGGAAGCCAAGGGTGTGAGCTTCCTAACACGAGAAATGATTTTACCACCTTTGAACTTCAATAGTGAACGAGTAATCTAGTAATTATTGACGGAATCAGCCGTTATCTGAACTTGAGCAATCTAGAAAGAAATAAGTCTAGGTTGGAACAAGGGTGGAACCACGAAAACACATTCGTCCCTTTCCTAGGGATGAGTGTGTTTTTTTACGGGAATTAAGATTGAAAATTTAAAATAATTTAAAAATAGTATTGATTTTGTTTTTTATGCGAGTATAATGAGTTAACAAATAAACATGAACGAAAAGTAACGATAAGGACATGAAATCATTTTTACGGTTTACAGAGAGGGAAGCCAAGGGTGTGAGCTTCCTAACACGAGAAATGATTTTACCACCTTTGAACTTCAATAGTGAACGAGTAATCTAGTAATTATTGACGGAATCAGCCGTTATCTGAACTTGAGCAATCTAGAAAGAAATAAGTCTAGGTTGGAACAAGGGTGGAACCACGAAAACACATTCGTCCCTTTCCTAGGGATGAGTGTGTTTTTTTATTATTTTGAAAGGAGGTGCAGCAACATGAAACGATTTGTACGTACGGAAATAACCACCACCTGCATGATTGAAAAGCAGAGCAAGGTGATTGATAAAGATAAAAAATAAAATTGTAGGAGGAGATTAGAAGATGAATAATGTTATTAATGTAGGGGTGTTAGGATTAGGTACGGTCGGAAGTGGTGTTGTCCATATTTTGAAAGAACATTGCAAAAAAATTTCACTTGATACAGGGTATGAAGTGAAAGTGAAGACAGTCGTTGTACGTGATTTAGAAAAAGAACGTGATGTTTGTATTGATGGAATCGTAGTAACAAGTCATGTCGATGAAGTTCTAAATGATTCAAATATTGATATTGTAGTAGAGGTAATGGGCGGAATTGAAGAAGCGAAGCAGCATATTGTTAAGGCTTTACGAAATAAGAAACATGTCGTGACAGCAAATAAAGATTTAATGGCTGTCTACGGTGCAGAGCTTCTCCAGCTGGCGAACGATAATGATTGTGATTTATGTTATGAGGCAAGTGTAGCGGGCGGTATTCCGGTGTTAAGAGGGTTAACAGACGGATTAGCATCAGATCAAATTGAAAAAATAATGGGAATTGTAAATGGTACAACAAATTACATGTTAACAAAGATGAGTCAAAATGGATGGACGTATGAAGAGGCTTTACAGGAAGCACAAAAATTAGGTTTCGCAGAATCGGATCCAACAGAGGATGTAGATGGGCTAGATGCAGCGAGAAAGGTAGCGATTCTTGCAAACTTAGGTTTTTCGATGAATGTTTCTTTAGATGATGTGCAAGTAAGAGGGATTCGAAAGGTCGAAAAAGAAGATTTACAAATGGCTGAAAAGTTAGGATTTACTATGAAATTAATTGGTAAAGCAGAGAAACAAGGGTCAGCTATTCATTTAAGTGTAGAACCGACTCTTTTACCTAGTCATCATCCATTATCGAATGTAAATAATGAATTTAATGCAGTATATGTTCACGGTCAAGCGGTAGGAGAAGTAATGTTTTACGGACCTGGAGCTGGGAAGTTACCGACTGGTTCTGCTGTAGTAAGTGATATTATTTCAATCGTTAAAAATATGAATCAAGTTCAGAAAAATAAAAGTGCGTTAAAAGAACCAGAGCCGTACGAATTACAGGGAGATGAAGAAGTCGTTTCGAAATATTTCTTACGTATTTCATTACGAGACGAACCTGGGATGTTACAAAAAATAACAGAATGTTTCGTTAATTATTCCGTAAGTTTAAAAGAAGTTATTCAGTTACCTTTAAATCGTGAACTTGCAGAAGTCGTTGTTGTGACACATCAAACTTCAAAGTATCAATTTGAACGAGTTTTAGGAGCGATAGAAGAGGTTGCAAGTGAAATAAACAGCTATTACATTATTGAGGAGGAAAAACAATATGTATAAAGGACTATTAAAACAGTATGCTTCTTATTTACCGGTGAATGAAAATACACCTGATGTCAGCTTAATGGAAGGGAATACACCGCTTATTCCGTTATTAAATATATCAAAACAATTAGGAATTCAATTATATGGTAAGTATGAAGGAGCGAATCCGACAGGTTCTTTTAAAGATCGTGGTATGGTAATGGCAGTTGCGAAGGCGAAAGAAGAAGGTTCAGAGGCAATCATTTGTGCGTCAACAGGTAATACATCAGCATCGGCCGCAGCATACGCGGCACGTCTTGGAATGAAATGTATTATTGTAATCCCAGAAGGGAAAATTGCACATGGAAAATTAGCGCAAGCAGTTGCTTACGGAGCTGAAATCATTTCAATAGAAGGAAATTTTGATGATGCACTTAAGGCTGTAAGAAATATTGCTGCAGAAGAGCCGATTACATTAGTAAACTCAGTGAATCCTTATCGAATTGAAGGGCAAAAAACAGCAGCGTTTGAAATTTGTGATCAGTTACAAAGTGCACCAGATGTTTTAGCGATTCCTGTTGGGAATGCTGGAAATATTACAGCGTACTGGAAAGGTTTCTGTGAATATGAGAAAGAAAAAGGCTATAAGAAGCCAAGAATTCACGGGTTTGAAGCGGAAGGAGCAGCTGCTATTGTAAAAGGACATGTCATTGAAGAACCTGAAACAATTGCAACAGCGATTCGCATCGGTAACCCAGCAAGTTGGTCATATGCAGTAGAGGCTGCTGAGCAGTCTCACGGTGAAATAGATATGGTATCAGATGAAGAAATTTTACATGCGTATAGATTATTAGCAAAATCGGAAGGAGTTTTTGCTGAACCGGGATCAAATGCTTCATTAGCTGGCGTAATGAAACATGTTCAATCTGGAAAAATCAAAAAAGGAGAAACAGTTGTTGCGGTTTTAACTGGAAATGGCTTAAAAGACCCTGATATCGCAATTTCTTCTAATACATTGGATATTGCAAGTGTTTCAAATAATATAGAACAAATTAAAGAGCATATTAAAGGGGTGATTATGTCGTGATACCATTCAGTATTCGTGTTCCTGCTAGTACAGCGAATGTTGGACCTGGATTTGATTCAGTAGGAATAGCGTTGTCATTGTATTTACATGTAGTAGTAAAAGAGAAAGCTGATAAATGGCAAGTAATCCATTCCTTTGATGATTCAATTCCGATAGATGATAAAAATTTAATCGTTAGTACGGCATGTAAAGTAAGTCCTTCTTTATCACCCCATATAATAGAAGTTACTAGTAATATTCCACTAACAAGAGGACTAGGAAGTAGTGCATCAGCAATTGTAGCTGGGATAGAGCTTGCGAATCAACTAGGAAAATTGAACTTAACGACTGATCAAAAGGTACAAATTGCTACAAATTTTGAAGGACATCCTGATAATGTTGCTGCCTCCATTCTAGGGGGAACTGTAATCGGGGCACTTGATGGGAAGAATGTTTCGGTTGTAAGAATTGAAAGTAAGGAATTAGGTGTAATTTCTCTTATTCCAAATGAAGAGCTAAATACAGATGAAAGCCGTTCTGTATTACCAGATATGTTTCCGTTTCATGAAGCTGTTAAGGCTAGTGCGATCAGCAACGTATTAGTAGCTGCGTTTTGTCAAAAGAAATGGGAAGTTGTAGGAGAAATGATGGAAAGAGATCATTTTCACGAGCCATACCGTTTAGAACTCGTACCGTTATTACCATCTATTCGTAAATGTGCAAAAGAGTTTGGTGCATACGGCACAGCGCTTAGCGGTGCAGGACCATCCATTTTTATATTAACGCCATATGAGAAACGCCAAGAAATTGCTGAGCAATTAGCGAGAGTATTTACGTCAATGAAAGTGTGCGAGCTAGAAATCGATCATAGAGGAATTACTGTAAATAAAGAAGAGCATATAGAACTATAAAAAAGCTAGCATTGCTAGCTTTTTTTGTTGTAAATAGTTTTTCAGTTGGCATATAAAAGAAAAGTAATAATGTATAATTTAGTAAAGTGTGTATTCATTTGGAGGTGATCGCATGAAGAAAGAGTCACCGGAAGAAAAAAGAGAACGTATGCGGCAAAATGAATTGAAAAATAATCCTACTGGTTCTTTAAAGGATGGATTAAACAGAGCTGAAACAGGTAGTCCAGTTGATATGACAGGTGGTATGAATTGGAAAGGCACCGCGCTAGTAATTTTAGTGCTAGCTTTAGGTTATATTATATACACTTATTTCTTTAGTTAAGAAATAAGTGTATATAATATAGAATGATTTGCTTTTATAAGTAGTGAGTATGAAAAAACACGGTTATTGTACTACATATACTTTATGCAAATTATAGTTGTCCATATGTAAAATAGAGCTAGTTTATGCTAGTTCTATTTTTTTGCCACATTCCTGTAACAAAGCCTCTGTATATTCAGTGGTGGAGGTGCAGAAGATGAAAAAAATGATAGCGATATGTCTTCTTACAACTATGTCATTTTCGACATTAGTTGGGTGTGATGTAAAAGGTAACAATGCTGTACAAGAGTCTAAAATAAAGAAAGCAACGTATAAAGAGTTTACTTATGATGTAAATCCAGAGACTTTCACGTTAACTGTAGAACATGATGGTGTAAAGGAACAGGCGTCACAGCCGTTACCGAAAATGAAGGTGTCGAATGTAAAAAAAGACAAGGGGCGTACATCTTGGGAATATCCAGATCAAAAAGTAAAAGTGAATGTAGAAAAGAAAAAAGATCACTTAAATATTGAAGTGGAATCAATTGGTTCAGAAAGCTTCACATGGCCGAAAGTACAAGCTGAAAATTATACACTTCCGTTATGGGAAGGGAAGAAAATTCCGAGTAATGATGAAAATTGGAAGAAGTTTTTAAAGGATGATGCATATTCATTTGCTGAATCATTTTCTATGAAGTTTTTTGCGTTAAATGGTTCGAAATATTCCATTGTATATATCGCGAACAATATGTTTAATAATGAATTGAAATTTCATTCAGATCCGAAAATAGGATTTGATTTTATACATGAATTTCCGAGTATAAATAAAAGTAAAACATATGGATTTCAATTATATGTGACAAATAATGATGCAGTCAGTATTGCTAAACTGTATAAGGATAATATTGCTGGAAAAGGTGAATTTAAAACATTACAAGAAAAGGCTAGAAAAAATAAAGAGATTGAAAAACTTTATGGTGCGGCTCATTTTTATTTTTGGAATCAAAATGGTTTGTCTGACAGTAATGTAAATTGGCCGAAGATAAGAGAGCAAATAAATAGTCCTGTATTTAGCCATATAAAAGAACTTATTCAAAAGAATAGTTCGGAGCCTGGGGAATTGAATGTATTTGATCAAGTAAGTAAACAAGATTTCATTGATAAGTACCAAAAAAATGTTATGTTGCGCTATGTAAATGAAGTATTATCAATGAAGGAATTGTATAAAGAGGATATTTTCCAAAAAGTTGATCAGAAGGCTAGTGAGTTATTAAAGAGAGGCGTGGATCACTTATCGAAGATGGAGTTATATAACTTAAATAAGCATATATTAAAGTCGGCGCTCGGTGATGCGATTGAAGAAGTAAGTAAGTGGGGGAACGCAGATGGAACGGATATTATAAAGGAAATGAAAGCGGCAGGAATAGACAATGCGTGGATTGGGTTACCGAACTGGGAACAAGGCTATATGCAGCCTAATTTCGTGACAGAAGTTAAAAAAATGGGATATTTAGTTGGTCCGTATGATTCTTACCATTCTATTCACGAAAAGGCTGATAAAAATTGGAATACAGCTTCTTTTCAGGATCCATCGTTATATGAAGAGGCAACTGTGACGAAGAAAAATGGAGAAAAGGTGCAAGGGTTTTTAGGTAGAGGACGAAAGTTAAACCCAACTTTATCTCTTCCTAGTGTAAAAGAGCGAATGAACGATATATTACAAAATGGACCTAAATATAATTCATGGTTTATTGATTGTGATGCAACAGGGGAAATTTACGATGACTATTCGGCTAAACATATAACGACCCAAGAACAAGATTTAAAAGCAAGACTGCAACGAATGGATTATATTTCACAAGAAAAAGGTATGGTAGTAGGCTCTGAGGGTGGAAATGATTTTGCAAGTAGCACGATTGCATTTGCTCATGGTATTGAAACACCTGTAATTAAATGGGACGATGAAGATATGAGGAAAAACAAAACAAGTCCGTATTATGTGGGAGGATATTGGTCACCGAATCAAAATGTTCCAGAAAAGTATGCAAAACAAGTACCGTTAAAAGAAGAATATAAACAAGTGTATTTAAACCCTGTATATTCCGTACCATTATATAAATTAGTATACAATGATTCTGTGATTACAACGCACCACTGGGAATGGGGCAGTTTGAAAGTAAAAGATGAGGTCGGGAGCCGTATACTATACGAATTATTGTATAATGTTCCTCCGTTGTACCACTTAGATGAAGTGGAGTGGAATAAGCATAAACAAGAAATTACGCAGCACCTGAAAGTTTGGAATGACGTTCATGAAAAGGCAGTAAAAGAAGAAATGACGAACTTTGCATATTTGTCAGAAGATAAATTAGTTCAATCTGCTTCTTATGGAAAAGATATTAAAATTATTGTAAATTTCTCAAATGAAGAGATAGAAATAGAAAAGACGAAACTAAAAGCAAAATCCGCTTTCATTAATAATCATGGGAAGAAAACAATGTATACACCGTTTGAGAAAAAATAATATGAAATGTACATTACTATATTCATACGGATTATATTGCTAATTTTGTTCTTTATTCTTGCTGACTTTTTATAGAGAAATTGAACGATTCGAAATGAATGAGTTTACAAATCGGTAATTTCGGATGTTACGAAATGCTAAATATTTGAAGTTAGAAAATAGTGACTTGCCAAAAATAAGCACGAGAGTATAATGTGAAATGGAATACATATTGGATTTATCATGTAACCTTACAAAAATGTAAGGTGATTGAAAGGAAATTCAATATGAAGATTGCTAGACATACATTATACTAGGGAAAGAGAAAGAGAGGCGAATGAAAATGAGCTCTGAATTAGAACAAAATACGAGAAGCAGTAAAAAACGTTCTAAAAGAAAGTCAATAAAATGGTTCATTTTAATTCCATTTTTCCTACTTATTTTTGGAGGAGTAGGATATGGATCATTAATATATAATAAAGCAAAAGCTGTTGTAAGTGATGCGTATGCACAAATTGATAAATCATCGAAACGAGATAAAGAAGTTGAGCCTTTAAAGGATAACATTTCTATTTTAATTATGGGTGTAGACGGCAGCGAAATGCGTAAAAGCCAATATGGTGAAGCTGTTCGTACAGATGCACTCTTATTAGCAACAATTAATAAAGATGATAAATCAGTTAAATTAGTAAGTATTCCACGTGATTCACGTGTATACATTCCATCTAGAAAGAAATTAGATAAAATTACACATGCACACGTATTTGGTGGTGTTGAAAGTACAAGAGATACGGTGGAAAGATTTTTAAATGTTCCTGTTGATTATTATGTGAAGTTTAACTTTGAATCATTCGTACAAATCGTCGATTCACTCGGTGGTATTGATATTGATGTACCAGTTACTTTCACTGAACAAGATAGTAAAGACCAAGCGGGTATGGTTCATTTAGAGAAAGGCTACCAACATTTAAATGGAGAACAAGCACTTGCGCTTGCAAGAACGCGTAAAATTGACAGTGATGCAATGCGTGGTCAAAGACAACAACTTGTAATAGAAGCAATTGCTAAAAAAGCGATGTCTGTTCAATCTATTAGCAAAATGGGCTCTTTACTTGATGCGGTTGATAAAAATATGAAAACGAACTTAACTTTTGATGATATGCTTGCTATTACAAAAAATATGGCAGGATCTAATTTGGAAATGGAAAAAATGCAAGTAGAAGGTACGGATAAACGTATCGGAGGTATTTATTATTACATTCCAAACGAAAAAAATGTAAAAGATATTTCAAAAAAATTAAATGAGCATTTAGGTGTAACACCAAAGCCAGTTCGAAATGAATAATAAAAAAAGATTGGCCTTTGCCAATCTTTTTTTATCGAGATGGATTTGTAACTTTTCTGTAACGATTTTTTATCCCACTTTAATGGGCAGTAAGACCCCCACCTCAAAATTCAGCGAAAGCAAAGAATTTAGGTGGGGGTCGGGCTGCCCATAAAAGTCCGATTGGTGAGGGCTAATAATCAGTGGGGGATGAAGAAAACCCCCACTGATTAAAGTTTCACTTTATTTTAGAAAACTTATACTTAAATCATTTCAATTTGTATAAACAAAAGGTGCAATTATACGATATACTAGAGGAGACGATTTGGCAATTAACTCCTAATGCTGAAGAGAAGCAAATACAATTCATCAAAACTATAGAACAAATTGAATTGATGGGAAATCGAAATAGGCTAAAGCAAGTTTTCTTGAATATTGTTCAAAATGCCATTAAATATTCACATAAAAATGGTAAAGTATATATTGAAGCGACTAGAAGGACAAGCAGTAATAAAGGTGAAAGACGAAGGTATTGGAATTGCTACAGAGCATTTACCATATATAGAACAGTCATTTTACCAGATTAATAACCGTGCTACAGGTGCTGGTCTTGGTTTAGCTATCGTTAAAAAAATGGTAGAGCTTCATGGAGGTACAATTCGTATTATAAGTAAAGAAGGAATAGGAACAACCATTTTGATAAAACTCTCATTATAATACATATAAAGTCTGTTTATATAGTGTAATAAAATAAATAGATGTATAATTATATTGGGTGATTTATATATAAGATTAATAGGGAGAGGAATTCGATAGAATGGAAAAAGCTTTAAAAATTAAACGAGTAGTGGTCGTTTTAATAGCGATTGCAGCAGTAGCTATTGGGTATTTCATGTTTCAATCCATTACTTCACCAGCAAAGGCTGTTGCAAAACAAGAAAATGTAGTACAGCTTGCAAGTGAACAACCGAAAGTAGAAATGAATAAAACGGCCCCAAGTCGTTTTAATGGAAAAGAAAGAAAAGTTGCTTATCTTACATTTGATGATGGCCCAGGGAAATATACGGCTGAATTGTTAAATACGTTAAAACAGCATGATGCGAAGGCGACGTTCTTTTTAATCGGAGCAAATGTAAAAGAATTTCCGGATTTAGTGAAACGTGAAAATGCAGAGGGTCATTATGTAGGTATGCATAGTATGACACATAATTTTGCGAAGTTATATAAAAATGGTGAGTATGTAAATGAGATGAAAGAAGATCAAAGCTTAATCGCAAATATTATTGGGAAATCACCTAAATTAACACGTCCGCCATACGGTTCGATGCCTGGATTAAATGAAGGTCTTCGAAATAAAGTGGTAGAAGGCGGTTTTAAAGTATGGGATTGGACAATTGATTCATTAGACTGGAAATATAACAAAATGCAAGTTGATGCAGCTGCAGCACAAATTGCTCAAAATGTATTAACTAATGCAACAAAACCACAAGAAGTCATTTTAATGCATGACATTCACCCACAATCAGTTGCTGCTGTACCAGCAATTTTAAAAGGGTTAAAAGAAAAGGGTTATGAGTTTGAAGCTTATCATGAAGAGAGTCACTTCCCAGTGAATTTCTGGCATGATAACCGTATGTAATGGAGGAATGAACGTTGAAGTATGGAAAAGTAGCAGTAGTTGGAGCACTATCAGTAGGCCTATTAACAGGTTGTTTCGGTGAAAAACCAGAAGAAAACCTATATACAGCTTTTGAAACAGCGGCGACACAAGAAAAATCATTAGTTGATGAAGCGAAGAAATTAGAGAAGTTAGAGAAGGAAGGTCAAGAACTATATTCTCAAATTTTACAAGAAGGTAAAGATCATAATGACGCTGTTATGAAGAAAATAGAGCAAGCTACTGCAAATGTAGATGAACGTGAAAAAGTATTGAAAAATGAGAAAGAAATGCTAGAAAAAGCGCAGAAAGAAACGAAATCTATTCAAGGAAATATAGAGAAGCTTGAAGATAAGAAGTTACAAAAACAAGCGAAAGCAGTAGAAGATTCGTATAAAAACCGCTATGATGCATTCAAAAAGATGAATGAAAATTATACGAAGGCGTTAGCGACTGAAAAAGAACTGTATGAAAAGTTAAAAGTAAAAGAAACGAAATTAAAAGAGATTGGTGAAAAAGTTAAAGCTGTTAATGAATTAACTGTGGAAGCACAAAAATCAAAAGAACAATTTAACAATTTTACAAAAGAGTATAATGACAGTAAATTAGCATTCTACAAAGATGCAGAGATTAAGATTAAAGATCAGAAATAAAGAAGAATCTTAAGCGTAATAAAAAGCCGGGGAAACATCATCACAAATGTTTTTTCGGTTTTTTACGTTAAATGAATAGAAAAGACTGGAATTGATATCATAAAAGAGTTATAGTGAATTATTCTAAGGGAAACATTGTAAAGTAAGGAGACTGGAAATATGTCATATGAATTTTTACTCAAATTAGGTTTAGCGCTCTTTTTAGGATTATTCATCGGGATAGATAGGCAGCTAAAGAATAAACCGCTTGGCGTGAAAACAAGTATGGTTATTTCTGTAGCAAGTTGTTTAATTACGATGGTTTCAATTGAATCCGTACATGTATATTCTGTTCCAGGGCATACAAATATGGATCCAATGCGTTTAGCTGCTCAAATTGTGAGCGGGATTGGTTTTCTTGGAGCAGGTGTTATTTTACGAAGAAGTAATGATGTTATTTCGGGATTAACGACAGCTTCTATGGTGTGGGCTGCTTCAGCTTTAGGTATAGCAATTGGAGCGGGCTTTTATTTACAAGCGACTGTTGCTATGATTTTAATCATTTTAGCGATTAACGTACTTCCGCAACTTGTGAAAATTGCAGGTCCTTATTCATTAAGACAAAAGGATTTATCTATAAAAATTACTGTAAAAGAGCATCATGAGTTAGACGGTATATTTAAGCAAATTAAAAATTTAGGTATGCATGTGAAACGCGTAAAAATTAAAGATATAGATAGTGGAGCATTTCAGCAACTGGAGATGGTTATTTTAGCTCCAGAAGACTTGTATACAACAGAGTTATACAGTTCCCTAAAAGAGATTGATCGAGTAGTTTCAGTTGAAGTAGAAAGTAGATAATGATGATAAAAAAGAGTGAAGTGAATTCACTCTTTTTTTATTTGGATTTTTAAGGAAATAAATTGATATAATGATGAATAACAAGGGGGAGAAATGATGGAAATACATATTAGAAGAGCGATAAAAGATGATATACCAGGTATAGCAAAGGTACATGCTGATAGCTGGAAAACAACATATAAAGGGATATTTGCCGACGAAATTTTAGAAAATATAACATATGAGCAACGGGAAAAACAATGGGAAAATATTTTTCGACAAGAAGATAAATACCAATATAGATTTGTAGCAGAGACGTTAAATGGAGAAATAGTTGGATTCATCGATGGAGGAGCAGAAAGAACTGGTACATATAATTGTGATGGAGAATTATATGCGATCTACCTTTTACAAGAGTATCAAGGAATGAAAATAGGACAAAAGTTATTTCAAGCTTTACTATCGGAATGTATAAACAATGATATGCAATCACTTTTAGTATGGGTTGTCACGAATAATCCTTTTAAAAAGTTTTATGAAAAATTTAATCCAGAAAAAATTGATACAAAATTTTTAGAGCGAGTACAGGTAGAAGAGACAGCGTATCGTTGGAGAGATATAAATAATATTATTATGTAAACTTTTTGTTTAACTATTTTGGATAGATTACTAATGAAAAATAGTAAGTATATTGTTTGAAACTGAGTATTTTTTTCGTGTATTTTTAACTAGATTAAAGAAAAGAGAGAAAACAATAAAAATTAAATCAGATAAAAAAATTCTGAAATATACTATTGAATTGAATATCATTATCAATTAGAATCATAGTTGATAACGATATTCAATTATCAATTGTAATATGAAATTTTCATAGCGTTAATATAAAGAGGAGGACCAACATGCAGCATGCGAAACAAATCGCAGAACATGCAACATTACAAAGCTTTTTAAACTGTTATTTAAGAGAAACAGGGAGTGGAGAATGGATTACAGAGGATGAAAGAATGGAAAGTATCTTCAGTAATACGTTGAATAGAGATACAGTCCCCACATATTTATGTTGTCGGCTATCGGCACAGAACGTTACTTTGTATGGAGAAGTTATATATAAATCAGCAACAGATCGTCATTTGTTTGGAGAACAATTTTATTATCAAATTGGAGATAGTAATTCTGCTATTAAAGCTGATTACGTGACGGTTATTACACTCTTAATAAAAGAGATGTCTATCAACTACGGAGAAGGGACGAATCCTGCCGAACTTATGCTTCGAGTTATACGTAGTTGTCAAAATATTGAGGAATTTATAAAGGAGAGAATAGAAGATACATCTGCATTATATGGTTTCCATACATCCTTTATAGAAGCGGAGCAATCTTTATTATTTGGACATTTAACTCATCCAACGCCAAAGAGTAGACAAGGTATTTTGGAATGGAAAAATGCAATATATTCTCCAGAATTAAAAGGAGAATGTCAGCTTCATTATTTTAGGGCACATAAAAGTATAGTACATGAAAAATCATTATTATTTGATTCTACAACAGTAATTATAAAAGAAGAGCTACGTAATGATGAGGTGGTTAGTAAAGAATTTATATTGAAGTATTGTAGGGAAGATGAATATTCATTACTTCCAATACATCCGCTTCAGGCAGAATGGCTATTACACCAACCTTACGTACAAGATTGGATAAATCAAGGAGTACTTGAATATATCGGTCCAGCCGGTAAGTGTTATATGGCAACATCATCACTTAGGACGTTATACCATCCCAAATCAAAATATATGCTTAAGTTTTCATTTCCAGTAAAAGTAACAAATTCAATGCGCATTAATAAATTGAAGGAACTAGAGAGTGGCCTTGAAGGAAAGGAAATACTAAATACAGCAATTGGTGAAGTGTTAGAACAATTTCCAGGATTTGATTTTATTTGTGATCCAGCATTTATTACATTACATTACGGAGCAGAAGAATCTGGGTTTGAAGTAATTATACGAGAGAATCCTTTTTATAGAGAACATGCAAACGACGCTACATTAATTGCTGGACTAGTGCAAGATGCTATACCTGGAGAACGTACTCGTTTATCAAATATTATTCATCGACTAGCAGATTTAGAAAGTAGAAGCTGCGAAGAAGTAAGTTTAGATTGGTTTAGACAATATATGAATATTTCTTTAAAGCCAATGGTATGGATGTACTTACGTTATGGTGTTGCGTTAGAAGCTCATCAGCAAAATAGTGTTATTCAGCTAAAGGACGGTTACCCAGAAAAATATTATTTCCGTGATAATCAAGGGTTTTATTTCTGTAATTCAATGAAAAAGATGCTTAATAATGAGTTAGCTGGTATTGGAGAACGTACTGGAAATTTATATGACGATTATATTGTAGATGAAAGATTTCGTTACTACTTAATTTTTAATCATATGTTTGGACTCATTAACGGATTTGGTACAGCCGGATTAATTAAGGAAGAAATTCTTCTCGTGGAATTAAGATCTGTACTTGAATCATTCCTTCCTCATAACCGTGAACCCTCGACCTTTTTAAGAGAATTGTTAGAAGAGGATAAATTGGCATGTAAAGCAAATTTATTAACGAGATTTTTCGATGTCGACGAGTTAAGTAATCCTTTAGAACAAGCAATTTACGTACAGGTACGGAATCCGCTCGTTAGAGAAGTGGCTGTCCGTTCATAAATAACGTTAAAATTTCACGTAATACAAATAATGGTATTTTTATAAGGTGGAGGGACTTATGAGAGTGGACATGTATCATACAAAAATATTGAAAGCGCTCGAATCAGAAGATTACATTTCAGTGCGAAGAAGAGTGTTACGTCAATTAGTAGAATCGTTAATTTATGAGGGAATCATTACGCCGGTTCGTATAGAAAGCGAAGAACAAATTCTTTTTCTTATACAAGGATTTAATGAAGACAAAAAAAGTGTCACGTACGAATGTTACGGAAGAGAACGAATGACATTTGGACGTATTTCTATAGATTCATTAATAGTAAGAGTTCAAGAGGAAAAACAAGAAGTACAATCAGTTTCGCAATTTTTGGAAGAAGTTTTTCGAGTTGTTAACGTAGAACAAACGAAATTAAATTCTTTTATTCACGAATTAGAACAAACGATATTTAAGGACACGATTGCACAATATGAAAGACATAATAAGATGAATTATACTCAAAAATCATACGATGACTTTGAAAGCCATTTAGTAGATGGCCACCCATATCATCCTATATATAAAGCACGCATTGGATTTCAATATCGTGACAATTTTCAATATGGATATGAATTTATGAGGCCAATAAAACTTATATGGATTGCAGCTCATAAGAAATATGCGACTGTAGGTTATGAAAATGAAGTGATTTATGACAATATTTTAAAAGGTGAGGTAGGCGAGCCTACATTAGAAGCGTATATAGAACGAATTCACAGTACGGGATGTGATCCAAAGCAGTACGTGTTTATACCTGTTCATCCTTGGCAGTGGGAAAACTTCATCATTCCCAATTACGCTGATCATATACAAGATAAAAACATTATTTATTTAGGGAGATCAGCGGACGATTATTGTGCGCAACAGTCAATGAGGACGCTAAGAAATGTTACGAATCCAAAGAGACCATATGTAAAGTTATCGCTGAACATACTGAATACTTCAACACTCCGTACGTTGAAACCATATTCAGTTGCGAGTGCACCAGCTATATCGAACTGGTTGAGCGATATCGTAAGCCGGGATTCTTATTTAAGGGATGAATCGCGTGTAATTTTGTTACAGGAATTCTCGAGTGTAACGTATGATGCGAATAAGAAAGCCACATATGGTTCATTAGGGTGCATTTGGCGTGAAAGTGTTCATCATTATTTAGATGAGCAAGAAGATGCTGTACCTTTTAACGGATTATATGCAAAAGAGAAGGACGGGACACCAGTTATTGATACATGGTTAAACAAATATGGGATAGAAAATTGGTTGCGATTACTTATTCAAAAGACAATTATTCCAGTTATACATCTTGTTGTAGAACATGGGATCGCGTTAGAATCACACGGACAAAATATGATTTTAGTTCATAAAGAAGGGCTACCTGTCCGTATTGCATTAAAGGATTTCCATGAAGGACTTGAGTTTTATCGACCATTCTTAAAAGAAATGGATAAATGTCCCGACTTTACTAAAATGCATAAAACGTATGCGAATGGAAAAATGAATGATTTCTTTGAAATGGATCGTATCGAATGTTTACAAGAGATGGTATTAGATGCACTGTTCTTATTTAATGTAGGAGAATTAGCTTTCGTACTTGCGGATAAATATGATTGGAAAGAAGAAAGTTTTTGGATGGTAGTGGTCGATGAAATTGAAAATCATTTTATAAAATATCCACACTTGAAAGATAGATTTGAAAGAATTCATCTATACACTCCTACATTCTATGCTGAGCAATTAACGAAGCGTAGATTATATATGGATGTGGAATCGCTTGTTCATGAAGTTCCAAATCCATTGTATAGAGCAAGACAACTTAACAAACAAAAATCAGTTGTTACAGGGGGAAATTATGCTAATCGTTAATAAAGAAGAGTATAGCAAAAGTGATTTTGATTTGAGGTTTCAAGTTTATGAGGGAATGGAACAATTTCAAGAAGCAGCAGGAAATAGATTTGCGCTTTGTCTGAAAGATCCATTCGATATTATTACGCTTGTTTTTTTCTTAAAAGAAAAGAAATCATCAGTACTACTTATACATGAAGATACACCAAAAGAAACCGCTATTGAAATGGCAAAGCGTGCAAATTGTATCGGAATTTTTTATAGAGAAATTAGCGATTTTAAGAAATTAGAAGTAGTGAACTCTTTATTAGAAGAGCCTTCTTTATTGCAATATAGTTCAGGAACGACTGGAGAACCGAAACTGATTCGTAGAGCATGGACGGAAGTTGATACAGAAATTACTGCTTATAATGAGGCTTTAAACTGTGAAGTAGATGAAGTGCCGATTGTTATGGCTCCTGTTTCACATTCATATGGACTCATATGTGGTACGTTATCTGCAATTATGAGGGGAAGTAAGCCGATTATCATTACAAATAAAAATCCTAAATTCGCCTTAAATATAGTTCGCACTACAGAAAAACATATCATATATGCAGTACCACTTATGCTACATATTATGGGGAGTTTCCCGCAAGGTACGTTTCAGTTTCATAAGATTATGACATCCGGAGCGCCTTTACCAGAAGCTTTGTTTTATAAACTAAAAGAAACGACAACATATATGATGCAACAATACGGTTGTTCTGAAGCAGGTTGTATTAGTATATGTCATGATATGAAAAGTCATTTAGATTTAGGAAATCCACTACCCCATACGAGTATAAGCATAGGTTCAGATGAAAATATGCCTGAAGAAATCGTAGTGAAAATGAACGGTAAAGAAATTTTTACGAAAGATTTGGGATATAAGTCTGAGCGAGGCCTTCATTTTATGGGGCGCATGGATGATGTGATTAACGTTTCAGGATTAAAAGTCTTTCCTATAGAGGTAGAAGAAATGATGCTTCGACTAGAAGGCGTTCAAGAGGCAATTGTATATCGAGGGAAACATCCTGTGATGGGCGAAATAGTTAAAGCGAAAGTAATCTCTCATATTGATCCAGTTCGAATAAGAGAATGGTGTATACAGCATTTACCAGCTTATAAAGTTCCACATGAGATTGAAAGTGTAACTGAAATTCCGAAAAATAAAACTGGAAAAGTAAGTAGAAAGTTACTAGAGATGGGAGAGGTTACAACATGAGACGTGAAATATTAAAAAATGAAGTGTTGAAAATTATGACAGAAAAAATGGAACTAAAAAATGTAACGTATTTAGAAGAAACGATGCGTTTAAATCAAGATTTATATATAGATTCGGTAATGATGTTACAACTCATAGTTTACATAGAAATGGATGTAAAGCTATGCGTTCCAGAGGATGAGGTAGACCCAAAAGCCTTTCTTACTGTAGGATCATTGCTTGATTTTATGGAGGAATTAGAGCCGTTACAGGAAGTGAATGTAAATAACTAACCTTTAAGAAAGTAGATGAGAACATGACTTCAATTAAAGTTCACTGTTTAGTGAGTTGTTTTTGTGAAATTATAAAAAGGCGTAGCGATATAGATTTTCGTCCTTTTTATTTTGGATTATGGGACGGAGATTTTGATATAACAGAAGGTGGCGTTATTTCGTATCACTCCGAAAATATTAACCACGATAATTATTTATTATGGTATGAAAAATTGTATGGCGCAAAAGTGAACGAATGGTATGATCATGCAAAAGATAAGGATAGCAATGTAGAAACGTTTTTACAATTAGTAGAAAACAAGCCAGAGAATCGCTATGTCATTGTAATGGTAGATATGTCTCTATTGCCAGAGAGGGAAAATAAATTCCATCAAAAACCATTTCCACATTATTTAATGATATCAAAGACGGAGAAAGAAGAAGAATGGTTCATGCTAGATCCTGATTTTCGCTGGGAAGGGAATATGGAAAGAGAAAAAGTGCTTCATTCTGTTCAAGATAACCCATTTGGCGGAGGGTATTTCATTGATATAGAAGAAATTCAGGAGCCAACAGAAGAAATGGTAGCAAGTTATTTCATAGAAACTTTCAAAAGAAACGACAATGAGTTGACTATGGAGCTAAAAAATTTAATTATAAAAATGGCAAATGAAGAAGAGGGGTATTCGCTTTCTGGCCTTGTAGCGGCAGTAAAACAAATACCAGTACTTGCAATTCGTAAATATAGTTATGAACATGCCTTTGCATACTTCCGTGAAACGTTGCAATATTCAGAGCAAGAATTTGATTATTGGTGTGATCGAGTAGAAGATATTGTACAAGGATTTACAAATGTACAGTATCGTTCCATAAAAATGGCAATGACGAATAATAAAAGTATGCTATTATCAATTGTTGAAAAGCTGGATGAAATGAATGCAATTGAACTGCAAATTAAGGCTGAATTAGAGAGACAGTTTTTATCATGGAAAGAAATGAAAACAAACGAGTCTGTCTTAGCATTATAAAAGGCTAACTGAATTTAAGATAAGGGAGTTCAAACCTATGAAATATTCATTATGTACTATTTCCTTTCGTCATCAATTAATTTCATTTACTGATATTGTTCAATTTGCATATGAAAACGGTTTTGCAGGAATTGAATTGTGGGGGACTCATGCACAAAATTTGTATATACAAGAGTATGAAGCGACAGAACGGGAATTAAATTGTTTAAAGGATAAAAACTTAGAAATCACGATGATAAGTGATTACTTAGACATATCCTTATCAGCAGATTTTGAAAAAACAATAGAGAAGTGTGAACAACTTGCAATATTAGCTAATTGGTTTAAAACGAACAAAATTCGTACATTTGCTGGACAAAAAGGTAGTGAAGATTTCTCGGAACAGGAGAGGCAGGAGTATGTGAAGCGTATTCGCATCATTTGTGAAGTATTTGCTCAGCATAATATGTATGTACTTTTAGAAACACATCCAAATACGTTAACGGATACATTGCCTTCTACTTTGGAATTATTAGGAGAAGTAGATCATCCGAGTTTGAAAATAAACCTTGATTTTCTTCATATATGGGAGTCCGGCGCAAATCCAATAGACAGCTTCCATCGTCTAAAGCCGTGGATACAACATTACCATTTTAAGAATATATCTTCAGCAGAGTATTTACATGTGTTTGAACCTAATAATGTATATGCAGCAGCGGGAAGTCGTATCGGGATGGTGCCATTATTTGAAGGTATCGTAAATTATGATGAGATTATTCAGGAAGTGAGAGGCACTGACCATTTTGCCTCACTCGAATGGTTTGGACATAATGCGAAAGATATATTAAAAGAAGAAATGAAAGTATTAACAAATAGAAATTTAGAAGTAGTAATTTCTTAATATAAAATGATGTAAGAGTCTCTCATTGTAGAGACTCTTTTTTTATAAAAAACAATAACCAAAAATTACCATGTATTTAAATTGAAATTTAACACAATTTATATTTAAATAAGGAGGTGATTGGTAATGGCTAGAAATCGTAATTCTAATCAATTAGCATCACATGGAGCACAAGCGGCTTTAGATCAAATGAAATATGAAATTGCACAAGAGTTTGGTGTACAACTTGGCGCTGATACTTCTTCACGTGCAAACGGTTCTGTAGGCGGTGAAATTACAAAACGCCTTGTAGCGATGGCAGAACAACAACTTGGTGGCGGATATACTCGCTAATTGTAGAAGGTTATAGGAGAAAGGGAGGATTCTTCCTTTCTTTTTTTTCAATTAATTGGTATGGATATATTGCGAACTGGATTCAAAGAATAGTAATAATACTATATTTTCCCCAATTTCTTTTGTTGTGAATGGGAAGTAGTAAAGATGTAATAGCCCTGGTGGAATGAAAAATTACGTTCCAGCAGGGCTATTATATGGTAAGAAATATATGATGAAAGGTTCCGAAGTCAACATGTTAAAAAAAGAAAACTGTTGTTTAATTGCGCTTGCATCAGTTCCACTTGTTATGACGTTAGGGAATTCAATGCTCATTCCAATTCTGCCGACTATTGAAAAGAAATTACATATTTCATCGTTTCAAGTATCCATGATTATTACAATTTACTCTATTGTAGCCATTTTACTTATACCGATTGCTGGTTATTTATCAGATAGATGGGGACGAAAGATGGTAATGGTTCCGAGTTTGCTAATTGCGGCTATAGGAGGAGCGATAACTGGTTGGGTATCTTGGAAAGTTGATAATCCCTACAATTGGATATTGATCGGTAGAGCGATTCAAGGTATTGGTGCTGCTGGTGCGATGCCAGTTGTTATACCGTGTGTTGGTGATTTATACAAAGATGAAAAACAAATTAGCACAGGTTTAGGAATCATCGAAACATCCAATACGTTTGGAAAAGTGCTGAGCCCTATTTTAGGATCTGCTCTTGCTGCCATTGTATGGTTCTTACCATTTTGGGCGATTCCAATTTTATGCGTAGTATCAATTGTTTTATTACTCGTTCTAGTAAAGGCAAAGAAACAAGAAGGAGAAGTACCACCACTTAAAGAGTTTATCAAATCTATTCTCGCTACGTTTCGAGAAAAGGGAAGATGGTTGATTGCCATTTTTGCATTAGGTGCAATTATTATGCTTATTTTATTCGGAATTCTCTTTTATTTGTCGACTATACTGGAATCAAAGTATGACATTCATGGTATATGGAAAGGGTGTGTACTTGCTATCCCGTTACTTGTACTGTCACTTGGTTCATATATGGCTGGTAAAAAAATTGGAGATAATCAGAACGTTATGAAGAAGTGTATTTATATTGGTTTTTTAATGGCTGCTGCATCAGTTATCATTCCTTTATTTATAAAAGGGATTTATTTACTACTTCTTTGTCTCGTTATTATGGGGGTAGGAATTGGTATGGCACTCCCATGTTTAGATGCTCTCATTACACAAGGGATTAAAAAGGAGCAAAGGGGGACGGTTACGTCATTTTATAGTTCTATGCGATTTATCGGTGTAGCAGCTGGACCACCTCTATACTCTTTTTTCATGAAAGGTGCTGACCATGAAGTGTTTTATTTAACAAGTATTTTCGCTGCTGTCGGTGCTGTTATAGCGATCATTTGGATTAAACCAGCAAAAGATGCAAAGAACGTAAAACAGAAACCGGAACCTACTTCATAATTTGAAAGAGAATTGCATGATGTTTTCAGTAACATGCAATTCTCTTTCGTTCATTAAGAATAAATAACTTGTTTTAACATATAAAGTGCGACACCCCATATGATGAGACCAGAAAATTTATTTAATAATACGATTGTCTTTCCGGTTGAGTCTAGTCTTTTTAGAAATTTCCCCGCAAAAGCTAAGCTTACAAACCAAATCCAAGAAACGATAATAGTCGCCAGTGTGAAAGCCCATTTTTCGCTTCCTATGTATTGAATAGAATTTGTTCCAATTACACCGATTGTATCTAAAATTGCATGTGGATTTAATAACGAAACCGATGCGGCGAAAAGAATTTGCTTTTTTAATGGCATACTTTTTTCTTGCTTTACATCGTTGGAAGGGTTACTTCTCCAAATAATAAAGCCCATGTACAGGAGAAAGAAAAATCCAATTATATATAACGAGTTAGTTAGCCAAGAAAAAGTAAGGAGTACAAGGGAGACACCTTGCACCGCAATTAATATAAGTAACGTATCACATATAGAGGCCGTTAATACTACAGGGGCTGCCCTCCAAATGTTTGGTTGGCTCGCACCTTGGTTAAAGACGAAAACATTTTGAACACCTAATGGAATGATAAGACCAAATGCAAGAATGATACCATGAATAATTGCTTCACTCATCATATTACCTCCTATTTTAATTCATTATGATAGTGTATATTGTATAGAAGAAATGAAAATTTGTATCCATCCATATGGTTGGGGAGGTTACCAACCAAAAAGAATATAAGGTGATATGATGGAAAGATCTTTTTGGAAACCGAATATGTCTCTAGCGACACCTCTGTATAAACAAATAGAAACGCATATAAAAGAAAGAATCGTTAATGGAGAATGGACTATTGGAACGAAATTACCTTCACAAAGAGATTTGGCACATACATTTGGTGTGAACCGGAGTACAATTGTAATGGCTTTCGATGAGCTAGTGGCAAAGGGATACATTGAAGGGAATGGCAGGAAAGGAACAATTGTTGTAAAGAATAATGAGAATGCTTCTACATACGCACCCCCGCCTAATTGGCAGTCTTATGTAGAAACAGGACTCCATTATCCGAATCTGCCTGCTATTCAAGAAATAAATCAAGCTGAATTTTATCCGCACGTAATTCGTTTAGGAACAGGTGAACTCGCGCCAAGTCTTTTACCTGAAAAAAAGATGAAAGATATTATGAATAAGCTTTTAAAGTCGAACATGATACTTGGATATGAGGAACCGAAAGGGAATTTTTATTTAAGGAAGAAAATTGCGGACTATTTAAAAGGACATGGTGTATATGTAACTCCTGATTCTATATTAATTGTTTCAGGAGCAATTCAAGCGTTGCAACTTATTTCTATGGGGCTTCTACCCAAAGGGGCATCTATCTTATTAGAAAAACCATCTTATTTATATTCTCTTAATGTTTTTCAATCAGCAGGAATGCGATTAATTGGTATACCGATGGATGAGAATGGTTTACATGCATCATATATTTCGAAATATATGATGCAATTTAATGCATCTATTTTATATACAATCCCGTCTTTTCATAATCCGACGAACTTTAGTATGAATGAGAAGAAAAGAATAGAAGTGATGGAAATATGTAATGAAATTGGATTGCCTATTATAGAGGACGCAGTATATCAAGACTTATGGTTTGATGAGCCTGTTTCAAAGCCTTTAAAAGCATATGATAAAAACGGAATTGTACTACATATTGGGAGTATGTCTAAAGTCATTAGTCCAGGCTTAAGAATCGGATGGATTGTCGGATCAGAGCCAGTCATTCAAAGATTAGCAGACATAAAAATGCAAACAGATTATGGCTCGAGTTCAATATCCCAGCAAATTGCAGCGGAATGGTTTACAAATGGATTGTATGATGAACATTTACAGTTTGTAAGAACTCAGTTGAAAAAACGTAAAGATTTTATGTTACAGATGTTAGAGAAATATTGCCATGATATAGCAACTTGGTATGAACCGGCAGGTGGTTTTTATATTTGGTTACATATGAATATACCCGTGTCAAATCGTAGCTTATTTGACAAAGCTTTGAAAGAAAAGATTTTATTAAATCCAGGTACTTTGTATGATAGAAGTGCAAATCAATTTTTGCGTCTATCCTATTCATACGCAACGTTAGAAGAAATTGAAATAGGTATTAAAAAACTTGCACAACTAATGAAAAAGTAAGAGGAGAAAGTAATGAAACAATATGTAATTTGCCAAATTATCAATGGAGAAAAATATTTAGCTGCTTATGCGGAGACGAAGGAGGAAGCAATTGAAAAAGCAGAATTGTTAGGATTACGAACGGGAAATCGATACACCGTTATTACTGCAGAGGAAGCAGAAGGGTTAACGTATCCTTAAACAACGTATAATAATGATGCAGAAAGTAAATAAGCCTAGTAATATATTATTACTAGGCTTATTTTTTTTTGAAAGCGTTACGTGTTCTCGTATGAAAAGTAATAGTATTATGAGTCAAGTTGACGGAAGTAACGATTTGATTTTCGATCCTGCTTTCTGTTTCTATAGTCATCAATATATTGTCTGAAGTTCCACGATTGTAAAAACTTATTTGCGGCATTATAACCAGAATTGTATAGCCACTCTTTTTCTTCCTTTGTTAAGTCGAAGTTTGTACTAGTAATAGCCCCTGTTGGAATTGTAATTGTTCTTGCTTTTGATTCCTTGTCTAAATGACGTAAATCATGGGATTGCATCATTGTTTTAAAAAGTCCTTTGAACATGGAGATAGGCTCGTTGTAGTGGGCTGGGTCAGCTTGAATCTCATCTTTTACGAAATGAAACCCAAAAGTCGGCCAGCGGGGAGAGGTAGGGGAGTCGAAAATCCAAATTGGATAATTGCTTAAAATTCCTCCATCAACCATATAACAAGGCTGCTTCCATTTAGGGGTTCTCCATTTTACGGGCTCAAAGAAGAAGGGGATGGTACTACTCATTCTTACAGCTTTAGCAATAGAGAAGCGATAATTTAAAAATCCGTAGTTTGGTAAGTCATCGGGAAAGATAACCATTTTACCATTACTTATATCAGAAGCGATAATTTTAAGCTTATTTAAATCGGGTAAATCTGTAAATAAGTGAACTCCTTTTTTTCGCAGTAATTCTTCAATCCATTCTTCTATAAAAATATTAGAGTAAATACCAAGAGTAGTCCATGCGCTTAATCCTTTTCCGATAAATGGGATTCTGTCAATAAAGGTTTTCTTCGTAAATTTATTATAATCAATGTCAGTTATAATTGTTTTTAACTCTGAGCAAGAATATCCTGCTGCTAGGAGCGCGGCGATAATGGAACCAGCCGATGTTCCAGCTACACGCTCCCATTCATAGCCTTTTTCAGCTAACGCGTAAATTGCCCCTACATGCGCAATTCCGCGTACACCGCCTCCTTCAAAAACACCATCAATTTTCATCCATCATACTTCCTTTCACATAAAATATTTGAAAATGGCAAAAAAGCACGTATTGTACGTGCTTTTTTACAATAGTTTTTAAATTTACTAGCAGCCTACAAAGCCGCCCCAACAGCTAGCTCCGATGATGATTAGAAGGATAAATAAAACGATTAATAAAGCGAAACCTCCATAACCACAACCACCACCGTATCCGTAACCACAGCAACTATATCCGTAACCCATGTGGAATTCCTCCTTATATTAAAAATAAAAATGAACGAGGGGAAAATGTACTGGAAGAAATAATGAACTATCGTGTTTGTAGGAACAATGTATACTATGCTTTTTTAAACTTGTTCGCGTATGTAGGAAGAGCCCGTTTTTTGGAGGCTTGTTGTTTTTATAAAGAATGGAGTATAATTTTTGTGCGATGATACAAATAAGTATGTAAATATAAGGAGAATGTATGAATAAACAAATTGAAGTATTAATTGATAAATATGGGCTCACACATTTAAAAGAGGAACTTATGAATACTGTATTTCCTTGTATAAAAGTTGTGCCAAAGCAGGAGGAAACAGTAGCGATAGGTAGTTCGAAAATGGGAGGGGTTCCTGACTTACCAGCTACATTTGAATACCCAACGCATAAAGGAAATCCGTTACAGTTTATCGCTCAATTTAATTTAAATGATTTACAAAATGTTGGTATAGATCACGATCTCCCTGGGACAGGGATGTTATATTTCTTTAGCGTTGAAAATTACTTTGAAGAAGATGTGAATCCAACCGAAGCGGGACGTGTGCTTTATTATGATGTTCCTGTTGAGCAATTACGAAGAGCGGATGAATTGCAAACGAATTATAACCAGTGTGCAACTACTTTTGAACTGACATATAAATTGCCAGAGCTCTTCATTGAAGATGAGGATGATTCAGATCGATTCTTACAATTGCTTGAAGAGTTAATTCCAGATAACTACGATAACCATCAAATATTTGGTGAGCCATTTTCTGTACAAGATGAGGTATTGTACGAAACTGGACAGTATATGGGAATAGACCCGCAGCAAATGACGCTTTTATTCCAAATTGATTCAGATACTAAAAATTGTAATATGATGTGGGGAGATTTAGGGATGCTTTATTTCTGCATTGGAAATGAAGACTTGAAAAATCGACGTTTTGAAAATGCATGTTGTGTATTACAAACTTGTTAAGGAAGAAGGTTGTTCTTATAAAAAGAACAGCCTTTTTACAATGTTAAATATGCATAATCTCATATGACCTATACGAAAAAGTATTGTATACTCTGAAACTATACGATACTTTTTCGTATAGTTATAGAATGTAAGGAGTGACATGATGGGAAAGACAAGTAAGTATGTGACAGCTGCCGCACTTTGTTCAACGATAGTAATGGGAGGCTTACAGGCTTCATCTGTATCTTATGCAGCTACGAATTCAACTGTAGCGACATCACAATCAGATGCAAAGTTGTTAAATGATTTTAGAAAAGAATTAAAAAAACAGGTTGATAATCGAGAAGAAAATATTACAATCACATATAAAACAAAAGATAGAAATGCTAGAAATGTGATGGACCAATTGTATGACGAGTTTAATAAAGTTGTAGATGCAGATGAGTATGTAAAATATAATGTAGCGTCTACTAGATATTCTATTAAAGGGTTACCAGGAAACTATACGTTTATACTGCAAGTTAAGTACCGTGAATCAAAAGAGCAAACACAATATGTAAAATCTCAGGCGAAAGCGATTATAGGCTCGATTATAAAACCAGGAATGGATGAGCATGAGAAAGTAAAAGCTATTCATGATTACGTTGTAAAACATGTATCGTATGATACGTCTTATGGAGCATATACAGCATATGAAGCGTTAGCGAATCGTTCTGCCGTTTGCCAAGGATATACGTTATTAACATATGAATTACTAAAAGAAGCGGGTATCCAAAACCATATTGTAACAGGTATAGGAAATGGACAAGCTCACGCATGGAATTTAGTGAACATTGAAAACAAATGGTACCACCTTGATACTACATTCGATGATCCAGTACCAGATAAAGCTGGACGTGTAACATATTCATATTTTAATATGTCTGACGAGCAATTAAGTAAAGATCACGAATGGGATCGTAGTAAATATCCAGCGGCAACTACAAGTTATTTTGGTGAATTAACAAACAAAATAAAAGCGGGTAGTTCAAAGACTGCTGCGTATGAACAAATGTTAAAAGAAACAAATTTAAAATATATGTCTACACAATACGGAGCAGAGAATTATAGTGAGTTTAAGAAGAAATTACAGCAACAATTCGCTTCTAAGCCAGAAAAGGTAGAAGTACGATATAAGCAGTCTATGGATGGGACGATGCAAGATATAAAGAAAGTGTTAAATGAAATAGATTGGCCAAAAGGTGCAAAACGTGTTTCTTATCAAGTAGCACCATATAGTGCGATGGCAGATTATTCATTAGCGACAATTACATTTACGTATTAAGTAATGAAAAAGAGCATCTGTAAAAGGTGCTCTTTTTATTATGTATTACTTTAAAAAACAGAATTATGTGATAAAATAAAAAGGAAGGATGTGGAATCTGAATGGATTTGTTCGAAAGTAATATATTTACATTGATATATACTTGTTTAGTAATCGGACTTGTCGTTTTATTTTTCCTATCATTTACTTTGTTTATAAGAAGAGCATTGCAAAACAGCGTTGCAAAAAAACAACATGTGATGCATATGAATAAGAAGCTAGATCGAATTATTGAATTGCTTGAGAAAGATAAGAAATAGTGATAGAAGATGTATGAAAAGGAGAAGAGGATGGCTAATTATATAAAAGAATTACGTGAAAAAGTAGGGCATGATTATGTTTTCTTAAACTTTGCCGGTGGTTGTGTATTTAATAAAGAAGGAGAAGTATTACTGCAAAAAAGAGGAGACTTTAACGCTTGGGGCTTTCCAGGTGGCGCAATGGAGATAGGAGAATCGGCTGCGGAAACTGCAATTCGAGAAATAAAAGAAGAAACCGGGTATGATGTAGAAATAAATGAGCTTATTGGAGTGTATACAAAATATTTTCAATCATATCCAAATGGAGACAAAGCACAGTCAATTGTGATGTGTTTTTCATGCTCAATAGTTGGAGGGAATAAAAAAATAGATGGTGATGAAACGTTGGATTTGAAGTTTTTCCCGTTAGACGACATGCCACCGTTATTTTGTAAACAGCATGAAGATTGCCTGCAAGATTTATTGGAGAAAAGAGTAGGGGTATATCGTTAACATATAAAAAAGAAGCTAAATGAGATTAGCTTCTTTTTTATGTTTTACTTACTTCCACCAATCATCAAACATAGATGCTGGAACTTGTCTCTTATGTTCGCTCACTGTATAACGTTTTTCAATTTTTTCTGCAACGTCAGCTGGAACTGCTTTACCTTCTAAATAGTCATCAAGTTGATCGTACGTAATACCTAATTCTGTTTCATCAGCTTGACCTGGTTTTTCATCTAATAAATCAGCTGTTGGCATTTTTAAGTAAAGTCGCTCGTCCGCACCTAATTCTTGTAATAAGGCACGTCCTTGACGTTTCGTTAATCCCGTTAATGGTAAAAGGTCTGCACCACCATCTCCGAATTTTGTAAAGAATCCTGTAACAGCTTCTGCAGCGTGATCAGTTCCAATCACAAGTAATCCTTGTTGACCACCGATTGCGTACTGCGTAACCATACGGATACGTGCTTTCACGTTACCTTTATTGAAATCTGTTAATGATTCACCTAATAAGTTTTCGTATTGATTTGAGAAAGCATCAACTGTTGAAGCGATATCAAATGCAACAGATTGATCAGCTTGAATAAATTGTAATGCTAATTGCGCATCATCTTCGTCTTTTTGTACTTTATAAGGAAGGCGCACGGCGATAAATGTTGCATTACCACCTTCATTACGAATTTCCTCCACTGCAAGCTGAGCTAAACGTCCAGCTAATGTAGAGTCTTGTCCGCCACTAATGCCAAGTACAAATCCTTTCGCACCTGTTTTTTTTACGTAATCTTTTAAGAAATCAACACGTTTACGGATTTCTGCTTTCGGATCAATTACAGGCTGAACATGTAATGCTTTCATAATTTGTTCTTGTAATGTCATTATGTTTTCCTCCTATTCATATTAAAGCGGTAATTAAGTTTATATGTATATTGGTTCATACTTCTATCCTTTATTATTTCGCAAAACTAACGAATATACAATAGGGTGCGTGTATGAATATGAATGTAGTCATTATAATGAAACTGTTTCGTTTAAGCAATTTTTTGAAACCTTTCAATAATGTAAGGTTTTTGTCATTTGAATCGATGGAAGGCATTTCCGGACTTTACTAATATAAGAACATAGTTAGTAGAAGGGCGGAGAAGGAATATGAACATTAGAGAACTCGCATACCGGAATGTAACGCGAAATAGACGAACATACTCAGCATATTTTTTAAGTAGTGCATTTGCCATTTTGGCCTTTTTTGTTTATTCATTTTTTGCGTTTCATCCCGCATTAAGTGCTGGAGAATTGGGACAATACGTATTCGTAAGTATGTCTTTTGCACAGTCCATTATTTACTTATTTACATTTTTCTTTATTTTATATTCGATGGGAATGTTTTTAAAAACGAGAAAGCGTGAATTAGGAATTTTAATGATGCTAGGTATGACGAAATATCAATTAAAGCGTCTTATTTTCTTTGAAAATATTATGATTGGAATAGGTTCCATTATTTTTGGGATACTTGCTGGAATGCTATTTTCCGGAGTATTACTATTTGTAGCTCCGATGATATTAAAATTAGATATTTCTTTAGCTTATTACATACCGATGAAAGCCATTGTTGTAACGAGTATTATGTTTTTCGTATTATTTATGATTATTTCATTGTTTAGTGCAGGAATGATTCGAAAAAATAAAATTATGAAATTGTTTAGAGGATCAGCAGAAGCGAAGCCAGAACCGAAAGCATCCATTATTTCTTCTATATTAGCGGTTATATTGCTTAGTGCAGGATATGCAGGTGCGCTGTTGTCACACGGTGCAATGGTATTTGTCATGATGATTCCTGTTACAACGGTAGTCATTATTGGTACGTATTTGCTGTACAAGCAGTTGAGTGTCTTTATTATTAGACTGTGTAAAAAAAGTAAACGTTTCTATTGGACACAGACAAATATTATCACCTTGTCAGATTTAGCATACCGTATGAGAGATAACGCAAGAATGTTCTTTATTGTAACCATTATTTCAACTGTAGCATTTTCAGCGATAGGTACATTAGTTGGTTTCGCATCAATGACGAAAGGCATTATGGAGAGACCAATTGCGTTTCAGTATCATTCTAAGCAAGGAAATAGTAATGAATCACAGCATTTGAAGATAATTGATGAAGGATTAAAGAAACATAATATAGCATCTTCTAAAACGAATATTTCAACGAAAAAGGCGGAGGAGCAGTCGTTAAGAAACGGCATTTTCATAAAAGAATCAGATTATGAGAAATATGCGAAGTTAACAGGAGAACCATTTCAAACTGTTGCAAATAAAGAAGTTCTATTCTTAGCAGTCGATATACCAGGACCACCGATGAAAGAAAGAAAAGAAATTACTTTACCACATTTGAATGAATCTTTACATGTGAAAAAAGTTAATACTTCTTCATTAAGTAAAATACTAAGAGGTAACGTTTATGTAATCTCTAAAAATCAATATGATGCATTACAAGATGGATTTAAAGAGGAAAAAGATTATGTGTACAAAACAGAAGGAACGAAAGATGAAATAGAGGTTGGTAAAGAGCTTACGTATCAAATGAAGCCATATGAAGAATATGCAACGTTTAGTGCAGAAGAGTATGAACAAAACCAAAGTTTACAAATTGCAGGACCGATTCTATTTGTAGGTTTCTTTATTGGTATAGTATTTTTCGTATGTGCAGGAAGCTTCCTTTACTTCCGTCTGTTTTCTGATTTAGAGGATGATACTCGTTTGTTTGAAATGATCCGAAAAGTAGGTTTAACGAGCGGAGAATTATCGAAAGTAGTTACAATTCGATTAGCACTATTATTCTTCGTTCCAATAGGTGTTGCAACATTACATGGAGCAGTAGCATTAACTGCTCTGGGACAGATGTTTGAGTACTCACTATTTAAAGAAAATGCGACTGTATTAAGTATTTTCGTAGGAATTCAAGTTTGTTACTTTTTACTGATAAGATTTCGTTATTTAAAACAATTGAAAGAGAGATTACGTATTCATTAAATGTTTTTTTTTAACTTGAGTACAAAATTTTCTAAAAAGAGACAAGTATTACCAAAAAGTGATAAAATGGAAAGAGCGAGGTGGAAAAATAATAGAAAGTAAGGGGGGAGTAATATGAAAGCAACAGGAGTTATTCGAAAAGTAGACGAATTAGGACGAATTGTTATTCCTAAAGAATTACGTGATGTATTGGGGATACAAATCAAATCACCGCTTGAAATTTTCGTAGAAGAAGACAAAGTCATTTTACAAAAATATCAACCTTACAATGCTTGTCAAATAACAGGTGATGTTTCAAATCAAAACATATCATTAGCAAATGGAAACATTACTGTTAGTATAGATGGAGCGAAACATCTCATAAAAGAAATAGAGAAGTTTTTAAATAAGAGTGAGGCTTAGTCTTAATTTAAATTATTTTTAAAATTTCATATCATTCTTTAAAAACTATAAAAGGACCATTAAATTGGTCCTTTTATTTATCTCGTAATTTTTCTTGTCTAAAAATTACGAGATAAATAAAAGAGTAGTATAAAGTGAAACTTTAATCAGTGGGGGTCTTACTGCCCGTTAATGCGGGATAAAATTAGTAAGCTATATTGAGAAATATTTTTAAGGGAGGAATACGAAACGAATAAAACGAATGTTACATGTAAGCGTTTTCAAAAGTGGTCTGAAATGAAAATAATATATTTTCAGGAGGGATTACGATGAATAGTAGTACAGCGAATAAACAAAAAGGTATACAATTGATTCCTTTTACAGTCGAAAAGGTGGTTGAACAAGTAAATGAAATTCCACCAGGTGTACAACTCATTCATGCTCCGCAAGTATGGGAGAAGAGTGCGAAAGGAAAAGATATTATCGTTGCCGTATTAGATACAGGGTGTGATATGAATCATATAGATTTAAAGGATCGCATTATTGGCGGAAGAAATTTCACACAAGATTATGAAGGGGATCCAAATATTTATCTTGATAATAACGGACACGGTACTCATGTAGCGGGGACAATTGCAGCGACTGAAAATGGAGTCGGTGTTTTAGGAGTCGCACCTCTTGCTAAAATGTTGGTGTTAAAGGTTTTAGCGGGAGATGGGTCTGGAAGTTATGAGCAAATTATTGAGGCAATTCATTATGCTGTAAATTGGAGAGGGCCTAATAAAGAAAGAGTTAGAGTTATATCAATGTCACTTGGTGGTCCGCAGGACGTTCCGGAATTACATGAAGCAATTCAAAACGCGGTAAAGCAAGATGTTCTCGTCGTATGTGCTGCTGGGAATGATGGAGATTGTGATGATAACACGGAGGAACTAGATTTCCCAGGTGCATACTCAGAAGTAATTGAAGTCGGCGCTGTCAATTTAGAACGGAAAATCGCATGTTTTAGTAATTCGAATCAAGAAATTGATTTAGTGGCGCCAGGCGATGAAATATTATCTACGTATCCTGAAGGGAAATATGCGGTATTAAGTGGTACTTCTATGGCGACACCGCATGTGGCTGGAGCGCTCGCATTGCTTATTAAGCAGTGTGAGAGAGAATATGGTAGAAAATTATCAGAGCCAGAAATATATGCACAACTTATTAAAAGAACTGTACCTTTAGGTTATGAACGTACATCTGAAGGGAATGGATTATTAGATTTATTAAAAGAATAGAAAATACAAAAAACATCTCATAATTTTATGAGATGTTTTTTAGTATGGTTCTGTCGCATGTAATACGACGTCTAATAAACCAGGGAATCTAGCATGTAAGTCATCTTCACGAATTGAAATGAAACGCTGTGTTCCTTCAAGACGTGTATACATAACACCGGATTCACGTAAAACCTTGAAATGATGAGATAAAGTTGATTTCGCAATTGGAATGTTTAGCGCACCACAAGATTGTTCACGTTTCTCTAGTAGCATAGTTACAATTTGTAAACGAATTTGATCGCTAAGTGCGTATAAAACAGAAGAGAATTGAATTTCTTCTCGGTTTGGATGATAGAGAGTACGCATTTTTTCACCTGCTTGTATAAGTTAATATAGTTTGCACTATAACATATAAAGTGGTATATTTCTATTGTTCGAATGTATTAGAACAATAGAAATATAGGGGGGAGAAAAAATGAAGTATACTAAATTACAAAAGGCAGGACTACATATTTCAAAGTTGGGGTTAGGAACAAACGCTGTAGGGGGGCATAATTTATATGCTAATGTGAATGAGGAAGAAGGAAACGATTAATAGAAGAAGCTATCCAGCAAGGGATTACATTTTTTGATTCAGCAGATTCATACGGTTTCGGTAGATCAGAGGAATTGGTAGGCGAAGTATTGAAAGGAAAACGCCAAGAAGTGGTACTTGCTACAAAAGGTGGAATACAGCCGTTATTAAATGGAGAGGTTTATATTAATAATGAACGAAGCTATTTAAGAAATGCTGTGGAAAATAGCTTAAGAAGATTACAAACTGATTATATTGATTTATATTATTTACATTTTACAAATCCAGAAACAAGTTACATAGATTCAATTGGTGAGCTTACTCGCCTAAAGAAGAGGGGAAAATTCGTTCAATTGGAATATCAAACATAAACCTAGAGCAATTAAAAGAAGCGAATCAGCACGGACATATAGATGTTGTACAATCACCGTATAATATGTTGAATCGTGCTGCAGGGGAAGAACTTTTGCCGTATTGTATAGAATCAGGTATTTCATTTATTCCGTACGGACCTCTTGCCTTTGGGATACTAGGCGGGAAATATACGGAAGATTTTAAATTAAGTGAAGGTGATTGGCGTCAAAGTGTAAATCTATTTGAAGAAAATACATATAAGAGTAACTTTAAAAAAGTTGAGAAGTTAAAAGGCTTAGCTAAAGAAATGAATCTTGAAGTATTGCATTTGGCTTTAGCGTGGCTATTAAACAAAAAAGGAATTGATACTGTTATTCCTGGTGGGAAACGAGCGGGGCAAATAAGAGAAAGTGTAAGAGCGGTGGAAGTTTCATTGAATGAAAAGGTTATGAAAGAAATTGAAACTATTTTAGAAGCTTAGTTGAGAAGAGGGGGAGTCCCCTCTTCTTATCCCGCATTAACGGGCAGTAAGACCCCCACCTCAAAATTTAGTGGAAGCAAAGAAGTTAGGTGGGGAATCAACTGCACGTAAAAGCCCGATTGGTGAGGGCTGATAATCAGTGGGGGATGAACAAAACCCCCACTGATTAAAGTTTCGCTTTATATAAAAGGAGAAGGTTTAAATGAAAAGAGTACTAGTTATATTCTTTACGATTATGTTTATGATAGGTACAGATACTTTCTTAATTTCACCACTTTTACCGACATTACAACAGGTGTATCATGTTTCAACTGAGCTGTCAGGGTGGATGGTGAGTTCATATGCTTTAGGGTACGCTGGATTTGCACTTATTGCTGGTCCTATATCAGATGGCTTAAATAGAAAAAAAGTGATGGTAATAGGAATGAGTTTTTTTGCGTTAAGTACGTTTTTATGTGGAATAGCACCGAGTTTTCTATGGATGCTAGTATTTAGATTTTTAGCAGGTGTGAGTGCGGCCTTTGTATCTCCACAAGTTTGGGCATCTATTCCGCTCCTTATAGAGAAGGAACAAATTGTAAAGGCATTTGGAATTGCAACAGCAGGGTTAGCAATCTCTCAAATTTTAGGATTGCCAGTTGGATCGTATTTGGCAATGATACACTATACAACACCATTCTTCGTCATTGGTATATTATCAGCATTACTTGTCATTCTTATTTATGTAGTATTACCAGAAATACAACCGGTTCATATAGGTGAAAGTAAAACAAACATCTTAAAGCGCTATAAACAATTACTTGCAGATTCAAAGGTTTCACTTTCTTATTTTGCATATTTTGTTTTTCAAACTGGTAATTTTGCTGCATTTTCATTTTTTGGTGTATGGCTTTCCATTCAATTTGGCTTGCAAGTTCATGAAGTAGGTACAGCTATGTTCGTATTAGGATTAGGAAATTTAACCGGTAATATTTTTGGCCCTAGAATCGTAAATAAAATTAGTTATAACCTTTCTTTCTATAGTGGAATTATATTTACAGCAGTGCTATATGTATTACTTCCTCATGTAAAGAACATTATATTTGTGGAGTTATTATTCTTTGTTATATTTTTTGTGACAGGAATTTTGTTTGTATTAATGATGAGGCACTTACAAAACATGTCTAGTGTAGCAAGAGGAACAGGAGCCGCGCTTGCGAATGCTTCTATGTATATTGGTCAAATGATTGGAGCGGCAATAGCAGGAATGTTATTTGCAGCATCTCACAATTTTATACTTATAGGTAGTTTTACTGCGTTACTATATGTTGTAGCTTTATTTTTGTTTAGAAAAAGTGAAAAACTTACTGAACATAGTGAAACGGGAATTGCATCATAAAGCTTGTATAGATATTGCATATATCATAATAAATAAGAGTATGGATACATGAATGTACTTTTCATTACAGTGGTTACTAAAAGTATAGAAATAGTAGAAGTAATGTATTGTAACAAAGTTATGAGGAATCCAAAAATAAAAAATCCCTATAAAGATAGGGATTTATATATCGGCATATAGTTCCTTAGAAAAGGATATATTTAGTTTAGCATATCGCACTACTTATATTTGTGAAAAAGATGTGAAATAGATGCGAAAAAATACCTCAAAAAGAAAAGCACTGTTTTAGCCAATGAACTAAAACAGTGCTTTTCTTTTTGATTGAACAGTTGCTGCATTTTCATCATGTATGCCTGCATCTTTAATAATTCGTTGTTTTGCTTTATTTAATAGATGGTTTACTGCTTCTCCAAAATAGTTAGCTTCGCTTTTTGTGCGGGCTTCTCGTAAACATTTATAGTTTTCTAGCAGTTCCTCTTTTTCAGTGTCTGTTAAGAAATCTTCTATTTTCTTTTTTGTCATACGAAACACCCTTTCTTCTGACAAACGACGCAATAGAAAATATTTATTGTTTATTATAGCAATAATTTTTAAAGAAAGTATAGACTAACGTCGTAATAATTTGTCAATTTCTTGAATCTTCTCATCAGCTTTCCCAATTTGTGTATTTTTAGCCTGCTCACCACCAAGCGCTTGATGCAGTAAGAAAGTCTGACCGGAAATAGCAGTCACAATGGATACTTTAATAATTTCTTTTATTAAGGTGACATCGAATAAAACAAGTCCAAGAAGTGCAGCTAGACTACCAGTGAAAATATCAGTCAAAAACCCAAAGTGAAAAAAAGTTTTCAAACGGCGTGGAAGCAATAACTTACCTTGGTTATTGATTAGATGGGAAACGAAACCGGTAATGCCACCAACGAGAACAGCAGTTAGCCATTGATACATTTCCATCGAATCCACTCCTTTTAGTGAATAAGATTCGATTATTTTATATTGATTCCTTTTAATATTTCATAGAAGCATATTGAGAAAGTTTGTTTGGTTTTTTTCTATATTCAATTTAATTATAGCAGAAAAATCTGATATATATGAGTCTATTATATGACGCAGTTATTCCTTAATATGAATGTAGAAAGGGGTGCGTGATATGAATATAGATTACCGAATAAGAAGTGTGGATGGTTATACAAAAAATATAGGGGAATTAGTAAGCATGCTGGAGTATACGAGGGCTGTAACATTACAGGAAATAAAAGATCTGTCAGTTGAGCAATTAGATTTAATGATACCGAGTGAGGGAAATTCCATTGGAGCGTTACTAAAGCATATAGCAGCTATAGAAAAAGCTCACCAACTTATTTCATTTCAAGAGCGTGACTTTACTAAAGAAGAATTAGAAATATGGGAAGACGCACTGTATTTAGGGGAAGTGGGGAGAACAATCCGTGGTCATGAAATAAAGTATTATGTACAACTTCTACAAAGTGTCCGAGAAGAATCTCTGAAGTATTTGAGTAAACAAGATGATGAGTGGCTTAAGTCAGAAAGAAAGTGGCCTAACGGTGTAGCATATAACCAGCACTATCTGTGGTTTCATGTGCTAGAAGATGAGATTAATCACCGTGGACAAATTAGAATGATGAAAAATAAATTATTTGAAAATTACGTTAAATAAGGTAGCTTTTTGTATAGATATTCCATATAATGAGAGTAATTAAAATAAGAACGGGGTGATGTATTATGGCGAAAATAGCTTATATGAATAATAAACCAAATACAAAGGTGGATGGAAAGGGCGAGACTATATAAGGGAGCGCACGATCCTTCCGCTTAGCTTAAACTAGGGAGGATATCAATTTGAATCAAAATATTTTAGAATCGTTCGGCTGGAATTCTTTTTTTGAGGAACAAGCTGTAGAGAACTTTGAAGTAGGGCGTATTTTACTTGAGCATAAGCATATATATCGAATTATTTGCAATGATGGTGAATATATGGCAGAGCTGTCTGGTAAGTTTCGGCATGAAGCAGTAACGAAGGGGGATTATCCAGCGGTTGGTGATTGGGTGTATATAAAAAAAATAGAGAATGAAAAGAAAGCAATTATTCATCGTGTTTTTCCAAGAAGAAGCTCTTTTTCTAGACAAGAGGCTGGTACTCGAACGGAAGAACAAGTAATAGCAGCAAATGTAGATTATCTATTTTTAGTGAATGCACTTAACCATGATTTTAACGTAAGAAGAATAGAGCGCTATTTACTATTAGCGTATGAAAGTGGTGCAATGCCTGTTATTGTTTTAACAAAGAGTAGCTTATGTGAAGACGTGGAACAGAAAATCGTTGAAACAGAAGCTGTGGCAATTGGTGTTCCGATCTTCGTTGTTGATAGTTTAGAACATACTGGTATTGAATCGTTGCAGCAATTTGTTTCTTCAGGAAAAACAATTGCTCTAGTCGGATCATCTGGGGTTGGAAAATCCACTTTGTTAAATGCACTTATAGGAATTGAAGTAGCAAAAACCGGTGATATTCGTGAGGAAGATAGTAAAGGGAGACATACGACAACTCATCGTGAATTGTTCCGATTACCGAGTGGTAGTTTAGTAATTGATACTCCTGGTATGAGGGAGCTACAGCTTTGGGAAGGAAGCGATGCAATTCAAACAACATTTTCTGATATTGAGGAACTAGCAAAAACGTGCCGTTTTAGGGACTGTAAGCATGAAAATGAGCCAGGGTGCGCAGTGCATAGTGCAATTGGTAACGGAATTATTACGATAAATCGTTTGCAAAGCTATAAAAAATTACAAAGAGAACTAGCGTATTTTATGAGAAAACAAGATGCTATTCTTGCAAGGGCAGAGCGTGATAAGTGGAAAAAGATTTCTAAACAGCATAAAAAAATGTGAAAAGCCAAAGGGTGGTTCCCTTTGGCTTTTTGCATTTGTAAATTTTATAATAATATTATTCATATATATAGACAAAGGGAATTTAATTGTTTAAACTTTACAAAGTATTCATCATAATAGGTTATGAAAATAATAATTAGGGATTGGGAAATATTTATAATTCGTTACGTTTAACTTTTGAAAATGAAAAGCAGGAGGTTTGTAATGGGTAGACTATTAAATTTGTTTCGTGACATGAAAGTAGCAAAAAAACTACTAATTTCATTTTTTGTTATTTTAATTGCGGCTGTCTCTATTATCGGAGGCATGTCTTATCAAACAGCTAAAAAGAATTTTGAATCACAAATTACGAGCAGTGCTCACGATAATATAAAAATATTAGATAATTTAATCAATCAAATGATTGAGGCGAAATTTAATGATGTAAATAATTTTGCACGTGTGATTCAAGGTAATATGTATCAAGGGGATAATCAAGAGGAATTAAGAAAAATATTATCTCAATATATCAATTTAAATAAAGATGTTGAACAGGTTTATGTTGCTGGGAATGATAAGAAATTTGTGCAAGAACCAAATATACAAATGGCAGCAGACTATGATCCAACAGAACGTTCTTGGTATAAAGATGCAGTGGCAAAACAAGGTGGTATTGTCATTACTGAGCCGTATAAGGCGAAAGGAAATGGACATATTGTCGTAACGATTGCAAAACAAACAGAAGATAAAAACGGTGTTGTAGCAATAGATTTAAGTTTAGATAATTTATTAAAAACAACAAAGTTAATCAATATCGGTAAAAAAGGATATGCTTTCATTTTAGATGGGAAACAAAAAATAATTGCACATCCTCAAGAAAAATCAGGGAAAAAAGCAGCTGATTCTTGGGCGAAGAAAATTTATGAAGATAATCACGGTGCTTTTTCATATATGTATGACGGTAGCGAAAAACAAATGGTATTTGCTACAAATGTAAAAACAGGTTGGAAAATTGGTGGAACGATGTATTCGAATGAAATAATTGAAGCTGCACAGCCTGTATTTTACAATATGTTAATTGTTATGTTTATTTCATTAGTTATAGGCGGGGCACTTATTTATTTTGTGACACTTTCTATAACGAAGCCATTAAAGAGATTAGTTACCACTTCCAAAGTAATAAGTGAGGGAGATTTAACGCAAACAATCGAGATCCATTCTAATGATGAAATTGGTCAACTTGCAAAAGGGTTTAATGAGATGACAGATGCATTGCGAACGTTAATAGGAAGAATAAATACTTCGGCTGGACATGTTGCAGCAGCATCAGAAGAGCTGACGGCAAGTGTAAGACAAGCGAGTGAAGCAACTGAGCAAATTACAATGGCAATGGATGAAATATCGAGCGGGGCAACAACGCAAACGACAAGTGTAGAAAATGGTGCAATGTTACTATTTGATGTAACAGAAGGAATTCAGCATGTAGCAAATAGTTCCTCATCAATTAGTACCGCTTCTGCTCATACTCGTGAAAAAGCAGAAGATGGCGGAAAACTAGTCGGAAAAACTGTAAATCAAATGCAATCTATTGCAGAATCTGTTTCACAATCAGATGAAGTTATACAGTTACTAAATAATAAATCAAAACAAATTGGTGACATACTAGAAGTAATTCAAAATATTGCAGATCAAACAAATCTTTTAGCTTTGAATGCAGCAATTGAAGCTGCAAGAGCGGGAGAGCACGGAAGAGGGTTTGCAATTGTTGCAGATGAAGTACGTAAATTGGCGGAGAAGTCTAGCGTATCTTCTAGTGAAATTAGTAAATTAATATGTGAAATACAAGATGACATGAGTAAGACGGTAAAATCTATGGGTCATGTAAATGAAGAAGTTCAATCTGGACTTGTTATTGCGAATGAAACGAAGCAAAACTTTACTGAGATTTTACAATCTACAAATGAAATTGCAGATCAAATTAAAACGATGGTTGAAACGGCTAATGGGATGTCGAAAGGTGCAAATGAAGTGTCTATTTCAGTAGGGCAAATTGCAATGACAGCACAGAATAATGCGACGAGTACTCAAAACGTTGCAGCATCAGCAGAAGAACAACTAGCGTCCATTGAGGAGATTAGTTCTGCGGCGGGTACGTTATCTCAAATGGCTGAAGAATTACAAGGGTTAATTGAAAGATTTAAAGTGTAACAGAGGACAGACTACTCCAAAATAGCAGTATGCGATTTTGGAGTAGTCTGTTTTTACTATGTAACATGAAATGCGATAGAGAGTATGTTTATGATGTTTAAAGGCATATCATGTATAATATTTGTCGAAAAATAGAGGTGTTTGTTAACTTTATGTATAATTATAATCATATAGAATGCAAATAAAGGAGATTATTAATATGGGAGTGTACTGGGGGACCAAAAGACATTCTTGGCTTAGTTATGTCTCATTTTGGTTAAGTATTTCATTTTTTATTGTTTTTCTAATTGAAGTGTTTATTTTAAAAACACTTTCGAATAGTTCGGTGCAAATTGTTAAATATTTTTATTTGATATTTGTACCAGTAAACATCTTTCTTAGTTTAAAGTTACTCTTTAAGAAGAATGAAAAGAAAGCATTACCTATTTTTAGTTTCATTGTATCATTATTATTTACAATTTTAATACTAGTATTAGCATTAGCAGCTACTGGAAAATTCTTTTAAGGAGAGTGATGTAAGTCACTCTTCTTTTTTTTGTTATTGTAAGGAAATACTAAGCGTAGGGTGACCAAAGAGTTCATTTACTTATGTTTGATAGGATTGGAAAGCTTTAGAAGCATATTAAGAAATACAATGAGAGACAATTCATATAGCAATGAAGAAAATCAGCTGTTTTATATGCAGTATGAAGCAAATGAATACGGTAAAAACGGTGATATATGGTACAATACATTTGGATAGTGATAGAGATAAAGGGTATATAAAATACTCATCGTTTTTTAGTAAGAGAGGGGTTATCTTATGCTATACGAGGATTTGATGACATTATTTCAAACAGCTCCGAAAGAAGAAGGTAGAGGCGGCTGGAAATATATAATCCAGGAACGAAATGATAAATACGAAATTGTTGATGAAATGTTAAAAAATGAAATGAGTGTTGAATTGTATTTTAATGAATATGATGAGGTGAAAATCACTTTATATAAAGATGGAATGCCTATTTCTACTATGCAAAGAATTGCGATTTCAAAAGTTGAATTAGACGAAGAGGAAGAAGGAATTCAATTCGTTTTAGAACGTATGCCTAGTCGGATGATTCGCTTGCAATTAAAGCCATATTTAGCACTCGAAATGGGACCGTACTGGGAAGTTTGTGATGATTGTGAATAAACATAAAAGGAGCATCCAATGACATGGATGCTCCTTTTATGTTTTTTGAAGTCGTTTAAAAGCAATAATCGGGAGTAAAATAATACTGACCCATCCGATTATAGGATATAAAATGTGGAGCAATTCACTGTAACCAACGTAACTAAAGCAATAACTAATTAGTAAAATGAAGAAAATAATATTGTTGTTTTGCCATCCGGTAATCGATTGCATCTGTTTTGTCATTCCGAATACATTGCCAACTAAAGTTGTGAACACTTCACCGAAAATAACAAGAACAAAGAAGAAGTGGAAAGTTGCATTAAATCTTCTTATGACTTCAGCCATTGGGATGTTATATTGATAAAATTGATCGACTGATAAGATCGCTAAATGGCTGCATAGTAAAATTAAAGAAAGTCCTGCCCCACCTAAAATACCGCCCCATAAAATGGCTTTTCGATCTTTAACTTCACTGGCTAACGGGACGAGAACGCTTTGGGCAAGGGAAAGATTTAAGGCGACATATGTAATTGGGCTAGTAATCCACTTCATATTCCAGCTTTCTGCTGGAATAGTGTTACTAATAGGAGTTGAACCATGAAAAAAAGTAGTAATAGCAAGTCCTATAATAAAAATCATCATAATAGGTACGACAAGAGTATTTACCTCAAAGACACCTTGTAATCCACGACTACCTATAATGAGGCATGCAATTACTGTAATGAGAATGCCGAGTTGTCTTGGTAAACGAAGTTGCTCTTCAAATACCGCTCCAGCTCCTGATAACATAACGCTCGTTACACCAAATAATACGAGTAATAATAGTGTATTTACAACATTACCAAATACATCTCCAAATAAATATTTGTTAAATTCTTGCGCTGAAAATGCACCGATTTGTGATGAAAGCAACATCATCTTCGTGCCAAGCCAAATAAAAAAAAATCCACTGACACATATACCAATTGTTCCGTAAAATCCGTTCACTGTAAAAAATTCAACAATTTCTCGTCCAGTAGCAAATCCAGCTCCAACGACTGTTCCAATATAAGTAGCAGCGACTTTCTTTGCTACTTGCCATTGTTGATTGTCCATGTTATCCCTCTTTCTACTACGATGAGCTTGATTTACTATTATGCATATGTATGAGCTTGGACAATTAGACGTAAGAAGTAGTTGAAAACATACATGAATTAAAAGATATTAGGGAAGTATTAAAGGTGTTAAAACTTTGTTACATATGAGCCAATCGTTCGAAAGGATAGGAAATGTATGGTAACATGTAATTAGGTTATTAAAAGATAAACATTATGAAATGATAAGAGGAGTGGATTGTATGAGTACGAAAACAAATGTTGTTGAAGTATTAAACAAGCAGGTAGCAAACTGGAATGTGTTATATGTGAAATTACATAATTATCACTGGTATGTGACAGGACCACACTTCTTTACATTACATGAGAAATTTGAAGAGTTTTACAATGAAGCTGGAACGTATATTGATGAATTAGCAGAACGTATTCTAGCATTGGAAGGTAAGCCGTTAGCAACAATGAAAGAATACCTTGCAACATCTAGTGTAAATGAAGGGACAAGTAAGGAATCTGCAGAAGAAATGGTACAAACATTAGTGAATGATTACTCTGCATTGATTCAAGAATTAAAAGAAGGCATGGAAGTTGCTGGTGAAGCTGGCGATGAAACATCAGCGGACATGTTGTTAGCAATTCATACAACATTAGAACAACACGTATGGATGTTAAGTGCGTTCTTAAAATAAATATAAGTTGATAAAGAAAAAAGTCATTGAAAAATTCTTTCAATGGCTTTTTTGTGATTTTTCAGTTTTCTTTTATGCTATAATATAGTAAAAAGGAGGCGATGCGATGTTTCGCTTTTTCAGAACTGGAAAAGAAGAGCGTGAAATTACGAAAGATGAATTAGAACAAGCGATGGCTAAGTTTCTAGAAACGAATGCTAATATCGTTTATACAGTATTAGTAAATGATGATTATACAGTAAATTATGATTTGTTAAAGCCGTATTTACCTGCATTTCCAACAAATAGTTTTCTTATTACGAAGGAAACGCTTGAGGTATTTGAACATACAGAAGAAAATCTAAACCTAGTTAAAGAAATTGATATCGTTCAAAAAGCAGTAGATCAATATGTAACAGAAAAAGAAATGTTTCCAATTGTCGAAGATAGTGAAGAGCGTCTTATATGCGGAGTGAAGTTAGGACCGTATTTAAATCGTATATTAAAAAGAGACTTATATATTTCAGAAAAACATTATTTAGTTTCAAGTAAACCAGACAGAAAAAAACAAAAGAGTGGTTAGATGTATTGAAAACAACAATAAATATATTGTTGTCTTTTTTTGTTTATAAAAATATTGAAATTTCAATCTATTAGATTTTATAATAAATTTATTGGACGAAGAGGAGTAATGATTAAGTATTGTTAGCTGGAGTTATATACAGTGATTACAGAATGGTATAAAAGTTTGAGAACTATATATTATAAAAGATTACGGGGGAATGGGTGTATGAAAAATAGTATGACTTACATTCAATTATTAAATGAAACGTTACATTGTTACGCAAATAAAGGAAGTTTGGAAGCGTACAAGTATATAATGGAGCATGCGAAAGGCATAGTGGGGAATGAGGCGCAAATATATAATTTTAAATATGCACTGGCGAGTGCAGCAGGGCTTGAAGAAGAAGCGATGCATGTAATGAAGGAAGCTATTATAGAAAAGGGTTTTTGGTATGGAAATGAATATTTAATGACCGACGACGATTTAAAACCACTACATAAATTTGAAGAGTTTCATAAAATGGTTCAATTATGTAAAGAAAGAGAAGAATTAGTAAAGAAAACAGAACGAGCAGATGTGAAATTTATAGAAGGTAAGAAAAAAGAAAAACTATTTATTGCAATGCACGGAGATCAAGAAAATATAGCAATAGTAGAACCATATTGGAAATCTATTTTGGATCAAGATTATACGTTAGCTTTACCACAGTCTTCGCAAATTCAGTTTTCAGATGGGTTTGTTTGGGATGATATACATAGAGGGAAAGAAGAATTAAAAGAGCATTACGTTAATTTTAAAGAAAACTATACAGTAGAAAGTGTAATAATTGGTGGCTTTTCTGCTGGTGCAAGAGTAGCTTTATATACAATTTTACAAAAATATATAGAAGTAGATGGTTTTATTTTTATCGCGCCGTGGCTTCCAGAGATTGATGAATGGAATGAGTTGTTGGAAGTGCTACATGTCAAAAATATAAAGGGATATATAGTGTGCGGGGATCAAGATGAAGATTGTTTCGAATGTACGCAGCAATTTGTACAATTATTAAGAGATAAAAATATAGAACATAAGTATAAAGTTGTACCCCAGTTGAATCACGATTATCCTGGGAATTTTGAAGATTTATTAGAAGGAGCTATTAAATATATAGAAGACAAAAGTAATAACTAGTAAGAAAGGGAGATGCATCATAATGGATGTATCTCCCTTTATCATTATAAATGAAAAGCATTCGCTAGTAAGCGATAAGAATTTAATTTATCTTCAAATCGATGAGTAATTGTGACAATCATAAATTCATCAGTATTGTACGCTTTGCTTAAGTTTACGATTTGTTCTTTCACAGAAGATGGATCACCGACGATCATACGTTGACGATTCTCTTTTATACGTAATAAATCATAAGCGCTGTATGAATAATTTTGTGCAGTTTCAATAGAAGGAGTACCAGTTGTACGCTTTCCTTGCTCTAGTAATAAAATTGATAAATCTAAACTAGAAGCAATTTTTTCTGCCTCTTCATTTGTTTCCCCGCAAATAACAAAAATAGAGACGATTGATTTTGGTTTATCTCCTAAATAGGAAGGTTGGAATTGTTCCTGATAAGCCTTCATTACTTCAGGGCCACCGTATCCGTTAATGAACTGTGCGAATGCAAAAGAAGCACCTTGTTTTGCGGCAATCATTGCACTTTCTCCACTAGAACCGAGCAACCACATCTCAGGAGATGTTGGAATCACAGGGGTAGCCTTTAAATTTGCGTAATGATGATTTTCTGGTACTTGATCATGTAAGTACATTGCAACATCTGCAATTTGTTCTGGATATTGATCAAGTGAGACCATTTTTCCTTCTTGAAGTGCGCGAGTTGCAATTGGCATACCACCAGGTGCTCTGCCAACACCAAGGTCAATACGATTTGGATAAAGCGCTTCTAAAACGCGGAAGTTCTCAGCAACTTTATATGGGCTATAGTGCGGCAACATAACACCACCCGAACCGACTCTCATCCGCTCCGTTTTCGCTGCAATATGAGAAATAAGTATTTCTGGACTTGAACCAGCAAGACTTACAGAATTGTGATGTTCTGATACCCAAAAACGTGTGAACCCTAGTTTTTCAACTTCTTGTGCAAGTGTAACTGTATGTGAAAAAGCTTCAGCTGCTGTACTACCATCTGAAATAGGGGATTGGTCTAATACACTTAATTTGATCATAGAATATACCTCTCAATCTTAATGTACATCCTATTATATATTTACTTACGAAAAATGCGTAATAAAATGCTCAAAATAAAGCGGAACTATAATAAGCCCTCACCAATCGGACTTTTACGGGGATTTATCTCCCAGCTAGCCTCCTCGTATTTGCTAAAATGCTGCCCGTTAATGCGGGGGGGATTTGGATAAACTACCTATCCACCTTTAACGAGAAAAGCCTCGTTCATAATGATTCATTTCAACTAAATTTAATATATATTCATAGTTCTCTATCTCAAGTTTTAGTTGTTCACGTTCTTTTTTAGATAGATGGATACTACTGAGTTTGGTACATAGTTGTTGTTTCTTTTCTTCTAAATACTTCTTTGTAGCGTGGTAGTCGTAAGTTTGTTTCATTTTCAACCACTCCTTCTTTGCTGTTGCTATATTATACGAAGCATGAAGAGGTGTGAAAGCTAACTCTTATGTACTTTTAGTGAATATTCCTCTTTCCCTGTTGTTATGTTTATGGGAATTTATGAATAAAATGCACTAAACCGCTAATGCCCATTTTTATGAAGTAAGGGGTGGAATTGTGCAGAAAGATATAATGTATAACACTGAGATGGATGAAACGTTAAAAGTTATAAATAAAGGGTTAAACAAGACGACTCGTCCGAAGCGGATTATAGTAGTAGGGGCTGGCATGGCTGGGTTGGTTTCGGCATCTTTATTAAAAGCTGCAGGACATGAAGTAAAGATTTTTGAAGCAAACAACCGGGTAGGTGGCCGTATAGAGACGGTTAGAATGGAAGATACCGGATTATATTTGGATGTAGGGGCAATGAGAATTCCGTATTCGCACACATTAACGATGGCATATATAAGAAAATTTGGGCTACAGGTGAGCCCTTTTATTAATAGGAATGAGACTGATATTATTTACGTAAATGGCCGGAAAACGACATTAAAGCAATATGAAAAAGATCCAAGTATATTAAAGTATCCTGTAGAAATGAATGAAGTTGGGAAAACGTCTGAGGAGTTATTATTGTTAGCGGTGCAGCCTATTATAAATTTTATTAAAAAGAATCCAGAGAAAAATTGGGATGTTGTAGTAAAGGATTTTGGGAGATATTCTACAGGGCAATTTTTAAAGTATCATCCTTATCAATATAATACTTACTTTTCGCCAGTTACAATTGAGATGATCGGTGTTTTATTAGATTTAGAAGGTTTCTTGGAAAGGTCATTTGTTGAGACGTTACGCTTTATATATATTATGCAAGAGGAGAGTGGATTTTGTGAAATAGTAGGCGGGAATGATAGATTACCAAAGTCATTTTTACCACAATTAGAAGAAAATATTATATATAATCAAAAACTAATGAAGCTACAACAACACGATAACGGTGTAACAGCTTTTTATCGAAACGAGGAAACTTTTGAATATAGTAGTATTACAGGTGATTTAGTCATTATTACAATTCCATTTTCGACAATGCGCTTTGTGGAAGTAGATCCATTTGATTCTATATCTCATGAAAAATGGAAAGCAATTCGTGAATTGCATTATATGCCGGCGATAAAAATAGGAATTCAATTTAAAAGTCGATTTTGGGAAGAACAAGGACAGTTAGGTGGCAGAATTATAACAGATTTGCCAATTCGTTACGCATATTATCCAAGTCATGGAATTGGAGAAAAAGGACCTGCTATGATGTTAGGCAGCTATACATGGTCTTATGATGCGTTGTTATGGGATGGGTTATCAAAAGGTGATCGTATCTATTACACACTACAGAACTTAGCGACAATATTAGGCGGTCAAGTATATGATGAGTTCATGTCTGGCATATCAAAAAGTTGGACATTGGATCCATATGCACTTGGAGGTTTTGCGTTATTTCAGGCAGGTCAAGAATCTGAACTACAACCAGCAATTATAAAACCAGAGGGGAGACTATACTTTGCAGGTGATCATGCAACGTTATATCACGGATGGATACAAGGGGCAATTGAATCTGGCGTTCGTGTTGCGGTAGATGTAAATGAATTAAATGTGTAAAATTCAGAAATTTCTTTACTGTATAGTTTGAGATGGATATTATTATATATAAAAGAATTATAAGGAGTGTTGAAAGTGAATCCGTTATTATTCGATTTTCCTTCTGAATTTTATACTGAAAGGCTATTTATTCGAATGCCGAAACCAGGTGACGGTAAAGCTGTATACGATGCAATTCAAGCTTCTATGAAAGAATTAAAACCATGGATGGTTTTTGCACAAAAAGAGCAAACAGAGGAAGAAGTAGAAGTGAGCATTAGAAAATCGCATATTCAATTTTTGCAGCGTGAGGATTTAAGATTACTAGTTTTTTCGAAAGAAACAGGTGAATTTATTGCATCAGCTGGATTACATCGCATTAATTGGGATATACCCCAATTTGAAATCGGGTATTGGATTGATTCGAGGTTTAGTAGAAAGGGTTATATGGTCGAGGCTGCAAAGGGTATAACAGATTATGCTTTTTCTGAACTGAAAGCAAACCGCGTAGAAATCCGATGTGATTCTTTAAATAAGAAAAGTAGAGCGATACCTGAGAAATTAGGCTTTAAGTTAGAAGGTACGTTAGAAAGTGCGAGTGTAGCAGTAGATGGAAATGGATTAAGGGATATGTGTGTATTTGCCATGACTAGAGATACATATGAAAAAGAAGAGCTGTAAAGAAACGGCTCTTCTTTTTATACATTATGGTACAGGATGTCCATTAGAACTTTCGAAAATTGTAAACCATTGTTGACGGTCTAAGTTAACTTTTGTAGCAAAAGCAGCCGTTTTAACACGATCTAATTTACCAGAGCCAACGATTGGCATCATGTTAGCTGGATGAGCAAGCAACCATGCATACATAACCGTATCGATGCTAGTAACACCTAGTTCCGTAGCAATTTTTTGTAACGTTTCACGTACACGTACGGCACGTTCTGATTGACCCGTAAAGATTTCTCCGCCAGCAAGAGGTGACCAAATCATAGGATTGATTCGTTTTTCTTGGCATAAATCAATTGTTCCTTTTTCAAAATGCTCAAGTTGCATCGCAGAAACTTCAATTTGATTTGTAATGAGCGGGAAATCTAAATAAGAACTTAACATATTAAATTGTGAAGGTAAAAAGTTAGATACACCGAAGTGACGGACTTTTCCTTCTTGCTTTAAGCGTGAGAACGCTTCTGCCACTTCATTTGGATTCATAAATGGATCAGGGCGATGGATGAGCAATACATCAATATAATCTGTATGTAAGTTTTGTAATGAATCCTCGGCGCTTTTTATAATATGTTCAGCACTCGTATTGTAGTGCGCAACATATCGCTCTGGAAATTTCGGTGATGGGGGAGCGATTCCACATTTTGTGACAATTTGCATATTTTCGCGTAAGGAAGGCTTGAGTTGTAATGCTTCTCCGAACAGTCCTTCACACGTATAACCACCATAAATATCAGCGTGATCGAAAGTAGTAATTCCCATATCCATACAAGATTCAATAAAAGAAAGTAACTCTTGTTTTGACATATTCCATTCTGCTAAACGCCAAAAACCTTGAATAATACGAGAAAATTCGAGTGTTTCGGCCATTTGAACTCGTTCCATTATAAGTACCTCCTTGATGAATGAATAATATTTTGAAAAGGCTTTCTTGTTACATATTATTATATAGTTACAGTGTCGTACATACAATAAATATGTTTTGCTACAAAAACGATTTTTTCTATATGCTATAATGTAGAAACATATAGCTATAAGGAGAGGTACAAAATGATTCCAGTAACAATATTAACTGGTTTTCTTGGATCAGGGAAAACGACATTATTAAATCGCATTTTATCAGAGAATCACGGTCAGAAATTAGCAGTGATTGTAAATGAAATAGGACAAATTGGTATTGATAATCAGCTGATTATGAATGTCGAAGAAGAGATAATGGAGATGACGAATGGATGTTTATGTTGTACTGTACGTGAAGATTTACTCGTTGCTTTAAAACAATTACTGGACGTAAAAGCAGAAGGGAAAATGGACTTTGATGGATTAGTAATTGAAACGACGGGTCTTGCAAATCCAGGGCCAATTATTCAAACATTCTTTTTAGATCCTGTTATTCAATCCGCATACCAAATTAATGGTGTTGTAACAGTAGTAGATAGTTATCATATACATAAACATTTTGAAAAAGGACTGGAAGCAAAAGAGCAAATTGCATTTGCTGATGTCGTTTTAGTAAATAAATTAGATTTAGTGGATGAAAGTGAAAAGGAAAATATATTGCAGGAACTGCAAGGTATTAACCCAACTGCAAAGTTAATCGAGTCCACTAACTGTGATGTAGATATTCCATCGTTACTACAAATTCAAACGTTTAAAACGAAAGATACATTACAAATTTATCCTCATACAGAGCATAATCATCTAGAGGGAGTAAAATCATTTGTATTACGCGAAGAGCGTCCGTTAGATTTACAAAAACTGAATGAATGGATGTCAGCTGTCGTGCAAGAACTAGGTGAATATTTATATCGCTACAAAGGAATTTTATCGATTGATGGAATAGATAAACGTATCGTTTTCCAAGGTGTGCATACACTGTTCGCTGCATCATACGATAGAGAGTGGCAAGAGGGCGAAGAACGAGTAAGTGAAGTTGTGTTTATCGGAAAAGATATTAATAAAGAATGGTTCCAAGAACATTTCGAGGAGTGTGTGAAATAAGTCTGCATATATTGCAGGCTTATTTTTTGAACTTAACTAAGCGCTTTGTAGAAACATGCTAGATTGCAAAAAAAGAAGGATGATAAAAAGCCTGTTTTCACAGGCTTGTATGTTCATTTAATAGTAACTCCATTACAACACCTACAACTGGGCCTTCATCATCAATATCGCCATTTAAACGGAAGCCAAATGATTCATATAGTCCCATTGCAAGTTTGTTGTCTGGATGTAAACTTAAATAAATTATTTTACATTCAAATTTATCTTGTAAGAATTGAATGAGTATGCGAAGAAAGCGTTTTGCGTATCCTTTTCCTTGATAGTGTTGGTCAATCATAAAGCGGTCTAACCATACGTTTTTACGTTTTTCCCAATACCATCCATACATTGCATATCCTACAAGTGTTTCTCCATCATATAAACCTACTGACGTTCCGTTTTTCTCATATAATGATTCTGCTAGAGAAAACGCATTGCTTTCAATAAATTGCTGCTGGTCTTTTGCGACGTTTAAAGCAGCTACCGAACGCCAATTTGTTTCTGTTACTTCACAAATGTGAAGAGTCATAATTCCAACTCACTTTCTAAATTAATATAGCTTAAAAGCTAATATGGATAATTTTACTTGTTATTTTGGTCAAGTCAAGTAAGAATGAATAAAAAAGAAGCTGAATGACTCGTTCAGCTTCTTAAAAAAATTGATTAGTTAGTAGCTTCTTTCAATGTGTTTACGTTTTCTTCCATTAAAGTGAAGTAATCTTTATTGCTCTTCGCGTCATCTTCAGAAATAGTAGCAAGATGATTTAAGCGTAAAATTTTTGTGCCCGTTTCTTTTTGAATGACAGATGCTACTTTTGGCGTAGAGAATGTTTCAAATAAAATATATTTTAGATTATGTTCTTTTACTGTTTTTGTAATGTCAGCAAGCTGTTTTTGAGAAGGTTCATCAGAAGCTGAAATACCAGCGATAGCAATTTGTTTTAGGCCATAGCGTTGTTCCCAGTATCCATAAGCCGCATGAGAAACTAAAATATCTTTCGTTTTTGCATTCGCAATAGCTGCTTTAAATTGATCATCTAAATCAGTAAATTTTGTTTGAAGTGCTGCAAAGTTTTTTTCGAATTCTTGTTTATGGTCAGGTTGTAATTCTACAAGTGCGTTTTTAATTTTTTCAGCCTGTTTCATTGCTAAAGTAGGGTCTAACCAAATGTGTGGGTCTTTATCGTGATGATGTTCATCTTCTTTATGGCCGTCTCCATGATCATGATGCTCTTCTTCAGTAGAAGTACGTAGTTCAATACCTTTTGATGCATTTACAATTTTAACATTTTCTTTTTGTAATGATTTTTCCATTTTTTCAGCAAATGGCTCTAATTCAGCCCCGTTATAAACGAATAAATCGGCTTTTGCAACTTTTACTGTTTGTTTTTGACTTGGTTCAAATGTATGAGAATCAGCACCAGGTGGGTAAATCGCTTCAACCGTTACATAGTCGCCACCAATTTTTTTTGCGAAATCTGCAAGAGGAAAAATAGTTGTATAAACAGTTAGCTTTCCGTCTTTCTTGGCATTACCTTCTTTCGTATTTGAGCAGCCAGTAAAAATTAAAGTGAAAATAAGTAAGAATGAAAATAAAGTCAATCTTTTAGGCATGAAGTTCTCCTCTTTTCTTTTTTTACGGATATATTTTCCCCAATTATAGGAGAAAAATATCATTTTAATACAAAACGGAATAATTACGTTTTAGTTTGCGAACTTAGTATAATACATCTTTTATAAAGTTGCAATAAATAATAATCATTCCGATTTGATTTTGTTATAAAGTTGTCAAATATAGATGTGTTATTTTTGCGAATACATGCATATGTGACAACGCTGTGTTCATATATATGAAAGGAGGGTGTAGAGGGGGATGAGCGTTTGGGTTACTTAATGGAAGCTATTTTATTGATATTAGCGGTAATATTACCATTAGCCTTAGTCTTAATTTTTTTAAGAAGATTAATAAGTAATTTAGGGGATGCATCAACAGTATCAAAATTACGAGAGAAAGATGAGAAAAAAGAGTGAGTAAAGCACTATGCGTACGCATAGTGCTTTACTTGTGGTAAAATGAGAGGAGGAAACTCCTAAAAGTTGTATTTTACTGAAGGAGAGTAAAGTAAAATAAGAGGTATATGCATATATGAATAAGCGAACAGCGTTAGTACTTGGTGCAAGTGGTTTAGTTGGACAAGAGATAACGCGTCTATTACTTGAATCAGATTACTACGATTCGGTTACTATTTTTGTAAGAGAACCAATGCAATGGCAACATGAGAAGTTACAGCAAAAGCAAGTGGATTATTCGGTATTAGAGGAATATAAAGAATTTTTTGCTGTAGATGACGTATTTAGTTGTCTAGGAACAACAATCAAAAAAGCAAAAACAAAGGCAAATTTCAAAAAGGTAGATTATGAATATACGGTACGAGCTGCGTGTCTAGCGGAGAAACAAGGTGTGCAAAATTTCCTTGTTGTGTCTTCAATGGGAGCAAATCCTAAATCGTTTTTCTTTTATTCGCAAGTTAAAGGGAGAATGGAAGAGGAATTACAAAAGTTAGTCATTGGTGGTATTCACATTTTTAGGCCATCTTTATTAGTAGGAAATCGACAAGAATTTCGTTTTGGTGAACGAATGGCTGAAAAGTTATCTCGTATCATTCCTTTTATATTTAAGGGGGCTTTCAAAAAGTATAAACCAATTTCAGCGAAAGATGTGGCGAAAGGGATGTATATCACTGCATTACGAGAAGAAACGGGTATTTATATTTATAACTCTAATGAAATTACAACGATAGAATAAATAAAGCCGAGAAGAATGACTTCTCGGTTTTATTTATTCGTATGGATTTTCCCCGGTGCTCGCTTGTATTGATATGGTTCTTCTAACTCAAAGCCAAGTTCATTGGCGGCTATTCTTGGGAAGTAAGGATTGCGAAGTAACTCACGGCCGATAAAAATTAAATCTGCTTCGTTATTATTTAAAATTTGCTCTGCCTGTGCTCCAGTCGTAATCAAACCAACAGCCCCAGTTGCAATGTTAGCATGTTCTTTAATATGTTTAGCATATTGTACTTGATACCCGGGATATACATCGATGTGTGCCGGAACAACAGCTCCAGAACTACAATCAATTAAGTCTACTCCTTGTTCTTTCATCCATTTTGTATATGGAACATAATCTTGAACCGTTAAACCGTCAGGGTGATAATCGTTTGCTGAAATACGAACAAATAATGGTCCGTTCCAAACTTCATTTATTGAGTCAATAATTTCACGTAAGAAACGATAGCGATTTTCAGGTGAACCTCCATATTCATCAGTCCGTTTATTAGAAAGGGGAGAAAGAAATTCATTAATAAGATAACCGTGAGCACCGTGTATTTCAATAACGTCAAATCCAGCTTGTTTGGATCGTATTGCAGCCTCTTGAAAAGCTAATATGGTCTTTTTTATTTGCTGTATACTCATTTTTACTGGTGTTTTCATAGTTTCATTAAACGGAATTGCGGATGGAGCGAGAGCATCCGTCTCTAATTCAGCTTTTCTTCCGGCGTGAGCAAGTTGAATGGCGGCTTTTGCTCCGTTATCATGTATAAAAGTTGTCGTTTTATGTAAGTCTTCAATTAGGCTATCATCCCATATACCTAGGTCTTTATTAGAAATTCTCCCTTCAGGTAACACGGCTGTTGCTTCGATCATAACTAAACCAACTTGACCAGCAGCTCTTGTTCCGTAATGAACGAGATGGAAATTAGTTACTCGGCCATCCTCGTTTTCTGATGAATACATGCACATAGGTGACATAACGATACGGTTTTTTAATGTAACGTCCTTAATTGTATAAGGTGAAAAAAGTTCGGAATTCATCCAATATCCTCCTAGATTGAATTTTCTTACATTGTATCATTCTCGTTTTTGTTTCCCTAATAAAACGCTTATACGAAAAATTTTGTCTATTCGTGTTACAATAATGAATATGAATTGAATTGGAGGATGACATATGTACCAGGCTTATTATGAAAGTGAATTAGGTTTGCTAGAAATTACAGCGAACGATAAAGGAATTACGTCTGTTATATTTGTTGATGAGAGACAAGAAGAAATTACAAATGAAATGATAGATCAATGTATAAATGAGCTAGATGAATATTTTAAGGGGTATAGAAAAGAATTCACAGTCCCGCTGTCTGCCGAGGGAACAGCATTTCAAAAAAATGTATGGGATGCGCTCTATACTATTCCTTATGGCGTAAGTGCTTCATATTTAGATATTGCAGAGAAAGTCGGAAATACGAAAGCTGTACGGGCAATAGGAGGAGCGAATAGTCGTAATCCGATTTCAATTATCGTTCCGTGTCATCGTGTAATAGGAAAGAGCGGGAAGCTTGTTGGATATGCAGGTGGTATATGGAGGAAAGAGTGGTTATTAAAACACGAAGGTATTTTGAAATGACGTATGGATGGGAAGAGGGATTGTTTTGAAATGTATAAATTGTGGGCAACTTTGTGAGGGAAATCAGTTGAATTGTGAAAGTTGCCAGCGGGCTTTGCATACTGAACAAGGTGAAGGAAGCTCGCTAATAGACAAAGAATTAGAAGTATATGTAGGGAGACAATATCCGTATTACAAAAGGAAGTGGGAGCTTGAGGAAAAGCGGATTGCTAGGTGGAGCTGGAATGGTTGGGCAACTATTTTCAATGTAGGTTGGCTTGGATATCGTAAGTACTATTTACCGGCAGCATTATTTGTATTGTTATTAGTAGCGTGTGATGCGTTTTCTTATTATATGGGTTTCAATGTAGCACTGCCGATCATTAATATGGTGCCTCTTACGTTTTTATTACTCGTTTTTATTTTATTTGGAATGGCGATTTTTGCGAATGGATTATATTATCAATTTGCAGAAAGGCGTATATATCGAATAAAAGCAAGAGAAATTCAAGATGAATCGGTTGAGAAGTACCTCATTCGTGATAGTGGTGGAACGAGTAAAATGGGAGCAACAATCGTTACGATTTTAGCGGTTGCTAGTATTTTTTTCAGCCATTTCTTCTTCCCGACTGATAGAGATATTATTCAAAAAGTTCGTACAGGATCGCTTTATGAATATCCGTTCTTTTCCATTGGTGAATCGTTTGAAAATTATTTTAGAAATCCAGGTTGGGTATATTATCGTGGAACAGAAGGATTAGAATTGGTAGAATTCCAAGGAGATAGTCCTGATATGCCGAGAAAAAAGGTGAAGATCCAATTTATTGTTGATTATAAATTGGGTGAGATTGAGCCGTACTCACTTACGATTAATGAAGAACCTAAAAATGAGGAAGAATTTTTAAAGATAATGGACGAAATATTTAAAGTTCAAAATCCATTTGATATAGAGGATGGATTGCAAGTAAAAGGAATAGAAAAAGAAGCGGATAGAAGACCTCTCTATCCGCTTCTTTTTTTATTGTATAAAAATAATATTTGAAATAATCTGAATCTTTTGTATAATAATATGTATTATACTAGCTTTCATTTATACATATAGATTGGGGGAAGGAAGAATGAAGAGAAAGGTAACAACGCTTGCTGCAGTAGCATTATCGACTAGTGTATTAGTTGCAGGTTGCGGAAATGGGGAGAAGGCATCTACAACGAAGAAAGAAGCAGGTAAGGGAGCAGCAGATAAGCAAGTATTAAACTTACTAGAAACAGCAGAAATTCCTTCAATGGATACATCAAAGTCAACAGACTCTGTATCATTCCGTGCCTTTGTAAATGCAATGGAAGGATTATATCGTTTAGATAAGGATAATAAACCAACTCCGGGTATGGCAAAAGATGTGAAGATTAGTGAAGATAAAACAACATATACATTTGAATTACGAGACGCAAAGTGGTCTAATGGCGATCCGGTTCGAGCGCAAGATTTTGTATATGCGTGGCAACGCGCATTAGATAAGGCAACGGCAGCTGAGTATGCATTTATTTTATTTGATGTAAAAAATGCACAGAAGGTCAATAAGGGAGAACTACCGTTAGATCAATTAGGAGTAAAAGCAAAGGATGATAAAACGTTAGTAGTGGAATTAGAACAACCGGCACCATATTTCCTTGAGCTTACTTCATTCCCAACATTTTTCCCTTTAAATGAAAAATATGTGAAAGAACAAGGGGATAAATATGCATTAGAAGCAGATAAACTATTATACAATGGACCATTTACTATGAGTGAATGGAAACATGAACGAAGCTATCAGTTAAAGAAAAACCCTAATTATTGGGATAAAGATACTGTAAAGTTAGAAGAAATTAATGTGAATATTGTGAAGGAAACGAGCACTGCAGTAAATTTATATGATAGTGATCAAGCAGACCGTGTTATTTTAAGTTCTGAATTTGTTGATAAATATAAAAAGAATAAACCAGATGAATTTAAAACGAAGTTAGATCCACGTATGTATTTCTTGCGCTTTAACCAAAAAAATGCAACGTTTAAAAACCAAAAAGTTCGTGAAGCGATTGATTTAGCATATGATAAAAAAGGAATTGCAAATGTTATTTTAAATGACGGATCATTACCAGCATATTTCTTAGTACCTGAAAAATTTACGACAGGACCAGATGGGAAAGATTTCCGTTCTGTAAATAAAAATTTCCGTGACAGTAAAGACAATGCAGCAAAAGCAAAAAAATTATGGGAAGAAGCGAAGAAAGAACTTGGTCAAGATACAATTACAGTAGAATTACTAAATGATGATAACGGTAGCCGTAAAAAAGTGGGCGACTTTATTAAAGAAGAGTTAGAGAAAAACTTACCTGGTATTAAAGTGAATTTGAAACAACAGCCATATAAGCAAAAGCTAGATTTAGAAAAGAAATTTGAATATGAATTCTCATTATCTGCATGGAGTCCAGATTATCCAGATCCAATGACTTATATTGATATGTTCGTTACTGGAAGCTCATTTAATGAAATGGATTATTCTAATCCGAAGTATGATGAGTTAGTTGCGAAATCAAAAGGAGAGCTATTAAAAGATGATAAAGCACGTTGGAATGCACTTGCAGAAGCTGAGAAAATCTTAATTGGTCAAGATGCTGCCATTTCTCCTGCGTACCAACAAAGTACTGCATATTTAGAGAAAACATATGTAAAAGGAATTGCAAATCATACGTTTGGTGGAGACTTTAGTTATAAATGGGCATATATTACAAAGAAATAGTATAATGAAAGATGAGTGAATTTTCGCTCATCTTTTCATTTTGTTTAAGGAGGAATTACTTTTGTTAAAAGGAATCAATCATCTTTGTTTTTCAGTGTCTAATTTAGAAAACTCTATTACATTTTACGAAAAAGTACTAGAAGGAGAATTATTAGTTAAAGGGAGGAAACTTGCATATTTTAATATATGTGGGGTATGGATAGCACTTAATGAAGAAGCACATATTCCGAGAAATGAGATTCATCAATCTTATACGCATATTGCGTTTTCAGTTGAACAGAAAGACTTTAAACGTCTAATGCAGCGATTAGAAGAAAATGATGTTCATATTTTACAAGGAAGAGATCGAGATGTAAGAGATTGTGAGTCTATATATTTTGTTGATCCTGATGGACATAAGTTTGAGTTTCATTCAGGGACATTGCAAGACCGGCTTAATTATTATAGGGAAGATAAACCTCATATGACATTTTACTAAGGGGGGAAAGAAGTTGCATGCGCTAGTAATTGGTGGGATAGGAATGCTAAAGAGGGTGTCTATGTGGCTTTGTGAGCAAGGGGTTCATGTTTCTATTATCGGACGAGATGAAGTGAAATTAGAAAGAGTTAAGCGAGAGAGTGCTGTACCAGAAAGTATCACATGTCTATCGTTAGATTATCATAATGAAGACGATGTAAAGTTAGCTATAAAAAGTACAATTGAGCGGAATGGCCCAATAACATTAGTTGTCGCATGGATACATGCAAGTGCGAAGGATACGCTATCACTCATTTGTAAAGAATTAGAATTGTCGTCTGAAACATACAGTGTTTTTCATATTTTAGGTAGTAAAGTATCGCGCATGACCGTCCAAAAAATAGGAGGTACGCGGTGTAGCTACCATAGAATAATATTAGGTTTTATATTAGACGGTACATACAGCAGATGGCTTACTCATGAAGAAATATCGGATGGGGTAATAAAAGGAATTGAGAGTAAATGTGATGAATGGATTGTAGGGCGAGTAGAGCCGTGGGAATTGCGGCCAACATGGTAAGGGGGAATGGCAAATGAAAACAACTGTATATGTAACGAGGCACGGTGAGACGGAATGGAATGTAGAGAAACGAATGCAAGGCAGGAAAAATTCTGCTTTAACCGAAAATGGTATGTTACAAGCTAAGCAATTAGGAGATCGAATGAAAGATTTATCTATCGATGCGATTTATAGTAGTCCGAGTAAAAGGACCCTTCATACTGCAGAGTTAATAAAGGGCGAACGTAATATACCGATAATCGCGGATGAGCATTTCTATGAAATTAACATGGGTATATGGGAAGGACAGACAGTCGATGATATAGAAAGGCAATACCCAGACGAAATACAATTATTTTGGTATGAGCCACATCTTTTTCAGTCAACATCAGGAGAAAATTTTGAGTCTGTTTATAAAAGGGTAATTGAGGGGATACAGATTCTTTTAGAAAAGCATAAAGGAGAAAGTATATTAATTGTTTCTCATGCGGCAGCAGCAAAACTACTTGTAGGACATTTTGCGGGGATTGAAATAGAAAATGTATGGGATGAACCTTTTATGCATAGTGCTAGTCTAAGTATAATAGAATTTGAAGAAGATAAAGGTGAAGTGACGCAATTTGCAGATATACGTCATTTTCAATATATGTAAAAAAGGCCGCAAAACGGCCTTTTTTGGTTGGTATAAAAACTAGCAATTACGTTTTTTATACCAGAAGTGATCGAATTTCTTATTTTTACAAGATGGGAATTTATGTCCGCCTTTGCAATCGTCCCACTTGTGTCCGCCATCGTGACAGTCTTTACCATGATCCCATGAATCATCGCAAGAGTGACCGTGTCTGTTAGGGAAGAATTCGCATTTTTTACAGAAACTTCGTTTTGTCCAGAAAAATTTCTTTTCAAAGCGTATGCATTTTGTAACGAAAGTACAATGTTTTCTGCGAGTACGTTTTGTAACTAAAACGCATTCTTTTCTACGAGTCACTTTCGTAACGAATGTCCATTTTTGAACGCGCACACGAGTACATTTTGTAACAAATGTCCATTTTTTTACGTGCGTACATTTTGTAACAAAAGTACAATGTTTCACGCGAGTACATCTTGTTCTTGGACATTTACCCCCAGTTGTACATTTACAACCTGTTGTACATCGATGATGAGAGAATTTATCATCATCGCACTCAAAAGTACTTGGATCTTGGTGTAAGAAATCCTCCATCCCAGCACTTTTGATTTCTTCAACAGCTTTTCTAATATCACGTTTCATAGAAATCCTCCTTATCATGTATTCAGGTGAAAAGGTATTCTTTTTCCTTAACATGATATGAGATATGACGTCTTTCTGAACAAGACAAGAGTGTAATTTTATATAAATGGATGATAGCGGATGTATGGACAAGACAATGCGCATACATTGAATGAAGAGAACTGAGAAGGGATGAGAAAACATGCTACCTTCATATGATTTTTTTATTCATCCAATGTACTTAGTGGAATTAAAAAAAGACATTTGGTCAGACAGTCCAGTGCCAGCAAAATTAACTTATGGAAAAAAGAAGTATGACATTGATATCGTATACCGGGGTGCTCATATTCGTGAATTTGAGAAAAAGTCTTATCATGTTATGTTTTATAAACCGAAAAAATTTCAAGGTGCGAAAGAGATTCATTTAAATTCTGAGTTTATGGATCCGTCTCTCATACGAAATAAATTATCTTTAGACTTTTTTCATGATATTGGTGTACTTTCACCAAAATCACAACATGTATTTATAAAAATTAATGGTCAAATTCAAGGTGTATATTTACAGTTAGAATCAGTTGATGAAAACTTTTTGAAAAATAGAGGATTACCGAGTGGTTCTATTTATTATGCGATAGATGATGATGCGAATTTTTCTTTAATGAGTGAGAGAGATAAAGATGTTAAGACCGAGCTTTTTGCGGGTTATGAATTTAAATATTCGAATGAAAATAGTGAAGAACAATTGAGTGAATTTGTATTTCAAGCGAATACTTTGTCAAGGGAAGCATATGAAAAAGAAATTGGGGATTTTTTGCATGTAGACAAATATTTAAGGTGGTTAGCTGGCGTCATTTTTACGCAAAACTTTGATGGTTTTGTTCATAACTATGCACTATACCATAACGATGAAACAAATTTATTTGAAGTGATACCGTGGGATTATGATGCGACTTGGGGGCGAGATGTACAAGGGAGACCACTTAATCATGAGTATATTCGTATTCAAGGTTATAACACATTAAGTGCAAGATTGTTAGATATACCTGTATTTAGAAAACAATACCGAAGTATTTTGGAAGAAATATTAGAAGAACAATTTACCGTTTCGTTTATGATGCCGAAAGTAGAAGGTTTGTGTGAATCGATTCGTCCATATTTACTACAAGATCCATATATGAAAGAAAAATTAGAAATATTTGATCAAGAAGCTGATATGATTGAGGAATATATAAATAAAAGAAGAAAGTATATACAAGATCATTTACATGAATTGGATTAATTTTGAAAGAGATTGGAACATTATCAATCTCTTTTTTTGTATAATAAAGATGTATTGGTAGAATTGATGTAATATTCACTTAAAAAAGAATGGAGATGTGGAAACATGACGATAAAATGGATTGACTGGGCAAAACAAATACAATCTATAGCTCAAGCGGGTTTAACGTATTCTAAGGATGTGTATGATATAGAACGTTTCCAACAATTACGGGATATTTCCATTTCGATGATGTCACATTACACTAGGACAGATTGGGAAGTTGTAGAGAAGTTATTTGCAAGCGAGACAGGCTATCAAACACCAAAAGTTGATGTAAGAGCAGTTGTTTTTCAAAATGAAAAGTTATTATTTGTGAAAGAAAAAAGTGATGGGAAATGGGCATTACCAGGTGGATGGGCAGATATCGGTTATACGCCGACAGAAGTAGCTGCAAAAGAAGTTCTAGAGGAGACGGGGTATGAAGTAGATGATTTTAAATTATTCGCTATATTTGATAAAGAAAAACATCACCCATCCCCTTCCGCAACACATGTATATAAAATTTTTATAGGCTGTAAGATTATCGGTGGTGAAAAGAAGACGAGTATTGAAACAGAAGATGTGGAGTTTTTTGGTGAGAATGAATTGCCTAATTTATCAGTTGCTAGAAATACAGAAGAGCAAATTAAAGAAATGTTTGCCTATATGAAGGAACCTCAGAAAGAAACAGTAATAGATTAATAATGCTTATGCCGATAAAAATGTTGGAATGAAGATATTGGCAGAATGCAACCTTTATGTAATAATGGGATGGTATGTGAAGAAAAAAGGAGATAGAAAATAAAATGTTAGCAAGCATAATAGATCAGTTATTGCAATTTTTTGCAAGTTTAGGTTACTTTGGAGTAGCGCTAGCTTTAATGATTGAAATTATTCCGAGTGAAATTGTACTTTCATATGCGGGCTTTTTAGTTGCAGATGGTAAAATTAGCTTTGTCGGTGCAGTTATTGCTGGAACAATCGGTGGTACGTTAGCTCAAATCTTTTTATATTGGCTTGGATACTATGGTGGGCGTCCAGTTGTAGAGAAGTATGGGAAATATCTACTTATTAATAAACATCATTTAGACATAGCAGAAAATTGGTTTAAGCGTTACGGGGCTGGAGTAATCTTTTCTGCACGCTTTATTCCGGTAGTACGTCATGCAATCTCTATTCCAGCAGGATTAGCCAAGATGCCATTAAAACTATTTACACTGTATACAGTAGTTGCGATTATTCCATGGTCAATACTATTTATATACTTAGGTGAAAAGCTTGGTGGGAATTGGCGACACATTAAAGAGTATGCATCTGATTACACACATTACATAATTATAGGAGCTGTTCTCTTTGTTGCTTTATACTTCGGTTTAAAGTATTTCAAAAAGAAAAAAGCAGCGCGTTAAAGTCGATGATTTTTCATTGGCTTTTTTTATTTGTTTCGGTTCTAAAAAAAAGGAGTTGTCCATAATGTGTAATAATAAAGCGTAGCGGAGGAATGTGATGAAAGGGTCACCGTTTATACGTGGAACGATATTTTTAACGATGGCAACGATGATATCTAAAATGTTAGGATTTATATATGTTATACCATTTACAGCAATGGTCGGTACGAGTGGGTACGTTTTATACACATATGCATATCGTCCCTATACGATTATGCTCAGTATTGCGACGATGGGACTACCACTTGCCGTTTCAAAAATGGTATCAAAATATGATCAACTGAATGATTATCATACGGTTAAGAGAGTGCTAAAGAGCGGTATCTTTTTTATGCTAATAATGGGAGTAATCTCATGTTTAACCCTATATATATTAGCTCCACATTTAGCTAAACTTGTAATCGATGGAAATGATCAAACAGGGAATAGTGTAGCGGCGGTCACAACTAATATTCAAATTGTCAGTTTTGCGTTAATACTTGTACCGGTAATGAGTTTATTAAGGGGATTCTTTCAAGGATTCCAATCGATGGGTCCTTCTGCTTTAAGTGTAGTGGTAGAGCAATTTTTTCGAGTCTTAACCATTTTGATAGGAAGTTTTGTCGTTTTATATATTTTAAAAGCATCTGTCTCTCTAGCTGTTGGTATTTCAACGTTCGGTGCTTTTATGGGAGCGATAGGTGGACTGACTGTTTTAAGTGCATATTACATAAGGAGGAGAAAGCACTTAAAGAAAAAAGAAATGGCAAGTATACCGCAAACAACGACATCATTTTTTTCGCTATATAAGGAGCTCTTTACATATTCAATACCGTTTGTTGTGGTTGGTTTAGCAATTCCGTTGTATCAGACGATTGATACATTTACAATTAATAAACTACTTATACAAATAGGATATATGCAAGGGGAAGCGGAGAAAATTAATGCAATAATTGGTCTTGTTCAGATGGTTGTACTTATCCCAGTTTCCGTTGCGACTGCTTTTAGTATGTCTCTCGTACCTGAGATGACAAAAGCCTATACAGCAGGAAATGTGAAGTTACTGTACAAACATTTTACGAGGACGAATCTATTAGTAGTAGGTATTACGGTACCAGCGGCAATTGGAATGATGGTGTTAGCAAAACCAGTATATACTCTTTTATTCGGTGCTGGAAATGATCCGGAGATGGGGCGAGTTATATTACAGTATTATGCTCCTGCTTGTATACTATTTTCGCTTTTTACAGTAACAGCTGCGATGTTACAAGGAATTAATCAGCAACAGAAAACAGTGCTAGGATTAGTGATTGGCATTGTTGTGAAGATAGTTTTAAATATTGTATTGCTCCCGTATTTCGATTATGTAAGTTTTATTATTTCAACATACGCTGGTTACACGATTTCAGTTGGCTTTAACTTGTGGATGCTTTCTAAATATGTTATAAAGGCAACATAAGCTTTTTAAGGCAGAGAGCGCTCTGTCTTTTTCTTTGTTTAAAATATTTTTCTTATAAAAACGTTTTCAAAATAATTTTTCTATTGAAATTTAAACGTATGTTTCATATGCTGAGAATGGCGGTTCAAAAACTGTTATTTAAGAGAGGTAGATTCCTACATGTAAAAAGAATCGGGGTGATAGTATGTTAAATATTTATTTAACAGACCGAAACGGAAAACTACAAGAGATTGAGGAAATGCAAAAGGGTTGCTGGATTAATGTACTTCATCCAACGGAAGAAGAAATTCAATATCTAGTACAAACTTTAAATGTAGACTTAGATTTCATTAAAGACCCTTTAGATGACGAAGAACGTTCTCGTATTGAAAAGGAAGACAGTAATACTTTAATAATCGTGGATATTCCAACAGTTAGACATGATGAAGAAGGAAATTCGATTTATGACACGATTCCAATAGGTATGATTGTCATGCCAGATTGTTTTGTGACAATTTGTTTAGAAGAAAACCCAATTTTTGAACGTTTTATTAATCAACGTATTAAAGAATTTTATACGTTTAAAAAGACACGCTTTGCACTTCAGCTCTTATATACGATTTCTACTTATTATTTAAGATACTTAAAGCAAATTAACAGAAAAACAATCGATTTAGAGCATCAATTAAATCAGTCGATGAAAAATAAAGAGATTTTCACATTGCTAGGCCTTGAAAAAAGTTTAGTTTACTTTACAACATCATTAAAGGCGAATAAAATCGTAATTCAAAAATTAATGCGTAACAGTACATTTTTAAAAATGTATGAAGACGATCAAGATTTATTAGAAGATGTATTAATTGAAAATAAACAGGCGATTGAAATGGCGGAAATATATAGTCACATTTTAAGTGGAATGATGAATACATTTAGTTCTGTTATATCAAATAATTTAAATAGTGTTATGAAACTGTTAACGTCTATAACAATCATTTTATCGTTACCAACGATGGTTTCTAGTTTCTTTGGAATGAACGTAAAGGTTCCGTTTGAAGGAGAAGCACATGGTTTTGTAATTGTACTCATAATATGTGTAACACTGTCTTTCACACTAGCATTTGTTTTTTGGAAGAAACGTTACTTTTAACGATAAAAAAGCTGCTCTAGCATAGTTGTATAACTGCGCTAGAGCAGCTTTTTTGCTATGAAATCCCAAATTTTAAATAGAATATAACTTATAAAATGTAATGTATATGAAAGGGGTGAATTCCGTATAAGTCTTGTCCAATTTATAAAATGGGGTTAAAATTACATATTGTTAATGAAAAGTTGGAGGAAATACATCATGGAATTGTTTCAATTACCGAAAGCATTCCTGCAAATGAATACAATCTTTATCTCCATATTGATCGAAGCACTTCCTTTTGTGCTCATTGGTGTATTTATTTCAGGATTCATTCAAATGTTTGTAACAGAAGATATGGTAGCAAAATGGATGCCAAAAAACCGATTTCTGTCTGTTTTAATGGCTACTTTTTTAGGGATGATGTTTCCGGGCTGTGAATGTGGAATCGTTCCGATTGTAAGGCGATTAATCGGAAAAGGGGTTCCGCCATATGCCGGGATTGCATTTATGTTAACTGGACCAATCATTAATCCAGTCGTATTATTTGCAACATATGTTGCCTTTGGAAGTAGTATGCACATGGTATGGTATCGTTCTATTGTAGCGATTATCGTAGCAATTATTGTTGGAATTATATTATCATTTATGTTTAAAGAACATCAATTAAGAGATGATCACTTCCCAGAAGTGAATCATAAGCGTCCATTACGTAAAAAAATGTGGGATGTATGTACGCATGCTGTTGAGGAATTTTTCTCGATGGGGAAATATTTAGTATTAGGTGCGTTAATTGCAGCAGCAGTTCAAACGTTCGTACAAACTTCAACACTTCTTGCTATAGGGCAAGGTCCGTTTTCTTCACCAGCTGTTATGATGGGACTTGCTTACATTTTATCACTTTGTTCAGAAGCAGATGCATTTATTGCTTCGTCATTCCAAAGTACATTTTCAACAGCGTCACTTGTCGCGTTCCTCGTATATGGACCGATGGTGGATATTAAAAATATGTTTATGATGCTTGCGACATTTAAAACTAAATTTGTAATTGTCGTTACAGTTACAGTTACACTTGTTGTTTATGCAAGCTCACTACTCATTTATGCGATGGGGTGGTAGGTTATGTTTCGAGCATATATATTATTAGGTTTTACAATCTTAATCGCGCAGCTTCATATTTCAGGTAATATTACGAAGTATATCAATATGAAGTATGCCTATTTATCAACAACAGCATCAATTATTTTAGGATTCTTAACGATTGTTCAAATTATTATCGTTTTCCAAAAAGAACATCAAAAAGAAAAGGAACAGCACAATTGTGGTTGCGATCATAGCCATTGCGGACATGATCATTCAAAAGATGAGAATACGTGGTGGAAAAAAGCATTTTCATACACATTGTTTTGTTTTCCGATAGTCACAGGACTGTTTTTCCCGATTGCAACATTAGATTCCGACATTGTTAAGGCGAAGGGATTTCATTTTCCAGTAGCACAAGCAGAAAGTAAAGATCCATTTATGACAAGGCAATTTCTAAGACCTGATACGAGCATTTATTACGGGAAAGAAGGATACCGAGGTGTAATGGAAAAAGGGAAAAAAGAATTTGTTACGAAAGATAGTATTAATTTAAAAGACGAAGATTTCCTAAAAGGGATGGAGACAATTTATAATTATCCTGGCGAGTTTACTGGAAAAAAATTATCTTTTAAAGGGTTTGTTTTCAAAGATGATTCATCTAAAAAAGAACAATATTTCTTATTCCGTTTCGGTATTATACATTGTGTAGCGGATTCTGGTGTATATGGTATGTTAGTGAAAAAACCAGAAGGGGTAGAATGGAAAAATGATGATTGGATTCAAGTTGAAGGAGAAATATCAACGGAATTTTATCAGCCATTCCATGCGAACATTCCTGTTTTAGAAGTAACGAAATGGAATAAAGTTGAACAGCCGAAAGAGCAATATGTATTTAGAGGAGCCGATTGATCACATCGGTTCTTTTTTTGTGGACTAAAAGTTCTGAATGTTGTTAATATTAAACGTGTAGTGATAGTAAGCTCATACTGCTCTAGTGTTAATGGGAAATGGAACTCTTACCGAACTTCTTTGCTCCAGCCGAATTTTGTGGTGGGAGTCTTACTGCCTGCAAATAGTGGATTAAATAATCGGAGAGGTGATAACAATGACTGAAGTAAAGGGAAAAACAGCTAATGAGTCTAGAGTGTTTAAAACGAGCCGAGTATTTCCAACAGATTTAAATGATCACAATACGCTATTTGGTGGAAAGATATTAGCTGAGATGGATATGGTCGCCTCTATTTCAGCAACGAGGCATGCAAGAAAAGAATGCGTCACAGCATCTATGGATTGGGTAGATTTCTTACATCCTGTTCGCTCTTCAGATTGTGTTAGTTATGAATCCTTTGTAATTTGGACGGGTAGAACTTCTATGGAAGTATTTGTGAAGGTAGTAGCAGAAGATTTAATTTCAGGTGAGAAACGTATAGCAGCAACATCATTTGTTACTTTCGTTGCACTTAGTAAGGATAATAATCCAGTTCCAGTTCCTCGAGTAATTCCTGAAACAGAAGAAGAGAAAGAATTACATCGCATTGCTGTGTTGCGTGCAGAACAACGTCATATACGTAAGGCGGAGAGTAAGAAAGTAGCCACATTATTAACTTTTTGAGTTGAATATTTAGTCGTTAAAGGTATTATAACGGACTGAAATGTTTTTCATATGAAAAGCGGACACCTAAAAATAGGTGTCCGCTTTTATAGTTTTTTCATCCACATATCATATGACGATAACTACTTAGCAGAAGCAAGCAGCACCGACGATGATTAAGAGGATAAATAATACGACTAATAGCGCGAATCCATTACCATGTGCGAAGCCCATTGTTATTTCCTCCTTTTATTTTAAGATACAACATACAATATGCAAATGAGCTATCGTTTGATATGGACATATATCATGTAATGACATATTTTCTTGAATGATATTGTATTAAAAAAGGGAAGATATAGAAATAACAGTAAGTGGAGAAAGGAAAATATCCATGAAACACTTTTTCGTTGTAATCCTTTGTTTAATAGGTGTATTCATTTGGATGAACATCGATGTGGAAATGGGGAAAAAAATGGCTAGTGAATATGAAGTAGGACAAGTTCGATTAGGTGAATTTCAACTGTATACAAACGGTGAAGAGTTATATACGAAATTATTTGAGGATATACGTAATGCAGAAAAGTATATATATATCCATTTTTATATTGTAGGTAAAGATGAAATAAGTAAAGAGTTTTTGCAGTTGCTCGAGAAAAAGGCATCTAGTGGAGTAGAAGTAAAATTGTCGGTCGATCGAATAGGTGGATATAAGCTGAAGAAAAAGGTAATTCATCAACTAAAAAGCAATGGTGTCCAGTTTACGTTTAGTAAAAAACCTAAATTGAAACATTTATTCTATTCGTTGCATCAACGGAACCATAGACGCATTGTTACGATAGATGGAAAAGTATCATATATTGGCGGCTTTAACATTGGAAAGGAATATCTAGGACAAGATCCAAAATTTGGTCCGTGGCGTGATTATCATATACGGGTCTATGGGAATGGTGCCACGGATATGGAAAGAAAATTTGCAACTGACTGGGAAGAAGATACGGGAGAAAAAATGCCTATACATGAAAGTTTACCTGCAATTGGGAATGTGAAATATCAATATTTATTTTCAGATGGAAAAGGTTTATGGGAAAAATATGGAGCACTTTTAAAGCAGGCTAAAACGTCTTTAATTATTGCTACGCCATATTTTGTACCAAGTAAAGAAATGATGAAAGAGCTAAAACATGCATTAAACCGCGGTGTCAATGTAAAAATTCTGGTGCCATTTAAAAGTGATGCCGTATTGTTAAAACAAGCTGCCTATCCGTATTTGAAAAACATGTTACATGCTGGAGCGGAGATTTATCAATATCATAATGGTTTTTTTCATGGGAAAGTAACAATCATTGATGGGGAAATTGTTGATATTGGTACCGCAAACTTTGATAATAGAAGTTTTTATTTAAATACAGAGTCTAATTGTATTATCTATGATAAGGGAGTAACAGCGGACGTATGGAACCGATTAAAAGAAGACTTTCATAAATCAAAAAAATTTTCGGAAGAAGATTTTGAGAAAATTAGTAAATGGGATTGGTTTTTAGCAAGAATAGCAAATGTTATAGCATCATATTTATAGCATATAGACAAAAGAGAAGGGAGGCACTTTCGTGGATTGTATGAAAGAACTAATGAGGTATAGTTATATGCTTATATATAAGGTTGGAGAGTATACAGGCAAGGTAAGAGACGAAGAATTAAAGGGACTATTACAGCAACATTTACCATATATGTTGCAAGCATATAATGAACAAGTGAATTTTCAAGAAGGAGAGAATGTACAGCATATAACTTGTAAACCAATTTCATTTCATTTGCATGAAATGGAAAAGGAAATTGATAGTAAATATACAGGAGATGTCCATATTGCAACTTGTTATATTTCGCATTTAAAACGGTTAGCACTAAAGTTTGCTCAAGTGGCAGTTGAAGTTGCGAATCCAGAATTCCGCTCGTTTTTAGAAAATTGTTTCCTGAAAATGAACCGTTATGCCTATAGTGTATGGCAATATGTTGTGAAGAAAGAGTATAAAATTAAACATGTATATGAAAATGAGAAGTTTGCATAAGAAACTAAGGCGGAAAGATGCGCGCCTTAGTTTTTTCTTTTCATAGAGAAAAAACTAGATGTATATCTGTATTATCAGAAAATTTACAAATATTTACCGTTTATTTACTGTTTTTCAATCTTTCCTTTAAAAATAGAGAGTAATATGGGATTGTACATATTCTATCTAAAGGAGGAAACGCAAATGAACAAATGGGTTAAATCATTAACTGCTATGGCACTTGCAAGTTCTTTATTAATGGTAGGTTGTAGTAAAGGTGAGGACAAGAAGAAAGAAGACGATACAACAACACAACAAGAGGACAAAAAGGATAAAGAAACAAGTGGAACTGAGAAGTCTACGGATTCTAAAGAAAAGAAATAATAATTAGAGCTTCCTCTTATATAAGAGGAAGCTTTTTTGTTGTAAATTGATTGAGATTATTGAAAAATAGAGGAAGAATGAAAGAGGGGGAAAACAAGTGAAAGTATGTATATTAGGAGCAACAGGTCGAGTAGGTTCAAACATAATTGAATTAGCATTAAAGGATTCAGCTGAAGTGACGGCATTAGCACGTGATATAAATAGAATAGAAATACAACATGTAAGGTTACGAGTAATAGAAGGGAATGTACTAAATGAAAATGATATACAGAAAGCGATAGAAGGAAGCGATATAGTAATAAGTGCACTTGGGACGGATCAAAATGGGACATTAGCGAGGAGTATGCCACAAATTATAAAGAAAATGAAAGAAGAAGGGGTTCATAAAATCATTACAATAGGAACAGCGGGTATTTTACAAGCGAGAACAAATCTAAATTTATATCGTTTTCAATCAACGGAATCAAAAAGGAAGACAACAACCGCAGCAGAAGATCATTTAGCTGCATATAAGGTACTGAGTAGTAGTAATTTATGTTGGACGGTCGTTTGTCCGACGCATTTAATAGACGGTGGTGTGACAGGGGTATATCGAACAGAAAAAGATGTATTACCAGAAGGGGGAGCGAAAATAACAGTTGGTGATACAGCACAATTTACGTGGAATCTGTGTAGGGAAAACCGATATGAGAATAGCCGAGTAGGTATTTCCTATTAAAAAACCATCCCGAAATTGGGATGGTTAAAAGACGATATAACATACAAATATGATAATCATAATGATTTGGAGAATGGCTTTTGCTACTGTACTGCTTAAAAAACCAACTACAGTAGCAACTCCTACTAGAAAGGCGTCTTTTGGCGCTTTTTTATGCATGAGTTCTGTAATAAATACCGATAAGAACGGTATGATAATTAAACCGAATGGTGGGAAGAAGAAAGATCCGACAATGATAGAAATCATGCCGACACGTTCTCCCCATTTAGAACTTCCATATTTTTTTAAGAAATATCCATTTGCAATAAAATCAGTAACGAAAATGAATAGTGTGAAAATGACTTGAATAATCCAAAAGGAAGTCGTTAGTTCTCCACCATTTAAACCGAAATGGTAAATGAAATATCCAGCCCAAACAGCGAGGATGCCTGGGATGATAGGGTAAATAAAGGCAAGAAATGAAACAATGAAACAGGCAATGATACAGATTGTTAATAATACTGTCACTTTATAACTCCTTCTTCGTGTCTAATTTATGTACCGCAATTTTTTTCACTTGATGTCCATCAAGTTCTAATGCTTTAAACTGAAAACCAGCAAAATCGATGGAATAACCAGCCTCAATATTTAAGTCTACTGCTTGAGAGAGGAGCCAGCCTCCAATTGTATCTAAATCGCTATCATCAATATGTAGGCCAAACATATCATTCACTTCAGAAATGAGCACTTTCCCATCTAAAACAGTAAGCTTCGGCGTACGTTTTTCAATCATAGGTGATTCATCTGTATCAAACTCATCTTGAATTTCTCCAATGATTTCTTCAAGAATATCTTCCATTGTTAAAAGTCCTGCAGTACCACCATATTCATCCATAACAATTGCCATTTGAACGCGATTCTTTTGTAGATGAACTAACGTTTTGCGAATGGGAACAGTTTCAAATACCGTTAGTACTGGATGTATGTAAGATTCAAGTGGCTTATGAATGCCTTTCGTTTGATCGTGAAATACTTCTTTCGTATTGATCATACCGATAATATCATCTTTATCTTTTTCAATGATAGGATAGCGTGTATACTTTTCAGTTGCAACGATATCCATATTTTCTTCTAACGTATTTTCAGTAGATAAGCAAATCATTTCTGTACGAGGGACCATAATTTCTTTTGCAACTCGGTCGTCAAATTCAAAAATATTATTTACATATTTATATTCGGTTTGATTTATTTCACCGCTTTTGAAACTTTCCCCTAAAATGAGTCGTAGTTCCTCTTCAGAATGGGCAAGTTCATTTTCTTTCGCAGGCTCTAAACCGAGTAGTTTTGTGAAAAAGATAGCTGTACTATTTAGTAGCCAAATGAATGGATACATAATTTTATCAAATAAAATAAGTGGCCGTGCAAATTTTAGTGTGATTGCTTCTGCTTTTTGAATTGCGAAAGACTTTGGAACTAATTCACCTAATACAACATGGAAAAATGTAATTACACTAAAAGCAATAATAAAGGATAAAGTATTCGCCATTGTTCCAGTAATATTAATCTTTTCAAATAGTGGTCGTAATAAATGTTCCACAGTCGGTTCACCAAGCCAACCAAGTCCTAAAGAAGTAATTGTAATCCCGAGCTGACAAGCTGATAAATAAACGTCTAAATTAGATATGACACTTCTTGCGGCTAAAGCTTGTTTATTGCCTTCATTTGCAAGCTGGTCAATTCGACTTTTTCGTACTTTTACAACAGCGAATTCTGATGCAACGAAAAAGCCGGAAATAAGGATAAGTATAAAGATGAGAAAAATATTTAATATGTCCAAGTGTGTTCTCTATTCCGTATTTGGGAATAAAGATGTCACCTCCTGCAATTATGTTATACTTTTATAATAAATCCAAACGAAAAGAATAGTCAAAGGAAAAGGGTAAATATTGGTATGTTTCTGCAATAGTTTTTAAATGTGCTGTTATTTTGTCCGCTATACAAAAGGAATAACCCCCTACTTTCAGATTATAGAGGGTTATTTCAAATTAAGGTTTTGGAATACTTCTCGTTAAAGCGTATGATTTTTGTTTAACGTGGTTTGTCGTCCATAGTGTTTGAAGGAACGAGAGTATGCAATACGGAATATACAAAAGGAATAAGCCGATTGTAACAATAATAGGTGCATTTCCGCCGAATTGAACGATAAATTGCAATAGTCCGCTTGCATGAAAAACGCATTCCATAAAAACGAATGAAAGAATAATGGAACCTAAAATAGATTTATGATTCGAAGTAAGCGCCAAAAACAATGTATCTACAAGGAAAGAAGATTGTTTTATTTCATATTCATTTGTGTTACTTAAGAACGGAATCCATTTTTTTATGGCTTGCATAACGATAATCATGGAAGTACTACAAACGATGATAAAAGATGAGTAGTAAGGAAGTTTTATAAATTTTGCGATGTATAGGAGTAGTAATAAGACTGAGCATTGTAATAATACAGTACAAAAAGAGTAAGGTACCCATCTTAATAAGGAAGTGAACTTTTTACCCGAATGAGGTGCTTTAAAAAATAAATGGCCGATCCCTAAACTGATGAAGAATCCAATCGCAAGAGTAAAGGTAAAACGAACAATCGATAAAAAATATATTTCCCATATGTAAGGGAATAACGGTGTTGAATGATTTGAAGTATGTACCATCGGATTTACTGAGAAAAAGATAGATTCATGCATCCAATCAATCTTTGGAATTGTCATAGAAGAAAGCTGTGCGAAGTTATGAAAAATGCTTATAAAGCCAGTTATGTAAGAGTATCTATGTGTAATGAATAAAGCCGGAATAGGACTGATGATAAATATAATGAGAACACCAATGATAAATTTACATATATGTGAGCGCAATAAAGACATGTAATCACCTACTCTTAGAATATTCAGAAAATTATTATTCTTATTTTAGCTTTTTTCAGAGTAAGTTACAATATATTTTTCGTAAAGAAGTTTAGTATTGTAGTGGATAGAATTGAATGAAACGTGAATAAATTATGACAAGAAAATGAAAATTTTCAGAAAAGTAAAATAAATTATTTATTTTTTTCTGAAAATATAATATAGTTATGGCACAGAAAGTATTTTAACATAAGGAGGCTGTTTATGAGGATTAAAGGGAATTATGTGCCGAAAAGGGAAGTTTTATTTTGCTCAAGTTCAATTACGATAGGGGAAGCACTGGAGCATTTAAATAAAACTGGCTATCGTTGTGTACCGGTTTTAGATGAAAAAAAAGAGAAATATTTAGGGAATGTATACAAAGTAGATATTCTAGAATATAAAGGTTCACTGGAAGAGAGTGTAGTACAATTATTAAACGATAAAGAAGGTTATGTCAGAGAAGATTCTTCGTTCTTTAAAGTATTTTTTACAATAAAAAAATTACCTTATTTATCAGTAGTTGATGAAAAAGGCATCTTTCTTGGAATTTTAACGCATAAAAAAGTTTTCGAGTTATTAGAAGATGCTTGGGGCGTTCATTCTAGTAAATATTCTGTCATGATTGGGACACAGGATTATAATGGAGCCATTCAAAAATTATCGACAGTATTAAAAAAATATACAGGTATCCAAAGTTTAATGACTTTTGATAATGACGCCTTATTAGTTCGGAGAATTATGTTTACATTAGGAGAAGAGTTTAACGACGATGAATTAGATACGTTACTGAAAGATTTAGAAGATCATGGATTTAGAGTTGTATATGTGGAAGAGATGAAAAATCCACGTGAAGTTGAAACGATAGAGTAACATGCAAAAGCCATCTAATTATGTGGGATGGCTTTTGTTATGTTACGCGAATAAAGTTTTTTAAAAATAACGATAGGGTTAAAAGTTGAGATTGTAACAATATTTGTGTGAAAGAATAAAAAATGTAGATAATTTTGATTTTCAAAAAAATCAATTTGAAAATATGTTTTTATTTTTCAACTAAATATGTTACTATATGTGTGATAAAAACAAAGAGGTCTGACAACTACACTCCACGCAATACCACTCTAATGAGTTAAATATTCAAAAAAATCAAAAAGTAATAATTAGAGTAAAAATAAGGGGAATGGAGAAATTATGGAGAAAGACACTGCTTTGTAAGGGGCATATTTTATCAGCTTGAGTAGAGAGGAGGATGCATAGCATATTGTGAAAATAGAGATAAACAATGGAAAAGTGCTATGCAAATGAAAAGTATGAAGGGACGTTTAAGGCCAGGTGATACGGTAGCAATTGGTTTAATGTTATTTGCACTATTTTTAGGAGCTGGAAATTTAATTTTCCCACCAGTTTTAGGGCAACAAGCTGGAGAAAATGTTTGGGTTGCTACAATTGGATTCCTTGTGACGGGAGTCGGATTACCCCTATTAGCTGTAACAGCTGTCGCGTTTGTAGAGGGGGACTTGAAAGCGCTATCTTCTAGAGTTCACCCGATATTTGCGTTTATTTTCCCATTGATTAGCTATTTAGCAATTGGACCATTTTTCGCCATTCCGCGTACTGGAGCCGTTTCATTTGAAATGGGTATGAAGCCATTTTTATCAGAGGCATTGGTTTCCGAATGGTACATGCTATTTCTTTTCACGATAGTTTTCTTCGGAATAACTTGGTATTTATCATTAAATCCATCTAAGTTAGTGGATTGGTTCGGAAAATTTCTTACACCATTGTTAGTATTGATTGTTGCTGTTATCGTCGGAAAGGCAATTATTGACCCAATTGGAGAACCAGCTGCGCCACTAGCAGCGTACAAAGAAAATGCTTTCTTTGGTGGATTTATTCAAGGATATTTAACGATGGATGCAATTAGTGCGCTTGTATTTGGAATTGTCGTTGTACAAGTTATCCGCTCTAAAGGAATAAAAGAAAGTAGTGAAGTTGCAAAAATAACAGTAGTATCAGGTATTATTGCAGTACTTGGTTTAACGTTAATCTATTTATCACTTGCTTATCTTGGTTCGACAAGTACATCACTTGGAGTATCAGAGAATGGTGGACTTATTTTAACGAATGTTGTAAATGAGTTATATGGAACAAGTGGTAAAATTTTATTAGGGCTTGTCATTATACTTGCTTGTTTAACAACTTCTGTTGGTTTAACATCAGCTTGTGCTGGCTTCTTTACAAACTTATTCCCTAAGATTTCGCATAAAACGATTGTAACAATGGTATGTGTGTTTAGTTTAATTGTATCTAACCTAGGTTTAACACAATTAATCGCAGTTACTTTACCAGTGTTAATGATCATTTATCCAGTAGCAATCGTATTAATCGTACTTTCTTACTTCCATAAATGGATTGGGAAGCGTAATACCATTTATATTGGAGCTATTTTAGGTGCATTATTAATTAGTTTCTTTAACGGTTTAGAAAGTGCGAAGATTAAAATTGACGCGATTTCTAACGTACTACAAATGTTACCATTATATAATGAAGGAATAGGATGGTTAATCCCATCATGTATTGGCGGGATCCTCGGTTTCTTCTTCTATAAATCAAATGAATCAAGTGAACTACAAAAGAAAGGTGCTTAGGCGCCTTTCTTTTTTTAAAGGGGATTTTTTTGTTTTGTCTAAGTAATAAATGGGAGGAATGATAAAATGGCTAATTTTGAAGATTTTTTAACTTTGGATTTACGGATTGGGACTGTAACACATGCAGAGGAATTTAAAGAAGCGAGAGTACCAGCGATTAAACTAGAAATTGATTTTGGAGAGCTTGGAATTAAGCAGTCAAGTGCTCAAATTACGAAGAGATATACTCCAGAAGATTTAATCGGTCAGCAAATCGTTGCTGTTGTGAATTTTCCGCCAAAACGTGTAGCTGGATTTAAATCAGAAGTACTTGTTTTAGGAGGAGTACCTGAAGCTGGTGATGTTGTATTACTTCAGCCGAATATGGAATTACCAAATGGAACAAAAATTAGTTAGTGTAAAGGCGGGGGAACATGGATATCGGACACGAATATTTACAATGTGCCATTTCGAATTTTAAAGCAACAAAGAAGCAAGGAGAGAGGGTGCTTTCACAATTATCATACGAACAGATTGAATGGTCTTCTCATGAAGAAACAAATAGCATAGCAATCATAATTAAGCATCTACACGGTAATATGCGTTCTAGATGGACGGATTTTTTAATATCTGATGGTGAAAAAATAGATCGTAACCGAGATGCTGAATTTGAAGGGGGTTATTCTTCTAAGGGAGAGGTACTCGCAGCATGGAATAAAGGATGGGAATATGTTTTTAATACGATGAATGTGCTAACACCGGAAAACTTATTACAGACGGTATATATTCGTGGTGAAGCACAAACTGTCATGCAAGCAATTGAAAGACAAATTTCTCATTATGCTTTGCACATTGGCCAAATGATTTATATCGGTAAAATGTTAAAAGAAAATGATTGGGAATGTTTAAGCATTCCTAGAGGGCAGTCTGCACGTTATGTAGAGAAAAAGCGTTCAACATAATAATAGGAAAGAAACCGATATAAAATTGGAAATAAGAAAATGAGCCAAATAATAGATGGTTCTGTAATCATAAGAATACTCCCAAAAATAAGTCCATATATAATAAGAAAGAAATTTAAAAGTGTATTCACAGGGATAAATCTTGAGATGAACACTTGCTGTCGTTTAAAGCAACCAATGTGAAATAAATACAAGCGGAAGTACAATGTGGCAGTAATAAGATCTGTCTTTCGCGTAATTCTTTTTTTGCATGTATGACAGATGAACGGTGGTTGCATCTCATTACGCTCCATTTTTCATATTTGTAATCATGTAAGATAAAAGTAGGTATAAAGTGTATATCCCTACATACGCTCCTGATATAAGAAAAAACGGATTTAGTAAAATGCTATGAATGCTTGTCATGAAAACTAAATCTTGCATTAAAACATCATATATATGAATAGAAATAATTGTACCGAGTACATAAATTGCTAAGTACGCTGAGATATGGAATGCAACACGGATTGTAGGATGCTTAGCAAGCCAATAAAAAATAAATGATAGTACAATGGGTAATGTTCCTATTAGTAGCTTCAATTCAGTTCACCTCATTAACAATATAGCCGGAATTTAGACGGTCTATTCTCTAGAGCTTGTACATAACTTGAAATAGAGAGGGTGATAGTATGAATCGAGGTTTTTTTTATGTGAAGTTCACAAGTGTACGTAAGTTAATTTTATTTATTATTGCTACAGTACTAGCGACTTTTTTTCTTATTAGTATGATGGTAACTTCTATGAAAGAGACAAAGTCAACGTATTTATATAATTGGTTAAACGAGTTATCGATGAATGGTTACATGTACGTACTGGGAAAAGAGAATCATTATTTTACACAGGAATATCGAAATTTAAATCAAGATTTTTCAATTTCTTCGTTTCTCTTTTCTATGGCTACGAATATTCGTTTTAACGATGTACGCAGTTTTGTCGGAAAAGAGCTACCTGGTTTTGGTAAGTACGATACAGAAATTGTTATTGCGGGTGAAGGGACAAATTATTCTAACTTACCGATAGAGTCGAGCGTGCCACTTGAAGAAGTAGTAAAAGAACGGACTGGAGAAGGTGGACAGGCTCCAAAGCCGGATGGGAACAAAGAGAAAAAGCAACCGGCTCAAACGACAGGGAAACGACAAGTTGCGTTTATTTATCATTCACATAGCTGGGAATCTTATTTGCCGTTACTGAATTTAGCAAATGATCCAAATCCGAATAAAGCGACAAGTTCCGTCACGAATATTTCAATAGTCGGCGACCGATTTCGTGAACAATTAGCAAGTGAAGGGATCGGAGCTACTAACGACAAGACTGATGTCGGTCAAAAGTTGATTAGTAAAGGGTTAAATAGTAATAGTTCTTACAAAATGTCACGGGAAATAGTACAAGAAGCAATGACTGGCAATAAAGAACTGCAATACTTCTTTGACTTACATCGTGATAGTGCTCGGAAAAATGTCACGACAAAAACAATTGAAGATAAATCATATGCGAAGCTTGCTTTCGTCATAGGAAAAGGCAATAAAAATTATGAAAAAAACTTACAATTAGCAACGGCTTTACATGAGACGATTAGTAAGAGGTATCCAGGCGTTAGTCGTGGTGTCATTCAAAAAGGATTCCAAACAGGAAATGGTGTCTACAATCAAGATTTGTCAGGACAAGCGATATTAATTGAAGTTGGTGGCGTAGATAATACAGAGGAAGAACTAAATCGATCGATTGATGCACTTGCTAAAGCGTTTGGTGAATATTTCTGGCAGGCAGAAAAAGTGAATGGATAAAGTGAAACAGAAATGAATGAGAGAGTCTGAAAAAACGTGAGTGTAATGCTTGCGTTTTTTGTAATTAATGATGCGTCACAGAATAGACATAATTTGTCGATGTGATAGTAATATCGAAATTTGTCAAATTATACTGGGAGATTTACAAAGGGATTTTCTAGTAAGTAGAGAAAATCTTTTTACAAGGAAAACTTTTTATTATGAAACTGGTAGGGTGATTGAAGTGATTAGAGAGATCAAAATAGAAGATGCAGCACCATTTTTGCAATTAAGTAAGCAACTAGACGAAGAAACGAAATTTACAGCCGAGCAACAAGAAAAAATGATTCATCGCTTTATAGAAAATAAGTTTGCAACGATATTGGTAGCAGTTGAAGAAGAGAGGATAGTAGGGTTTATCTTAGTGAATGGAAATCATATTCAAAGAAAAAGACATGTAGCAAGTATTGTAATTGGTATTTTGCAAGAGTATAGCGGGCGAGGTATTGGGACGAGATTGTTTAAAGAGGCTGAGAAGTGGGCAAGATTACATGATATATGGCGTTTAGAATTAACGGTAATGGCCCACAATACAAGAGCTCAGGCACTATATACAAAAGCTGGATTTGAGAAAGAAGGTGTCAAAAGAGCTGCTCTTATTATCGATGGAGAGAACATCGATGAGTATGAAATGGCCAAATTATTAAAATAAGAGGTCGTTATATGAAAAAAAGATGGACACTACTTGGTATCGTAGCGATGATACTCATTGTTGGAGTAGCAGGAATCAATTATAAAATGTATAAGGATAAGCAGGCGCGCGAGGTAAATGTAAATAACATATTTCCGAAAGCGAAAGAAACGATTGCGAATATGGATGGAGATATTGCGGTCATTAGTAATCCAAATTCGATGCTTGTGCTTGTAAATAAAAGTAGGCGTTTACCAGATGGGTATAGACCGCCAGATTTAGTTATTCCGAAAGTACGTTACTCAAGTGAAGGTGATCAAGAAAAGAAAAAAATGAGGAAAGAGGCAGCAGGGGCGTTAGAGGAAATGTTTCAGCAAGCGGATAAGGAGCATATCTTCTTATTTGCAGTCTCTGGATTTAGATCTTTTGATCGACAAAAAGCATTAAATACGATGTATAAAAAACAAGATGGAGAAGCAAAGACAGCGATGTCTAGTGCAGTTCCTGGAACGAGTGAACATCAAACAGGGCTCGCAATGGATATTACATCTCAATCTGCTAAGTTTCAGTTAGAGACAATTTTTGGTGAAACGAAAGAAGGGCAGTGGCTTTCTGAAAATGCCCATAAATTTGGTTTTGTCATTCGATATACAAAAGAGAAAGAATCGCTTACGGGCTATCGATTCGAACCATGGCACGTGAGGTATGTGGGAAATCCACAAGCTACATATTTATATGAAAATCAACTGACACTTGAAGAAGTAACGCAATGAACAATTGAGGGGAGAGAAGGATTATGACGATGTTATATAAGAAAAAAGTACACGCATATGTGACAAGAGAAAAAGAGGGAGTTATGCAACTGCTTGTTTTTAAACATCGTGATATACCTGAAGCTGGTATACAAATACCAGGGGGGACAGTTGACGAAGGGGAAACGTTAGAAGCAGCGATTTTACGTGAAGTACAAGAAGAGTCTGGATTACGTCATTTATGTATAGAGCGTTTTCTAGCAGATTATATTATACATGTGAAGGACAAACAGGAATATGAAAAACGTCACTTTTTCCACGTAACGTTACTAACAGATGTAAAGGATACGTGGGAACATATTGTAAGTGCCGGTAAGGAAGATGAAGGTTTAGTGTTTTGCTACGAATGGATTGATATTGCAAAATGTCCTGAATTAGCCGGGAAACAAGGGGAGTTTTTACATCTGTTAGAAGAAGTATACGTGCAGTAATAATAGGGTCTGAAGCGAAGGTGAACTCGTTTCAGACTTTTTTTATTTTTCAGGAAATAAAAGGTTTTTACATTGGTAAGTTGAATTCTTTTAAAGGGCTTGTAGTGAGTTGTATATGCGAGGAGCGGAGAAAATGAACAACGAATATGTACTTGTAAAATCAATAAAAGGCTTTATAAAAGGAGAATAATAATGGAGATTCAGTTCAAAACACTATTACAAAAAGAATTAACAATTCATGATATACAAACAGCGATGGAAGCTGGGCAATTATCTTCAAAAGAATTAGTTATGTATTATCTTCATAGAATCGCAAAGTATGATCAAGATGGACCAAAAATTAATTCTATTTTAGAAATCAATCCAGATGCTATTTTTATTGCAGAAGCGCTAGATCATGAAAGAAAGACAAAAGGAATAAGAGGTCCATTGCATGGTATACCTGTGTTACTTAAGGATAATATTGAAACGAATGACGCTATGCATACAAGTGCAGGTACAATTGCTCTAGAACAAAATATAAGTAGTGGAGATGCATTTCTCGTTACGAAACTGCGAGAAGCAGGAGCAGTCATAATCGGAAAAACAAATATGACAGAATTAGCAAATGGAATGTCGTTTGAAATGTGGGCTGGATATAGTGCAAGAGGTGGACAAACAATAAACCCTTACGGTACAGGTGAGGATGACATGTTTGTTGGTGGCTCAAGTACAGGATCTGCGATAGCAGTTTCCGCTAATTTTACAGTAGTATCTGTTGGAACAGAAACAGATGGTTCTATATTGAGTCCGGCGGTTCAAAACTCTGTAGTCGGTATTAAACCGACTGTTGGTCTAATTAGTCGTAGGGGAATTATTCCGCTTACTTATTCACAAGATACAGCGGGACCATTTGCTAGGACAGTAAAAGATGCTGCTATTTTGTTAGGGAGTTTAACTGGGTTGGACGACAAGGACGTAGCTACTCATAAAAGTGAAGGGATAGTAGAACATGATTATACAAAATATCTTGATGTTAACGGTTTAAATGGAGCAAAGATTGGTGTATATAGTAATGCGCCAAAAGATTATTATGAAACTGGTGAGTATGATGAAAAATTGTTTAAGGAAACGATTGAAGTATTGCGTAGTGGGGGAGCAACAGTAGTAGAAAATATTGATATTCCGTCTTTTCATAGAGAATGTAGCTGGGGAGTATCGCTTTATGAACTAAAGCATAGTTTAGATAACTATCTTTCTAAACTACCTTCTACTATGCCAGTACATTCTATTTCAGAGTTAATGGCGTTTAATGAAAACATAGCTGAAAGAGCTTTGAAATATGGACAAACTAAGTTAGAAAGAAGAAAAGATTTTCCTAATACGTTAAGAAATCCAGAATATTTAAATGCAAGATTAGAAGATATATATTTTTCACAAGAACAAGGTATTGATTTTGCACTGGAAAAATATAATCTTGATGCAATTCTATTCCCTTCTTATATCGGATCCACTATATGTGCGAAAGCAGGTTATCCATCTATAGCGATACCAGCGGGATATATGGATAACGGGAGACCATTTGGAATTACGCTTGCAAGCACTGCTTTTTCTGAGGGGACTTTGATTAAACTCGCATACGCTTTTGAACAAGCGACAAAGCATCGGAAATCTCCTAACTTATCATAAATAAAATAAATAGGGCAGGAAATTCTGTCCTATTTATTTTGTTCATTAAAGTGAAATGTTTTTTTGCTTTGTCTTATCATATTTTAATAAGTTAAATGATAAACAAGCAGAGCACAATATAATATTTCAGTATTTAAAATAATTATAATTTGAAAATTAAATTTTCAGAAGAATTTCATTTTTTGTCACTTTTTGAAAGGAATTTTCATGTATAATGAAGAATATATTAATATAGTATTTTAATAATACTTATTATAACAGTGAATATGTACAATAGCTCGTAGTAAGCGCCCGCGTATTAGAAAGGGCGGATAAACCATTCTTTTCTTCATATACATATAGAAAATGAGAAAGAAAGTGAGGGTTGCATATGGCTGCTTGGGTAATGTGGTTTATAATAGCTGGTATTTTATTTATTGCAGAAATGTTGTCGATTACATTTTATATGCTTTGGCTTGGAATTGGGGCTGTTGTCGGAGGTCTAATAGCTTTGTTTGCTCCCGAAGCACTACTGTTACAAGTTATTGTCGGTGCGATTGTAAGTTTAACATTGACTTTCTTTACGAAAAGAATTTCAAAAAACTTTCGAGAAGCAAAAGGTTTTACAGATACAGTAGATATGCTAGTCGGTAAAAAAGGGATTATTATGCAAGCGATTACAAATGAAGCGAATGGTATTGTGAAGGTGGATGGAGATACTTGGACAGCTATTGCAGATGATCCAATTGATGCTGGAGAAAAAGTTATTGTTATAAAGAGGCATAGTACTATATTACAAGTAAAAAAGGAGAGTGAATAAATATGGTTGCAGCATTAACATTAACCATTATTTTCGCACTAATTGTTGTTACATTTATTGCATTAACAATTAAAATTATTCCACAGCAAAAGGTTGGAGTCGTTGAAAGATTTGGTAAGTTTCAACGTGTTATGCAGCCAGGATTAAATTTATTAATCCCGATTGTAGATCGCGTTCGTGTATATCATGACTTACGCATTCAACAAACGAATGTACCACCGCAAAAGGTAATTACGAAAGATAATGTACAAGTAGAAATTGATACGATTATTTTCTATCAAGTCGTTGAACCGGAACTTGCGACATATGGTATTTCAAACTATGAATACGGTGTTCGTAACATTACTTCAGCAACGATGCGCCAAATCATTGGTAAAATGGAACTGGATGAAACGTTATCTGGTCGTGAAAAAATTTCAACAGAAATCCGCTTAGCACTTGATGAAGCTACAGAAAAATGGGGCGTTCGCATTGAACGTGTTGAAGTTGTCGATATTAATCCGCCGAAAGATGTGCAAGCGTCAATGGAAAAGCAAATGAAAGCAGAACGTAATAAACGTGCGATTATATTAGAAGCTGAAGCTGCAAAGCAAGATAAAGTTCTTCGTGCTGAAGGTGAAAAGCAAAGTAAAATCCTAATGGCTGAAGGGGATAAAGAAGCACGTATTCGAGAAGCGGAAGGTATTAAAGAAGCAAAAGAATTAGAAGCGCAAGGGGAAGCAAGAGCGATTGAGGAAATTGCAAAAGCAGAACAAAATCGAATTGAATTACTTCGTGAAGCGAATTTAGATGAGCGTATACTTGCTTACAAATCATTTGAATCATTAGCTGAAGTTGCAAAAGGACCAGCAAATAAAGTCTTTATTCCGTCTAATGCAATTGAAACACTTGGTACTCTTGGAGCAATTGGAGAAATCTTTAAAGAAAAACAAGCGAAGAGATTGCCTTCGTCAGATACACCAAACGAACAATAATAGCGAAAAAGAGAAATGGGATTCCATTTCTCTTTTTATTTTTGAGCTGAATAAAAAAATATTAGCCTCTTTGCCACTATGGGTAGGACTTTTTTGTATGGCCCGTTTGAAAGAATAATAAGTTTAGACTACTTGGAAATGTTAAGTTGAACAACTGTTATAGAAAGCTATTTTGTTTCGGAAGATTAAGAATATGATATAATGGGATTTTGTGGATATGAAACAGGGGAGTGGAGAAAAATTGCAAATACTACTAATAAGACACGGAGAATCAGAAGCTGATATCTTAAACGTACATGAAGGACGAGCTGACTTTGAATTAACAGAAAAGGGAAGGCAGCAAGTGCAAAGACTTGTACGGAAGGTGAAAGAGGATTTTCCGCCAGATTTCATTTGGGCAAGTACATTAAAACGAGCTCGTGAAACGGGTGAAACATTAGCGGAAGGAATTGGGTGTTCAATTCAATTAGAAGAGGAATTAATGGAGTTCAATAATGGAGTACAAGCAGGTCTTTCATTTGAAGAAGCAAAGAAATATCCCGAGCCAAAGTTTCTTCATGATCGATTTGAAAACGGGGAGTCATTTATTGAGTTTCGAATGAGAATAGAAGGAATCTTTTCTAAAATCGTGACAGAGAATACATATGATCGAATTGCAATTGTTGCACATGGCGGTGTAATAAATAGCCTATTACGTGCGTTTTTCAAAATGCCCATTTCAATGGATTATTATTTTAAAATGGGAGATACGGGAATCAGCTTAATTGAAATGGATGGCGAACAAAAAACGGTACATTTCATTAATGATACGAATCATTTGGACGGGATGTAAAGACCTATGTACAAAGTAGTGTTTTTTGATGTTGATGGAACGCTTTTAAGTGAGATTGATAGAAGTATGCACGAAAGTACAAAGGAAGCGATACAAAGATTAATAGATAAAGGGATTCACGTAGTTGTTACAACAGGGAGACCATATAACTTATGCGCGCAATTTAAAGAGATGGGCATACATACAATTATTTCAGCAAATGGTGCGCATATTAAGTGTGGAGAAACCGTTATACATAAATCGGTACTTTCAAGTGAAATCGTTCATGATATCTCAGAGTTTGCTGCATTACATGGTCACAGTATTTCTTATTTTACTGAAGGTTTTGCAATGAACGGAATAGCTTCAGATAATGAGCGTGTAATACAAGCGCTTAGCGAGACGTTACATTTAAAGGAGTACCCTGAAAAAAGCAAGGATTTGTCTAAAGAGATTTATTGTTTATGTCTGTATGCGGATGAAATGGAATCTCAAAAATTTATTGAAAAGTACCCAATGCTTACATTCGAACGTTTTCATGGTTATGTCATAAATGTATTGGAAGATAGTAAAGTATCGAAGCTAACTGCAATTCAAAAAGTATTGGAGCATTTAAATATTTGTAAATCAGAAGCGGTTGCTTTTGGTGACGGTAGAAATGATATTGAGATGTTGCAGTATGTAGGATTAGGAATTGTGATGGGGAATGCTGGAGAAGAGTTAAAAACAAGAGCTGATTTCGTTACAAAGAAGGCGAGTGAAGGTGGTATTTTATTTGCCTTAGAGAAGTTTCATGTCGTCTAACATACCTTTATTGAAATAAAGGTATGTTAGGATCTTTAATATGCTCACATAATAAAATATGAATTTGCCCACGATGATGATAAAAGTGTGCAACAATTTCCAGCAACCATTCAAAGCGTGAATAAGAAATACCCCAATAAGCAGTCTTCATTTCCGCTAATTGTTCATTGGAATAGGATAAAAAAGTTTTAGAAAGTAAATCGTAGCCCTGTATCATCGTTTGTTGCATTTGCGTAATTGTTTCGGGTGTTTGTTCTTTATAGAAAGTATGTAGTTGTTTTTCTGTAATACCATTTAAAATAAGTAGATCTGCATGGCAAATAAGAGAAAGATGTGCCCACATTTCAAATAATGACCGCTTTGAGTGAATGGGGTGTATTTTTAATTCGTCTTCTTTATATTGCATAAGCATTTGAATAGAAGTATCAACAGCAACTTTAAGTTGATGTAAGGCAGATTGAACAACCATTGTAATTCTCCTCTTCTCCGTATATAATAGTTTCTTGAGGGTATTATATCATGCTCAAAATTCCGAAAATTCTAGTAGTTTGACTAGCATATTGAAAAGTATTATATTGTAAAAGGTCATATGAAACGTGAAATAGAATGGAATGCAATTATTGAGTTAGGAGTTAGACCAATGAGTTTGAAATATGGAAGAGATACAATTGTTGAAGTTGACTTAAATGCAGTAAAACATAATGTAAAAGAATTTAAAAAACGTGTGAATGATGAAAATATTGCAATGATGGCTGCTGTAAAAGCAAATGGGTATGGCCACGGAGCAGTTGAAGTTGCGAAAGCTGCTATTGAAGCGGGAATAAACCAGCTTGCAGTTGCATTTGTAGATGAAGCGATAGAGTTAAGAGAAGCAGGAATTAACGTGCCGATTTTAATTTTAGGCTATACATCAGTAGCAGTCGCGGAAGAGGCAATTCAATATGACGTTATGATGACTGTTTATAGAAGTGAAGATTTAAAAGGTATAAATGAAATCGCAAACCGTCTTCAAAAGAAAGCGCAAATTCAGGTGAAAATTGATACAGGAATGAGTCGTATCGGTTTACAAGAAGAAGAGGTTATACCATTTTTAGAAGAATTAAACCGTATGGAGTATGTAGAGGTAGTAGGAATGTTTACACATTACTCTACGGCAGATGAAATCGATAAATCATATACGAATATGCAAACAAGTTTATTTGAAAAAGCTGTTAATGCAGCAAAAGAATTAGGAATTCATATCCCATATATTCATAGTTCAAATAGTGCAGGTTCGATGGAACTTAGCAATACATTTCAAAATATGGTTCGTGTAGGTATTGGAATTTATGGAATGTATCCTTCAAAAGAGGTAGATCATGCAGTTGTTTCTTTACAGCCTGCGTTGTCGTTAAAATCAAAAGTAGCTCACATTAAACATGCGAAGAAGAATCGCGGTGTAAGTTATGGGAATACGTATGTAACGACTGGTGAAGAATGGATTGCAACTGTACCAATTGGCTATGCTGATGGCTATAATCGTCAGTTATCTAATAAAGGGCACGCATTAATAAATGGAGTCCGAGTACCTGTTATTGGCCGTGTTTGTATGGATCAGCTCATGTTAGACGTTTCAAAAGCAATGCCAGTACAAGTTGGGGACGAAGTTGTATTCTACGGTAAACAAGGTGAAGAAGAAATTGCGGTAGAAGAAGTAGCAGATATGTTAGGTACAATTAACTATGAAATTACATGTATGTTAGACAGAAGAATCCCGCGAGTTTATAAAGAAAATAATGAAACGGCTGCTGTTGTAAATATACTAAGAAAAAACTGAATCGATATGATTCAGTTTTTTTATTTTACATTATAATAGTCATGCTTCGTTTTCATTTCAAAACCACATTGTGTATATAGTTGTAAAGCATGGTTATTTTTCGTTTCGACGTCTAATTCAATTGTTGAAGTTCCTTCTGTAATAAGGGTATGTACCATATAACTAAGAATATCTTTTCCGTATCCTTTACCTTGATATGAAGGATGAACGGCGAATCCTGATAGTATAGTAGATTGCTCTTGCTTAGAAACTGTAATCGTTCCTATCACTTTTTCGTCGATAAGAGCACTATACACTTGATGAGAAGGTGAATTCATCATCTTTTGTAACCATATAGAGGTATTTTCTACTGAATCTCCAAAGGCTTGACTGGAAAGGTCAATAAGATCAAGAAGTGATTCTGAAGATGCAAGAGTGAGCTGTATAGTATTCTTTGTTGGTTTTTGTACTTTTTTTGCTAGGAACTCCATACTATATTCATTATATAAATAAGGTAACTTCATATGCTTTGCAAATTCTTTCCCAGAAGCGGAATCCCCATTCATAATAAGAAGTACTTCATCTGCCCCTCTTTTCGTATTTCTTTCATTGCAGTTTGTAAAAGAGTGGTGCCTATATGTTGTTTCCTATAGTTCGGGTGAACAAACCCTATTAACTCCAGTTTTGTCGGTCTTTCAAAGTCATATATACTTAATGCACCAATTAATTGAGTATCGTCATAGAGTAAAAAATCATGTATCTCTTCTTTATTACGAGCATTTAAAAAGTTTACATATAAATCTGAAGAGTAATCAATTTGATCGTATTGTCCGCAAAAATGAGCTAAATCTTTCATTTGCTGAATTTCGTTGGCTGTTAAAGATTGTTTTTGTTCAATATTCATTTCATAATCTCTCTCATTCTTATTTAAAAATAGGCTGGATGACTTAGCCACTTTTCTAACTCCACACTGCCCTGAACAGATAATAACCGGTACAAATATCGATAGGGACGTCTACATTCTGCAAGATGAGGAATGGGCATAACAGTTTCGTATCCTTGTTTAAAAGAACGAGCTTCTTTTTCTGTAAGCACATATTCTAAGCCGATAAAATCAAACTCCCGGGGAGCAACTGCGTAAGCTTCTGTATCTACTAAACCTGTAATAGTTGTACCATCTGATAAAAACTGAGTAGGGTCCATATCAATTAAAACGAGCGTTGATTCCTTTGGTGCTGGTAAGGAAGAAAGTTGTGATTCAAAAGTAGGAAATGCATTTTGTATGCTTTCATTATCGGAATAAAACATATTTACAAGTTCTTTACTGACTTTTAATATGTGAGACTTAAATTCTTCTAGTGGAACTTGGAAAGTACATGATGGATTTCCTATATAATCGGCATTACATTTATGTATTTCTGCAAGCCCTTTTCCAAGACTGATTAAAACAGAATCTGGTTGTCCGATAAAAGATTGAACTGTATTACCTGTTAACTTTTCGACCACAACGAATTCACGGCCATTTAAAATATGTTTTTCTAATATTGTTGGGATGGGGAGATTCGTATATTCTTGCAGCAATGTATGAACTGCTTCTAAATGATGGACATTCCTTGGATCAATTCCAAATAGTTTTTTGCATCCCCACCAAAAATCATTATTTGGTTCTTCATTCATTTTAGAAGAACGAACGATGACTTCAGCATCTTCTGTTCGGACGAGAAACACATCGCTTGCATGGTTTTCATAGCCTGGGTGTAAAGCTTGAACAGATAAAATAGGTGAAGTGAATAGTTGTTGTAGCATGAAATTGCTCCTTTTTCTGTAAATTCTATAAATTCATTATACAACAGAATATGTTCCAAGTGGATAATGATAGGAACAACATAGAACTTACATACATTCTTGGTGAGAAATCAGTGTGTAAATTATATTTTTCTAGTTTTGTATGAATTATCAAAATAATGTTTTTGATGATAAATCTGTAAAAACACCCAAATGTAAATCTCTTATTTTTCATTAATTGAAGAGTAAGAGTTCTTTTATGAGAGTTATAATGTAGATTATGAAAAATATTTATCAATAATAAAATGAAGAGAAAAATGTGAAGAAATAGAATAGATTCCTTTATAATAGTTTTAAATTAATTAATATAATTAATTATTAATAATGTTAGATGGGAGAGAATATGATGGCAAATGTACTCGTAATAAATTTCCCTGGAGAAGGTCATATAAATCCGACTTTAGCTATTGTAAGTGAGTTAATTCGGCGAGGGGAGACAGTTGTTTCGTATTGTATTGAAGATTATAGAAAGAAGATTGAAGCAACAGGTGCACAATTCCGAGTGTTTGAGAATTTCCTCTCTCAAATTAATATTATGGAGCGAGTAAATGAAGGTGGGAGTCCTTTGACGATGCTGTCTCATATGGTTGAAGCATCAGAACGTATTGTTACTCAAATTGTAGAAGAAACAAAAGGGGAAAAGTACGATTATTTGATATATGATAATCATTTTCCAGTAGGACGTATTATAGCCAATGTTTTAAAATTACCTAGCGTTTCTTCTTGTACAACGTTTGCTTTTAATCAGTACATTACTTTTAACGATGAACATGAATCAAGAAAAGTAGATGAAACGAATCCATTGTATCAATCTTGTTTAGCGGGAATGGAAAAATGGAATAAACAGTATGGAATGAAATGTAATAGTATGTATGATATTATGAACCATCCTGGTGATATTACGATTGTATATACTTCAAAGGAATATCAGCCACGTTCAGATGTATTCGATGAATCGTATAAGTTTATCGGCCCATCAATTGCTACGCGTAAAGAAGTAGGGCGCTTTCCTATGGAAAATTTAAAAGATAAAAAATTGATTTTCATTTCTATGGGAACAGTTTTTAATGAACAACCTGAGCTATATGAAAAATGTTTTGAAGCGTTTAAAGATGTAGAAGCGACAGTCATATTAGTTGTTGGTAAAAAGATAAATATAAATCAATTCGAAAACATTCCGAATAACTTTAAGTTGTTTAATTATGTGCCGCAATTAGAAGTATTACAGTATGCTGATGTATTCGTGACACACGGTGGTATGAATAGTTCAAGTGAAGCGCTATATTACGGTGTCCCGTTAGTTGTAATTCCGGTAACAGGAGATCAGCCTTTAGTTGCGAAACGAGTGAGTGAAGTAGGAGCTGGAATAAGGCTTAATCGTAAAGAATTAACTTCTGAATCGTTACGTGAAGCTGTAGAGAAAGTCATGTATGATGTAACGTTTAAGGAAAATAGTCGTAAAGTTGGAGAGTCACTTCGAAATGCTGGTGGGTATAATAGGGCAGTTGATGAAATCTTAAAAATGAAAATGAATTCATACTCAAAACTTAAATAAATGTTTGGAGCACACTTACTGTAATATGTAAGTGTGCTTCTGTAAATAAATTACATAAAAAATCATTGTACAGGTGAAACTTTTGTGTATATAAGCTCATATCTTTGAATTGGTAGTAAAATTACGTTAAAATAATACTAAGAAAAGATATAAGTTTTGGGGGTAATGAATGAAAAGAGTATTTGAATACATATTATTAACAATTGGATCAATTATTGTAGCGGGTTCATTAGAGCTTATTTTAGCTCCTAATGGATTAGTAGATGGCGGGGTAACGGCCATTGCTATTATGGCAAATAAAGTTGCTGGATTACCGCTTTACGGAGTGTTTTTAGGGCTTAATATTCCTATCCTGCTTTTTACTGCAAAAGTAATGGGGAAGAAGTTCTTCATCCGTACATCCTATGCAAACGTTGTTACAACACTCGGATTAATCTATTTAAAACCATTTCCAGCGATTACAACTTCTGAACTATTAATTGTACTTTATGGTGGAGTACTGTTTGGAATTGGCGTTGGGATTGTAGTGAAAATGGGCGGAGCAATAGATGGATCAGAAATGTTAGCAGTTTGGATGAATAAACATTTTAAAGTACCAATTAGTACATTTTTACTTGCTGTAAATGCAGTTATTTTCACATTTGTAGCGATTTTATTTTCAATCGAGCAAGCGATGTTCTCATTAGCAATTTTCTATATTGTTACGAAGATGATTGATTTCATATTAGATGGTATTAATCAAGGAAAGAGCGTTATGATTATTTCTGGTAAAAATAAAGAAATAGGCGATCTACTTATGAAAGAATTACAATTATCTGTGACGTATCTACATGGAGAAGGTGGTTTTTTAGGGGAACATAAGAGAATCATTTATTGTATTACAAACCGTTTCATTTATCCAAAAATGAAAGATCTCGTTCTCTCTGTAGATCCAACTGCTATAATTGAAGCGTCTTATTCAACAGAAACAACAGGTGTTAAGCGTCCGGGAAGGGCAGCGAGATCAGAAAAATAGTGAATGAAATAGCTCCACGTAAGTATAACTTGCGTGGAGCTATTTTTATTTAGGGAACCAGGCTTTTTTTAGTAATTTGACAACAGTTTCGATACGATTCTCTGGAATACTGCCAAAACCGAGTAATACATACGAATCCTCCTTTACATTATGAACAGAATCATATGTGGAGAGAGGATATAATTTAATACGTTCTTTTGCAGCTGCATGAATAAGTTCCTGTTCGTTCATCCCATTATGAACGTGAAGTACGATATGAAGTCCAGATTGTTCACCGAGTATATGAACGTTGTTTCCCATTTCATTTGTAATAGATTTAATTAAAGAAATATGTTTTCTTTTATATAACGTACGACTTCGGTTAATATGGCGCTCCCAATCACCATTTTGAATAAAGGTGGAAAAGGTAAGTTGTTGAAGCGTAGAAACTGTTTGTTTAAACATACCATTAAGTTCTTGATAAGCTCTTAACAGATGAGGTGGTAAAACGATATATCCCATTCGTAAAGAAGGTAAAAAAGATTTCGAGAAAGTTCCCATATAAATAACGCGTTCATTTGAATCTAGTCCTTGTAAAGAAGGAATAGGTTTTCCTATATAGCGAAATTCCCCGTCGTAGTCATCTTCAATAATATATCCCTTACAATCATCCGCCCATTTTAATAACTCGAGTCTTCTAGATAACGGCATAATGATTCCAAGTGGAAATTGGTGAGATGGAGTGACATATGCTACATTGGAACCCGATTCACGTAAAGCGGAAATATGAATTCCTTTATCGTCTAAAGGAATAGGGTGAACAGGAAGGCCAGAACTTTGAATCATAGCAGGTATACGATGAAACCCAGGATTTTCGATTCCGTATTCTTTTTTTGAACCAAGTAGTTGAATTATTAGCCAAAGAAGAGGTTGCGTACCTGCTCCAATAATAATTTGATCAGGTGAAGAGTGTACCCCGCGAGCATGATATAAATACTTTGAAATATGTTCTCGTAGAATGAGCTCACCTTGAGGATCTTCTTTAGCAAATAATTCATTTTCATATTGAAATAAAGTTTCATGTAATGCTCTTTTCCAGTTTGTTATCGGAAAAGATTTTTGACCAATAAGCCCTTGGCTACAATCATAATCATATTGTTCGTTTTCTTTATTGTTAGTACTGTTTGACGCAAATTGCTGTTTCTTTTGAATGACATCAATATCAACTGCTGCAACAAAAATCCCACGTTTTGGTTTGCTTTCTACATATCCTTCAGCTAGTAGTTGTTGATAAGCGGATTCCACTGTAATACGGCTCACATTAAGTTGCACCGCTAAATTTCTGTGAGAAGGAAGGCGTGTACCGGCACGTAGTGATCCACGAGAGATTTCCCGTTTCATATATTCATAAATTTGTAAGTAAAGGGGTGTTTTACTTTGTAATGCTAATGGGATAGTCAGATCCATTCGTAGACGCTCCTTTTCATACTGGCCTTATAAAAAAGAATAAAACTGTCACTTAAGTTAAGGGCAGTTCCTTTCTATAATGATGATATAACATTTAGAAAATTTTATAAATAGTAAGGGGAGAATCATAATGAATATTAAAGAAGTAGTAACAGAAGTGGATTTACATGATGTATTTCCCGTATTACAGCAATTGCGAACAAAACTTTCAAGAGAAGAAGCAAGTTCTTTATGTCAAAAAATGAAAGAAGAAAATTATAAACTGTTTTCGCTACGTAATGAAGAGGATGAAGTTGTGAGTCTAGCCGGTGTAGCGATTTGTACGAATTTTTATAATAAGAAGCACGTTTTCGTATATGACCTAGTAACAGCAGAAGCTCATCGTTCAAAAGGGTATGGGAATGTATTACTCTCATATATAGAGAACTGGGGAAAAGAAAACGAATGTGGGTCCATCGCTCTTACATCAGCGTTTCCTAGGTTAGACGCTCACCGCTTTTATGAAAGAGAAGGCTATGATAAGGTAAGTTTTTCTTTTTATAAAGAATTATAAAGAAGGATAGGTTCTATATGACATAATATATAGAACCTATTTCATTTAGAAAGGTTTATAATTTATGTTGTTGAATTGTTTTTTTTGTAAATAATACAGAGAATGATTGGAGCGCTTACACTTGGGAAAAATAAAGAAACTATCAATCCCTAATGATGTTAGAGTAATCGTAATATCTGATATTCATGGAGAATTACCTCTTTTAAAAAAATTACTACAGAAAGTTAACTTTAAAGATGAAGATTATTTAATTATTAATGGTGATCTTTGTGAGAAAGGAAGAGGTAGCGTTGGCGTCGTAAACTATGTGATGGATCTAGTAGTTAGCAAGCCAAATGTTTATGTAGTCGAAGGGAACTGTGAAGTTGTAGTTGAGGCGCTTGTAAATGAAAATCCTGCGCTAATAAATTATTTGTGTACGCGAAAGAATACAATTTTTAATGAATGGCTAGGGAAATTGAAAGTCACCGTTAATGAAGAAAGTAATATTTGTGAAGTGAAAAACATATTGATGGGCCATTTTTCAAAAGAAATAGAATGGTTAACAGAATTGCCAACAGTGATTGAAACAGAAGATTATATCTTTGTACATGCTGGCCTTGAAGATAGAGAAGATTGGAAAGAGACAGAACGAAAAAATGCGATAGCAATGCCTGAGTTTTTCAATAAATCACATAGAGCACATAAATATGTAGTTGTCGGTCATTGGCCTGTTGTAAACTATTCAGACAAAGCACCGTCTAACAATCCAGTTATTGATAAGAAGAAAAAGATTATTGCGATTGACGGAGGAAATGCGATTAAAGAGGCAGGGCAATTAAACGCATTCATCATTCAGAGGGAACCAACAGGAGATATGTTTTCTTATACATATGTAGACAATTTTCCAGAATATGAAGTGATTGCAGATTTTAATGCGAACACAGAAATGCAGGGCGGGGTTACCTATCCGTATTATTACATAGAGCTGATGGAGAAGGGGCAAGAATACACAATATGTAAGCAAAAGGAAACGAATACATTACTTTCGGTGAAAAATGAATACATTAGGCAACTTGAGTCAGGTAAGTACACAGTGAAAACCGATATTTCTTGTGCACAAATAAGTGTAAGGAAAGGGGACATTGTTTCTCTCATTGATGGAAGCTGTTCAGGATTTGATTTAGTTAAAAGAGATGGAATAGAGGGCTGGATAAAGAAAGGTATTTTAGTTGAGATAGAAAAAATGAAAAAGAAAACGTTTAGCTGAAATAGGAGGTATAGAACCTCCTATTTTTTATTACCTTTTTAAATGAGTAGATTGCTTGCTGTCTTTCATAAGTAAGTAAATCGTACTCGGTAAAATGACAAGCGTCATTCCTAAAATAATTGCAAGTATAGCATAACCTCTATATGGAGCAGGAACAATAAATGGAAGCGCGGCTAGGAAAATACCTGCTATTATCATTGAAATACTACAAATATTTGAAGCTCTTTTTTCAAGGTGCTTATCATTCCATTCCAATGAAACCGTTGATTTACTCATATCAATTTTGGAACTGAAATAGCCTATTAATATAAATAAAAGCCCTAATGCTATAAATATGAAATGATCAAGGGGAAGAGTGAAGCCAAGAGCGATGAGAGCCATGACAATATCAACAAAAAATAAAAATAGTAAAATTATGTTGCCAATCCAAAGGAGAAATTTCTGGTTATTCGCTGCTTTAGATAAAGCTAAAAATAAAAAGAATACGAAGGAACATATAATTATATTTACGATAACAAAAGTGCTTTTATCCATTGTTGACGTAGGCGTTCCATTGAAGTCCCATTTCGTAACAATATGTAATGGTAAGAAGAAATAGAGAATAATATTTGTCGTAATAATAGTGAGAAATAAAGCAATACTAAATCGATTATTCATTGAATCACCAGCTTTCTACATGAATAATTGGTATCTTATAACAAAATTATACAATACAATAAATGATATCTGTTTTGATTTTTCAGAAAAAATATTATAATTATATATGAAATAAAGAGGAGTGTAGGAGGAAATTATGCAAAACGTAATAGTAAAAGGGGATAAAGTAACAATTCGTACAATTGAAGAATCAGATATAAAACCATTATGGAATCTCGTATTTAAAGAAGAAAATCCAGAATGGAAAAAATGGGATGCACCGTATTTTCCGTTTTCAATGCAAGAATACTCATCCTATAAGGAGAAGATGCAAACTCGTTTAAAAGAAGAACCTCTATCCAATTTAATTATAGAACATAACGGTCAAGTTATAGGGACGGTCGGGTTTTATTGGGAATATAAACCGACGCGTTGGTTAGAGATGGGGCTTGTTATTTATAATCCGAATTACTGGAATGGTGGTTATGGTACAGAAGCGTTAACGTTATATCGGGATTTACTATTTGAAAAGATGGAAATTGGTAGAGTAGGAATCACGACTTGGTCTGGCAATGAACGAATGATGAAAGTAGCGAAGAAAATAGGAATGACTTTAGAAGGTAGAATGCGTAAATGCCGTTATTATAACGGAACGTACTATGATTCTATTCGAATGGGAATGATTCGTGAAGAATGGGAAGCACTATATGTAACGAAGGGGTGAGTAAGTATGTACGCTATTATTGCTACATTTGATCGTGTGTTTACTAACAAAATTATAGAATTGCAAAATGAAATAACAAATATCATTGGCACAAATCAATTAGCAGGAGTAGAACCTCATATTACGTTAGCTGATTATAATGAGTTAGATGTTCATTTGTATAAGGAGAAATTAGGGGAATTTGTAGCTGTTCAAGAAAATATGGCTGAGATAACTTTTCCTTCTGTTGGAACTTTTCCTACAAACGGGACAATCTTTCTAGCACCGACTATTACCGATGAATTGTTAAAACTTCATCATTTTTATCATGATTATTTTAAAACTTTTCATGATAATTTAAATTCATATTATGTACCAGGAAAATGGGTTCCGCATTGCACCATTGCAAATAAGTTAGATGTAAATCAGTTTTTAAGTGTAATGGAATATATCTATCAAAAATTTGATTATGCAACAGCCTCAATTGAGAAAATAAAATTAATTAAGGTAAATTATGAAAATGGTTCTGCTATTTCTTCTCGTATATTAGCAGAATATAAGTTAAAGAGAATGGAGACAACGAGATGACATATGTAATTAGAGAAATGAAGCAAGAAGATATTCACGCTGTACAATCAGTAGCGAAAATAGCTTGGCATGATACATACGAAGGCATTATTCCGAGAGAGATTCAAGACAGTTTTTTAGACGAGGCTTATTCTGATGAAAAAATGAAATATCGTCTTGAAAATACACATTTATTTGTTGCGGAAGAAGAAGGAGAAGTAATTGGCTTTGCGAATTTCTCACCTGTTAGACTACAAAACGAAGCGGAATTAGGAGCAATTTATTTGTTGCCAGATCAGCAAGGGAAAGGGATAGGAAGTGCTTTATTACAAAAAGGGCTAACGGTATTAAAAGGAATTCGGAAACTATACATTCATGTAGAAGCAGCGAATGAAAAAGGAAAACGGTTTTATGAAGCGAAAGGTTTTGCACAATTAGAGGAATTTGAAGAAGATTTTGAAGGACATATGATGCAGACAGTAAGAATGGTTTTATACATATAAGGAGGACTAGAAGTGAAGATTTTTGATTTTAATGAAAGAGTAGGAAAGCAAATCACAGCATTTCAATCTAATTTCATAACGTCGAAAATATTAAATCTTCAAGGGAATATACATATCGGTGCTATGCATTTAAAAGAGAATGGAATAATTGGATATCACGAAGCAGTTGTATCGCAACTGCTTCTTATTGTGGACGGCGAAGGATATGTATGTGGGGAAAATAAAGAAAAAGTAAAGGTAGAAGCGGGACAAGCTGTGTTTTGGGAGAAGGGCGAATTTCATGAAACGAGTACGGAAAAGGGATTGATGGCAATTGTGATTGAGTCGGAGGAACTTGAGAAAGGAATTTTAATGAAAGAAGTAGGAAAGTTTGATGATTAAGGTGTGTAAGGAGGGGGTTAATATGCGTAAAGTTACACAAATAGTATTATGCGCCACAGCAGTATTATTCATCACACTAGCTATGATAAATGGAGAAACGTGGAAAGATAAAATTGTTATCTCGCTAGCTGTTCTAATATTTACTGGATTTTCTCTAGTATGGAACACATTTGTTATAAATCTTATGGAGAAGTTCAATAGAAAGAGGATTAAATAAATGCGACCTTTCAAGCAAATGAGAACGATATATTTAATAACAGTGCCTATTATTGCATTACTCTCATTATTTTTTCCGCAGTCAGTAGGAGATCGTATACTTACTTTCTTTTTTTTACTTGTTTTTGGCGGATTAGCAATTGGATTTAGCTATTTATTGGACTTTATTGAAAAAACAAAAGATAAAAGGGAATGACAATGACAATGAAGCTTTTATAAGTGGGAACAGTAGTAAGGCCCAAAGGTATTGATTTGTAAAATTTGAGAAGATGGATAAGGAGTAGTAGGATGATAAAAATTGCAAGAATCGTAATGATTATAGCAATTTTAATAGTAATCATTGCAGGACTAATAGCTCCCTTTTCGTTAAAAGAAAAGGGAGTACATACACTAGGTATGGTCGTTTATGGTGCAATTGGGTTAGGTGGAATTACTTTATTAGATTATATTATTAAAAAGCAAAGAAAAGAGTAATAAATAAAAATTTTATCAATCAGAAAAGTAGTTGGTGGTCTATTTGTAAAGTTAAAAAACAAGGGGAATAAGAGAATGTTAGTACCGTCAAAAATTATCGGGTTTATAGCAATGGCTATTGCTAGTATATTCTTCCCTTTCGATGTAAAAGGGAAAATTATTTCTTTTACTTTTATACTGGTATTGGGTGCAATGTCTCTTGGGACTACAAACTTAGTAGAATACATAACTAATAAATTTAGAGAGAATAGAAATAATTAGTTGGTTTAAGAAAGGAAGGACCTAATTTATTGTAGGTATAATTCTGTTAATTGTTAATGCTGGTGAATGAAAAATTTTCCTTTCAGTGTTAGAAAGAAGTGTGAAGATAATTTGAATATGCGTAAAGGTACAAAAATATTTATATGCACTTGTGGATTAATAATGATGATACTATCAATGGTAGTACAGAACACATGGAAAGATAGAATTATAGTTGCTTTAGTTGCAATTTTATTTACTGTAATTTCTCTAGTGTGGAACTCTGTTGTTATTAATATCATTCAAAAATTTAATAAAAAGATAGATAAGGAACAGTAGGATGATGAAAATCGCGAAAATTGTAATGATTATAGGAGTTGTAATTTCAATCATTGTTGGACTAATAGGACCATATTCAATTAAGGAAAAGGTAATATATACATGTAGTATGGTTTTCTGGGGAGCTATGGGGATCGGAGCTATTACTTTAATGGATTATATTAGCAGAAGGATAAATAAATGAAACTTGGATTAATGAGTATTTCTGATAGAAGGAGAATTAGACGAGCATTTCTTTTCTATAAATTGAAATGAAGAGAAATGGGTATTTATTACATTATTCTAAATGTAGATGAATACAAATTCAGTTAATATGGCTATAAAGGTAGCTTGGACAAAGAAAAAGGAGTAACTAAATGTTAAAACAAGGAAGAATTATAATTGTTATTGGCACATTAGTAACACTCATCGCGAGTTTTATGGTGCCAGCAGACAATAAAACAAGATTAATAAATGTACTTGTAGTATTTTTATTCGGTGTAATTGCTGTGGGTTCTTCAGTTCTTTTTGAACGAATTTATAAAAAGATACATAAAAAGTGAAATAAATGAAACTTTTGTCGATTTGAGCAGTAGTGAAACTAGAGGGATTAAAACAATTTTGATGATTATTGGTAGAATGGTCGAATCGGCACATAAATGTAATTTTGATTTGTAGACAGCCAAACTAGCAATAGAAGTTACGGTTAATAAGTAAGAAGTTGAATGAAATCTTTTCTTATATTAGATTTCACTCTAGTTATAGGAGACCATGGGTTATGTCATAGGCGATATCATTAAGTTTGAGGATTAAGAGAGGAGCGTATTAATATGCAACCATTAAAGGCTGGAAAATATATTACATATGTTGCAGTTTTGATACTGCTTATATTTTCTATGTTATTGCCATATAGCCTACCTAAAAAGATGGCTCTTATTATTTTTGTTTTAATTTTAGGAGCTATTTCCTTAGGGGCGAATAAAGTGGTAGGACGAATATATAACAAATTTAAACAATAATAAAGTTTGAAAAAAGATAGGGATAATCCGATATTAATTAGGAAAAGAAACGGGATTATACGTTAGAGATGGTTATGGGATAGGTGGTACCATTAAATTGGAAGATTAAGAGAGGAGCATATTAATATGCAACCATTTAAGGCCGGGAAATATATTACATATGTTGCAATTGCTATATTTCTTGTAGTCGCTATTATGTCTCCTTATGAATTACCTAAAAAGATTGGCTTTATTATAGGTGTTCTTATTTTAGGAGCATGTGCACTTGGGACTAACAAATTTTATGAACGAATGTATAGTAAATTTAAACATAAATAAGATTAATACAATAGGGGAAAATCATCATGATAATAATATCTATTAAGAGCAAATTCGAGATGGGTAACCCATAAAGGTTACGGAGGAGGTTTTTTCTTGAAACCTGAAAACAGGAGTGAGCACACATGTTTAAACAAGGACGTATTTTGATGTATATTTTTACCGTGGTGTTATTTTTTTCTTCATTCTTTTTTCCACAGCCAATGGGAAAAAGGTTTTTAACAGCTATTGCAGCATTAATTATTGGTGGAATAGGTATTGGAACTTCCTATCTATTAGAAATTATGAGTAACAAGTTGAAGAATATATCTAAAAACAATGGAGAATGACGATAAAGTTTTTCCCGATTGGTTCAGTTGTAAAGCTAAAAGATTTAAACCAACCTGTTATGATTATTGGAAGAATGATCATTTCAGCAGATAAACGTGCTTTTGATTATGTAGGAGTTCTTTATCCGGTTGGATATTTAGGTGATGAAAAAGTGTTATGCTTTAATCATGATAAGGTTGTAGATGAAGTACATAGAGGGTATTTGAATGAGAGTGAATTAATTTTACGTGGGAAATTAGTAGAATTATAAAAAAATTGAAAAATACATATAGGTTTTAAAAATACGAAAGGGGAAACAAAATGGGAAAGATAATGAGAACTCTTGTAATCATAGGTATACTTATTCCTCCGGTACTATTGTGGAGTGCACCTGATGTTCCTCTAAATGATAAACTGCTGTTTACAGGTTTACAACTAACTGTAGGATTCACCACAGTAGTAGTGTTAGAGTTTATATTTAAAAATCGAAAAAAGAAGAGAGCAAAATAGAGATAGATTGTATGGAATCACAGCTAAAAATATGTAACATGTATGACTAATAGTTTTAATTGGGAGGTGACCTACTGGTGGCCTCTTTTAACGTTACTCTCATGGTAATGGAGGGTTCATTTTTTCTTTGGAAGAGAGGAGAAAATTTATGCTTAAACAAGGCAAAATTATGATTATTATTGGCACAATGGTACTTACTATTGCGGGGGTGGTTTTCCCATTTAATTTATGGCAGAAACTATTTTTCAGTATTGGTATGATTGGTATTGGGATGTTGGCATATGGAAGTTCAGTATTATTTAATCGTTTAGCTAAAAAAATTACAAATAGAGGTGAATAAACACATAGAAGTTTTTTATCCCGCTTTAACGGGCAGTAAGACCCCCACCTCAAAATTCAGCGAAAGCAAAGAATTTAGGTGGGGGATCAACTGCCCATAAAAGTCCGATTGGTTCAACTAATAATCAGTGGGGGATGAAGAAAACCCCCACTGATTAAAGTTTCACTTTATTGATTGGAAAATGTTAATAATAAATTTTCCATAAGAGTTGGAGAGAGTTTTACTATAATTAGTAAGCAGGGAATAGTCTCTTATGGGTATGGTGGAGGTTGTTCGTTTGAATTTGAGAAAGAAGAGTGATTATAGAATGCGAAAGTTTTCGAAAATAATGATATGTATAGGTGCGTTAATAATGATTATGCTAGGTATGATTGTACATGATACGTGGAAAGATAGAATCTATTTTTCTTTAGCAGTACTGTTTGTTACTGCACTTTCTTTATTATGGAATATAGTTGTTCAAAATCTTATGGGAAAAATCAGTAAAAAAAAGGAGAATAAGTGAAACTTTTACCGATTGGAACAGTTGTTAAAAAAGAGAATATAGAACACCTAATTATGATAATTGGAAGCTAGATAAAAAATAAAATAAGCCATCCGTTTGGACAGCTCATATACATAATTATCGTTATTGGAAGTGAGAATTATTTGATAAAGTAACCCCAATAACTTATTACTACAAGTATTAAAGATAATATTGTATAAACAATAGACCCTATTAAAATAGGATTTACATTTAATTCGAATTTTTCTTCCGCTACTTTAATACCCAAACTAGCTTGAGCTTGAAGGCGAACACTGTTGCTAGAAAATCCGCCTTTACTGCTAAAGTAATATGTAATAATAACAAAACATATTCCAGCGAAGAGAGTTAAGTCAATAAAGCTCCATTTTAATATCTTAGATAATTTATATACAATTCCAGCTTCAATCATTATAGTTACAAGTAATCCTAATCCTTTTTTCATGTAATCAATCCTTTTGTATTCTCTAATTATTTCGAAATTCATCACTTATAATCATTTTATCATGTGATAAGAAGAAAAAACGAGGGGTTTTTATTGTATATTGTGTTCATACTCAATTTACATAACCTCTCATTATTGGTAGCAAGCACAAGGGGAAATCCTATCCTCAAAAGGAATCTGCCTTTTTCTTTTTATATAATTCTATGAAACTTTTTATGTATTCCTATCCTAGTGTAGGTTTTACGGTTCTCGTTTCTTACTGAATTAGCCAAAAAACTGTATGAAATCTTGCCGGCTCTTAACGTGGCTTTTTCCAAAGTGAAGGTGATGTGTGCTCCTCAGCAGTTTAATCTTGTAGGAAATGTAATGATGTTACTTCGTAATTGCATTATTCGCTGTACATTATCTAGTGTGGCAAGCTTACTAGGTAAGTTGTTATCATATAGTCATTTGCAAAAATATATTTCATTTTTAGTACCTAGTTGAATATTTGAAACAGTTTCAAATCGTTCTAAAACAATTTGACTTACTAGAGAGTTTCAGTGGCTTATAGGCGGAAAGAAGTGCCTCATAGTTAGTGAATACAAACTCTTCCTTTAGGTAAGCGAATACTTGTTCATGATCCTTCTTTGTTAATTTTCTCATCATAATGAATCCGCCTCTTTTTTAATTTTCTAAATATTACAACTTAAGTTTTTTGCAATCAATATAAAATTTTATGTTTAGTTCACAAACTTTCGGAAAAACTAGGAAAGATATGACAAAGGAGGTTATGAACGGTGGATCATCCAATTCAAGGGTTAATGAAAGCAGCAATGGAAAATTTAAAAGAAATGGTCGATGTAAACACGATTGTTGGAGAGCCTGTTCAAACGGCTGACGGTGGTGTGGTGTTAACGGTTTCTAAAGTAGCGTTCGGGTTTGGAGCAGGAGGTTCTGATTTCCAAACGAATGATGGACAAAGAGCGAACGGTAACCCTGCATTTGGTGGCGGTAGCGCGGGTGGTGTTTCTATTACACCAGTAGCATTTCTTGTAGTGAATAAAGATGGAGTAAATATTCTTCATTTACAAAATGCAACACATTTAGCAGAAAAAATGATTGAATTAGCTCCACAAACAATTGATAAGATTCAATCGATGTTCCAAAAAGATGAAAAGAAAGAGGGAAATCATCATCCTCAAAACCCAGATGAAATCCTTTAAAAACGCCTGCTTACGAGCAGGCGTTTTTTCTTGTAATCACTATGTAATAAAACACATGAAATTGTAAATAGTTTTTGAAGTTTTTTCTATGTTTCTAAAATTTTTCATGTTAAAATATGCTATAGAATTGAAACATATAAAACGAAGGTGGCTAGGTGCTTTGTCTGGAGGATCTGACCAAGTAAAGAATATGATATATATTAATGGTAATCGTCGAGGTCATTGTTTTATTACATCAGGAATTACGTTTAAAGAGTTTGCAAGTAACATCCCTTCACCGCTTCATCAAGTGTTGCTTTTAAAGCATAATTTTGAATGGACAGATTTTCATTATCATACTTTATTTGAATATGTTGAGGAAGAAAATATACATAAGTTAATTCAAGCAGAGATTGATGAATTTGATGAATTTTGTTGGGTAGATTTTGATGATGCAAGCGATTTAGATGAACTAGAGCCAAAAGAAATTGCAGAGCTTTTATATTTGGCTCACAAAAAAGAACCACTTGCAAGAACATTCTTTCCGCTATTGAAAAATAGATTTGTTTATTTTTCACATGATGACGGATGGTACAACAAAGTGTATTATCGTAGAATTGCTGACTTTGTAGGGATGCTAAGTAAAGTTATTCCTTATAAGCTTGGTGCTTTCGGTAAGAAGCGTTTTTCTTTCTTCCAAAAATCAAAGATTTTCCCAGCAATTTCAAAAGAAGTGATCATGGGGCTTATTCCATTAATGGAAGATGGTCTTTATATCGATCTAGCAGGGAAAATTGAGTCAAGAAGAGGTCTTGAAATTCCGGTATATGTAGTGGGTTCGTTTGAAAGTACGGATGAGGTGCTAGATAATATTGATGAATTGAAAGAAGAAGCAACAGAGACTGGTTGGCTTATTTTTGATAAGAAAGAACAAGAGTGGCAATGGGTTGTGGACTAAGAAAACTTGGCGCATGCAGTCAAGTTTTCTTGTCATTTGAAAGGAGTACAAATGAAGAAATATTATACAATTGTGGGTATTATAAGTATTATTCTCGTGGCAATATTACTTATAACTTGTCCGAAAGAATCAGATTTTAAATTGTATCTGGAAGATAAGTATGCATTGAAATGTGACGAGAGTAGTTTTGAATGCACACAAAATGTAGATGGCAAAAAAGAAAAACTAAAATTTGAAAGTACAGATGCACGAAATGGTGTATTCTTTATGACTGTAAAGCAAACATTTAAAACTGAAGCTGGTGTTACGAAAGAATATAGCGGAGTAGGAATGTTTGGTACATTTCTTTTTGTTTCAGAGAAGACTTTCTAGTAATAGAAGGTCTTTTTCTTATGCTTATGTTCATATAGATGAAGTAAGACAAGCATAGGAGGGGTATTGATGAAGAACACATGTATTGTTTGCGGCGGTGAGGAGTTTTTCTCTTCTACATTATATGCACGTACGAAACAAGACTGGGCATATGCGCCAAATATGTACCGTTTTGAAAAGGTGTTTATTGAGCATAGGGATGAAGAAAATTATCCAGTGTTTCAAGAAATTACAGCGAAACATTGCTGTGGATGCGGTCATATTATGTTGTATCACGAATGAACACACCAAGTTTAACTTGGTGTGTTTTTTTAAAACGCTGACAAAGCAAGCGGATAAAGTAAAGTAAATAAAACAGAAAAACTACCAAAACCAATTGCTGTATATCCAAGTGTTCTTGCTCCAAAATTGACAGCTAATAAGCCAACTAAAATTGCAAGAGAACCGAGTGTAACTGGATAAAATGCAATGGAGAAAAGCGAAAGAAATAAAGCGACATAACCTATCATTGCACCGGTATTTGTACCTTCTATTTCATTTGCAATTTCTTTACGCTTATGTCTAATTGGTATGCCAGCTGGTGATATTTCAGCTGCATACTCTTCGTTTTTTTCACCACTTTTAAAATGATGATTTCTCTTTCTTCGCATGTACATCCCTCTCTTTCAATTGGGTGTACCTATAGTATCTTTCATAAAGAGAAGAACATGAGTATGAGTTAAACCCAAGTAAAGCAAAAATTGGAGAATAAAGATCCCATCGTTAGCATGTACATCTCCTAATGAAGATAAACAGGAATTTTGGAAAATGATGTAGAATGAAATGAGTGATAAACCGTGAAGGTAGGGGAATGCATGACGAAATTTAATTGGCATGAATCAGCAGAGAAGAAATGGGATAGTAGTGCAGAATTTTGGAATCAAAATAGTCAGGAGATGTGGGATAGCGGGAGTAGGAGTACGATTATTCCATTTTTCGAACGATACGTGAAGAAAGAAGCCAAGGTGCTTGACGTTGGTTGTGGAGATGGATACGGTACATATAAATTAAGTCGCGCAGGCTATAAAGCAGTTGGAGTGGATTTATCAGAAGTGATGATTCAAAAAGGGAAGGAGCGCGGAGAAGGACCGAATTTATCCTTTATAAAAGGGGATCTTTCTTCCTTACCGTTCGAAAATGAACAATTTGAATCAATTATGGCAATTAATTCTTTAGAATGGACCGAGGAGCCATTACAAGCATTAAATGAGATAAAGCGCGTTTTAAAAAGCGATGGGTATGCATGTATTGCAATTTTAGGACCGACAGCAAAGCCGCGAGAGAACAGTTATCCTCGTTTATACGGCAAAGACGTTGTTTGTAATACGATGATGCCTTGGGAATTTGAACAGTTAGCAAAAGAACAAGGTTTTGAAGTTGTAGATGGAATCGGTGTATATAAGCGCGGAGTAAATGAGAAGATGTTAGGTCAACTCCCTACAGAGTTACAACAATCGTTAACATTCTTATGGGTATTTATGTTAAAAAACGTATAAAGAACTGAAAGAATTTTTAGGAGGTAAATAAGTGCAGAAAATACAAAAAACTGATACAATATCATCAGAACCAATTAAAGGGGGACTAGGGTATATGACAACTACTACAACAGTTAAATCCGACATTGAAATCGCACAAGAAGCAAGTATGAAGAAGATTCAAGAAATTGCAGCTGAATTAAATATTTTAGAAGATGAATTAGAGCCATACGGGCATTATAAAGGTAAGTTATCTCTTGATATTTTTAAGCGCTTACAGAATGAGAAAGACGGTAAAGTTGTTTTAGTAACAGCGATTAACCCAACTCCGGCTGGAGAAGGTAAATCAACAGTAACAGTTGGTTTAGGTCAAGCTTTTAATAAAATTGGTAAGAAAACAGTAATTGCACTTCGCGAACCATCTCTTGGACCAACGATGGGACTAAAAGGCGGAGCAGCAGGCGGTGGTTTTTCACAGGTTGTACCTATGGAAGACATTAACCTTCACTTTACTGGAGATATCCATGCGATCACAACTGCTAATAACGCGTTAGCGGCGTTTATTGATAATCATATCCAACAAGGAAACACACTTGGAATTGATACGCGTAAAATCGTTTGGAAACGATGTGTTGACTTAAATGATCGTGCCTTACGTAACGTAGTAATTGGTCTTGGTGGACCCGTTCAAGGTGTACCACGTGAAGATGGTTTCGATATTACAGTAGCATCTGAAATTATGGCCGTATTCTGCCTTGCAACAGATATTCAAGATTTAAAAGCGCGTCTATCTCGCATCGTAGTTGCTTATAACTTTGCAAATCAGCCTGTAACGGTTAAAGATTTAGGTGTAGAAGGTGCGTTAACGTTATTATTAAAAGACGCATTAAAACCAAACTTAGTGCAAACGTTAGAAAATACACCAGCTATCATTCACGGTGGGCCATTTGCGAATATCGCTCACGGTTGTAACAGTGTTATCGCTACAACAATGGCAGCAAAATTAGGTGATTATGTTATTACGGAAGCTGGATTCGGTGCTGATTTAGGTGCAGAGAAGTTTTTAGATATTAAAGCTCGTGCAGCTGGCATTAAACCAGAAGCGGTTGTTATTGTTGCGACTATTCGTGCGCTTAAAATGCATGGTGGCGTAGCAAAAGATCAATTAAAAGAAGAAAATGTAGACGCATTAGCAAAAGGTATGGAAAACTTACAGAAGCATGTTGAAACAATTCAAAGCTTCGGTGTACCTTTCGTAATTGCAATTAATAAATTTATTACAGATACAGATGCAGAAGTTGCATACTTACAAGAGTGGTGCAATGAGCGTGGCTATGCAGTATCCTTAACGGAAGTTTGGGAGAAAGGTGGCCAAGGCGGAGTTGACCTTGCTGAAAAAGTATTAAAAGAAATCGAAAAAGGTGAGAACAACTACGCACCACTTTATGAATTAGAATTATCATTAGAAGAAAAAATCCGTACAATTGCTCAAAAAGTGTACGGTGCAAAAGACATTGAATTTGCTCCGAAAGCACGTAAGCAATTAGCTCAATATGAAGGAGAAGGATGGAGTAACCTACCAATTTGTATGGCGAAAACACAATATTCTCTTTCTGACGATGCAACGAAATTAGGTCGTCCATCTGACTTTATCGTTACAATTCGTGAGCTAAAACCATCTATCGGTGCAGGGTTTATCGTTGCGTTAACAGGAACAATGTTAACAATGCCAGGCCTTCCAAAACAGCCAGCAGCACTACAAATGGATGTAAATGAAGATGGAAAAGCAGTAGGTTTATTCTAAAAGGTTGTAATTCATCTCGTTTATCTGTAAACTATATATACATCAAGTGGCGCCTTTCCATCGAAAGGCGCCTGTTTTTTGGAGGAAATTATGTTTGATCCAACTGCTTTTGATAATTTAAAAGTAATCGTAGAAGGTGCTGTTTATGATTTTGATTTACATGGAGATATTCTTGTAACAGATCGAAAAGATATGATTGACCTTGCTTCATTAAGTCGTATATATCATATTTCATTTCAATTAACAGAACCATTCGAACCGTTAGTAGAAGCAACATTCTCACTATCTGTAGATGCAAAGAACTTGTCTGGTGAAATATTAGAAGTACCACAATTTACACCAGGTTGTGAAATGAAATTAGCATTTTCATTCCCGATAGAAAAACCAGAAGTAATGTGCGAAGAAATTGAAACTTTCATGCATTCTATATGGGGAAAAGAAAGAATGATTACGCAAAAACTTTCATACGAATATAATAAGCAAGCGATTTCATATCATAATAAGGTAGAGGTTCTATTTCAAAAAGCGATTACAGAAGACCATGTTGATGATTTAATAGCTGTTATTTCACACATGATAGAAACGGTGCGAACAATACAACATTTTCTTCAAAAATAGAGATAAAGGAGAAAAACAAATGATAAAAGATATGCAACCATTTTTACAACAAGCTTGGGAGAAGGCTGGTTTTAAAGAGTTAACTGAAATTCAAAAACAAGCGATTCCAACTATTTTAGAAGGACAAGACGTTATAGCTGAATCTCCAACTGGAACAGGAAAAACATTAGCGTACTTATTACCCCTTTTACATAAAATTAATCCTGAAATAAAACAGCCACAAGTTGTTGTTCTAGCGCCAACACGTGAGCTTGTCATGCAAATTCACGAAGAGGTTCAAAAGTTTACAGCAGGAACTGAAATTTCAGGTGCATCTTTAATTGGTGGTGCAGATATTAAGCGCCAAGTTGAAAAATTAAAGAAACATCCGAGAGTAATTGTCGGTTCACCAGGCCGTATTTTAGAATTAATTCGTATGAAGAAGCTAAAGATGCATGAAGTGAAAACAATTGTATTTGATGAGTTTGATCAAATTGTAAAACAAAAGATGATGGGCGCTGTACAAGATGTAATTAAATCTACAATGCGCGATCGTCAATTAGTATTCTTCTCGGCAACAATGACAAAAGCTGCAGAGGACGCAGCACGTGATTTAGCAGTTGAACCACAATTAGTACGTGTAACTCGCGCTGAGTCAAAAAGCTTAGTTGAACATACGTATATCATCTGTGAGCGACGCGAAAAAAATGATTACGTAAGAAGAATTATGCATATGGGTGATGTAAAAGCAGTTGCTTTCTTAAATGACCCATTCCGTTTAGATGAAATTACAGAGAAGTTGAAATTCCGTAAAATGAAAGCAGCAGCTCTTCATGCAGAAGCAAGTAAGCAAGAACGTGAAGCAACGATGCGTGCATTCCGCGGCGGCAAATTAGAAATATTACTTGCTACTGATATTGCGGCACGCGGTATTGATATTGATGATTTAACACACGTAATTCACTTAGAATTACCAGACACAGTAGACCAATATATCCACCGTTCAGGACGTACTGGACGTATGGGTAAAGAAGGAACTGTTGTATCTCTTGTAACTCCACAAGAAGAGCGTAAATTACTGCAATTTGCGAAAAAACTAGGTATCGTATTTACGAAGCAAGAAATGTTCAAAGGATCGTTTGTAGAAACGAAACCGAAAGCACCAAAGAAAAAGAAACCAGCATTTACTGGGAAGAAGAAGCCTAGATAATGTGAAACTTTAATCAGTGGGGATTCCCCACTGATTATTAGCCTTTAGCAATCGGACGTTTACGGGTAGTTAATCTCCTACCTAACTTCTTTGCTCTAGCCGAATTTTGAGGTGGGAGTCTTACTGCCCATAAATAGCGGGATAAATAATAAGGAAGACGTAACTAATTGTAGTTACGTCTTTTTTGTTTGAGTTAATATGCTCATTTTAGGTAACTAAATATTTCTTTTTAAAAATATAAAAAGCTTATTCACTAACCTAAATTTTTTCTAAGTCAATGCAAGGATTTATTAGTATAATTAATGATGTATTCCATTTTATGGATTAACTATATTGATATATGGGCTATGTTTTAGAGTATTTGTCTTTCTTAGCTTGATAGCGATGAGATAGGCCAACAAACGCGAATTTCGTACGTTATGAAAGTTCCATAAATGATTCTTAAAAATAACAAATTGGATATATATGTTAAGATAGTGAAGTGATTATAAGGAAATATACTTAAGTTAGCTGTCAAATTAGCGAAGGAAAAAATAAAAATTAGGGGAAGAGTTATGACATATAAATTGGAAGAAATGCAAGAGGAAGCAAAAAGAATTATAGGTCAAGTCGCTGATATTTATCAATATCATACAGGGGGGGATTTTATTGGCTTAATTGTTCACGGTTCAGTAGTAAAGGGTGGTGTTATTCCTGGATCAAGTGATATTGATTTTCATCTTTATTTGAAGGAAACTGCTTTTGAAAAACAAGGGGTACTACCATTGGAATTATACTTGGAAATTCATCGTGATTTAAGCAAGATTGATACAAACCCATTTAATTATATTCAATGTGAAGCATTAGCAGATAAATTCCCAGAAGGATTTGTTGGTCCAGTACCTGGTGCTTATCAAATTGTAGCTGGAAGGTTGCCGGTCAAGGAAGCAACAAATGAGCAATTGAAGCAGTCAGCAATAAAAGCATTAAATAATATAATTGTTGTACCAAAGTATTTTTCTACTCTTTTGGACCATGGAAAAGAGCGATTAGATAGAGTTGTTCGTTTAATCAGTACACAAGTTTCTCCAACAATATATCATGTCTTATCCTATGTACATCATGATGCAATTGAAGTATGGCAAATGCCAAAAAATAAGGCAATACATTTTTTACCAGAGGACGAGATGAAAAATATAGCAATCCAGTTTTATGAATGCACTAAAAGATATTACTCTGATGAAAGTTCGGTAGCTGATGCTTTAGATATGGTATATAATGGGGCGAAGTTTTTTGAAAGTGTTAAACTTTGGTTTGAAAACCAAAAGTGATTATGTAAAAACTAGTTAAAGGTAAATTGTTATTTAATAAACGAGTGCGTTAGTAAAACAAGCTAATCAAAAAAATGGTTCCTTTTCGTATAGGAAATCGGCTGTTTCTTTATAAAATTTTGTTTAGCTTACGAAATTCGTGTTTTGTTGGCGGGACCTCATATTAAAATAACGACTGTTTTAGTTGAACAACATTTAAACAACTTTATTATCACTTTACATTCTGACGGATATTCTTGAAAAGGAGTAATGTTGTATGAAATCAATAAATGTAAATGGGAATATATATTATATTGAATCTGTTCCTTTTGAAGATAAGAGTGAGCAGGATGAAGAGGGATACTACGAATATTTTTACAAAGGAGTCAATTTATCGTTTCAATCTGACAAGGAAGTAATTAAAGCCCGAATTTATGACGAAGAAGAAATAATATATTTTTTAAAAAATCCAATTCTTGCTTTTGGTAAAGATTTTGAAGCGATAAAGGTATATATAATTAAAGAATATAATGTAAATAAATTTAAGATTCCAGGTGGAGAAAAAGCTTTTATAGAGTTATAGCCATAATCGACCTTTAATTTTACCGGGATTTATTAAATACAAAAGGTAAGTAGTTATATGAGTTGTGAAGCTGAACCAAAGGATGGTAAAACAATTGAAAATATATATTAAAAAATTGGTTGTTCTCCAAAACGACAGAAATGAGCTGAATGATCATAAATGATTGTAAAGTGATAAAAAATTTGTTTAGTGGTACTTCATAAACGTAGACTGATAGCGATAGGGTACAGCCACATTATTGCTACTAAGCAAAAAGATAACTTTTTAATGACTAGCAATTTATAAGTATTCAACTGAATGAAAAAGGATTAACAATAGTACCTGTAGAAAGCTACATAGAATATAAAAACCATTAGGGGGAAATGATCCATAAAGTTGGACAAATTATGCTGTATGTAAACAATCAAGATGAGGCAGTAAATTTTTGGACGGAAAAGGTAGGGTTTCATGTAGTAGCAGAGGAAGATAATAAGCAAGGAATGAGATGGATTGAAATCGCTCCGACTAACGGTGCAGAAACGAGCATTATATTACATAATAAAGAAGTGATTTCTAAGATGAGCCCAGAATTAAATCTTGGTACACCATCTTTAATGTTCTTCTCAGAAAATCTTGATCAATTATATACAGATTTAAAAAATAAAAATGTTACTGTTGGTGAAATGGTAACTATGCCTTCTGGTAAAGTATTTAACTTTGCTGATAGCGAAGGGAATTATTTTGCGGTTATGGAAAAGAACAAATAATAATATTACTATGTGAAAATCCCCCTCAAATATATTGAGGGGGATTACATGTTTGAAGTGGATTTTTCATTAGAGAATTGATTAATATAAAATACGCCTTTTTCAATAGCTGTCTCAATATAACCAACGATTTGATTAAACGTAAATACTTGTAAGTCTTCATACAAATTTTGCTCCGGATACAACATATCTTCAAAAAGATACTTTCGAAAAGAAAAAACGTTTTCTTTAGAAACTTCTTCAATATCCATAATGTGAGCCTCTTGGTTGAGAAGAGAGAAGAGTTGCTGTTCTGTATCGTAATGATGAAGCAACTTTGCATTTAATAATTTAAAATCGTTATAGTACATAGGTGCGATCGTTTCGTCATTTTCGATTCTATTTTTTAGCCAAGGTAGAAAAAAGCCGCTTAGCCAATTGTCATCGGCAATGAGATGGGTGTAATAGCCTAAGAGAAAAGGGGAATCCATATGAGCTTTATATTTTTGAAAAAAAGAATTGAAATCTATCCTTCTCGTATAGTTTTTCGTTGTACCAGCGTAAAAGTGTGAAGTTCCTTTTTCTTCTGCTGAATGAACCGCATCAGGGGCTACACCTCCAAGTATGAAAGAAGTTTTATCTTGGATATATAGTTTTTCGGCAATCTTGATAGCGATAATAGCATGCATAATTCGTGATCCCATGAATGACACCTCGGTTTCAAGTATTCATTTCAGGAAGAGGACTGAACAGTTAGTATTACTTTCCCTGTACTTTTTCTACTTTCGACCCATTCATGTGCTTTCCCTGCATCTTGAAGTGGAAAAGATTTCGTTGCTTTTATTTTTAGACTGCCATCACGTAAATAACGGAAAACTTCATTTGCAGTTTCTTGGAGTAGTTCAGGACGTTTTTTTCGTGTAGTGCCAAAGCTAAAACCGAGTATAGAGCGGCAACTTGCGTGTAAATCATTCGTTTGGAAATTACCAATTTCACCGCTAGCATTACCGAAGTGAATGAGGCGACCGTAATAAGCGAGACAATTTAAACTTTTTTCTGAAACCGTTCCAGAAATAGAGTCTAAAATTACATCAACCCCTTCACCGTTTGTCAGCTCGTTGACTTTCTCTACAAAATCCTCATCTTGATAACAAATAACATAATCAGCTCCAGCATCTAAAGCTATTTTTCTTTTTACTTCACTTCCGACAGTACCAATAACGGTTCCAGCCCCTAATCGTTTTGCAAGTTGAATAGCTGTTGTACCAATTCCGCCAGCCGCAGCATGAATGAGTACAGACTCGCCTTGTTGAAGCCTTGCAACATTTACGAGTAAATTATAGCTTGTAAAAGATACGATAGGGCATGCCGCTGCAGTTTGAAAATCGATTTCATGTGGTAAAGCAAAAGTAAGATTTTCGTTTGAGACAACGTATTCTGCGTAAGATCCATTTTGAGGAAAAGCGATGACTCGCTGTCCAGGATGAAGATTTTTAACTTGAGACCCGACACGTTCTACAATACCAGCGGCATCTATCCCTGGAATAAAAGGTAGTGCTTTATTTCCTTTTTTACCATAACGGGATTTAATATCGGCGAAATTCACACTAGTAGCAACAACGCGAATCAAAACTTGATCTTCTGAAATAGCCGGTATATCCACATCTGTATATTTCATCACTTCAGGACCACCAAACGACGTTACAACGATAGCTTTCATCATATACCCTCCTAAATTTGACTATATAAATCATTTTAAATCGTCATTAGAAATTGGAAAATTATATAATTGTTATGCGACTTTATAAGTGAAGCTTATGTACATATTGAATCATTATATTAATCTATATAAAAAACCTTTGAAAAAATCGAACGAAATATCAATTACTTGCCAATATAGAGTGTAAGACAAAGGAGGGATGGTATGTGAAGGATGAAACAGTGTTGTATACAGATTTGATCCAATTAACTTTATCAGGAAATAAAGAAGCATATAGCAAGTTGTATGATAAAACGATTCAAGGAGTATATAAAACAGCACATTTTTTAATTGAAGATAAAATGGATGTAGATGATGTCGTTCAAGAAATATACATACAACTATATGAATCGCTTCGTAAGTATGATAGTGAGAAGCCATTTCGCCCTTGGCTAATTGGGCTTGCGATTAAACAAATTCACTCTTATAGAAGACAGAGGTGGATGCGAATACGAATTATAAAAAAAGCAGAAGAGCAAAGAAAACCAGTACAAATTGATTTTTCTAACGATGTTGTAAGTAAAATATCAAACAAAAAACTAATCGAACTCATTCATAAATTACCGTATAAATTGAAACAAGTTATTATCTTAAGATACTTACACGATTATTCACAAGAAGAAGTAGCACAAATATTACATATTCCAATTGGTACTGTGAAATCTAGAATTCACGCAGCATTAAAGAAACTACGTCAAAAAGAGCAAGTAGAAGAAATCTTTTTAGGAGAGGTAGGGAATGTGAAATGAGTTTAGATTGTAGAGTTAGAGAATCTATACAAGACGAAGCGAAGGGGATTATCGCCCCGCCGGAGTTAAAAGAAAAGGTAATTGTTCAGATTAAAATGAATCGTGGGGGGAACAAAAGGAAGAAGCGTCTTATTGCAGGAGTGCTTGCGGCAGCATTTTTACTCCCAACGACTGGTTTTGCGTATCAATCTATTATGGCGGATGGTATATACGGATCGTTTGAGAATTTAAAAAAATATGCTGGAGCGATGACGTTAGAAGCATATATGCATTTTAATACAAAATTATCAGAGGCGAAAGATGAAATGGATGCGAAAGAATATGAAGAGTTTACAAAAGAACTAAAAAAATTAACAAATGCAAAGCTTACGTATGGAGATTCGAACGGTAATATTGATTATGATCAATTATCACCAGCAAAAAGAGAAGAAATGAAAAAGGTAAGTATGAGCCTTCAACCATACTTTGATAAACTAAATGGTCATAAGTCTACTAAAGAGGTATTAACGCAAGAAGAGTTTGACCGTTATGTGGAAGCATTAATGACATATGAAATCGTACGAGTAAAGACAAAATCAACTGGTGGGATGGAAGTAGAAGAAGTACCTGAGGCGTACAAAGAAAGGTTTATTCAAGCGGAGCAGTTTATGGAGTATGTAGATGAAAAGGTGAGATAAGTAAAAAAACTCAATGCTTTAGCTTTGAGCTTTTTTATTGAAACAAAAAAGAGTGTTCAATTATATTTTTTCATATTTGCAGTATCTTTTTGTATAAAACAATCTAAAAGGGAATAGCCAGCTATTAAACTTATTATCGTAACAAAAGTAGTATTTATAAGAATAATATTAGTTAAATAAGGTAGGTATGCACCAACTGGTGAAAAGAGTAGAGCTGGAGAAAAGGAAATGAATAGCGTAGGCACAGTAATAGCGATAAATTTATCCGGTTGAAAGCGCCAGTTTTGTTTACTTGTTTCGCGATTAATGGATTGAAGGAATCGTAATAAAATGCCAACTATAAGAGGGAATAGTGTAAAGTAGAATAATCTTGGATACACGTTAAAGTTCACCTGCGCATCTGTATCTAAATAAAATTGAATCTTCACTCCAACAAATAATAATAAGACGATAAACAATGTGAAGCAGAGATATAGCATTACTTTTTGCATTGCATTCCACCATCCTTTACTCAAAATATATTCAAAAAAAGAAGAGATATACAATAACTGCAGTTGTATATCTCTTCTTTTACGGTTATTTAATAGTGGAGTTTGCTTTTTCTTGCTTCGTGAAATAATCTATAATGCCCATCGCACTAATTTCTATATCTAGATGTAAAATGTTATAAACGGAATGATCTGATGGAACATTTAACTTTGTAAGGTGGGAAGAGATCTTATCCATTAATACAGTTTGTAAAGCTTTAGTCGCTTCATCGAAATCATTATACTGTTCAAAGACCTCTTTTCCAGTATGAACGAAAATAGGTAGCCAATGTTCCAGTTGGTTATATACTTCTGTAACATTGGAAGATGCACCGTAATGACCGAAATAAATAGTATCTACATTCATACTTTGAATGTGATTTTTAGAAGCAATCATCGCATCTGGTTGGAATTGGGAAGGGGACGTTGATGGTAAATATAGTTCTACACCAAGGTCTGCGAGTTCTCTATAATAAATTCCAATTGTATCGCCAGTAAAAATGCCGTTTGTTAATGAATCGTGAATGCTAATATGGTGCTTTGCATGTCCCGGTGTATCGTAAAATGTAAGTGTACGGTCTTCTGCAATTTTTAATGTATCACCATGTTGTACAATACGAACACGTTCCTCTTCTATAGGAAGAATTGGATCAAATAGTTTATCGAAATCTTCTTTGTACACAGCTTTTGCGCCTAAAATGAGTTTTGTTGGATCAATCATATGACGAGCACCGCGAGAATGCACATATAAAGTAGCATTTGGACACTTTTCCATCATTAAACCAGCTGCACCGGCGTGATCTAAATGAACGTGTGTAACGATAATGTTTTTTACATCGTTTAAATTAATATGTAATTGTTGTAAGCCGTCTAAAATATACGGAAGAGAAGGGGCTGCACAAGTTTCAATTAAAGTAATATCCTCACCTAATAAAACGTACGTACCAGTTCGTTCATTATGTTGTAAATCGAAATCATCAATAAGATATAGGTGAGAAGATAATTGCTCTACTTTTTTCATATTTACCACTCCTTAGTTACTGCATGTTTCTATTATACGCTAAAAATACAAAAAGGCAGAAAACGAAAGTTTCGTCTTCTCCCTTTTTGTCATGTTATTATTGCCTTTGTTGTTTATTAATAGACATAACGAACAGTCCAACAATACCACCAACGATTGGAAGCATAATTTCTCCTGCTAAATTAAAGTAGGAGCTTAAAAATAAACCATTAACATCGATTACCCAACCAATAACATACAATAACATCATATATAGTACGAAATAAAACTCGCGATTTGAAATCGTTTCATGTTGTGCAGTTTTCATAATGAACACCATCCTTTTCTTTTATAATGGAATATAAACTGTCACATTTTGTTCACAATTCAATTGTAAAACTTTCCAACATAAAAGTCTAGTAGTTTGTGTCGAATTTTTGAACATAAATAAAGCGCTGTCATTTATGGGTTTAAGTACGTAATAAGAGCTGTATATTAACGAATGTAGTATAGTATAAACATAGAATGATAGTGAAGATAGGGGGAAGAACAATGACAGTTTATAATTTTACAGCTAAAACGATAACAGGAGAAGATAAACCCTTAAAAGATTACGAAGGAAAAGCACTTCTTATTGTAAATGTAGCTAGTAAGTGTGGTTTTACACCGCAATATAAAGGTTTACAAGAAGTATATGATAAATATAAAGACCAAGGACTAGAAATACTCGGTTTCCCTTGTAACCAATTCGGAGGACAAGAACCGGGTACAGAAGCGGATATTACTAGTTTTTGTGAATTAAACTACGGTGTGAATTTCCCGATGTTTGCAAAAATCGATGTAAAAGGTGACAAGGCTCATCCTCTATATACATACATGACAGAACAATTGCCAGGTTTACTCGGTATGAAAGCAGTAAAATGGAACTTTACTAAGTTTCTAATTGGAAGAGACGGGAAAGTAGTTGGACGTTTTGCACCGCAGACGAAGCCGGTGGATTTAGAGGTTGAGATTGAGAAGGCACTTGGAGAATAACTAGAAGTTTCACTTTATTAAAAAAAGCCTCAAAGAACAATGTAGTTCTTTGAGGCTTTTTCAAGATTAAATCGCTGAATGGAAGTCATTTGATTTAGGCGGAGAAGCTGCTTTTTTCATAAGAATTTCCCATAAGTGTACGGATTTTTCCCATTCTGCTGCGGCCTGCCCCTTTTGATACATAGCGTTTTCATAACTGAAAGTAAGCTGTTGCATATCATTCGAGTTGTAAAGTGTATCGATGTGGAGAGCATATTCTCGGAATGTTTGACTTTCACCTCGTGGTATACCGATTCGCGCAAATTGTTTTAAGAGTGCGCTGTAAGCTTTGCTATAAACAGCATCATCTTTTCGGTATTTATAGAAAAGAATAATAAAAAATGTAATCCATTTCATTCTAGTAGCGAAGAGAGTATAGCCGATGATACTAATTGGTATCGTAGAAAGGAACACGTACCACCAAGAAAGTTTATTTTTAGAATTTTTAATCTCTTTAGTAGGAGTTTCTTCTGTATTTTCTATTAAACTTTTAAGCTTTGCTTCATTGTTTCTTTGGTGCATTTGCGCGTTTGGAGAATTAGTTTCTTCGCTATTTTGTATAGTAGGAGCAGGAGTATTATTTGTGAAATTATAGGGATTCGTAAATCCTTTTGTTGGTTCGAATGGAATCCATCCGTATCCAGGGAAATATACTTCGACCCAAGAGTGTGCGTTATCGTTCGCGATTTTATAAACATCCTCACCTTCAGCACCCACAAGCGTATTATCAAGAGTTCCTTCTGTATAACCTTTTACCCAGCGAGCAGGGATACCGGCAGAACGAAGTAACACGATCATAGACGTCGAAAAATTATTACAGTAGCCGCTTTTTGTATCGAAAAGAAATTGATCAACATAATCTTGGTTTTTGGCAGGGAACAACACATTCATTGTTTCATATACGAAAGAATGGTCGGTGAAGTAGTTTTCGATAGCTAATACTTTATCATATCGGTTGTCTTTATCGTTTGTTAGATTAACAGCTAAGTCTTTTACTCGCTGTGGTAATGATTCGGGAAGTTGTGTGTACTTTGTTATGAAATAAGGATTCGTTTCTTGACCTTCATTCATTTTTACAGCTTTTAAGTTTTCTATGGAAAACTCCGGGACCTCATACGTTACTTTATATGAATGTAAAGTAGTAGAGGAATCTCCGTTCATCGTATAGATTTTTTCAGAAAATGGGTCAACGCTGTATGATACATCTGAAGAAGCTTCAACTGATATTAACCCTACTGGATAGGTAAGGTGAGGATAACTTTTTTGCATGTTGATTGTTGCCTTTGTTGTCTCCGTTTTTGTATTTTGTTCGTACCAGCTCACGACGTCGTTTTTATTTTTAAAAGAAATCTTTTTTTGATTTTCAGAAACCTCCCAGCCTTTTCCTGTATAAAAATCTTTCGTTTCGACTCTCCAATATTGTTTGTTTTTTGTTTGTGCTGTGAATACAATTGTAGGATCTGCCTTAAAAGGACCACCTAATCTCGAGTCATCTAAACCATACCCAATTTTAGAAACTTCTTGTTTTTTACTTGCTTCGGATGTATTGAATTTTAAAAAATCCATTGGGTTTGACCATTGAGGGCCAAATTTTGGAGCAAAGTATGCGATTGTTGCTAACAATACAATAAATATTGTAAGAGGTTTAAGTAATTTTGAGATTTCTCTAGCATAATTTTGTAGGTGTTCCATTTCTTTTATTCGTTCTATGCGAAGGAGACTAAGCATAAAAAAGCCGATGACAATAGTACGAATAATAGCGTAGTTTGCATTGTATAAATGTAAGTTATAAAAAATGGTGATATAAATAATAGTCAATATAAGAAATAACAACCCACGTTTTTTATGAATCATCCAAAAAGAGATGAAAGCACTCAAAAACCAAAATGATAAAAAAAATAAAAGTGTTGGAAAAACTGGAGAAATATCTAGCAAATTCCCCTGAAATAACAAGGAGGAATTTTGAGAAATATCAGTAAAAAATTTCATTAGCCAAGATGGATTTATAAAAGCGTTTTTATAGTACAAGAAATGAATGATGAATAAAATGGTGAAGGTTTTTATTGGAATCTGCCATCTTGTTTGAAAAAAAGAGAGAGTGAAGCAAATCCCTATAAATATTACAAAAATATCTAATCTACCTACGTTTGTAATACCTATAAGGGGCCTTAGCCATTCTAGTAAAAGTAGAAATGCGCATGCATGCATGAAAAATCTAGTCATATCCCATTGTTTTTTTGTCTGTAATGTTATCATTTGCTCACCTCAAAAAATACGTTTGTATACTGGTTTCCATAAACCACATTTACAAATATTTTTCGCTTTTGTAGAGTTTCTAGAATACTAAGTTCTCGATGTGATAGTTGATTTGCTTTTTCTTTTACGACAAACACCATTAATTTTCTATTTTTTATAGCAGCATAGTCAGCCGCCTTTTGAATATCGGGAGAAAGATCGCTTGTTACGAGTATAATCGTTACGGGCTCATAAATTTTTCTTAATTCCATTTCTACACTTCGGGAGAGCGGGAATGCACTGTCCGCTTGTACTTTCGCTAAATGACAAAAGATTTGATGCAACTGACTATCTCCATTGTCTAAAGGGAAAAAAGTTCGTTCTTTTCCGACAGATACGAATGACGCCGGTGAATTTTGCTTCAAGACAGATCTGACAATAGAGGCAGTAAATGTGACGACTGATTCGAATAGAGGGGATGGGGTTCTGTCCATGAATATCATAATATTATGGCTACGCTGTTGTTCAAACTCTTTCGTCATAATGTTGTTTGTTCGTGCAGTTGCTTTCCAATCAATCCATGAAAAGCGGTCACCAGGTTTATAGTCTCTCACACCGACAGAAATGGTAGAGTCTTTTGCTAAATTTATATTTGCTGAAAGTGCTCCTTGTTCGAAATGATTTTCCATTTGTCGATACGTTATATCTACATACTGAGGATAGACTAAAAATGTATCTGGAACTGAAAAAGTTATTTCTTTCTCCATCATACCGAATAGATCGCCAGTTTTGACATGTACGCTTGAAAAAGAGTGCTCTCCTCTAGGGAGTGTGTCAATTGCATATTGAAATGAAATATTTCGTTTCAATCCTGGAAAGAGTATTACTTTATTCATTTTCGTTTCTTTACAATTTGTAAATTGTGATGGTAGTTCATCTTCTATAATTAAATAAAGCAAGGGAAAAGGAAATTTTCTTTTTATTGTAATCGTACTTAAAAATGGTTCTCCTGCTACATATTCGTCCTGATTTGTTCTTCGTTTTACCTCGACGTTCCGTAAAGCATAGAAGGGGAGTAGTAGTGAATAAAGGCCAATAGGAATCACACTGTAAAACAAAAACCAACTTACAAATCCTCCTTGAAGCATAGCGTATACAAATGTTAGGACTAGACATAAAGGAATGAGTAATAACTTAGTAAAATGATAGAGTGCTCGTAGTATCCGTTTCATCAAAGGTTCATCTTCCTTTGAGTCGGTACGGTAGTTCGCGCAACGATTTTTGCGATAACTTGTTCTCCTATAATTCCTTCAAATTTTGCCTCCATTTTTAAAATGAGTCTGTGAGCCAACACGTAAGGAGCTAAAAATTTAACATCGTCAGGAATAACATAATTTCTGCCATGGATGAATGCATAAGCTTGTGAAGCTTTCATTAAAGCAATCGAGCCACGCGGACTTGCACCAAGCTGTATAGAACTATAAGAACGAGTCTGACTAACAAGCTTTACAATGTAATGCTTAATTGCTTTGTCCATACTTACTTCCCGTACGCTTTGTTGTAAATAAAGTAATTCTTCTATTGTAGTAATAGCTTGTAAATGGGAGAGGGGATTCGTTTTTTCCATCCGGTTTAAAATTTCAAATTCTTCTTCTGGTGTAGGATATCCCATTCTTAGTTTCAACAAGAAACGATCGAGCTGGGCTTCTGGTAAAGGATATGTTCCCTCATATTCGACCGGATTTTGTGTAGCCATTACAAAGAACGGTTTTGGTAACGGTCTTGTCATGCCATCTATTGTAATATTGCCTTCTTCCATACTTTCAAGTAAGGCAGACTGTGTTTTTGGAGATGTACGATTAATTTCATCAGCCAGTATAAAATTCCCCATAATTGGTCCAGGCTTGAACTCAAATTGGAGTTCTTTCGGATTATAAATAGAAACACCTGTTACATCTGATGGAAGTAAATCAGGTGTAAATTGAATTCGCTTGTAATCAGCATCAATTGATTTAGAAAGTGCACGTACTAACATTGTTTTCCCAACGCCAGGAACATCTTCTAATAGTACATGACCTTCAGCTAAGAGAGCTGTTAAAGCTAAGAGCGTTTCTTTTCGCTTTCCGACCATTAACTTTTCAATATTGTTAATTATTTTTTCTATAATGGGATGTAATGAATCAAGCTGGTGCATCGTAATCCTCCTAATGTTAGTATCGTTTTCTAATCTATTTAACGGAAAATAGAATGTATCCATCTAATTGCGGGCAGTAAAGATTTTATCTTTAATTCTAAGAATATTCAGATTATTTACTCTGATTACATCTAGTATAATTGTTTCCGTAACTTAGGGCAATATGGTAAATAATGATTTCTCATTTTATATGAAATATGTCCTGCTATAAAATATTATCGCGAAGAAAAAACATCCTCACATACAATTTTTGTTGTTTTTCTTTTGCAAAATAGTCGATACCTCAAAATACTTTTCTTCTATTAATCAAGATTTATTATAAATCTTCACAACGAAAAAAAAGTCTTCTCACAAACTTATTTTCTACTGAAATTTTGACAATCTCTTGAACTGTGCGAAATGTCACATCTGTAATTTACAACCTCTCTTATAGTAAGGGTATGTAAGAGAGACGTATTAAAGGAGTGAACAGTATGAAGAAGAAACCTTCAGCACTAATGAGACGTTTAAAATATTTTTCGCCAATAGATCGTTATAACGATAATCATACACAAGAAACATATGAAGATCGCGAATGGGAAAATGTGTACAGAAAGCGTTGGCAGCATGATAAAGTAATTCGTTCTACACACGGCGTGAACTGTACTGGTTCATGTAGTTGGAATATATATGTGAAAGATGGAATTGTAACTTGGGAAGGGCAAGAGCTTAATTATCCGACTACAGGTCCTGATATGCCTGATTTTGAACCGCGAGGATGTCCACGTGGAGCAAGTTTTTCTTGGTACATTTATAGCCCACTTCGTGTGAAATATCCGTATGTACGTGGTGTTCTTTGGAATATGTGGCAAGAAGAATTACAAAATAACGAGTCACCACTAGACGCTTGGAAAAGCATTGTGGAAAACCCTGAAAAGGCACGTACGTATAAGCAGGCGCGTGGTAAAGGGGGGTTCATTCGTGCGAATTGGGATGAAGTGTTACAACTCGTTTCAGCGTCTTTACTATACACAGTAATGAAATACGGTCCAGACCGAAATGTCGGTTTCTCACCAATTCCAGCAATGTCGATGTTAAGTCATGCAGCTGGTAGTCGCTTTATGCAACTTATGGGTGGACCGATGCTTAGCTTCTACGATTGGTACGCAGATTTACCACCAGCTTCTCCGCAAATTTGGGGCGATCAAACAGACGTGCCAGAAAGTAGTGATTGGTATAACTCTGGTTACATTATGACATGGGGTTCAAATGTACCGATGACGAGAACACCAGATGCACACTTTTTAGCAGAGGTTCGATATAAAGGAACGAAAGTCGTTTCTGTCAGTCCTGACTTCGCTGAATCTACAAAGTTTGCGGATGATTGGATTAGTGTGAAGCAAGGTACAGATGGTGCACTTGCGATGGCAATGGGGCATGTAATCTTACAAGAGTTTTACGTAGATAATCAAGTGGAATACTTCACAAAGTATGCGAAGCAATATACTGATTTTCCTTTCTTCGTCACATTGAAACAAAAAGAAGATCAATTCGTTGCGGATCGGTTCTTAAATGCTTCTGATATTGGGCGCGAAACGAAGTTAGGAGAATGGAAACCTGTACTTTGGAACGAGAATACGAATGATTTTGCAACACCTCACGGCACAATGGGGTCACGTTGGGATAACGAAAAGAAATGGAACTTACGTTTAGAAGATGAAGAAACAGGTGAAAAGATTGATCCCCGTCTTTCTTTACTTGGAATGGAAGATAGTGTTGAAACGTTACAAATTCCGTATTTCTCTGATGATGGAAACAAAGTATTAGAACGTACAATTCCAGTGAAAAAGGTTATGACAGAAGAGGGCGAAGTGTTCGTTACAACTGTATACGACTTAACGTTAGCAAATTACGGTGTGAACCGAGGACTTGGCGGACAAGAGCCGAAAGACTTTAATGATGACGTACCGTTTACACCTGCATGGCAAGAGAAAATGACAGGAGTAAAACGTGAGCTTATTATTCAAATCGCTCGTGAGTTCGCACAAAATGCTGTTGATACGAACGGTCGCTCAATGATTATTGTCGGAGCTGGTATTAACCATTGGTTTAACTCTGATACGATTTATCGGGCAGTTTTAAATCTTGTACTTCTCGTCGGAGCACAAGGTGTAAACGGCGGTGGCTGGGCGCATTACGTTGGTCAAGAAAAATTACGACCAGCGGAAGGATGGCAAACGATCGCGATGGCAAAAGATTGGCAAGGACCACCGAAATTACAAAATGGTACATCTTTCTTCTATTTCGTAACAGATCAATGGCGTTATGAAGATACACCAGTTGGTCATTTAGCGTCACCAGTAGAAGGCAACTCTCGTTATCAACATCACGGTGATTACAACGTATTAGCGGCACGACTTGGCTGGTTACCTTCGTATCCGACATTCGAGAAAAATGGGATTGAATTATATAAAGAAGCTGTTGCTGCTGGTGCAAAAACGCAAGAAGAAATCGGAAAATACGTTGCGCAAAAACTAAAAGATAAAGAACTGAAATTCGCAATTGAAGATCCAGATAACATAAATAACTTCCCGCGCAACTTATTCGTATGGCGTGCAAACTTAATTTCAAGTTCTGGTAAAGGACATGAATATTTCTTAAAACATTTGTTAGGTACAACGAACGGATTAATGAATGATGATAGTGATTCGTTGCGACCAGAAGAAATTAAATGGCATGAAGAAGCACCAGAAGGGAAGCTTGATTTACTTATTAATTTAGATTTCCGTATGGCTGGAACAGCGCTATATTCTGATATCGTCTTACCTGCTTCAACTTGGTACGAAAAGCATGATTTAAGTAGTACAGATATGCATCCATTTGTACATCCATTTAATCCGGCAATCGGTTCACCGTGGGAAGCGCGCTCTGACTGGGATATTTTCACTTCTCTTTCTAAAGCCGTGTCTGATTTAGCGAAGAAAATCGATCTTGAACCAATGAAAGAAGTTGTGGCAACACCACTTCTTCACGATACACCGCAAGAATTAGCGCAACCACTTGGCAAAATTAAAGACTGGAGTAAAGGTGAATGTGAACCAATTCCGGGTAAAACGATGCCACAAATTCATGTTGTCGAAAGAGATTATAAAACGATTTATGACAAAATGACTGCACTAGGACCAAATGCCGGAAAACAACCGATTGGTACGAAAGGGATTTCTTGGTCTGCGGAAAAGGAATATGAGCAATTAAAGAGCCGATTAGGAGTCGTTCGAACAGATTCTATCGCGAAAGGTTGCCCAGATATAAAAGAAGCAATCAATGCAGCTGAAGCGGTATTAACGCTTTCTTCTACAACAAACGGTCATATGGCTGTAAAAGCATGGGAAGCACTTGAAAAACAAACGGATTTAAAATTACGTGATTTAGCAGAAGAACGTGAAGAAGAATGCTTCACATTTGAACAAATTACAGCGCAGCCAAAAACAGTAATTACTTCTCCAGCCTTTACAGGTTCTGAAAAAGGTGGACGCCGTTACTCACCATTTACAACAAATGTAGAACGTCTCATCCCTTGGAGAACAATCACTGGACGACAATCTTTCTATTTAGATCATGACATGATGAAAGAATTTGGTGAAACGATGGCAACATTTAAACCAATTCTGCAACATAAACCGTTCCGTAAATCACGGCCTGAAGTAGAAGGAAAAGAGATTACATTGAACTATTTAACACCGCATAATAAGTGGTCCATTCATAGTATGTATTTCGATTCATTACCGATGTTAACGCTGTTTAGAGGTGGTCCAACCGTTTGGATGAATAAAGAGGATGCTGTTGAAGCAGGCGTTGTGGATAATGATTGGATCGAGTGCTTTAACCGTAACGGTGTTGTTGTAGCACGTGCTGTTGTAACGCATCGTATACCGAGAGGAATGGCGTTTATGCACCATGCGCAAGATCGTCATATAAACGTACCTGGTACGAAATTAACAAGTAACCGCGGGGGGACGCATAATAGCCCAACTCGAATTCACGTAAAACCGACACATATGATTGGTGGATATGGTCAATTAAGTTATGGATTTAACTATTATGGTCCGACGGGGAATCAGCGCGACTTAAACGTAGTAATTCGCAAACTGAAGGAGGTAGATTGGCTTGAAGATTAAAGCGCAAGTCGGAATGGTAATGAACCTAGATAAATGCATCGGCTGTCATACTTGTAGCGTAACATGCAAAAACACCTGGACAAATCGTCCAGGTGCTGAATATATGTATTTCAATAACGTAGAAACGAAACCTGGTATTGGTTATCCGAAACAATGGGAAGATCAGGAGAAATATAAAGGCGGCTGGGAATTGAAAAATGGTGAAATTCAGCTGAAATCCGGTTCGAAAATGAAACGTCTTATGAATATTTTCCATAATCCAGATCAACCGACAATTGATGATTATTTTGAACCTTGGAACTATGATTATGAAACGTTAACAAATAGTCCACAGCGTAAGCATCAGCCAGTTGCTCGTCCGAAATCAGCAATTACAGGTGAATTTATCGATAAAATTGAATGGGGTCCAAACTGGGAAGATGATTTAGCTGGTGGACATATAACAGGATTACAAGATCCGAACGTAAAGAGAATGGAAGAAGAAATTAAAACTGATTTTGAAAATGTCTTTATGATGTATTTACCACGCATATGCGAACATTGTATGAATCCATCTTGTGTATCTTCTTGTCCGTCTGGAGCGATGTATAAACGTCAAGAAGATGGGATTGTTCTTGTCGATCAAAATGCATGTCGTGCATGGAGATTTTGCGTATCTTCTTGTCCATATAAAAAAGTGTATTTTAACTGGCAAACGAATAAAGCTGAAAAGTGCACAATGTGTTTCCCACGTATTGAAGCTGGTATGCCTACAATTTGTTCGGAAACATGTGTAGGACGTATTCGATATATTGGGGTAATGCTATATGACGCTGACAAAGTAAAAGAAGCGGCTTCTGTTGAAAATGAAAAAGATTTATATGAATCTCAGCTTACTGTTTTCTTAGATCCAAATGATCCAGAAGTAGCAGCTGAAGCGAAAAAACAAGGGATTCCTGAAGAATGGATTAAAGCGGCACAACAGTCACCAATCTATAAAATGATTATTGATTGGAAAATCGCTCTACCTCTTCACCCAGAGTATCGTACAATGCCAATGGTTTGGTATATCCCGCCGCTTAGCCCAATTATGAATATGGTGGAGGGAAAAGGTAGTAACTGGCAAGCAGAAGAGATTTTCCCTGCTATTGATAATATGCGTATTCCAATTCAATATTTAGCGAATTTACTCACTGCAGGAGATGAATCACATATTCGTCTTACATTGAAAAAAATGGCTGTTATGCGAACACATATGAGAGCACTTCAAATTAATAAAGAACCAAATGAAGCGGTATTAAAAGAACTCGGTTTAACGAAACAGGATGTAGAAGATATGTATCGTCTTCTTGCTATCGCGAAATATAAAGATCGCTTCGTCATTCCGGCATCTCACCGCGAACAAGTTGCAGATTTATATAACGAACAAGGAAGCTGTGGTTTATCCTTCGCAGGTGGCCCGGGCTCTTGTATGACAATTTCTTAAATAATGGGGGCGGAAAAATATGAAACAAAGTTTACAAACTGCTTTTTCGTGTTCGTCATTCCTTCTCTCCTACCCGGAACTCGGGTGGAGAGAAGCTTTAGCTGATTTACAAGAAGAGATTGAAGCGATTGAACAGGACGATGTTAAAGCTTCACTTACAACATTTATAAAACAAGCACTAGATAAAACGAACGATCAACTTATTGATAGTTACGTATATACATTTGATTTTGGTAAAAAGACGAATATGTATCTTACTTATATGAACACCGGTGAACAAAGAGAAAGAGGTATTGAATTACTAGAGTTAAAGCAGCATTATAAAAAATCTGGTTTTGAAGTAACAGATAAAGAACTACCTGATTATTTACCGTTATTATTAGAGTTTTTTGCAAATGCAAATGAGCAAGACAGTGAACCAATTATGAGTAAATACAAGGAAAACATACAAGCATTACACGTTCAATTAAAAGAAGCGGATAGTATGTATGAACCAATTCTTGCGGCTGTTTTACTCGCTATCGATACATGGGGTGTACAGACAAATTAGAAAGGAGAGTTGTCGAAATGATGGATCAATTTCTATGGGTATTGTTTCCCTATATCATTTTTGCAATCTTTATCGGTGGACATATTTTCAGATACAACTATGATCAATTTGGATGGACATCAAAATCTAGTGAACTATTAGAAAAGAAAATGCTCCGAATCGGAAGTCTATTATTCCACTTTGGGATCATGTTCGTAATTGGCGGTCATGTTATGGGAATTTTAATTCCAGAAGCTGTATACCGTTCGATAGGTATTTCTGAGCATACGTATCACATAATGGCAATTAGTTTCGGGCTTCCGGCAGGTGTTGCTTCTATCATCGGTTTAATTATATTAACGTATCGCCGCGTAACAGTAAAACGTATCATTGCAACGAGTACGAAGGGAGATTATATTGCGCTTATATTATTACTTATCGTAATGCTAGCAGGACTTTCTTCAACATTTTTAAACATCGACTCAAAAGGGTTTGATTATCGTACAACGATCGGTCCTTGGTTCCGAAGTCTCTTTATTTTCCAACCGAAAGTTGAGTATATGACGGAAGTGCCAGTATGGTTTAAAATTCATATAATTGCAGGTATGGGGCTATTTGCAGTATGGCCATTTACAAGACTTGTACATGTTTTTAGCGCCCCAATTAAATACGTAAGTCGTAGTTATGTAATTTACAGAAGACGTATTCCAAATGAATTGAAAAAATAATGTTGTTTTATATGTTTAGTAACTTATAAATAAAGCCGAGATCTAATTGGAGACCTCGGCTTTATTTATAGGTATAAATCTCAATAAAATGCTAATCAATACTACAAACAGAAGCAGAACAATCTTCACAAGCAATTTCACATTTTAAAAATTGTAAATCGTGAATGGTAATCTTTCCTTTATGAATCGAAATTGTACCTTGTTTTTTTAATTCATTTAACATTCGATTTACACTTTCGCGTGAAGTTGCACAGAAATTAGCTAGTTCTTGATTCGTTAACGGTAAATCGATGAGAATGCCATTTTCTTTTAATACACCGTAACTATTTGTCATTCGAATGAGAGTAGAATATAAGGCACCTTTTTTGCCGTGTAACACTAAATCTCGGAACTTCGTTTGCATTCTTCTTAAATGTTCACTAATCCATTTCATAAATTCAAATACAAGAGCGGGTTTTTGGAGTAATGCTTTTTCTAACGCTTCACGCTTTATTACACCTACTTCAACATCTTCAAGACATTTTGAGTTTAATAAATATTTTGCATTATCCGTGAACAACGTTAATTCTCCAATAATGTCATATTCCGAACAAATTCGAAGTGTTAATTCTTGTCCGTCAGCACTAAGTTTACTAATTTGTACTTTTCCTGAGTGGATAATATAGAGTTCGGTTGCCTCCATACCTTCTTGAAAAATAAAACTACCTTTTTTTATCTGCATTTTATATTCAACAGATGCAAGTAATTCCTTTAAATCTTGAGATAATTTCATACTGTTTGTCACAGCAATCACCTTTCTTCTTATAAGCAATACATTTCCTATTTTGAGTGTAAGTATGCTGAAAATGCAAGAGCTATTTCAAAATTGATGTAAAATTTCAATGACCGTAAGGAGTAGGGACTGAAGATGTGAACAAAATGCGAACGGATTTGTGAAGAATTTTTGAATGGGGAAAGTAATGTGAGAAAAGTCACATTGAATATGTCGCTTCTTTTTTATAATGAAGGCAAATAAAAAAACGAAAGCTTACTAAGCATTGCAGCAGAAAAGAAGGGATATAGATGCACGAGAAAATGAAAGATTCTTTAGAACGGCCACTTCAAGATTTACGTATTTCAGTTATTGATCGTTGTAATTTCAGGTGCACATACTGTATGCCTGCTGAAGTGTTCGGACCTGATTACGCTTTTTTACAGGAAGAGTTTTTATTATCTTTTGATGAAATAGAGAGACTAGCTAGGTTATTTATAAGTATGGGAGTTGAAAAAATTAGGCTTACTGGCGGTGAACCGTTACTGCGTAAAGACTTATCTCAGTTAATAGCAAGGCTTACAAAACTAGAAGGCTTAAAAGACATTGGGCTCACAACAAACGGAATTCATTTAGCAAAACAAGCTAAGGCGCTAAAAGATGCTGGATTAAAGCGTGTAAATATTAGTTTAGATGCAATAGAGGATCACGTTTTTCAAAAAATTAACGGAAGAAATGTAAGCACAAAACCTGTACTGAAAGGAATAGAAGCAGCAAAGGCTGCTGGATTAGAAGTAAAGGTGAATACGGTCGTAAAAAAAGGAATGAATGATAGTCAAATTCTTCATATGGCTCGTTATTTTAAAGAACAAGAAATTCAGCTCCGTTTCATTGAGTTTATGGATGTGGGTAGTACGAACGGATGGAATTTTGAACAAGTGATTACGAAGGAACAATTAATAGAGAAGATTAATCGCGTATATCCGATTGAACCTGTTGCACCTCGTTATTTTGGAGAAGTTGCGAAATTGTATCGATATGTAGGGAGCGATGCAGAAGTTGGATTTATTACTTCAGTATCTGAGTCATTTTGTTCTTCTTGTACGAGAGCTCGTATTTCGGCAGACGGCAAGTTTTTCACGTGCCTATTTGGAGCGAAAGGAACGGATTTGAGAACGCTTCTTCGAGAAAATATTTCTGATGCATCACTATTAAAAATTTTACAACATACATGGCGATATAGAACAGATCGATATTCAGATGAAAGAACGGCGAATAGTACAAATAAACGTCAAAAAGTTGAAATGTCTTACATTGGCGGATAGTGAAAGGGGGAGTCCCTATGCAAGATCGATATTCAAGGCAAGTATTGTTTTCAGGAATTGGAAAAATGGGTCAAAGAAAAATAAGAGAAAAGCATGTGCTCTTAATTGGTGCGGGTGCACTAGGAGCTGCGAATGTAGAAGCACTCGCTAGGATGGGAATTGGGAAATTGACAATTGCCGATCGTGACTACGTCGAATGGAGTAATTTACAGCGGCAACAGTTATATACAGAAGAAGATGCAAAGCAATGCAAACCAAAAGCAATTGCAGCAGCAGAACATGTAAGAAAGATTAATTCTGAAGTGGAAATTGTACCAGTTGTAACGGATGTCACAATGCGAGAAATAGAAGAGTTAACAAAAGAAGTGGATCTCATCATAGATGCGACTGACAATTTCGATACGCGCCTACTTATAAATGATATTTCACAAAAAGAAAATATACCTTGGATATACGGTGGATGCGTTGGAAGTTACGGTGTAACGTATACAATTCTGCCGGGGAAAACACCATGTTTTCGCTGTCTGATGGATCATCCTATGGGCGGTGCAACATGCGATACAGCGGGAATCATTCAGCCAACTGTACAGATGGTTGTTGCGCATCAAGTTACAGAGGCGATGAAAATATTGGTGGATGATTATGAGTCGCTAAGAGGGACGATGTTATCATTTGATATTTGGAACAATCAATATCTCTCATTAAAAGTAAATAGACAGAAAAAAAGTATATGTCCATCTTGCGGGAAATCACGAACGTATCCAAGTTTAACATTTGAAACACAAATGAAAATGGAAGTGTTATGCGGACGGAATACAGTTCAAATCCGTTCAGGAATAAAGAGAAATCTTAATTTAACCGAAATTCAAAAACGATTACAAAAAAGTGTACAGGTCAAAAAAACGCCATACTTACTATCATTTCTAATTGATGAATATCGTTTCGTTTTATTTACAGACGGTAGGGCATTTATTCATGGAACAAATGATGTGAAAATAGCAAAACGATTATACGCAAAATATATAGGGTGAACAGAAAGGGCGTTTCTCCTTATTAAAACGAGGTGAAAAAGAATGTTAGATAAACGTATACCAATTCCAGTAGCAGAAGCGGTTGCGCGTGTAATGAAATATGCCTACCAAGGTGAAATAGAAAAGGTTTCTCTTATAGAAAGCTACGGTAGAACGCTTGGAGAAAATGTTATTGCAGATCATGATGTCCCGCATTTTGATCGCTCTCCGTACGACGGGTTTGCGATTCGAGCGGAAGATACAAAAGAAGCGAGTAGTAGTAACCCCATTCAGTTTGAAGTAATTGGCGAAATTGGAGCAGGTTTTGTTTTTACAGAAGAAGTGAAAGAGTTTCAAGCTGTCCGTATTATGACAGGAGCCGCAATTCCGAAAGGGTGTAATGCGGTTGTTATGTTAGAACTAACGGAAGGGTTTGAAGAAAACGAAAAGACTTATATGGTATTAAAACGCTCTTTCTCTTCTGGTGATAATATTTCTTTTAAAGGAGAAGATGTAAAACAAAATAGCATCCTTGTGAAAAAAGGGACTGTTATTAATCCTGGAGTAGCAGCGCTTCTTGCTACGTTTGGTTATAGTTCCGTAAATGTTATAAAACAGCCGGTTATTGGAATTGTAACGACAGGAAGCGAACTGCTTGAAGTACATGAACAATTAAAGCTAGGGAAGATTCGAAATAGTAACTCCTATATGATTGTTGCTCAAATTGAACGAGCCGGCGGAGTTGTACAGTATTATGGACAGTTCGCTGACGATTTTGAGACGTGTTATAACACTGTAAAAAAAGCGATGAAAGAAGTCGATATTTTAATTACAACTGGTGGCGTTTCGGTAGGAGATTATGACTATTTACCTGCTATTTATGAGAGATTACAAGCAAATGTACTTTTTAACAAAATAGCGATGCGACCAGGAAGTGTGACAACTGTAGCTGAGGTAGAAGGAAAACTACTATTTGGTTTATCTGGTAATCCTTCTGCTTGCTATGTCGGTTGTGAATTATTTGTTCGGCCAGTTATTCGAACATACTTGTATAAGAAAAATCCGCACGTATTTCGTGCAGAGGCAATATTACAAAAAGACTTTCCGAAAGCAAATCCATTTACTCGATTTGTAAGAGGGAAAGTGGAAATTGTAGATGGAACATTGCAAGCTATACCAGTTGGTTTAGATAAATCTAGTGCAATTTCTTCACTTGTAGAATCAAATGCATTTATCGTTTTACCAGGAGGAACGAGAGGATTTGAAGCAGGAATAACGGTTTCGGTACTGTTATTAGAATCAAACGCCGGAAGTGAGTGGCCATGGGAAGAACCGCTTCGATCGTACAAATAAGAGAAAAATAGATTGCTAACTTATATGAAGATAAGAGGTGCAAGATGACACATCCGTATTATGAAGTAATTGATACACCTATTTCAATTGAGGAAGTTACAAACAAAGTAATTCATCGTGAGTGTGGCGCAGTTACTACTTTCATTGGTACTGTTAGAGAATTTACGAAAGGCCGTCGTACGCTATATTTAGAGTATGTAGCATATAAAACAATGGCAGAAAAACAGCTTGAGAAAATTGGTACTGAAGTAGGAGAGAGGTGGCCTGGGACATTTGTCGCCATTACACATCGCATTGGTATATTACAAATTTCTGATCTTGCTGTTGTCGTTGCTGTTTCTACACCACACCGGAAAGCAGCCTATGAGGCGAACGAATATATTATGGAGCGTATAAAACAAATCGTTCCAATTTGGAAGAAAGAGTTTTGGGAAGATGGTGAATCTTGGATTGGTGATCAGCTAGAGAAGTTAGCATATGAGAATGGCGCACCTGGAAAGGAGATGAGAATATGATTGAAGTACTATTATTTGCACATTTACAAGAAGAAGTAAGCAAACCAGCATTACACATCGATTGTGAAAATATTACAGTTACTGAACTAAAGAAGGTACTCATTAAGAAATACAACGTAGCGATTTCAAATGAGATTATGGTTGCTATAAATGAAGAGTATGCAAATGAGGATGACATCATTCAAACTGGCGATGTCATAGCAATGATTCCGCCAGTAAGTGGTGGTTGATTCTTTTCAGCCTAATCATGTTAGGACGTGATTAGGCTGGAGGGAATGAATATAACTATGCATACATAGGAGGGAACAGGATGAAAAGTCCTAATTTTCAATTAAGTTTACAAACTTCTAATCTAGTTATCGGTTTTATGGTATGGGTCATTTTATCATCATTAATGCCTTATATTAAAGCGGATATTCCATTAACTGCGGGACAAATTTCTATGGTAACAGCGGTACCGGTTATTTTAGGTTCTGTTCTTCGCATTCCAATTGGTTATTGGACAAATCGTTTCGGAGCAAGAAAATTATTCTTTATTAGTTTTATTCTATTATTATTTCCTGTCTTTTATATTAGTGTTGCCAATTCAATGATGGATTTAATTATTGGTGGTTTATTTGTCGGAATCGGTGGGGCCGTATTCTCCGTAGGTGTAACTTCTTTACCGAAATATTTTCCGAAAGAGAGTCACGGTTTTGTAAATGGTATTTACGGTGTCGGTAACGCCGGTACAGCAATTACTTCGTTCTTAGCACCTGTTATCGCAACTTCAGTTGGCTGGAGAACGACAGTACAGTGTTATTTAGTTTTACTTGCAGCGTTTGCACTTATGAACTTTTTATTAGGTGATCGTAAGGAGAAAAAGGTGAATACACCACTAATGGAACAAATAAAAGGTGTATATAAAAATGAAAAACTTTGGTTTCTATGTATCTTTTACTTTTTAACATTCGGATCATTTGTTGCATTTACTGTATACTTGCCAAACTTTTTAGTATCTCACTTCGGATTAGAAAAAGTAGATGCAGGTATGCGGACAGCTGGATTCATTGTACTCGCAACAATTATGCGTCCGGTTGGTGGATGGCTCGGTGACAAATTTAACCCATTTAAAATATTAATCTTCGTATTTATCGGTTTAACACTTTCAGGTATTATTTTATCATTTATGCCTAGTATGAATGTGTATACATTTGGTTGCTTACTAGTCGCATTTTGCGCAGGTATTGGTAATGGTACAATCTTCAAACTCGTTCCAATGTACTTCTCAGAACAAGCAGGTATTGTAAATGGACTCGTTTCAGCTTTAGGCGGACTAGGAGGATTCTTCCCACCGCTAATTTTAACTTTACTATTCCAACTAACAGGTCATTATGCAATTGGATTTATGGCATTATCAGAAGTCGCACTTGCTTGTTTAATCATTACAGTGTGGATGTATAGTCAAGAAAAGCTGTTAGTGATGTTAAAGAATCATTAATAAAGAAAAAGAACCATCCTAAAGTAATCTAGGATGGTTCTTTTAGTAATAGGCTTCAACTTGTTTTTTATTGATAACTTAACAAATGTTTGTTTTCTAAAATAATGTGGTTTTAAAATGAAAAACAGAAGGGTAATGGGATTTTATGTTAAAATATAGATATCAGATGTTATTCAATTAAAAGGCAGGTTAGCTCAAGAACAAAGATTAAACTAATTTTTAGAATGCAAATATATCGAGAACGAAAATAATAACTTTTGAATTAAAAGGTGACTATTGATCGCTAACGAATCGATTAATAGTCGCTCCTTTCTAAAAGCAATCTATTAATATGTATAAAAATATATTAATTTATTTAAATATTCCTAAATTTAAAAACGCATGGAGGTATCTATAACAAGAAAAACTGCATATTTTTTTAGGCCCAGATTTTTGGGTAAGGCTAATGGATATTGTAAAAAAGTACACTTAAAATAAAGAATACAGTTTAGGTTGATAAGATAAAATTATGAATTTGTATAAATAATCCCTAATTTTCTTTATGAGTCATATTTGATATGTTAAGGAAAAGAGGGCGTTTAATCCAACTAAAATATATGTAGAATGAGGTTTTAAATGTTTATTTTTATTATATTAGACGTAATATTACCAATATTAATATTGATGCTAATTGGTGCAATCTTACAAAGAAAGTTCCAATTTAACTTAAAGCAGCTATCTACACTTATTAATTATTGTTTGATGCCAGCGGCTGTATTTGTGAATATATATGATATTAGTATAGAAACAGGTTTGTTGCTCCAGATAATGTACTATTTAATGCTTTATAGTTTGAGTCTAATGCTAGTAAGTTATTTCATTTCAAAAACATTAAAGTTAGAAAAAGGAGAAAGTGCAGCTCTAAAAAATAGCATTTCGTTAATGAATTCCGGTAATTATGGATTACCAGTAAGTCAATTGATTTTCAGTCACAATCCAGTGGGGGTTTCCATTCAGATTTTCATTGTGATTTTCCAGAATCTTTTAACTTATTCATATGGGATATATAACTTACTATCAGCAACAAAAACAATCAGGGGTATTATTCAATCATTTCTAAGACTGCCTGTATTTCATGCGCTCGTATTAGGGATTCTCTTTCAATCGTTTACAATTCAAATACCTAATTCTATCTTTCTACCTCTTAATCAGCTTGCGAATAGTTTTGTTGCCATAGCTCTCATATTGCTAGGAGCACAATTATCCAACATTAAGCTTAATTTTTTCCATAGAGTCATAACATGGGCTTTAATTGGAAGGTTACTGATGGGACCATTATTAGCACTTGCCATGATTTACCTACTAAACATTGATGGTATTGTTGCACAATCATTATTTATTGCAAGTTCTTTTCCTACTTCAAGAAATACATCAACCATTGCTATGGAGTATCAAATAGAGCCAGAACTACATGCACAAATCGTTTTATTTTCAACACTTTTCAGCATTATAACAGTAACTGTCGTTATTTATTTGTCATATATTTTGTTTTGAATATACGTTTAAAAACGAATAGATTTGAGGCGACAAATGAAAGAATCTGTAAATTTTTTTCGATGATTATAAACAAGCAATAATTTGGTTGAATGAATATCCAATGTAAAAACTGAATTGAAAAAAGTTGCTCGTAATGTTGTGCTTGTCATAAAATTTACTTGTTTACAAGTAGCCAACACCATTCATTTTTTTTCGCAGATTGTCTATGGAATTTCAAAAAACGAAACCAAAACAAAAAGAACAAACGCTTCTAAAAAACGTTTGTCCAAAGGTAATTGCGATTTTAGTTAAGAAACAGATTATAATTTGTGAGTACGAGAAAGCTTTTTTATAAGTTTAGGAAATATAGATGTTAGTTCCTGCTTCAAACGCTTCGTGAACGATGGATCTTTACCTGAAGTTGAAATCGTTACAATATATTCATTATTTCGGATGACACCCGGTGTGTGAAACGATGATTCTGTACCATCACTTACAGCGTTGACCCATTGAAAATCATGGGCGGCTTGTTTGACCATCATATTTACAGCATGTTGATTTGTAGCTGCATAAATAAGGTGAGCATCTTTAATATCATCATTAGTAAAAGTTTTTTGCTTCCAAGTAATATAAGGGAGTTCTTTCATTTCTTCGCAAATCTCTGGGCTGATAACGGTGACAAAAGCGCCTGTATCTTTTAATCCGGACGCTTTTCGATATGCGATTTTACCTCCACCAATAATAACGACCACTTTGTTATTTAAATTAAGCATAAGAGGGTACATGTTATACATACACACATTCCTCCATTCGTCCTAACAATGTTAACTTCATATATGTATCAAACTGAAGACAGTTACAAGTCGTAACGTGATTGTATTTTTTCGTATGCAACTTAATCTTTTGAAGCAACAGTCCGGTAAAGAGAAGGTACGGCATGACATATACATGGGAGGCAGTCGATGTTATAGTCTTCAGCTCAGCAGTAAAAGAGGGTGTTCCTTTCGTTAAAAAGGAACACGATACTGGCATGCCGAGTTTTCGTTCGACAGTTGCTCCGATTTGTTGTAACTCATATATCGGCTGTGGATCACTACTGCCTCGACCTACGAGTAAAATACTACCACCTTGCATTGGCACAGTTTCACGTATTCTTTTTACTACAAGTTCCACCATATGTGGATGCGTACTAAAAGGAGGTACAACTGAAAATGTAATTTGTGGATATTTCTTTTGTAGTTGTTCTATTTCAAAAGGAATATCACGTTTATAGTGAGCTGCTGCAAATAATAAAACAGGTACAATCATGATTTCAGTTGCTCCCTCTAGTATCGTTTCTGTAACTGCATCCGAAATGGTAGGTGTTGTTAGTTCTAGAAAAGCTATTTTTTGAATTCTTTCGTTACGTTCTTTCATAGCAGATTGAACAAAATGAATGAATTGTTCATTACCTTCTTGCAAGCGACTCCCGTGTCCAACATATACAATTCCTTTCATCGTATCACCAAATCTTTCTTCATAATCATATTTTGTAATTGCTCATCTACATGATGAAAACCAACTTTATTCGCATAGTGTAAAGTTGGAACGTCGGTATACGAGAAAGGAAGAGTAAGGATATCGATAAAGCCAAGTCGTTTTATTTCTGATAAAAATGTATCAATTGAAGCACGGCCGTCAAACACAATGCTATCCCATGAGAATTCACAAAGCATCCGAGAATGGACTTCATCGAAGCGATGATCAATTGTATATTCATGAGTCATCATATAGGAGCCAGCACCAATTTTCTCTTGAATAAAAGCAATTCGGTTAATATTTCGTCCTAAATAAACAGTTGTATCGGAAGAGAACTCTGCTTGTTTACTTAGTAGCCCATATTGTATAAGTTTTTCTTGAGTGGCAACGTTCATATGTTGTAGTTGCGCCTGTAAAGAACGAATATCTTTTTGGTGTTTACTACATGATCGCATCAATATTTCTACACTTTCAGCTGAACAAAAAACAAGACGATTAACGTTGAAAATTTCATTGATCTGTTCAAGTGTTAATGTGTATTCTACCTTTTTGAAAGTAGGAATTTGATATATTTCTGCACCGGCTTCTTGTAACTTTTGCTTCGTTGAACTTGTTTTATTCGTTGCGGATGCAAATAAAACTTTTTTCCCATGTAATGGTTTACGTTCTTTCCAAGCGATTTGATCCCGTAAGGAAACGACATCACCAACAATTGTCATTGAGGGATTAGAAATATTTTCGTTTTTGACGGTAGAAACAATGGTTGAAAGAGTTCCTGTGACAACGCGTTGTTTTCCAGTTGTACCCCATTCAATGACTGCTACTGGCGTAACGTCTTTTTTTCCTGCTTGTAGTAAGTTTTCGCAAATTGTAGGTAAGTTTTTTATACCCATGTAGTAGGCAATTGTGTCGCTATTGTGGGATGAATTATATTTTCCATGATCGGTTAAAGGGCCTTTCGCATGCCCAGTTAGTAAAGTGACGCTATTACTGTAGTTACGGTGGGTGAGGGGGATACCTGCATAGCTACTAGCGGCGATGCTAGATGTAATACCTGGTACAATTTCATATGGAATGTTCGCTACTGCTAAAGTTTCTGCTTCTTCACCAACACGGCCAAAAATAGAGGGATCTCCACCCTTTAAGCGGACAACGATTTTTCCTTCTTTCGCAAATTGAAGGAGGTGGGCGTTAATCATTTCTTGTCGCATAATATGATTCTTTGGCATCTTTCCGCAATAAATAAGTTCACATGTTTCTTTTGTATAATGAAGAAAGAAAGGGTTTAATAAACGGTCATATAAAACGATATCTGCACGCTTTAAACAATCTATCGCTTTCTTTGTAATAAGCCCTTCATCACCTGGTCCTGCACCAACTAAATATACATATCCGTTCATAATTGCACCTCATCTATTTTTATTTAAAAGGAAGCCAGAGGAGGCTTCCTTTCGTAAATTACATGTATAAATAAATGTCACCATTAATAACTTCTACTTCGTATGTTTGAATACAGCCGTCATCAGGTTTTTGAACTTCACCTGTTATTAGTGAGATTTTCCAATCATGCAGCGGACAAAATACGAATTCTCCAGATACAATTCCTTCTGCTAACGGCCCGTTTTTATGAGGACAACGATTTTCTACAGCTCGAATCTCACCATTTGAAAGACGAAATAGGGCGATAGACATACCTTTCATTTGCACTTCTTTACCGATTTGAATCGGAAGATCTTCCGCACGCATAACTTTTATTTTTTCTTTCGTTTGTACCATATAGATCACAGCTCCTTATTTCACAGTTTCTACTTCATACATCGCTTTTAATGACTTCGTTTCTAGTGCTTGTCCCCACGCTTCCCTATATGTGCTACGAGCTGTTTGGAAGCGTTCATTTAACGTAGTAACCATACTTGCATCTTGTAGTATTTCTTTTATGTGATCGAATCCTAAACGTTCAGTCCAGTAGGCAGTACGTTCTCCGTAAATACCAGTTTCACGATAATATTGCATGTAAGCTGTAGCGATGCGAAGGACATCATCTTCAGTAGGGACGATCATGACAAAATCAGCTTCACGTACTTCTGTACCACCATTTCCGCCAATATAAAGTTGGTATCCATTTTCGACACAAACAACGCCAAAATCTTTCGTTAGTACTTCCGCACAGTTACGTGGACAGCCTGTTACACCCATCTTCATTTTATGTGGTGTATCTACCATTTCTAATGATTGTTCAAGTAGCATACCAAGTCCTAATGAATCTTTCGTACCGAAACGGCAGAAGCGAGAACCAACACAGGATTTGACATTACGAAGCGATTTTGAATACGCATATCCCGAAGTCATATGCAAGTCAGCCCATACGTTAGGTAAATCTTGTTTCTTAATACCATATAAGCCGATTCGGCTCGCGCCTGTAATTTTCACAAGAGGAACATCGTATTTTTTCGCAACTTCAGCAATTTTCATTAAATCATCTGCTGTTGTAACACCTCCGTACATACGTGGAATAACAGAGAATGTACCATCGTGCTGGATGTTACCATTCATTCTTTCGTTAACGAAGCGAGACGCTTTATCATCTTCATATTCTTCTGGAATCGCCATACGTAAATAGTAGTTCAAAGCAGGGCGGCATTTCGAACAGCCGTCTTCCTGTACAAAACCAAGCACATTTCGTACTTCTTTTGGAGATTTTAAACCTTTCTCGTGAATGGCTGCTACGACTTCATCACGTGATAAAGTTGTACATCCACACATGCCAGTAGACTGCGCAGAAGCATCAAAAGCATCTCCGAGTGTATGAGATAAAACTTGTTCCACAAGCGGACGACATTTACCACAAGATCCTGCGGCTTTCGTGCATCCTTTTACTTCTTCAAAAGTAGTTAACTCTTGCTCTAAAATGGCATGAACGATTGTACCTTTCGTAACACCATTACATCCACAAATCGTGTCATCCGCACTCATTGTAGCAACGTCAAGTTCACTTTCTTCACCAGCTTTGTGAAGAAGGGAAGCGGCTGTATATTCTTGTATATCTTCTTCTTTCTTTAACATGCTAAAGAGACGTGTACCATCAGCTGCGTCACCATATAAAACGATACCGACAACTTTATTGTCGCAAATTAATACTTTCTTATAGGAACGTTTACATTCATCAAAGATTGATATTGCTTTCGTCTGATCATCTTCATAAATTTGGCCGGCAGAGAATAAATCACAGCCAGCAACTTTTAATTGCGTACCAACGATACTGCCTGTATATCCATTCGTTTGTAAATTTGTTATATGTTTCGCTAATATTGTGCCTTGTTCATAAAGAGGGGCAACAAGTCCATATACGATACCATCATGTTCTGCACATTCGCCAACTGCATAAATGGATTCATCATTTGTTAGCATATAGTCATTGACTACAATACCTCGGTTGACAATTAGACCAGCATCTCTTGCTATTTTCGTATTTGGTCGTATTCCGACAGCCATTACGATTAAATCACAATCTACAACTTCACCATCTTCAAATTGAATGCCCTCAACATGATCTGTACCAAGAATTTTTACAGTTTTCTTTTCCATTAAAAACTTCATGCCCTGTGCTTCTAAATCTTCACGCAGAAGAGAAGCTGCTTTCGTATCTAGTTGTTGCTCCATTAAGCTAGGCATTAAATGAACAACATGTACGTCCATTCCTAAATCAATTAGACCTCTTGCGGCTTCTAAACCAAGTAATCCACCACCAATGACTACGGCCTTTTTCTTTTTTTTAGCAGTATCAATCATAAATTGTGTATCTTCAATAGTTCGAAAACCTGTTACACCAGGAAGTGTGGAACCTTCAACAGGTAAAATAAAAGCACTAGAACCTGTTGCGATAATGAGTTTGTCATATGTAACAGTACGATTCTTTTCAGTGATAATAATTTTTTCTTCTCTGTTAATACTTTGAACTCTTTCATTTGTATACAAAGTTATTTCGTTTTCTTCATACCAATTGTATTCATTCATAATGATATCTTGCATATTTGTTTTGCCTTGTAAAACATGAGAGAGCATAATGCGGTTGTAGTTTGGATGCGGTTCATCTCCAAAAATAGTAATCTCATATGAATCACTATCATGTTTTAAGATTTCTTCCATACATCGAATGCCAGCCATACCATTTCCGATCATAACTAAACGTTTTTTCATTTTCGTTTCCCCTTTTTATGTGAAATATTGAACAAAGGATTATATTTCTATTATAGAAAATCAAAAAAGGAGGAGATGTGATATTTATCACACTTATATAATGATTCACAAATTGTTAAAATTCGGATTTGTGTGAGGGGGGCGTGGATATTTTTCGCAAAATGAAAAAGCAGGACATAAGTATTTACACTCATGTCCTGCACTTGATTTATGCTCTCGTAATGGCACGTGGAAATAAAATATTATTTTCTAAATGAATATGCTCAAATAAATCAGACTCTAGCGCTTCAAGGCGTTGATACACAAGTCGATAAGTGCCGCAAGCTCCTTCTGGAGGAGTAAAGTCATTTGTCACTTTACGAAGCTCTTTTATAATATTTCCGGCATGATTGTGTTCATTTTCTAGTTCATCTACTACTTTACGTAACTTTGCATAGTATTCATCAGTTGGATTTTGTTCAAATTCTAAAATTAATGGAAAATCTTCCGTTTCTTCTTTAATTAAATGCTGTTCTAATTCCATTTTAAGTTCATGAAATAGCTTATGAATTTGAGCTAAATGAGGCTGATTTACTCCATGCACACGTAATACTTTCGTCACATATGGACTTAACTGTGGTAACTCTTCATTTAAATAACGATGATGCTTATGAATTACATAATCAATCAATTCACGATAAGAAGCACTTTTCCAATCAATTTCAGATTCATTTAATCGTTTCGTATTATGATAAAGCGTATTTAACTCTGTAATTACTTCAGAAGCTGATAAATTTCTTTCATGAATTGCATCAATAAGTGGCTTATTACCACCACAACAAAAATCTATTCTATATGATTTAAAAAGATCACTAGCCTTCGGAAATTGTGTAACAATCTCACCAACAATTGAAGTTTCAGTAAATGTATGTTCCATATGAATTCCTCCATAACGTTTAAATGTAATATCTAAATTAAGAATAGCGATAAATGAAAAACAATGTGGTGATTGAAATCACTTATAATGTGTCAGTTTTGAGGATAATAGGAGTGGTATTTAACAGAGTACATTAATATTTTTAATAGACTGATGAACATTTATTTGCATATAGGAGAAAATGGATATATTTCCTATTACATTTTTTAATAAAATCCATAAAGTATAATATAACGATTGAAAGGAGGAGATTTGAATGGAATTCCAATTGTTGGTGACTTGTATATTACAAGAAGGTAATGCTTTCTTTTTAGTAACGAAAGTAGACGATGTTATTACGTTAAAAGTACCGATTACTGCGGGAGTAGCAGGTTTATTCTTAGCTTTAGGTGTACCAAGATGTTCTTAATTTAAATCTCTAGAGTAGAAAGAGGAGGACAAGCCTCTTTCTACTAATACATAATTATTTTATGTAAACTGAAGTATTCTTTTTTTAATAGCACGTTTAAAATGGACATGCATATACTATAATGTTTCATTGGATGTTTGTGATGAAAGGTAGTTTTAAATAGTACATTCAGTGATATTTTTTTAGCTATGAAAATAAAAGAGGTGCTATTATATATGAAAAGAAGAACATTTGATATTCCAGTCACATTACGAAGAGAGTGGTTTTTAATAGAATTAGCCCATTTAACGAAAAAATATGGAATTGAAATTGCAACTAGCAAAATGGAAGCTGCACCGTTTTTAAGAGATCAAGTTACGGAATCAAAAATAGGGTCAGGGCTCCAATACGATAAATATGATGATGAGTATATAATTGAGAATTAAAGGGTAAGAGCAAAACAAATTTTTTTATAACAAAATATAAAATAAAGCAGATTCTAAATATGGAATCTGCTTTATTATGAAATACTTCTAGTCAACTATCCTCTTTCTAGTGTTTTTCCTACATATTTTTCTTGTGTTATTCCGAAAGATTCACGAAGAATGCGAGCGTAATCTTTTGATTCAATTGGTCGTTTATTTTTGATGCCTTTAAAGGTTTCTGTATAATTTTTATTTGTTAATGATACGTGCCCATAATCAGTTAATTTACAAGTAATAGCCCCTTTATTAAAAGGAGATTCTTTATGTTCTACAATCACTTTTTGAATGTTATTCACCTTTTTCTCATCTATTGAATCTAAAGTAAAGGAATAGCCTATTTTCCATTCGTGTGAAGGTTCAGATTGCAAGAAATTTGTAGATTCCCCGTTAGCTCCTTTTCTCATTTCTAAAATGTGTGTACCTTTTCGGGTAGTTCGTTTGCGAATTCGATATTCTCCCGTTTGAGAAGAGATGACTTCTCCGGTAAAAGGGACTGGATGTAAAGGTAGATGAGATGCAAAACCTGCGTCTATAACATAATCTTTATAATTATGATTTAATATGATAATGACATGACCATCATCGGGTTTCCATTTATTATCGTAAAGATCATAAACAGTACCGGCTACTTTATATACTTGAAACCCACAATCCATTAAAAAGTAATACAATAAGGAGTTTAATTCATAACAAAGACCGCCTCGTTTTTGAATTAGTAACTTTTCTACTAAGTTATTTTTTGAGATGTTTTTAATAGTACCAGCCATAATATCGAGATTTTCATAGGGGAGAATCAAGCCCATTTTCAAGAGAATTTCATCTAAATCATTAAATGTTATTTCTTTTGCAGGAATTTTTAGTCGTTTAAAAAACTCCTTTTGTAAATTGGTCATCATAAAGCATTCTCCTTTCTTTTTACAGAATTTTCTTCTGCTCACCGATAGGTTAGTACTTCTAAAAGTTTAATTCAAGTCTGCGAAAATTATCATAATATATGTTTCTGGAAACCTTACTATCTATTTAGAAATTTCAGTTTAATCTTTAATCGTAGGAAAGTCTTACAGCATAAGCTTTTATTCGTTTGTTTTGTATTAAATTAAATAAAAGTACATATCTTCATTAATCTTTTTTATAACTAGGTGGTAATAAAGTGTTTTTTTACTAAAGTTTTTTCAAGATTTGTATACTTTATATAAACAATAATGATTTAGAGATATTTGGATTTAGTACGGTTAACAATTATTGAGAAACTTTTTTATAGTGTTCTCTCAAAAGGAAGAGATAGAAACAAAGAGAATAACGTGTGTTAAGGAAGAAGGGGTACTAGTAATCTCGTGGGAATAGGGACAAGATTTTGTTTAAGTAAAAAGATTATCTAGTATTAAGAGAGAAGATAAAAAAGTATTACAAAGAGCACCTTCTTTCAAAAAAAGTGGGGGGAGTAATATGCGATTGATGAGAAGATGTGTTGCCTTACTAATTGTATTTTTTATCATGGTTCCAATGATTAGCACAAATGTGCGAGCAGAAGTTGTAAAAGAGCTTAAAACAGGCTTTCCAGATCAAGAAGTCTTTACACCTGGAGAATGGTTTTTAGGTCAAAAACCTGCTAATTATGATGAGAATAAACCTCCAATTCTCTTTGTGCAAGGAAGGAATGGGAATGCTGATAGTTGGTATGGTAAGACAGTGTATCACGATATGAATGATATGTATGACTATGCTTTGAAAGCAGGCTATCAAACAGTATTTATACAATTATATGATGCTGCTGGAAAAGGATCAGCTAGTCAGTGGGACAACGGAAAATTGTTAGCACAAAAATTAGAAGAAATATATAATCATTTCGGTAAAAAAGTTAATATTGTAGCACATAGTAAAGGCGGTATCGATACACAGGCTGCATTAGTAGGATATGGTGCAAATCGATTTGTCGGAAATGTTATTACGCTTGCGACACCACATCATGGATCAAACTTAGCTGATTTATCATATAGTTGGTGGGCGGGATGGCTTGCTTCTATATTAGGTCAAAAAGATGATGGTACGTACTCATTACAAATGGGGGAAATGGCAAAATTTCGTTCAACGATTGATAATAATCCAGCAGCCAAATTAAACCGTTACTATACCGCTACTGGGACTAGCTGGGGACCAGTATTTTCTGCGTTATCTATGGGCGGGTTATATTTGTCATCGTACGGTTCGAATGATGGACTAGTAAATGAATGGAGTGCTAAGTTGCCGTATGGAACTCATTTATTTACAGATTCTAGATTTGATCATGATAACATACGAAAAGGATCTGCTGTTTTCTCGCGAATTGAGCCATATTTACGTACATCAAATGTAGCCGTACCAGCTTTAGTAGCATCCAGCACTAGTTCAAATGAAAACATAGAACAATTAAATACAAATTCAAACCAAAACATTTTAGGAGGAGAATTGCCACAAAATCAGTGGATAGAGCAAACTGTTGCGGTTGATAAAAAAGCTGAAGGAATCGTTTCTATATTAACTGCTTCGTCTGATGTAGAAGTACAAATGATATCACCAAAAGGAAAAATGTATACAAATAAGGATAGCGTTATAACTACTGGTGAAGGGGAATCTTTCTTTGGTGGTGCAACAATTAGAACATTTAAATTTGATAAAATGGATGTAGGAGAATGGAAAGTTAAAATGATGGCGAAGCAGTCGAAAGATGTATACTTGATTGTAAGCGATTACAAGACTGGCGCACCATTTGTTCTTCAAATGCCTACAAAAGTTAAAGCGAATAAATCTGAGTATAAACTGAAAAAATCACCTATGGCACCTGAAATGAAAGGAGATCTTTCTATAACAGTAAGAGTCTTGAATAAAGAAGGAAAACTAGTCTCTGAATATAGTGAATTACAAAATGTTAATAACAATACATTTACGGGTGCTTTGAAGGATATAAAGCAACCAGGAGTATATAACGTTACGATGGATATAAAAGGGATGAATAAAGAAGGACAACCTTATAGTCGTACAATTGTTAAGTCAGTTTATGTGGAGAAGTAAGAAGGAATGAGAAGCTTTTAATATAAAAAGTACCGAACTTTTGCAGTAGAAGAGTTCGGTACTTTTTTCACATTTATTAGATTAACAGAAAAGTATAATGGGAAGTTTGTATATTAAAGCCTTTAGTTGTCGTTCTTTATTTTAAGTAGTTGGGCAGGAAGAAGAGAAAAAGTATCGAATGAATGTACTTATGTAGCATTGTTTGCTTTTGGTGTGAATAGTAGTTAAAGATACGTTGAAATATTTTAAGCCGTAACAAAAGAGAGATTAAATAATAGAGGGAGCAACTTACATGGAAAATATATTAAAGGTATCTTCAAAATCAAAACCAAATTCAGTGGCAGGTGCAATTGCAGGTGTACTAAGAACAAGTGGAAATGTAGAAATTCAAGCAATTGGGGCTGGTTCTTTAAATCAAGCGATTAAAGCAATAGCAATCGCAAGAGGATTTGTTGCTCCAAGTGGTATCGATTTAGCTTTCGTTCCAGCATTTCAAGAGGTTACGATTAATGATCAAGAAAGAACGGCGATTAAATTAATTATTGGTCCTAGAAAGAAAAGGTAACTGCAGTAATTCACTATTGAAATGACATTTAACATAACAAACAAAAAGTGTCACAAATGCTATAAATCAGGCATTTGTGACACTTTTTTTGTTTTATTTAAAATGAAATAAACAACCCTAAAACTGCTCATTCTTCTCCCAAGATTCCACAATATAATGTGCAATCGTCGGGTTGAACCCTTTCCCAACTAAAAACATAATCGCCGCAACTTCTGTTAAAGCGTGTTTGTGTGATGTATGTTTTGCTTCATTTAAACCGTAATCTACCCAAGGTTTTACGAAATCTAGTACAGGTTTCTTTAAAGGTAAAAACTGTGTACCGACAACTTGTTGAATTTGTTGTTGCGTTGGTTCTGTAATTGGTCCAGGCGGTAAGATTTGAGGCTGTGTAATATCGAATGTAGGTCCTGGTGGTAAGATTTGTGGTTGTGTCGGATCAATTGTTGGTGGTGCTGGCGGTGAAACACGCGCGTCATAGTTTGGTTGGTACATTTGCGGCTGATATTGTGGTTGTTGAGGCTGAGTTGTGTATGGATTTTGTTGAAATTGTTGTTCTTGATTTTGTGGTGCTACATATGGATTTTGAGGGTATTCATAATTTGGACGTGTGTCGTATGGATTTTGTTGATATTCAGTTTCTTGATTTTGCGTTGTTGTATATGGATTTTGTTGAAATTGTTGTTCTTGATTTTGCGGTGCTGCATATGGATTTTGAGGGTATTCATAATTTGGACGTGTGTCGAATGAATTTTGTTGATAATTAGCTTCTTGGTTTTGCGTTGTTGTATATGGATTTTGTTGAAATTGTTGTTCTTGATTTTGCGGTGCTGCATATGGATTTTGAGGGTATTCATAATTTGGACGTGTGTCGAATGAATTTTGTTGATAATTAGCTTCTTGGTTTTGTTTTGTTGCGTATGGATTTTGTTCATATTGTCGCTCTTGTGGCTCTTGTTCTTCATATTGTTCTGTGTATCTTTGTTCTTGTTGTTGAGGGTAAAATGGTTGTTGTGGATAAGGCGGTTGATTATTATAGAACATATTTATTCCTCCTTCATGATGATGCCTACCACCTAGTGTATGGGCGGACAAGAAAATATGTGATGAAAAAATGCGGGCGTGTTACAATAAGTAACTGGGTGAAGATAAAATGACAAAACAAGAAAAGATTCAAAAAACAATTACTTTTGTAAAACATATTTTAGAAAAAGATGCGAGTGGGCATGATTGGTATCATATTGAGCGCGTACATAAACTGGCGATTTCTTTATCCGAGCAAGAAGGAGGAAATCGTTTTATAATTGAAATGGCAGCATTACTTCACGATGTGGCTGATGAGAAGTTAAATGAAAGTGAAGAAGCAGGAATGAAAAAAGTTTCTGATTGGTTAGAAGAGTTACATGTGGAAGAAGAGGAAAGTAAACATGTTCTTCATATCATCGCCAATATGTCTTATAAAGGTGGTCATGGCGGTAAAGTAGAGTCACTTGAAGGGAAGATTGTTCAAGATGCGGATCGCTTAGATGCTCTTGGTGCAATTGGAATAGCTCGCACATTTGCGTATGGTGGAGCGAAAGGGAGATTAATGTATGATCCAACTATTCCGCCTCGTGAAGTGATGACGAAAGAGGAATATAGAAAAAATAACGATCCTTCTTTAAACCATTTCTATGAAAAACTTTTGAAACTAAAAGACTTAATGAATACGAACGCAGCAAAACAAGAGGCGGAAGTTCGTCATCGTTATATGGAACAGTTTATTGAACAATTTATGAAAGAGTGGAATGCACAAATATGAAAATGTTAACTGTGGAAAACTTATCAAAATCATATGGAGAAAAACCGTTATTTGATGGATTATCATTTAGTATTGCAGAAGGACAACGTGCCGGAATTATCGGTGTAAATGGTACAGGTAAATCAACTTTATTAAAAATCATTGCAGGAGCTGAAATTGCTGATACAGGTGATATGACTCATTCACGTGGGTATACAATTAGTTATTTATCACAGCAACCGGAGTTTGATGAGCAATTAACAGTATTAGAGCAAGTCTTCCATGGTGATACACCTTTAATTCGTCTTCTTCGTGACTATGAAAAGGCGCTATTACATATCGAAAAAGATCCAAGCAATGAAAAAGTACAGGAACAATTATTTGCAGTGCAACAACGTATGGATGCGATGAGTGCGTGGGAAGCAAATGCGAACGCAAAATCGTTATTAACGAAATTAGGAATTACTGATTTCACAGCAATTGTTGGAAATTTATCTGGTGGACAGAAAAAACGTATTGCGATGGCGCAGTGTTTTATTGAAACACCAGATCTATTAATTTTAGATGAGCCTACGAACCATCTTGACCATGAGACAGTTGAGTGGTTAGAGGAATATTTAGCACGATATACAGGTGCAGTATTACTTGTAACCCATGATCGTTACTTCTTAGATCGTGTGACGAATCGTATTTTCGAATTAGATAATGGAAAACTGTATAGTTATGAAGGGAATTACAGTACGTTTTTAGAAGCGAAAGCACTTCGTGAAGAACAAGAACTTGCGCAAGAATCAAAACGTCAAAACTTATATCGCCGCGAACTAGCGTGGATTCGCCGTGGTGCAAAAGCTCGTTCGACTAAGCAAAAGGCACGTATTCAACGTTTTGAAGAGTTAAAAGGTCAAGAAGGACCAGCTGCAAAACAGTCAGTTGATATTGCGCTTAGCGGTAGCCGTCTTGGGAAAAAAGTACTAGAGTTAAAAGATGTAACGAAAAAATTCGGTGATAAAACTGTATTGAACAACTTTAATCATATTGTGAAACCAGGCGATCGTATCGGAATTATTGGAGCGAATGGTAGCGGGAAATCTTCGTTATTAAATATGCTTGCAGGTAAAATATCTCCTGATAGTGGTGAAATTGAAGTTGGGCAAACAGTGAAAATCGCTTATTATACGCAAGAAAATGAAGAGATGAATTTAAATCAACGTATGATTGAATACATTAAAGAAATCGCGGAAGTCATTCATACGACAGACGGAAAAGTAATTGGTGCGTCTCAAATGTTAGAACGTTTCTTATTCCCACCACATTCACATGGTACACCGCTTGGCAAATTATCTGGTGGCGAGAGAAGACGTTTATATTTATTACGTATATTAATGGGAGAACCGAACGTACTATTACTGGATGAGCCTACGAATGATCTAGATACACAAACATTAACGGTGTTAGAAGATTATTTAGAAGATTTCCCAGGTGTCGTTTTAACTGTATCGCATGACCGTTACTTCTTAGATAAAGTAGTAGATGAATTGTTCATCTTTACGGGAGAAGGAGAAGTGCGCGAATTTCTAGGTAGTTATACGGATTACTTAGAAATGGAAAAAACGAGAGAACTTATTGAGAAAGCGGAAGTACAAAAAGAGAAAAAAGTAGTAGAAGAAGTGCCGAAACAACAACGTAAGCGTAAACTCTCATATAACGAACAGCGCGAATGGGAAACAATTGAAGATACAATTGCAGAACTTGAAGAAAAACTTGAGTCAATTGGAGAAGAGCTTGCAAATGTTGGTTCTGATTTCACAAAGGCACAAGAATTATCTGAAGCACAGCAAAAAACAGAAGAAGAGCTAGAAAAAACGATGGAAAGATGGAGTGAACTATCGGACATTGTTGAAGGATTAAAATAAAAACAAGCTGCATATATTGAAAAGTAAAGAGAAAAACTTTACACTATTGGTAGAACCTATTTTAGGAGGGAAAAAATGAGAACATCTAATCCAATGTTGAAAAAAGAGGCATTTCGTAAAGAAGGAGCAAGTGCTTCTGCGATGACTATTGGCGGAACAGTAGGCAAAACGTTTATTATGCTTATCTTGCTACTTGCAACGTCTGTCTATTCATACATACAGATGATAGAGGGTACGATGAAAATGCCAGTATTAATTGGTGCTTTAATCGTTGCGGCAATCATCGCATTTGCGTCTATGTTCTTCCCGCGTATTTCACCTTTTGGTGCACCAATCTATGCGGCGGTAGAAGGGGTTGTATTAGGTAGTATTTCAGCTGTTTATACAATGAAGTTTGGCGATTCTATCGTTTTAAACGCTGTATTACTAACAATCTCAATTCTATTTGCAATGTTAGTGTTATATGCAACACGCGTAGTAAAAGTAACGGATAAATTCCGTACAGGCGTGATGGCAGCAACACTTGGAATTATGGTTATGTACTTAGTCGTATTTCTACTAAACATGTTTGGTGTAACGGTTCCGTACATTCACCAAGGTGGTACAATCGGTATTATTATTAGTGCAGTTGTTATCGTAGTTGCTGCATTAAACTTATTACTAGATTTCGATTTAATCGAAAATGGTGTACGTAGTCAAGCTCCGAAATATATGGAGTGGTACACTGCAATGGGACTAATGCTTACATTAGTTTGGTTATACTTAGAAATTCTTCGTTTCGTTTCTTACTTTACGAAAAATGACTAATAAAAAAATCCTGCATGAAAAATGCAGGATTTTTTTATTTTTAAAGGTAAATTGAATATATGGTATAATGTGGATGGTAGTAACTTGAGTTCAAGGGGGATGGAATATGATGAAAGAGAAGAAAGGGATTATGAAAAAGCTATTTTCTAAAAGTTTTTTCATAGAACTAGATGATGCTTTAACGTATCCATCATCAGAAGTTATTACTTCAGCAATAGAGGGATATGCGGCTGAATGTAATGAAAGACTAAAATTCGAGAGTAAAGTTAAACCGATTACTTTTTACTTAGAAAATGTAATGTACCGCGTTGAGATAAAAATGGCTCGCGGTGGTTATTACATTTCATGCAGTGAAGTATAAATTTTGAAACCTTACATGTTTAAAATATGTAAGGTTTCTTTTTTTCTTTTATAGCATAAAAAATAATCTTTTTTACTTTAAAATATATTATTTTACGCTTTTTACCCTTTATACATTTTTATTTACAATGAAGAAAAATATGTGAGGTGGTATAACTTATGATGAATCGAGTTGTATTAATCGGTAGATTGACAAAGGAGCCAGAATTATACTACACAAAGCAAGGCGTCGCGTATGCACGAGTATGTGTTGCGGTGAATAGAGGTTTTCGAAATAGTTTAGGTGAGCAGCAAGTAGATTTTATTAATTGCACGATATGGAGAAGGTCAGCTGAGAATGTAACTGAATATTGTACGAAAGGCTCACTTGTTGGAATTACCGGACGTATTCATACGAGGAATTACGAGGATGACCAAGGAAAGAGAATATATATAACGGAAGTAGTGATTGAAAATATTACATTTTTGGAGAAAAGGCGGGAGGGGGCATCACAATAAGAGGGCTTAGTAGTATAGCCCTCTATCATTTTTGATTGATACCTTCCCAAACAACATCTAATTGTTGATTGAGTGTATTTTTCGCGTTTATTTCATTAGCATGTAATAGTGAATGGGACATTAAAGTATAAAAATAAGTACTCATAATAGTAGAAGTGATAATATGTATATCCCATTGACTGTTTAATTTTCCTGTTTCTTTCGCCTCTGTAATAATTGAAGACAAACCTTCTTGTAGCTGCTGTATACTTTTCACTTCATTTTCTACTAAGTAATTAGACTTTATAATCTCAAAGATGGCATGCTTCATTAAATCGCCATGTCCAGTAAAACGGTCTAGTAAGTCTCCTAGAACAAGTTTAATTCTTTCTTTTGGATGTTCTACATTTTCATATGTTTTTAAACTTTCATTCCATAGTTCAATTTGAGAATCACCTAAAAATAATAATATGTTTTCTTTTTTCGGAAAGTAATTGAAGAACGTTCCTTTTGCAATCCCGCATGCAGTAGTAATATCTTGAACCGTTACATTTTGGTACCCGCGTTCTTGGAAGAGTTGTACTGCTTTTAGGAATATAAGTTCTTTTAATTCTTTTTTTCTCGTTTCTCTCAGCATATAATCTACTCCTAACACAAACAATTATATCTGTTTAATAGATAATCTCAAATAAAATCTTACTTCATGATTAAGTTTATTGTAATTGAAAGAAGGATAGAGAATACTGTTTCTTATTTTTGTTATAAATGAAAGTTGTATAGTTCATGTGCTTGCCTTTCAGAAATCCATTTCGGCATACGTTTCATTACTTTGTTTCTTACTATAGTTAAGGGTTTACTTTCTATTTGCGCCATTTTTCCAACTTTCCATGCAGTGTTTGAGATTTTTTCAATTCTATCTCGTCTTTTTTGTTCATATTCCATAAATGCTTGACGATAATGAGCATTATTCTTAATACATTCAGCCAAAATAATCGCATCTTCAATCGCCTGACAAGCACCTTGGCCTAAATTAGGAGTAAGAGCATGGGCAGCATCCCCAATAAAGACGATGCGTTTTTCAAAAAACTGATTCATTGGCGTAATGTCTACAATATCACGATGAATTATATGAACGTCCGATGCATTATTTAATATAGATGGTATGGGATTGTGGTAAGATTTGAAATGATTATATAAATCTGCTGTTGTGTAAGCCTTGTATTTTGGATCTCTAGCTTTCGCATTTATAAGCGCATACCAGTATACTTCGTTATTTGGTAGAGGGACGATACCAAATCTACCGTTTGTTCCCCAAGTTTCAATAAAATCGTTTGTTAAAGAAATGTTATTAGTAGGAGTTACGCCGCGCCAACATGTATATCCTGCATAACGATAATTATCCCTTTGTGTTACTTGTTTTCGAACGACAGAATGAATACCATCGGCAGCAATGAGTATATTGCCAAATGCTTCACTACCATCTTGAAATACTATTTTTAAGGCGTCTTCTTCATTTCGTTCTATTTTTACACATTCTTTTCCCCATTCGATAGTATCGTCTTGTAGTTCAGAAAGTAGTAATTGATGTAAATCTTTTCTATGAATAGAGTACATTTTTGGATAACAAGCTGGGATAATCAATTTATTGAAAATAGTTCCTTTTTCGGATACAAGCTTAAAGCCGTCACTTTCGTTGCCGAATTTTTTTATTCTCTCAGAAATTCCGTATGGTTCAAGTGCTTGCATTGCATTCGGAGCAATGATAATACCTGCATCAGCAACAGTAGGCTCAGTATTTTTATCATATACTGTTACTTCTATTCCTATCTTTTGTAAGGAAATTGCTGCACATAGACCAGCAATACCGCCACCAATAATTATGACATTGTTCATTTGTTATCACTCCACCTTTGAATGACTTTGTTCATAAAATGACCACGGTCATTTTATGAGTTAAGGTTAATCCCTTTTTATGTAATTGTCAATTATACTTTTAACTATAGTTATGGAACGATTAGGTGAAAATAGAATGAATGAAACTTCCCAGCAATGTAGAAAAGTAAATAGTAAAATTAAGCATCCGAGTAGGAGTATAGAGTGATAACATGTTACAATACAGCTAAGAACATGCAATAAAGGAGAGTTTTTTACGTGAAGATTAAAGCAATTGAACCGACGCCAAGTCCAAATACAATGAAAGTTATTTTGAATGAAGTATTACCATCAGGAGCACGTAATAATTATACAAATGAAAATAAAGAACAAGCACCAATGCAAGTGCAAGAAATTTTGAAAATTGAAGGCATTAAAGGTGTATATCATGTAGCCGACTTTTTAGCAGTGGAGCGAAATGCGAAGTATGACTGGAAAGTTTTATTACAACAAGTTCGTGCTGTTTTCGGTGAAGAAGTAGTAGAAGAAAATGAAGAACAGCAACTTGCTCATTTTGGGGAAGTGAAAGTGTTTGTTCAAATGTTCTTTACAATTCCAATGCAAGTAAAGTTAACAGATGGAACGACAGAAGAACGTGTTGGTTTACCAGATCGTTTTAAAGAATCAATTATGAAAGTGCAAATGTCTGCACCAAACGTTGTAAAAGAGCGTAAATGGGTGGAACAAAGTACACGTTACGGTAACTTGGAAGAAATCGGGAAAGAAGTAGTAGAAGAGATTGTTGCTGCTTATCCAGAAGAACGTGTAAATGAAACGGTCAAAGAATTATTAAATCAGGCAGGTGCTGTTGAAGTAACGATTCAAAAGCGTGAGCCATATAAAGTAACAGAAGAGATGATGAAAGATGCTGACTGGAAAAAACGTTTCGCAGCATTAGAACAAATGGATCCTACTGAAGAAGATATTCCAGTGTTGAAGATGGCGTTAGATGATGAAAAAGTTTCGATTCGCCGTTTAGCAACAGCGTATTTAGGTATGGTAAAAGGTGATGAAGTGTTGCCGTTATTATATAAAGCGCTATTAGATCGTTCAGTAAGTGTTCGCCGTACAGCGGGCGATTGCTTATCAGATGTAGGTAATCCGGCGGCGATGTTCGTTATGATTAAATCTCTGAAAGATTCAAGTAAATTAGTACGCTGGCGTGCAGCTATGTTCTTATTTGAACTCGGAGATGAAAGTGCGATTCCGGCATTAAAAGCAGCGCAAGATGATCCAGAGTTTGAAGTAGCGATGCAAGCACGTCTAGCATTAGAGCGTATTGAAGGTGGAGAAGAAGCAAAAGGTTCTGTATGGAAACAAATGACGGAGTCTCGTAAAGGGGAATAATGTATGATTATTTTCTATGATAGTTGGTGCCCGATGTGTACGGCGGTTGCAGAACGTACGAAAAAATTAGATAAAAAGGGTAAGATGAAATTTGTTTCATTTCGAGATGAAGATGTAGTTGAGAAGTATGAACTTTCTCAAGAACTACAAAGCAAGATGGAACAAAGATTATATATTTTAAAAACTAATAAGTGGTATGAAGGAATTCATAGCATACATGTATTAGCAAAGGCTGTTCCATCTTACTGGTTTGCTGTTCCTTTTATAAAACTATCTATCATGCTCGGATTTGGAAGTAAAGTATACGATTATATCGCTAACAATAGAAAACTTGTCCCAGTTGGACATTGCCGTGAAGGGGTTTGTGAAATCCCTACAAAAAAATGAAATCATCGTTATCTTTCTTTTGCACCTAGTAATAGAGCGTGATATGATGAATTTGGAATGAAAGTTGAAGGAGAGATTACAAGATGTCAAATGCTTATGAAGAATACATGCGCCAAATGGTAATCCCAATGCGCCAAGAATTAGTGCGTTCTGGATTTGAAGAGTTAACTACAGAGGAAGCTGTAACAGAATTTATGGAAAACGCAACAGGTACAACTTTAGTAGTTGTAAACTCAGTTTGTGGATGTGCAGCTGGTTTAGCACGTCCATCAGCAGGTCAAGCGGTTGTTCGTGCTGAAAAACAACCTGATCATCTTGTAACTGTATTCGCAGGTCAAGATAAAGATGCTACTGCAAAAATGCGTGAATACTTCGGAGAAATTCCTCCATCTTCACCATCTATGGCATTATTAAAAGGAAAAGAAGTTGTTCACTTCATTCACCGTCATGAAATTGAAGGTGCAACTATGGACGAAATTATTACGAACTTAGAACAAGCTTTCGAAAAGAATTGCTAAAGAAGGGGGAGAGTAAATCTCCCTCTTTTCTTTATATAGAGGTGAAACAATGATAGTAACAACAGCAGGAAGAACGAATAAAGAAATGACAGATTATGCAAAGCAGGTAGCCACAGAATTAAATCGTTCATTCGTTAAACGTAATGATATACCAGTACATAAACTACATGAGCAGTATGAACAAGATGTACTTGTCGTAGGCAAAAAACGATTAGCCATTTACCCAAAAGGAACGGAGGAGTCGTTTTTCTTTCATCCAAACTCAGCGATGTTTCGTGTGAAAAGATTAATGCGCGGAGAACACGATCCGTTTGTACAAGCTACGCAATTAGAGAGCGGAATGACAGTGTTAGATTGTACGCTCGGTATGGCATCAGATAGTATTGTAGCTAGTTATATTGTTGGTAAAAGCGGAAAAGTAACGGGACTTGAAGGCAATGAGTATATGGCTTATATTATGGGAAATGGTTTGAAAACATGGTCTTCATCTGTTTCTGAAATTGATGAGGCAATGCAACGAATTGATGTGAAGCAAACGGAGCATTATGCATTTTTAACACAATGTGAAGACAATAGTTATGATGTTGTGTACCTTGATCCAATGTTTGAAGAAACTGTTATAGAATCAGATGGAATAAAAGGATTAAAACACTTCGCTTTGTATCATGATATTACTGACGAAACAATTGCAGAAGCGAAGCGTGTGGCGAGAAAGCGTGTCGTTCTGAAAGATCATTTCCGTAGTTCTAGATTTGAAAAACATAATTTTCACGTATACAAAAGAAAAAGTGCTAAGTTTCACTTTGGTGTAATTGACCCTTGCTAATTGTTTGAAAAGATGTATAATAAGCAATAATTAATTAAATATACTGTCGGTGATGAAGAGAGTAGTCTTTTTTAGAAGGAAAGCGAGCTAGGGATGGTGTGAGCCTAGTGCGGAAGGAAAAGATGAAGCGCACTTCGGAGATGCTTCTTGAACGAATAGTAGAGTAAGCCGAGGCCCCCTGTCCTCGTTATAAACGGGAAAGTGGTTCGTAATGAACAACAAGGGTGGTACCACGGGTTTAAACTCGTCTCTTTTTTAGAGACGAGTTTTTTGTGTTTAAAAAAATAAGGAGGTTATATAGCATGGATTATAAAACGCAGTTTGCGGAAAGTTTATCCGATATTTTTACGAATGAATTAACGCAAAATCAAATTTTAGATTTAATCGAAACGTCGAAACAAGATGAATTCGGTGATGCAGCATTTCCATGTTTTTCACTTGCGAAGCAATATAAAAAATCACCAGCTATTATCGCAAAAGAAGTTGCGGAGAAATTAAGTGATCCATTTTTTACGAAAGTAGAGGCTGTTGGTCCTTATGTAAATGTGTTTTTTAATCGTGAAACGGTAAGTGATGATGTATTAAAAACGGTTTTAGCGAAGAAAGAAGAGTACGGTCAAAATCACTTTGGTTGTGAAAAAACGGTAGTTATCGATTATTCCTCTCCTAATATCGCGAAACCTTTTTCAATGGGGCATTTACGTTCTACAATGATTGGAAATTCACTGAAACATATCGCTGAAAAATGTGGTTATGAAGTTGTAGGAATTAATTATATTGGAGACTGGGGCACACAGTTTGGAAAGTTAATTACCGCTTATAAAAAATGGGGAAATGAAGCAGTAGTGAAAGAGGATCCAATACGTGAACTATTTAAGTTATATGTGCAATTCCATGAAGAGGTAAAAGACGATGAAGAATTAGAAGAAGATGGACGCGCTTGGTTTAAGAAGTTAGAAGAAGGTGATGAAGAAGCTGTTGAGCTTTGGAATTGGTTCCGTCACGAATCTTTAAAAGAATTTTCTCGTATTTATGAACTTCTCGGTGTTGAATTTACTAATTTTCAAGGAGAAGCTTTTTATAATAATTTGATGGAAGATTTTATTGGGATTTTAGAGGGGCATGATTTGCTTGAAGAGTCAGAAGGCGCGTTAGTCGTTAATTTAGAAGAAGAGGGAATGCCGCCTTGCTTAATTAGAAAATCCGATGGTGCAACGATTTACGCAACACGTGACTTAACGGCAGCGTTATATCGTCAAAACACATATGCATTTGATAAAGCGTTATATGTTGTTGGCCCAGAACAAAGTTTACATTTTAATCAATTTTTCACTGTATTAAAAAAGCTTGGCTACAATTGGGTTGACGGCATGGAACATGTACCGTTTGGGTTCATTTTAAAAGACGGTAAGAAAATGTCGACACGTAAAGGAAGAGTTATTTTACTCGAAGAAGTACTTGAAGAAGCAATAGACCTTGCAAAACAAAATATTGAAGAGAAAAATCCAAATTTAAAACAGAAAGAAGAAGTAGCGAAGCAAGTCGGTGTTGGCGCAGTTATCTTTCACGATTTAAAAAACGAGCGTATGCATAATATCGAATTCTCATTAGAAAACATGCTGAAATTTGAAGGTGAAACAGGACCGTATGTACAGTACACACATGCACGTGCGTGCTCTATTTTAAGAAAAGAAAGTGTAGAATTTGAAACGTGTACATTTGCATTAAAAGATGATCATAGCTGGAGCGTCGTAAAATTATTGAATAAATTCCCTCAAATAATTGAAGCAGCCTTCAACAAAAATGAGCCATCAATCATTTCAAAATATGTATTGGATGTAGCACAATCGTTTAATAAATATTACGGTAATGTTCGTATATTAGAAGAGAGCGAAGAGAAAGACAGCAGACTCGCATTAGTGTATGCTGTGACGGTTGTATTAAAAGAGGGATTACGTTTACTTGGGGTGGAGGCACCTGAGGAGATGTAATATAGTAGTAAACTGACAAACCAGGTCTAGTATGAACCTGGTTTGTTTTTTATTTGGATATATAATTTTTTTGCAAAATCAATTAAAATCTTTTTAGAGAGGAGGATTTATATTGATTCGAAATATGATTTTACAAATTCCTTGTCATAGAAAAGCGGAAAGAAGTTTCTTTAAACTACAAAAATACATACCTTTATGTGCGCGTTGTACAGGCATGCTTATCGGTATTTTAATGTTTCCGATTTATTTTTATATAGCACCTTCATTTCTTTTGGCAATAATACTATCATTTTCTGCTCAAGTTCCGTTACTTATTGATGGATTCACTCAAAAGTGGAAATGGAGAAGTAGCACAAATTTACTAAGAGTAACTACTGGTGTATTAAGCGGTAATGGTATGGGGTTATTTGTTTCATCAAGTGTTATTTGGATATTATCTTAAGGCATATAGTAACGGAGGTATTTACATAGATGTTCTGGATCTACTTAATTCTAATTTTTATTTCAGCCGGAAGTGGAATAGGTTTTATTATCCAAAACAAATATACAGAAGCAATAATAGCTTTTGTAATTTGCACACTACTGATGGGGCTACTATATTATTATCTTAAAAGAAACAAAAAAAAGAGAAAGTCAGATTGTAGCGATGTAGACTGTACGGATTGTTTAGATTGTGATTGTACAAATTAAATTTCTAATTATCTACTTTTCTTCCAAATAAAAAGGCTAGCGTATTGTTAAAAATACACTAGCTTTTTTGCTTTGAAAATTTAAGAATAGTGTAGGAATACGGCTATTATATAGAGAACTTTAGTTTTGTATATAAAAGGGGGCGTTAAATTTGGAAACGTACGACTAGAACAGTAAACTAACATATTTGAAAAATACAAGAGATTTATATTATAACGACGATTATGTAAGCTTTTTAGTAAATACAGTTTGGAAGATTCATAAGCCCGTACAAATCATTGATTTCGGTTGTGGATATGGTTATTTAGGTTTAGTATTAATGCCATTACTTCCAAAAGGTTCAAAGTATACTGGCATTGATAGTGGAGAAACATTACTTGCTGAAGCGAGAGAGTTGTTTCGTTTACTTCCATATGAGACACAATTTCTTGAGGGAGATGCTACAGAAATTGAATTGAACGATACATATGATATAGCAATCTGTCATGCCTTCTTATTACATATGAGTTCACCAAAAACGATGCTACAAAAAATGATGCTTCTTTAGTATATGCTCCGAATATGAAAATTACATTTGGTGACGTAGAATGTTGAAAGATAGCTATATGTTGAAGGGTGTCATTATTTGTCGATAAGTCGATATACACCGTATAATCGCTGATATATTTTGAAAATCGTCGATATATTTCAAGAATCGCCGATATATTTGAATTATCGCCGATATAATTTCATGTACTGATTTCCGCTTCCGAAAGATAAGATCCGCATGTTACGTTATTCCTTATAATTAAATAAAATACGGAGAAAAACAATCATTTTTACTATATTTTGTTATAAATTCGAATAATATTAAATAATACTATCAATTATAGGAGATTTTAGTTGAATACCTACAATATGATGTGTAAAATCTAAGCAAGTAGCAGTGCAAATAATTATTCGAGGTGAATACATGCTAGATTTTAAGCAGTTAGATGCTTGTTTGAAAGACAAGAGATTTATAGATGGATTACAGGAAATAAATAATGAAATTTCATATATAAAAGAAAAGAATACTTTATCTTATGTGAAGAATTGGCTTGCTAGTGTTCCTTCACATAAGGAGTTTGATATATTAATACGTCTTACTGATGAAGGGCTTATGCACCAATACAGTTCATTCCTCATTCGCTACGCTTATAAAAAATTCCCAAATATGAGAACGCTCTCTTTATATTGTGATGAGTTAATTGATGAGCGGAAAATACTTGAAGTAGAACAGTTGTTAAAAGATTCATTAGAAGAGGTAAATAAAGAAGAGATAGAAGTTGATCTTTTAGCGAAAACATATTTTACGTTAGTACGATGTTTGCTAGAAATGAAACGAAATGAAGAAGCTCTTTTTTATATGCAAAAGGCAGAGGAGTACAGTACACGAGCTGTATTTGATAAATGGGGCTACGTGTATATGCATACAGGTGAATGGGAGAAAGCAGAAGAACAATTTAAAGCTGGCATCCAGCATAAAGATTGTGAAGAGTTATCTACCTATTTATTATCACAGTTATATGCGAATAAGGGAGAACAAAAACGTGCATTACAGTTAATTGATGATGCGATTGTAAAGTTCCCGCAAGTACCATATTTCCATTTTGAAAAGGTGAAATATTTATTAGATTTAGGGAAGTATGAAGAAATGTTAGCGGTAATAGATAACATAAATAAGCAGCTTCCTTATCATGCGTATAAAACTTACTTTGTACATTTACGTGCAGAAGCGCTTTACAAAATGAATAAACTTGTAGATTTACAACAATTATTAAAAGAAGAAAAAAGTTTAAAAGAATCTTTATATCATAATTTAGAAAAAAATCCGGATGGCAAAAAGGTTCACTTACCGATAGTTCCGATTGTACAAAAAGATAATTATTGTGTGCCGACAAGTTTAGAAATGATGTTACAGTTATGGGGAGAAAAACGTACACAAGATGAAATAGCAGAGTTTATTTTTGATATGACAGGATCCAAGTTTTCAGATACTGTTTCTTATTTAGAAGAATTAGGTTATGAATATCGTTATTTTAAAGGGAATGTAGAAAATTATAAGAGACTGTTAGATCAGGGGATTCCCGTTTTATTAAGTATAGATATTGAGCATGCTTCACATGTGCAAGTGCTAGCTGGATATGATGATACGTTACAAGCTTTTTATGTTCAAGATCCGAACTTTATCGAACCAGTTATTGTGGAATATAGTAAGTTGCAAGAAAAATATCGTTATACAGGGTGTTTAGCGATTACGTTTGTTCCGAAAGAAAAGAAGGAACTACTATCATTTTTAAATGAAGAAGAACATCATTATTTTAAATCTATTTTTTCTTTAACAGATCATTTGGATGAACAAGATAAAGAGGGGATTCATGACTTAGTACAGTTTTTAAAAGGGACGAGTGATAATCCGAATACGTGGTTATATACGGTTAAGCACTTAGATGTTGAAGTAGATAACGAGTTTATTATATCTTGTATTGAAAAGCTAATGGAGAAGTTTCCGAACTCAGATTTTGTTAAATTACATGGTGCACAGTGCTTTATTCGCCTTGAAGAGTTAGAAAAAGCTGGGCACATGCTTGCGAGTGTTGAGAAGAAAAATAATCGTGCCTTATATCATTTAATAAACGGAAGGTATGCTTTTGAGCAGGAAAGTTATATAGAAGCAATTTCAAGTTTTCGTTCCTCGTTACAATTAGACGCGGATCAGCCGATTGCTTGGAGTTTTCTCGCTTTATCGTATATGTATATCGATCAGTCTGAAAAGGCGTTGCAGTTTTCTCAAGTAGCTTTAGAGCGTAGTCCTGAAAGATTCACTTTAACGAATCACGGGTTAATATTAATAGACCTAGAAAGGTATGAAGAAGCATATGAAATCTTTAATGATCTATTAAGAGAGTATAAATATGAGGCCCATGTATGGTATGAGCGAGCGAGATGTGCGCATCATTTAGGGAAATTACATTTAGCGATAAAAGGGCTTAAAGTAGCGATCCATTTGGATAGTAATGCACCTTACATTTATACGAAACTTTCGGAAATATACGAGTCTGATTTGAAGGATGAGGAAAGCACGAAAGAAATTTTATTAAAAGGTATTGAGAATTGTGACGATAAGGCACCTCTATACGTAAAACTCGGTGACTATCATTTTCAAAATGATAGTCTGGAAGAAGCGGAAACATTGTATACTCGTACTTTAGAAGAAAATCATGATGATGTTTATTCTCATTTCGGACTTACGCAAGTTTATATGGCAAGAGAACAATATAAGGAAGCGAAAGAATATATTCTCAATATTGAAAAACAAATTGAAAAGAGCCAAGATTTCCTTATGAACGCGGGAATGGTTTTATGGGATGCTGAGGTTGAACTTGGTGGAAGTGAAGAAGGATTTAAAGTAGCATTGTTTAAGTTAGAGAGTGGTATAAAGCAGAGCGAATATAATGTAGCAAGTGCGTTAGATGAATATGTGAATCGAATTAAAGGAACCGTATTTGTACAACGAGGAATAGCATTCTTAAGAACGTTACAAAAAGAAAGAAATGACGTAAGTGAATATGGTTGTTATACAGGTATTTTATATGAATCGATTGGACAGTACGGCCAGGCGATGAAAAGATATAATAAGGCGATAGAACAAAAAGAAACGGCATTACCGTATTACCGAATTGGTGAAACACTTATGGCATTAGGACAATTGACGGAAGCAAAACAAGCGTATGAAACATGTTTAGAGCTTGATGGGAATTTCGTTGGTGTACATTTACAGCTTGCGGAAATATACGAAAAAGAAGAAAACCGTTCTAAAGAACAAAGTCATATGGTTCAGGCGATGAAAGAAGAGCCATTGCACATTAATATGGAATATTTGGCACAGCTTTCAGTAGAAATGAATCTTCAGAAAGAGTTGCTGACTGAGCTAGAACAATTAGCGGACGAAGTACCTGAAATATGGCGATTAGATGCGATTGCATATGTGTATGGAGCGATGGATGAAATAGATAAAGAACAAGAACAGATTGAATATGCGCTACAACTAGATAGTGAGCATGCAGAAGTTCTATATCATTATGCAAAAGTATTAGTGAAAAAAAGAAATGCAAAAGCAATTGAAATTGCGATAAAAGTGATACAAAAAGATGTGAATAATGAACGTATATTTGATGTATATGTAAAAGCGATAGAACAACATAAGAAATGGTCTAACATACGAGATTTTCTTCATACATTAAAAGTGAAAAAAGCTGAAAGAAGTATGGCATTTATGTATGCAGCATCTGCGGTGACGGAAAGATGGATTGAACGTCAACAAAATGAACAGCCGAAGAAATCCATAATTACAAGAGCTTTTTATCGCATGAAAAACCGTGCGAAAGAAATTTCGATTATTACTACAATCATTGATTTATATGAAATCTCATTAAAGTTAAATCCAAAAAATAGTATGGCAGCGCAGCGATTTGCACTATTTTACGAGAATGTGGCGATGTATAAAGAGGCGATAGATGTATTGCAAACATCATTAGAAAGTAAATGGGATTACGATGTAGCGAAGCAACTTGTAAATCTTTTCATAGAGTGTGAGGAAGAAGATAGGTTACGGGATGCTTCAGAATTAACGAAGCAAATGGTTCGAGAGTTACCAGATGATTATGATACGCTTCTTTTACAAGCACAAGTATTCTTTAAAATGGGAGAAGAAAGAAAAGCAGAAAAGATTACTTTACAATTAACGGAGCAAACACCGTTTGTAAGTAGAGCGTTTCTTGCTTTAGGAGAAATATATCAAAGTCAAGAACGGTTTGAAGAGGCATTTCATGTATTAGAAAATGCTTCTATACATCATCCGAATGAAACAGCAATTCTTCTTTCTTTAGCATCTTCTTATCATGGTGCGGGCCAAACAATAAAGGCAGAAAAAATAGCAAATGAAGCATTAAAAATTGATGCGAGTGATTTGTTAGCGAGATACGATCGTGCTTGTTATTTAGCACAGTTAAACAGAAATGAAGAGGCGAAGGAAGAGCTTGAAATTGTACTTCGTGAGGATGAGTCAGGATTTTTTGCTGAACTTATCGAGGATAATGAAAATTTAGCAGTATTGCGAGAATTTGAAAAGTAATTGTATAAGAATAGCGAAAAAGGATATAAATAAAATATATTTCGAATTAGTTGACAATTTATTGACCAATGGCATAAAATAACTTTTAACAAAGTATACAAATCTGAAGACGAGAAAGAGTAAAATAGTGTACTGTTCCCCAGAGAGCCGGTATGTTGCTGAAAGCCGGTGTGCAGACGTTATTTGAAAATCATCTCCGAGGAGCCGAGGCTGAAAGCGAGTAAGCCCGGACGGATGTCTACCGTTACAAAGAACACGTATGATAGTACGTTGCTAAGTGCTATTAGCGAAGAGCTAATAGAATTAGGGTGGTAACGCGGTTAAACCCGTCCCTACTTCATAGGGATGGGTTTTTTGTGTGCTTTAAAATATTCAAAGGAGTGATTGTAGATGAAGAAAGTAGATGTAAAAGAGTCAGCTGTAGGGAGAGAAACACGTATTCGTAAGCAGTGGAACGAACAAAACATTTTTGAACAATCAATTCAGAATCGAGAAGGCGCACAGTCTTTCGTATTTTATGAAGGACCTCCAACAGCGAATGGATTACCACACGTCGGGCACGCACTTGGACGGACAATTAAAGATGTAGTAGCAAGATATAAAACGATGGCTGGTTATAAAGTGCTAAGAAAAGCGGGATGGGATACACACGGTTTACCTGTAGAATTAGGTGTTGAGAAGCAACTCGGTATTTCTGGTAAATATGAAATCGAAGAGTATGGAATTGAGCCATTTATTAAGAAGTGTAAAGAGAGTGTATTCACATACGAGAAGCAGTGGCGTGAATTCACTGAAAGTATCGGTTATTGGGTAGATATGGATGATCCATACGTTACGTTAAAGAATCCATATATCGAAAGTGTATGGCATATTTTAGGGACGATTCATGAAAAAGGATTATTGTATAAAGGGCATAGAGTTTCACCATATTGCCCAAGTTGTCAAACTTCACTAAGTTCACATGAGGTTGCACAAGGGTATAAAACAGTAAAAGATTTAAGTGCAACAGTTAAGTTTAAAGTAAAAGATAGTGAAAATGAATATTTCCTAGGTTGGACAACAACACCTTGGACACTTCCAGCAAATGTTGCACTCGCTGTACATCCAAATATGGAATACGTTAAAGCGAAACAAGAAGGTCATGTATACATTGTTGCGAAAGAACGTGTGCAAGATGTATTAAAAGAAAACTATGAAGTACTATCTGTTCATAAAGGAGAAGAATTAATAAATACTTCTTATACAGCACCATTTCCAATGAAAGAAGTTACAAATGGTTACCGTGTAATCGGAGCAGATTTCGTAACTGCAGATAGTGGTACAGGACTTGTTCATATCGCTCCAGCATATGGGGAAGACGATTATAGAGTTGTTCAAAGTGAAGGATTGTCATTCTTACATGTTGTAGATGAGAAAGGTGAGTATACAGAAGCAGTACCATTTTTGAAAGGTAAATTTGTAAAAGATAGTGACGTAGATATCGTTCGTTATTTAGCGAAGGAAGGTTTACTATACCATAAAGAAAAGTATGAACATAGCTACCCACATTGCTGGCGTTGTGATTCACCGCTTCTTTATTATGCAGGAGAGAGTTGGTTAATCCGAACGACTGCAATTAAGGAAACATTTTTACAAAATAACGATACTGTTACTTGGTATCCAGATCATATGAAACATGGACGCTTTGGTAAGTTTTTAGAAAATATGGTGGACTGGAATATTAGCCGAAATAGATATTGGGGAACACCATTAAACGTATGGGAATGTGAAAGATGTGATCATCAATTCGCACCGAAAAGCATTGCTGATTTAAGAAAGCATAGTACGAAAGAAACACCAGAAGATTTAGAATTGCATAAGCCGTATGTAGATGAAGTGCAAGTTTGCTGCGAAAAATGCGGAAGTACAATGAATCGTACACCAGAAGTAATTGATGTTTGGTTTGATAGTGGTTCCATGCCATTTGCGCAATATCATTATCCGTTTGAAAATAAAGAGTTATTTGAAGAACAGTTTCCAGCAGATGTAATTGCAGAAGGAATTGATCAAACACGCGGCTGGTTTTATAGTTTATTAGCTGTATCAGCACTATATACAGGAAAAGTACCGTATAAACGAGTGTTATCACTAGGGCATGTTCTAGATGAGGAAGGACAGAAAATGTCTAAAAGTAAAGGGAATGCACTAGATCCAGTTGATTTAGTAGAGAAGTTTGGTGCAGATGCTCTAAGATGGGCTCTACTCGTTGACAGTGCTCCGTGGAATGCAAAGCGTTTTTCTGAAAGAACAGTACTGGAAGCAAAATCTAAATTTGTAGATACGTTAGTCAATGTGTATAGCTTCTACGTTTTATATGCAAATTTAGATGAGTATAATCCGAACGAAACGTATGATGTAAAGCAGACGAAATTAGATGAATGGGTATTATCAAGATTGCATAGCACAACGAAAAAAGTGAGAACAGCGCTTGATGATTATCAATTTACGAATGCAGCTCGTGAAATCGCGGCGCTTGTAGATGAAGTAAGTAACTGGTACGTAAGACGATCACGTAATCGTTTCTGGGAATCTGGTATGAATGCTGAAAAAGCAGCTGCATATGAGACACTTCATGAAGTGCTTGTAACAATTAGTAAACTAATTGCACCATTTACACCGTTTGTCGCTGAAGATATTCATTTGAATTTAACTGGAAGTAGCGTTCATTTAGAGGATTATCCAGTTGTAAATGAATCACTACTTCAGCCGAAATTAGAAGCGGAAATGGATGCAGTTTTACAAGTTGTTGAACTTGGAAGAAGTAACCGTAATCAGCATTCTTTAAAAGTAAAACAGCCGTTAGCAGAACTTGTATTACTAGCACATAATGAAAATGATATGGATTGGGAATCTTATCGTGATATCGTCATGGATGAGTTGAATGTAAAAGCGTTCCATGTTGAACTTGATGAAACGAAATATACGTCCTATCAATTAAAGCTGAATTTTAAAACAGCTGGGCCGAAGTTTGGTAAAAGTGTGAATGCAGTAAATGGCTGGTTAAAACAACTGTCACAAGAAGAAGTACAAAACTTTGTATCTACAGGAAGAGCAGTTTACGAAGCTACATCAGGAGAAGAAGTAGTGGTAACAGCTGAAGATGTAGTAGTAGAGAAAGTTGCAAAATCAGGATTTTCTAATACGACTAACGGACAATATACAGTTATGTTAGATACAAATGTAACGGAAGAATTGTTACAAGAAGGAGTAGCACGTGAATTCATTCGAGCAGTTCAAGAATATCGTAAACAACTAAATTTACCAGTTAATTTACGAGTAGATGTTATTCTTGATACAGAAGAAGAACTAAAGCGAACATTAATCAATCATAAAGAGTTGTTGGCAGAAAATTTACTCGTTAAGCAATTTACATTTAGTCATTTAACGAATGAAGACGATGAACTATCTTTAGGTGAGACAAAAGTCCGCATTAAATTAAGTTCAGCTAATTAAAGAAAAGGAAGTTGGAATAATTCCAACTTCCTTTTTGTATGATGAAAATTTATTTCTAAAGTATTGTTTTCACTTTACACATAAATATTGAGAAAATTTCACTCCCCCTAAATGGAAAGGTAATAGAATTGTTCGTAGAGAATTACTCGTAGATTCAATTTTTATCCCCCCATTTTGTGGGGAATGATTGCCTAGTGGTAATGGGATAAGGTTGAGCTACTTTATTAGGGGGAGTGGTTCTATGTTTAATAAAAAAATGGTGGCAATGGCAATGACTGTGCCGTTAGTAATGGGGACGATTACTACAGTTTCGGCATTGGAAAAACAACAGCAAGTAAAGCTAGAGACCTATTCACCGCAGAAAAAAGCAACTGAATATTTAAAAGAAAATGCTTCGCAGTATGGATTAAAATCAGACCTTTCAGACTTACAATATATTTCTACAACAGAAACGTCAGTAGCTTCATATGTTAGGTTCCAACAAGTTGTTAATGGTGCACCTGTATTTTCAAAACAAATTACAGTTACTCTTAACGGAGAGGAAAAAGGAGTACTTGCTGTTTCTGATTATCAATCCGTTAAAGGTGTGAAGGAAGTATCGACAAAAATTAGTGAAAAAGATGCAATACAAAAATCAATGGCGTATGTTGGAGAAGCAAGTGAGCAAAACTTATGGGCTCCTACAGAGAAAGAATTCGGATATATTGTGGAAGAAGGAATTGCTCGTCCAGTATATAAAGTTGTAGTCCATTCTAATAACCCGTTTGGTGCATGGGAAACATTTATTGATGCTGAAAACGGAAAGTTAATTAAAAAGGTTGATATAAACCGAAAAGCAGAAGGATCAGGAAAAGTATTTTTACCTAACCCTGTCGTATCAAGCGGGAGTTTAGCAGGATTAAAAGATAATAATGATGCAGATTCAACAGCTCTAACGAACCAATTGAAGACTGTTACGTTAAAAGGTTTAGACGGAACAGGATTTTTAATTGGAGAGTATGTAACGATTTCTTCAAAAGCGAAAACGAAATCTACGAATTTACAATTTAACTATACACGTGCAAATGATAGCTTTGAGGACGTGATGTCGTATTATCATATCGACACATTACAACGTTACATTCAAAGTCTAGGGTTTAAAAATATTAATAATCGCTCCATTAAAGTAAATGTGAATGGAACGACAGCTGATAACTCATTTTACTCTCCGACAACGAAAGCTTTAACTTTCGGTACTGGTGGAGTAGATGATGCAGAAGATGCTGGTATTATCGCACATGAGTATGGGCATTCGATTCAAGATAATCAAGTACCCGGTTTTGGTAGTTCAGCAGAAGGTGGAGCGATGGGAGAAGGATTTGGCGACTTCTTAGGTGCGACATATGAAGATGCAGTATCGACAACAGGGTACGGAAAAGCATGTGTTGGAGAGTGGGATGCGACTGCTTATTCTAGTTCAGATCCGACGTGCTTACGCCGATTAGATACGAATAAAGTGTATCCGAAAGATATTACAAATGAGGTACATGATGATGGTGAAATTTGGGCACAAGGTCAATATGAAATGGCACAAGCTTTTGGACGAGATGTAGCAACGAAAATTATTTTACAATCGCACTGGTCATTAACACCAAATTCTAAATTCAGTGATGGAGCAAAAGCGATTAAGCAAGCGGATGCTCTTTTATATGGCGGACAACATGCTGCTGATATCGATCGTATTTGGGCAGCGAGAGGAATTAGTACGAATTAATATAAAAAGTCGTGGCATTTATAAGCCACGACTTTTTAATTTGCTTATGAACTGGTACTAGTAAAGTAAGCAAAATGAATGGTGGTGTGAATTTATCCCGCATTTAACGGGCAGTAAGACCCCCACCTCAAAATTCAGCGAAAGCAAAGAAGTTAGGTGGGGGATCAACAAAACCCCCACTGATTAAAGTTTCACTTTATATGCATTTGTTTATTTTTTCTCGTCTTTAAAAACAAAATGCTCTTTAAATTTCCTAGACTCAACTTTTTGACCGTTTCTCATTGAGCGGAAAGGGTGTTCTTGCCAAGTAATAATTACATCAACTTCATCTGCTTTTGTAGCAACTGGAAAATTAGCATGTTCAAATCCAGTTTTTCCACTTGCTAAGCGACTTTCCTTTCGTGAGAAAAGTTCATATTTCGTTTTCGTTTTTGGCTCGTTGCGGAATACTTCGACTTGTACGTTATATACCTCACTGTTGCCAACATTTTTTACAGAAAATTGATATGTTTGAAATTCATCTTTTTTAGCTTGAAGCTTATTTTTATCTATGTTCTTCGGTTCATCAATATTCACTTGCCATTGATTAGAGTTTTGGGAGATTGGTAAAGATTTTGGTGAATAGGCGTACGTTTCATTCACTACAATTAGGCATAACAAAAGAAGGAAGAAACTAATTGCTTTTTTCATAAGAACACCTCGCTACAAATTTTTTATTAATATGCGTAAATGAAATGGAAAATATGTAATAAAATGGAAGGTGTCGATACTTTGATTCAAATGAATTTGAAAAAACTTGAAGAGGTAGTAGATGGAGAAGGGTTACAAGAATCGTTTCATCATATGGAGATACATGGTATCTGCATAGATTCTAAAAGCATTAATGAAAGCTGCAATTGAAACGTTACAGAAATTAAACACCTATAAGAAAAAAATGATAGTAATTGGGGATATGTTGGAGTTAGGGAAGGAAGCTGAAACATATCATAGAGAAATTGGTAAAATGTTAAATGAAGAGAGCATTCAATATGTATTTACTTATGGAGAGTTAGCTAAAATTGTAGCGGAAGAAGCAAGCAAGAAATATGATACAGGAAAAGTACAGTCATTTAATAATAAAGCCAAGATAGCAGAGGAAGTATTAAAAGTTATAACGGAAAATGATGTTGTACTATTAAAAGGCTCACGTGGTATGGCTTTAGAGGAGATTGTACAAAATTGGATATGAAAAATGAAAATATATGTAAAAAGGCTTGCGTTTTATAAAATAAGGAGATAGAATACTCTGTAAATATAAAAAGTGATGATCAGGAAAAGTACATGATGCAAAGGTCTACAGAGAGCAATCGATTGCTGAGAAGATTGCGATACCGCATGATGGAAAGACACCTGTGAGTGTTGCTTTGACCGTGATAATTAGTAAAAGCAAACGGTACCTACCGTTATCAGGGCTAAGATGGTCATTATGACAATTTGGGTGGTACCGCGGAAAAATCCGTCCCTATTTATAGGGGCGGATTTTTGTATTCTTTGAAAGGAGGTGAGTGACCGTGGATGATGACGATGACAACAACAATAACGTAAATAACTATAAATTTACTGGAGGGAAATGTAATGAAGCGTTCACTCACAAAAGAATGTACAAAGCAAAGCGGAAAAGTTGTATTACTTCAAGGATGGGTAAAAAAGATTCGTCATCTAGGTAATGTTAGTTTTTTATTAATAAGAGATCGCTCAGGAGTTATGCAATGTGTATTAGAAAATGAGTTAGCTGGATATAAGGTAGATGTGGAAAGTGTCGTTCAAGTAGTAGGCGAAATAGTAGAGACTTCGAAAACAGAATTAGGAGTTGAAGTACTTGCTCACGAAGTGAAAATATTAAATGGCGCAGAACCACTTCCGTTTGAAATAAATAAAAAGAGATTGCAAGTGGGCTTAGATCAACTATTGAATGAGCGGGTATTATCATTAAGACATGAGCGAATCGCGTCGATATTTAAAGTGAAATCTACACTCGTTCAGAGCTTTAGTGAATTTCTAATAGAGAACGATTTCACGCGTATATTTACTCCGAAAATTGTTTCGCAAGGGGCAGAAGGAGGAGCGAATGTTTTTAAGCTTCCATACTTTCAAAAAGAAGCTTATTTAGCACAATCGCCACAGTTTTATAAACAGATGATGGTAGCTGGCGGGCTAGAACGTGTTTTTGAAATTGCACCTGTTTACAGAGCAGAGCATCATAATTCTTCCCGTCATTTGAATGAATATATATCGTTAGACGTAGAACTTGGATTTATTCATGATTTTCATGAAGTGATGCAATTAGAAACAGATGTTTTACGATATATGTTTCAACAAGTAGCAAAAAAATGTGAAAAAGAACTACAACTATTACAAATAGAAGTACCTGTTATTACAGAAATACCGAAAATTACATTGTTACAAGCGCAAGAAATTTTGAAAAGTAAGTACCAGAAAGAATCGCCAATTGGGGATTTAGATACAGAAGGTGAAAAGCTACTAGGGAAATATGTGAAGGCAACATATAAGAGCGAGTTTGTTTTCATTACACATTATCCGAAAGAAGCTAGGCCGATGTATACGATGCCGAATAAAGAGAATCCATCTATTACTGATTCATTCGACTTACTATATAAAGGATTAGAAATAACTTCAGGGGCACAGCGAATTCATGATTACGAAATGTTACTTGCTTCTTTTAAAGAAAAAGGATTACATCCAGATACATTTCAATCTTATTTAAATACATTCCGATACGGTTGTCCCCCGCACGGTGGTTTTGGAATTGGATTAGAGAGAGTTGTATACAAACTATTAGAATTAACAAATGTACGAGAGGCGAGTGCTTTTCCGAGAGATTGTACGCGTCTTATACCGTAAGAATAAACCCCTTCTATGTGTAGAAGGGGTTTATTCCTTTTAACACATGTTAAAAGGAATAATTTTTTGTGTGAAAATATGTAAATTATATTAAGAACATTTTATAATGAATTGAGAAAAAGAAAATTCATAAGTTATAATGAAATATGAATATAAAAAAAGTTCATATAATAATGTATGGAAGGGTATGAAACATGTTATATCAAACTCAAGCAACACAACAAACACCAGCTTATATAATTTATCTTCTTGATGTAAGCGCATCAATGAACCAAATGATGGATGCAGGCGGAGAAGAAAAAAGAAGAATTGATATTGTAACGGATGCTCTTTCTTTAGCGATTCGCCAAATGGTATTTCGTTCAACAAAAGGTAGTCGCCTGCTTCCAAGGTATAAGTTATCTATTTTAGCCTATAGCGATCATGTTTTTGATTTATTGGGCGGTGTGAAAACAATAGATGAGGTAGCAAGACTGCGCCCATTAGAAAAAATTCAAACGCATCGTTTAACTGATACAGCAAAAGCTTTCTCTGTAGTGGAGAAGTTATTGCAAAAGGAATTACCAAATTTACAAGATGGGCCAGCTCCTGTTGTTTGTCATATGACAGATGGGGCATCAACTGGTGAAGATCCAGAATTAATTGTACGAAGAATTATGAATATGTCTGTACCTGATGGAAACGTACTAATTGAAAATATTTTTATTTCAGATGAAATTATGCAAGAACAAATTTCTAATATAAAGAAGTGGGAAGGGATTATGCCAAATACAGAGATTACAGATGAATATGGTGCAAAGTTGCAAAGACTTTCATCGCCTATCCCTCAAAGCTATCGTGAGATGATGACGGAACATGGGTTTCATATTGCAGATGGTGCTGTGATGATGTTTCCTGGGACAAATGCGGACTTAGTATCACTTGGATTTCAAATGTCTGCTGCAACGCCGGTTCGATAGGAGGAGGGAGTAAGGTGAAATATACCCTATCGCAAAAGGAAGAAACGGTATTGCAAGAAAAGGAAACGAAACATTTTACTTATAGATATAGTTATGTAAGAGCAAAAGAAACGCAGGATTTAAACGAGAGTGGACAAGACTTTCTAGTATTTCTAGATAATGGAACTAGTTTCGTATTTGCCTTATGTGATGGTGTAGGGCTATCTTTTCATGGTGAAATTGCTGCGAAATTTCTTGGTATGAAGTTAGTAAACTTGTTTGATACATGTCAAGAAAGTGGACTGGATATTGCTACATTATTAAATGAACAGTTAAATAATTGGATAGAAGAAGCTTCAGAGGAAGTGAGTGCATTTCGATTGCCAGAAGAAACACCGTGGTTACTACGCGATGTTTTGGAAGAAAAGCGAAAAAAAGGTAGTGAAACGATGTTTATTGGCGGGAAAATAGAACTCATTCCAAATCAAGATAAAGTACAAATAACGATAGTTACACATGGCGATTCATTTGTACAATTGTTTCAAGATAAGGAGAATTGTTCGAATATAATGAAGTTTAATAGAAATATAGAGAAAAGATGGTCTACACAGCGAGGCATTATTGGTGGGGAATTGGCGGTTTTTTCAAAGGCATTATCTAGGCAAGAAGCTAATCGGATAGTTATTCACTCAGACGGACTTGTGTCGCTTAAGCAGTATAACTTTGAGGAAGTGTTAAAAGAAATTGAGAGGGCACAGAACTCTCCGACAAGCGATGATATTTCATTTTTAGATGTTTCTTGGTAACAAACATGATGGAAAAAAGGTGAATAAATGTGGAAGAGATTATTGTGACATACATAAAACAGTCAAATGAAGAAATTGATATTGCAATTCCAAATGACGTAAAAGTGGTGCGAATTATTGAAGCGATTTTACATCATGAAAAAATAGATGAAGCATTAAGCGGAATCTATGAAATTAGAGTGGCAAAAGATAAAGAAGAGTGGCATTCTATTCGAAATGATGAAACGTTGCGCGATAATGATGTGTGGGATGGACAATATGTAATGCTACATAAAAAAGGAGCAATTATCCCTTCTTTTGAAATGATGCCAGCAGAAGAAGTTTATAATGAACCTGTTAAACAAGATATGTCTTCTAGTGAAGAAGATTATGTATGGAAAATCATTGAGTAATAGTTTTTGGATGGGGAAGGAGAAATGTTTTGTGCAAAAATCACCGTATTTTCAACGCTCTCCGCGTGTGAAAGTAGATATACCGACAGGGGATGTTATTATTCATGATCCACCGAATATACCGGAGGAGCCGAAGTTTTCAATTGAAACAATGTTACTGCCTGCAATGATGACAGTTTTAACATTGGTATTATATTTTGTAATGATGAAATTTATGAAGATGAATTCAAGTTATATGCCATTAATGATGGTTTCAAGTATTCCGATGTTGGGATCATATATAATTACAACGATGGGACATTTCCGTAAAAAGAAAGAACATCGTCAAATGGTTGAACAATTACAAACAAGATATTTAGAGCAAATTCAAAAGCATCGAGTGGAATTAGATACGTTAAAGGTTGAACAAGCAAAATATTTAATTACACAAAATCCAAGCCCATTAAAAAGCGTACAAAGAATTGAAAATCGGGAAAGTAATTTATGGGAGAGAACACCTGAAAGTCCAGACTTTTTAGATATTCGTATTGGTACAGGAGAAAGACCATTTCTTGTAGAATTGAAGGTGCCTGAACAGAAAGGTTATGAAGAAAATCCATTAGTTACGGAAGCGCAAAATGTGAAAAGGGATTTCAATACGATACCAAATGGACACATCTCCATTTCTTTGAAAAAAAACGATGTAATTGGTGTAGTTGGAAATAAAGAAGATAGACTAAACTTTATTCGAATTGTAACGACGCAAATTATGACGCATCATGCACCAAATGAAGTAAAAATAGCAGCATTTTATCATGAGAAAGAGAAAAAGCAGTGGGATTGGATGAGGTGGCTTCCTCACGTATGGGATGAACAGAGAAGTATGCGCTTTTTATCTGAAAATCAACAAGATGCACAGAAACTAGCTGAAGTACTATTTACCCCACTTAACATGCGTAGAATCTATAATTCTTCTGCGCAAGCGGATGCAAAAGTTCCTTTAATTCCGATGTATGTCTTTTTCTTATCAGCGAGAGAATTTTTAGAAGATGATCCTTTAACTCCAATGTTACTTAGAGAAGGTGAAAGTGTAGGAGCTTCTACATTTATTTTTGCGGAACAAAAGGAACGGTTACCGATGGAATGTGATCTTGTAATAAGTTTAAATGGAGAAAATGGTGAGTTAGTAGAAACGTTTTCAAGTTCAGCTGAAAATAGTGGGACAACGCGTGCTAGTTTTAAAGTAGATCGACTTTCATTCGAACGATGTGAACTAGGAGCGCGAAGCATTGCTCCAATTCGAATGAAAAGTTCTACAGCAGCCAACATTCCGAAAGTATTAACATTTTTAGATTTGTTTCAAGCTAAAAATATGGAAGAGTTACAAGTGCTAGAGAGATGGAAAGAAAATCGATACCCGACTTCATTGCCGGTTCCAATTGGTGTAAGAGAAGGAAGTAAACCTGTTTTTCTAAATATTCACGATAAAATAGAGAAAAAAGGGCATGGTCCGCACGGTCTAATGGCTGGTACAACTGGATCAGGAAAAAGTGAAGTAATTCAGTCTATAATAGCCGCGTTAGCGGCAACCTATCATCCTCATGAGATGGCATTTATGCTTATCGACTATAAAGGTGGTGGAATGTCAAACACATTTGCGGGATTACCGCATATTATTGCATCGATTACGAATTTAGAAGATCCAAACTTAATTGAGCGTGCCAGAATTTCATTAAAGGCAGAATTAGAGCGTAGACAAAAATTATTCATTCAGGCTGGAAATGTTCAGCATCTAGATGAATATTATGAAACAAGCTGGCGTGAAAGAGAACCTTTACCACATTTATTTATTGTTATTGATGAGTTTGCTCAAATGAAAAAGGAACAACCAGAATTTATGGACGAGCTAATTAGTGTCGCTGCAATAGGAAGGACATTAGGAGTTCATTTATTATTAGCAACTCAAAAACCTTCGGGGGTTGTAAATGACAAGATTTGGAGTAACTCGCGTTTTCGAATTTGTTTACGTGTCCAAGATGATGCAGATAGTCGTGAAATGTTAAAGATTCCAGATGCCTCTAAAATCAATGTACCAGGACGAGGGTATCTCCAAGTTGGTAGCAATGAAGTATTGGAATTATTCCAATCAGCATGGAGCGGAGCACCTTATAATCCAGATGAAGAGAAAGTTCTTGATATTGTTGATTTTACAGAAGTTAAGCTCTCGGGTGAAAGAATAAAAGTGAAAAAGCGTCCAAAACCAATGACAAATAGTCCAAAACAACTACAAGCTTTTATTCAATATGTACAGAGCGTATCAGAAAAAGAAAATATTAAAGCATTACCAGGACCTTGGCTGGATCCATTACCGGAAAAATTATTGTTAAAAGAATTTTATGCTATGGAAGATTGGACAATTGCTGAGTGGAATAAATCAAAAGAATATTTACAAGTAACAGTAGGATTAATTGATGATGTTGCAAATCAAGCTCAATTTCCTCTGAAGTTAGATTTACAAGAAGGGCATTTAAATATTTATGGTATGCCAGGTACAGGAAAAACGACGATGTTGCAAACAATTATTATGTCTCTAGCTGTATCTCATACACCAGCAGAAGTGAATTTCTATATTATTGATTTTGGTCGAATGTTCTTAGATTTTAGAGATTTACCTCATATTGGCGGGATTATACAAGAAGGCGAAAATGAGAAAATGAAACGTCTATTCGGATTTTTAAAGAAGGAAATCACGCATAGAAAAGAGGGCTTTTCTAATATCGGTGCAAAGTCATTCTCTATGTATAACCGAATGGTAGAAAAGAAAATACCAGCAGTAGTAGTAATGGTAGATGGTTATATAAGATTCAAAAATGAATTCGAGAAAGAAAATGAAGTATTAGAATTATTATTGCGTGAATCAAGTACATACGGAGTATATTTCTATTTTTCTCTGAATCAAACAATAGATATGTTCGATCGTGTTCGTAATAATATACCGATGGCACTTACATTTGAATTGCAAGATGGGACAGAATATCATAACTTAGTTGGCAGACCTAAATTCCCATTAATTGAAGTTCCTGTTGGCCGTGGATTAATGAAAGGGCAACCGCCGGAATTATTCCAAGCAGCATTGCCGTTTATTGGGGAAAGTGAACTTGAATACTCTCAACAATTAAAAACAATTATTCAAAAAATGAATGGAGAATGGAATGGTGAAAAAGCAAAAGAGATTCCAATGGTACCTAAAGAAATATTTGTAGAACATATGATTGAAAAATTAGAAAGAGCTCATATTTCAGCAGGTATAGAAACAGAGGATATTCGTTTGCAAAGTTTTTCTTTAGATGAAATGAGTCATATATTTATTGGGGGAAGAATAGAAGGCGGAAAAACATCGCTATTACAAACACTTCTATTCACTACTACATACCAATACTCTCCTGAAAAGGTTGAGCTATACTTAGTAGACCTTGGTGAAAGACCTACAGGCTTATTAGCTCTTGGAGATTTACCTCATGTGAAGAAGAAAGTTACAGATGGTATGCAATTAAAAGAAATGTTAGATGAATTGTTAGAGCTAATAAATAATAGAGAACCAATAATGCCTTCTATAGATCCAAACGCAACAGTGGAGATTCCATATAGGAGAATAATCATTGCGATTGATGATATCGATCAAATGTTAACTATATTATCTACTGATTATGAGGCGAAAAATAAAATGGAACTAATAGTCCAAAACTGTAAAAATAAAGGGATTCACTTTATGACAGCTGCTACTACGTCTAGCTTAAATAGCTATTCTCATGAAAAATGGTTTGCGGAAATTAGAAAGAGAAGTATTGGATATTTATTGGGAACGACACAAAATAACGATGTGTATTTCTTTAATATGAAACTGCCACATACTGAAATGGATCAAGAATTATTAAGTGGGGATGGATATTGTATACGTAGAAAGCCAATAAAAATAAAATGTGCATATACACCATTACATTTACTTCGCACGATGACAGATAAAATTAGTGTAAAATGGTCTGAATTAAAAGTGAAATAATATTCAAATAGGGTTAAATTACTATAAAATAGAATATTTTTGTAATTTAACCCTTTAAAAATTGTATGAATATAGTTTATAATCTAATTGTTGTATCATTTATGATTTGAAAGGGGAAATTATTAAGATGGCAGAAATTAAAATCACACCAGAAGAACTTGAAAGAATCGCAGGAAACTTTAAAAATGCAGCAGGAGAAGCACAAAGTCAAATTAATAGACTTGAAGGCGATATTAATAGTTTAGAAGGACAATGGGCTGGGGCAACACAAGCGAAGTTCCGTGGAGAATTTATCCAATCTAAACAAGCAATGCAGCAATATATTCCAATCTTAGAGGGTATTTCAACAGACTTAAAACGTATTGCTGATAAATTCCGTAACACAGATAACGCATACTAAGAATAGAACAATTGCAAAAGATCAGGAGCTATTGTTCCTGGTCTTTTTTTTGAAAAATTGTTATACGAGAGTAAGGGGATAAAATGGGATTCCGACCAGAAGTAGGAGAAAAAATTAATCTTAATAAAGATGTTTATCGTTTTGAGAAACACCCAGCTGTAATTGGTATTGAGATGCCCTATGGTCAAGAGGGAAGACAAGGAACAGTTTATCAATTACAACAGGAAAATGGTGTAGAACGAATTGCATTAAAAGTTTTTAAGGAACGCTATCGTGAGGAAAAACATCAACTAGCATTTTTGAAACCACTTTCTTCCTTAGTGGGTCTGAAAGTATGTTCACGCTATATCGTTACTAAAGAAGAACATACATCTGCTATCGAAAAATCAGAAGATCTTGCTAATAGTATTGTAATGCCTTGGATTGAAGGTCCAACTTGGGCTGATATTTTACAAGAACAACGAATGTTATCAAAAGAACAATGTTTCTTTATTGCAGAAGCATTTCTTACAACACTTAAAATGATGGAAGAAAATGAAGTTGCTCATAATGATTTATCGTCTAGCAACGTACTTGTACCTTTCTTAAGTGAAAATGCAATTGAAGGCCAACACAATATCGAACTTGTTGATGTTGAGCAAATGTATGGCCCAAAAACGAAAAAACCTTCATTATTGCCAGCAGGTTCAGCGGGTTACGCACCAAAGTATTTGACAAGTGGAGTATGGCAAAAAGAAGCCGATCGATTTGCTGGTGCTATTTTAATAGGAGAAATATTAAGTTGGTGCAGTGAAGAAGTTCGAAATAAAAAATGGACTGATGCAAGTTACTTTAAAACGGAAGAAATGCAGACAGAATGTGAAAGATATACGTTACTTCAGCAAGTATTACATAATCAATGGAACGGGGAAATTGCAAAATTATTTAAGCAGGCATGGAGTAGTAATTCTTTCGCAGAATGCCCAAGCTTTGCACAGTGGTACGATGTATTTAATAGCGCGAGAGAAAGAATAAAAATTGATGCGGAAAGGCAGTCAGCAGAAGAACACTCTCTTTTTGTATCAAAATGTTTGGAAATTGCAAGATTATTAGAAGAGAGAGGATTTAAACAAGCGGCATTATATGAATATAAAATAATTTTCAATTCACTCAATCCATCAACAGCTCTGCAAAAAGAACTCGCATATATCATTCAAACTATGGAGAGTCAAGAGCCTGAAATAAATAATAAAATGGTCCTACAACATTATTTGGAATTAGCTACTGAATTGGAACGAGAAAACAATGCAGCATTTGCTTGTTTCGTCTATTCACGAATCGTACAATTTCCAAACATTGATCAGGCGTTAAAACAGGAAATTGAAAGCATTATTAAAGAGATAGAAGAAGAGCAAGGAACACAGTCGCAGAAAGAAGTAGCAGCTACAATTACAGTGCCAAATAGCATTCTACAGAGCCGAAAACAAACAAAAAAACAAGTGGAATATGATATAGATGATGAGATTTTAAATGCAAAAGCATCCAATCAACCACTTACAGTAGCGCATGAACAAAGTGAACCGTCACCTTTTTCTAAATGGTGGAAAAAGAATAAAAAACGGATTTTGATTATTGGTTCAACTGTAGTGGTTGTAATAGGTGGTTCGACGTTGTTTTATTTCTACACAACAAATGCTAAATATCAAAAGTTTATGGAACAAGCACGACAAGCTTATGATGATAAAAAATATACAAAAGCTGAAGAAGCTGTTGGACAGGCAATTACTGTGAAGGGTAAGGATGAGGCTTATCTCCAATTAGCAACGATTTACGTTGCTGAAGGAAAAAATAAAATTGCAATTGATTATATTACAAAACTAATAAAAGATAGAGAAATCGATAAAGAAAATAATGAAGCTGCTTATCTATTAGCTTCAGCGAATTTCCGCATTGGAAAATATCAAGAAGCAGTGCAAAATTTTGAACAAGCGCTAGCGAATAATGCAAAAGGAATTGAACCATACAAAAAAGATGCGATGCGAGATTTAGCTGTAAGCCATATGAAAATGAAAGAATTTGAAAAGGCGGAAGATGTTATTGTCAAAATGAGTACGAAAACAAATGAGGATAAGGCAATTGTTTCGTATTTAAAAGGTCAACTATCAACCGCAACTGTACAGTTAGACAAAGCAGAATCTTTCTTTAAAGAAGCTATCATGCAAGATTCAAAGAATGCCATATATACAATTGAACTTTCAAATTTATATGTACTTTGGAATAAAACAAACCTAATTGATAGTGCGAAGAAAGAAATGAATTATCAACAAGCATCGCACATTTTACAAGCAGCGATTCAAAAAGATATGAAAAATATTGAGTTATTAAATCAACTAGGAATTGTGTATTACGAAGCGGGTCAATTTTATGAAACGCGAGATGGTGCAAAGAGTACTGCTGCATATCAGCAAGCGTTAGAAGCTTACAATAGAGTTGTCAGCAGTGGAACACGCGACATAAATACGCTTGTAAATATAGGGATTTTATACGATAAAGTGGGACAAGGGAATGAAGCAGAGAAGCTTTTCACAGAAGCATACGCACAAAACGATGAAAATCCACATGTGAATTTTGCATTCGGGATGTTTAAAATTAAACAGAAAAAATACGAGGAAGCAAGTCGTTTCTTAAGAAAAACAGTGCAAGCAAATGAAAATGAATCCGAAGTAAGAGCTGCGCAAGAAAAACTAACAGAAATGAAAACAAACGGTTGGATTCAATAAAGATAGGAAAAGGGGAAAAGGACATGGAGGAAAACAATAATAACATAGGGAAAAAAGTCGCTATATCAGTAATGTCGGTAGCATTACTAGGAACATCAGGATATCTTGTGTATGACAAAGGCTTTAAGACAGCAGGAAAAGAACAAGTAAAACTAGCAAGTAATACAGAAGAGAAAAAAGATGATCGTATTACAGGAGGCGATTTACAGTCTATGTTCCCAAATTTAGTCGCTGATCCTGCAAAAAAAGATGAAAAACCCGGTGAAAAACCAACTATTAATTTAGCAGACTTAATTGGGAATAATAAATCACCAATTACGCCAGTAACATATAAACCAGATGAAGTATCGGTGGAAAAGAAAGATCCACAGATCAAATTATCGGATGCACCAACTCCACAAAAACTAGATTTACCAACTAATATGGTTGGACCTGTGGCAGAGCCAAGTAAAAATAATGATAATGCTCAATTACCTACATCTACTGTAGAACCGCCAAAAACTAATACTGGAACCGGAGGAACTGAAACAGAAAAACCAAAACCAGAACCAGAACCAAAACCAGAACCAAAACCAGAACCAGAACCAAAACCAGAACCAGAACCAAAACCAGATCCAGAACCAGAACCAGAACCAAAACCAGAACCAGAACCAAAACCAGATCCAGAACCAAAACCAGATCCAGAACCAAAACCAAAACCAAAACCAGAACCAGAACCAACACACCCAACAATTACAGTATCACCAAAAACGGGTGACATTTTAGTTGAGTGGTACGCTGTAAATGGAAAATACTACTCATCTGTTTTCTTTAATGATTTTTATACGAGTCAAAAAGAACTGGATGAAAATGCATTAAATAATTTAACGAACTACTTTAGCAAAAAAGAAGACTGGACGCTCGTTAGCCAATTGAATACACCATCAAAATCAAAATCGATAGCAGAACATAAGTTAGCGTTAGATAATGTAGAACAAATCCTTACAAGTGGTGAATATTCAAATGAGAGAGCATTATTCTATTTACGTAATCAAATGAATGTACTAAATGAATCAGTTACTACACAAGAAGAGTTACAAAGATATTTAAGTGAAAATAAGAAAGATTATATTAAATCTGTAGCAGAAAAAGTTTATCAAACAGCAACAAAAGAAAAAAGAGAGTGGTCAAATACAGGGGATGTAGCATCTTTAGAACAAGCATTAAGTAAATTTTATTTAGTTACATCAGTATTTGAAAGCGTAGATTCCGCATTAGTAGAAAAAGCGAATCAAGATGTAGAAGATATTTTCAACAAGCTATTACAAGAAGAATTACAGAAACTTAATATCCAAACATCAGTAGTGCAGTCTACAACTGAAACAAAAGAAAATGCAAGCCCGGTAAAAGAAAATACTAGTAGTAATGAAGAAAAAGTAGTTACAGAAGAAAATGAGGTAACAAGTACAACAACTGAGAAAAACCAAAAAGATGCAAAGACTGAAGGTGCCAAAAATAACGAGAAAACAAGTAATATCGATTCAAGTACTCAAAAAGCACAAGTAAAATCTGAACCATTTAGTCAAGAAATCGATCAAATAGAAACATATTTAAATCCAGCGAATCCACAATATGAAAATGCTTTACTATTAGCAAATAAGTATATTGACGGTGCAACAGGAGAACAAAAAGAAAAATTAGAAAAGCAATTTAGTGCGGCTGTAGAGGGACTTCGTGGACAAATTAAAGATTCTAATTTCAAAGTGGAAGATGCTATAAATAAAGCAAATTTATTAGCAAATACGGCAAGAGTAGAAAAATCTGTTCAAGATGAATCTCATAAATTATTAATGCCGCTAATGTTTGAAAGAAAAGCAAACGATGCTGCAAATAATGGAGAATATTATACAGCGGTATTAAACATTGCAAATGCAATTCGTACAAAGCACCCATTGGAACGTTCAAGAGAAGAAATGGTTAATTATGCGAATAAATTATGGACAGATACAGAAAATGAATGGAATAAAATAAATGGAACGACAGGATGGCAAAGTGAAGTAAGTAAAAACTTATTACCATCATACACATTACTTGCACAGTTAAAGGATATTGATAAAACGATTGGCCAAATTAGTGGTATGAATATGATTGATAATGCATCCAAAAAAATGGAGGGAATTCAACTTATTCAATTAGCAGGTGATGAAGCAAATAAAGAAGGGCAAACGAGCCTTTATAATGCTTTACATTATTATGGCCAAGCAGCTTCTCGTGGTGTTGTTGACAAAACAGGATTTTCTAATGTTGCTAGTCTTGTAATTAAAGAAGCAAAACAGTTAGAAAAAACGCAATATAAATCAGCGTTAAACAACTATCAAATTTTATATAAAACACCAGGTATTGAAGAATTAGGAATTAAAGATGGGGTAAAAGCGGCAATTGAGTATTTGAGTACATTTGAAGCTGCAAAGGCAAGCGGGAATAAAGATACGATTGAAGATTTAGCTTCAGCAATTGAATTAACTTATCGTTCTATGGAACTAGGGTATCCAGAAGCAGATGCAAAAGAATGGATGAATACAGTAGCTCTAAAAATGTTTAATAAAGGTGCAGGATATATGTCCGCAACTGATACAAATAATGCATATAAATGTTTTGAATTTTTAAGTCGTGATAAATATGCAAATGCTATTAATGGAGAAATAACGAAACAAGCAAAAATGGAGGTAGATAAAATTAAATCTATGAACGTTAAAAAATAATTAGATTTAACATTCGCCATCTTACCTTGCGTAAGATGGCGAAATTATTTCGCATAATGAGTAAATATTAATGAGTTTAGTAGAAATTTGAATTTTACTAAACTCATTAATTATTCATTAAAGCCACACTATGCATAATACAGAATTTGAAAGGTGGAAAAAAGATGATTAGCAATTTAAAAAGGGAAGCATTAGCCTCATTGAAAGGCCGATGGGGATTAGGGGTAGGCTCAACGTTTCTTAATTATCTCATCCCCGTAGCAAGTATGTATATCATTGGTATAGTAGTATTTCTAATTTTTGGTTTGTTTATAGATATTATAGGACCTGAGAACTTTGTATATTATTCATATGGCGAACCTCAAATTAATTTTGGATTGATTTTATCTCAAATTATTGTATGGGCTATTATTTTTATTATTTATATTGTTGTACAAAGTGTTATGAGTTACGGCTATTATACAATCACATTACGTTTAGCGAAAAATGAATCTACCACAATAGGTGATCTATTTGCTGGTTTCAATTCAAATAATATATTTAGAGCTATGAAATTAGGTATCTTACAAACAATATTTATTAGCTTATGGAGTCTTTTGTTCATTGTTCCAGGTATTATTAAATTTTTCTCTTATTCTATGGCTTACTACATTATGTTAGAGGATCCAGAATGTACAGCAAGTGAAGCAATTAAAAAAAGTAAAATGATGATGAAAGGACATAAGTTAGATTTATTTATCACTTGGTTAAGTTTCATTGGTTGGTTTATTTTAGGTTCATTGGTGGGAATATTCACACTAAATCTTCCATATCTTTGGATTACGCCATATTATACTACTACAGTATCACATTTCTATTTAAATCTAGTGAATAGAACTAATGATTCAAAAGAAGTACCAGTAATCAATATTCAAAAATAACGAATTTAAATTTTGCATAAGGAGTGAAGTTCAATGAGTTTACTAGAAATTTGTCCATTAGATGAGGCGTTAGTGGAAGCTTTACAGAATGAAGAAAAAAGAGTTCGTTTTTATGAGATATTACAGAAAACAAATTTGTATGTTGTTGCTTCTGTAGAGGGAGATACAACTGTAGATGAAGAAGGAAATTTGATTTCAACTGATAATACACAATTGCAAATTCATTATTTTGAAATGGAAGAAGGATTAATGTTACCACTATATTCTGATTTGAAGCATTTAGAAATGGTTATTCCAGAAGAATGTCCGTATGTCTCTATGAATGCAGTTGAATTATTAAAGACGATAGATTTAGATGCAAATGTAATATTAAACCCAGGAACAAAATTTCAAAAATTATTTGTAAGGGAAGAAATTGAAGCGATTTGTGATAATAGTATTTTTGATGTTTTTTCTAAAGGGGATAAGTAAAAATTGATGCAGTTCTATTCCTTTTTGGTATAAAATAGAGGAAGGTGGGAGAAGGTTTGGAAATTAAGGTCAAACCTGAACAACTCGAACAAATTGCCAAAAACATATCAGAGATGCAAACACACAGCCAGAATATACAACAGAATCTCAATCAATCTATGTTTAGTATTCAAATGCAATGGCAAGGAGCAACGAGTCAGCATTTTTATGGGGAATATATGAGATCAATGAGACTCATGGAATCTTACATACGTAACTTACAAGTTACAGAAAAAGAATTACGGCGTATCGCTCAAAAGTTTCGTCAAGCAGATGAAGAATATCAAAAGAAACAAAATGAAAAATTGAAAGAAACCCATAAAAAAGAAAAGAAACATGAAAAATCATGGTGGGAAAAGGGAGTAGAAGGGGCAGCTGAATTCATTGGAGTAAATGATGCAATTCGTGCAGTTACCGGTAAAGATCCTATTACAGGAAAAGAATTATCATCAAAAGAAAGACTCATCGCCGCAGGATGGACACTCCTAAACTTTGTTCCTGTTGGAAAAGTGGCAAGTCTTGCTGGAAAAGGAATAAAGTATGTCGCTTCTAGCTTTGGGAAGACAATTGTAAAAGCAGGAAAAAGACTAGGCGAAGGCGTAACAATGGTAGCCGGAAAAGCTGGAAAAGCAGCTGTCGATGGCATAAAAACAGCCAGCCACAAAGTAACAGAAGGTGTAAACTTTGTAGCCTCGACAGCAAAAGGCTTTGCCGATAAAATCGGAAGTCTATGGAACAAAGGTGCTACAACCGTAAAAACAACCTTATTGCAGGGGAATGAAAAGATCCAGCACGCAGTAAAAACATTACTGGAATACAAATGGATCCCAGGTGAGGGAAAAGGCTTCGCCATGGCTGGAGTAGGAAATGTCTCAGGAGGAGGACAGTATTCTCTGAAAGAGGCTTATCAGTATATGGAGAGTAAGGTTGTTAAGGGTACGGGTGAAGGTAGTAGGATTATTCCTGGTACTCCGGGTATTGTAACAGGAGGAAATTCTACTAAATTAGGAAAAAATATGATGACAGAAATGGGGCTTAGACGTTCAACTAAATGGAGTGGATATCAAGCACAGCATATTATTCCTTCTGAAATGGCAGATAATCCTGTAATTAAAAAGATAGGTATGAACTTTGATGACTCATCAAATGGTATTTTTCTAAGAGTACCAGATGATAATATAAGTACAATGGCTAGACACAGAGGATATCATTCTGTTTACAATGAAGTAGTTGCAAGAGCATTAAATAAAATGGATATTAACCAAAGTATTGATAGTTTACAAAAGCAGGTATATGATTTGCAAAAAAATTTAAGAAAATTACAGGGGAATGGTTTACCATTGTACCCAAGCCAAGGTGCAACAGTAGAACTCTGGGAAAGAAAGCTAAAACAATTGGAAATACAAAATAAGTAAATATCAGTAAGGTGGTAAGGTGTAATGGAAAATAAAGATATTAGTTTGCTTGAAGAATTACTTTATAATACAAATAAAGAGGATACAATTAGCCGAATAAAGAATATAGATAATCCAATACTCCTTCATTGTTTTGCAGCAAATTATAATTGGAATAGTGGATTTGATATACCAAATGCAATTCTTGAAAACAAAGATTGTGACTTAGGAACGGGATTACTAATGTTTCATTATGCAGACGGATATCGATTATTAGAAAGTCCAGAGGAAGTTTCGAATTCTCCATTACAAGAATGGAAGGTTTTTATATTAAAACTTCAAAATAAAATTATGAATTTGGAGTTTAAAACACAAAATATATCATTTAGCCCTGAATTAACAAAAATTCAAATATTCAAGTTGAAAAAAAGGAACCCAAGTATTTCAGATATTCTTATTAATGAGTCACCAGGAAATATAATTGATATTCCTAAAATATAAATAAACATTAAAAACTCATTACAGTAAATAAATGAGTTTAGTTATAGTGATTTTATAAAGCTTACTATACTAAATTATATTTTATGTACGAATATGATAAAGTTCGCGGTGCTAAATTTAAATACGCATAAGTATATATGAATAAAAAATAAAGTATATGTGAAGTAGATAGAAAAAATAAAAGGGTTTTTGAAAGTATGTACTCCATGATGGTTGTACCATCATGGAGTACTGTGTGCAATGATAGAATAGAAAACGAAGTACGAGCTTAGGCGAGATGACATTTTACTGTGCGACGAATATAAAGACATGGAATGGACATAAAACTAACGAATTCGTAAAAGTTCGTAAGTTTTAACGTAGTAGTTTTCATGACACACAAAAGGTGTCATATTGTTACTATAAAACTTACAAATTTATGCTACTTAAAAACAAATGAACTTAAAGCACTTGATTGTCAATTAAAGGCAACAAGTGCTTTTTTGCGTTTTAGCGTAGAAATTTAACAGAGCAATATAATTTTATAAGTGCATTAAGTGTTAAATTTTTATTGTTGTTTTATAGACTGTAGTGGCTATGTACAGTATACGAAGATAGTAGAGGAAAAAATAAAGGGTTGTGTTACTTTTTGAAGTCATCGTAAAGTACGTTTTAACGGATGGACGTTATGCACACGTTATCCGCAAAAAACGGGTAAACGTTACAGGGACTTTAATTGCTGTAACGGGAGAGGACTCAATATGGAAGAGAAAGTAGTTGGTTATGTACGAGTTTCAACAGAAGGGCAAGTACGTGAAGGGTACAGTTTAACATATCAAGTAGAAGAAATTGAACGGTACTGCATTGAAAATGAACTACAACTGCTTCACATATACGAAGATAAAGGAATCAGCGGAGCGAAAGTAGATGAAGATGGATTAACAGTTGAACGTGAAGGTCTACAAGAGCTATTGTCGGATATTGCATATCATCAAGTGGGCAAAGTTATTGTATTAAATACATCTCGGTTATGGCGCTCTGATATGGCAAAAGTATTAATACAACGAGAGCTAAAGAAATACAAGGTAGATGTGAAAGCAATTGAACAACCGAATTACAGTATATATACACATGACCCCAATGACTTTTTAGTAAATGGCATGTTAGAGCTATTAGACCAATACCAACGTCTTGAAATTGCATTAAAACTAAGTAGAGGGAGAAAGAAGAAAGCGGAACAAGGTGGATATGCGGGGGGCGGTGTGATGTTTGGTTATAGAGTAAAGAAAGGGCAAAAAGTGTTAGAAGTAGATGCGGAGAAAGCGGTAGTTGTACGTAGACTATTTGAATTAAGACACTTTTTTAAACATTGGTCACTTACTCAATTGGCAGAACGACTGAATAGGGAAGGTTATCGTACAGAGAAAGGAAAGCTGTTTACGAAAGTACAAGTGAAACGCATGTTAGACCGAGAGAACTTTTATCGAGGGGTATATACATACGGGCAAATACAAACAAACGGTAAACATTCAGCAATTTTATAACAGTCGTACTTAAAAAAATCGCTCATTTTACTATATGTACTTATGAAGTTACGAAAATGGATAGGCTTGCGTACCTATGCGCATCGAAAGATGAACGCTCGAACTAAGGTTGCCGACATTTTTGTATATGACTAAATCATTGAATAGAGGGATGAGTTATGCATAATAGACAGAACTATTTGTATGTAGGAGTAGATTTACATAAGGAGCATCATACGGCTGTTATTATTAATTGTTGGCAAGAGAAACTAGGAGAAATACAATTTGAGAATAAACCATCTGCATTTTCGAAGTTCTTATTAGAAGTAGAGACATATGTGTGTGATGGGATAACTGTTGTATTTGGTTTAGAAGATGTTGGTGGTTATGGAAGAGCATTAGCGAAATATTTAGTAGACCATGAACAAGTTGTGAAAGAAGTAAATCCAGCTTTATCATTTTTAGAACGAAAAAGCCAAGTGATGATACAAAAAAATGATAGTTGGGATGCAGAATGTGTAGCACGCATATTGGTAAACAAATTTAATCAATTGCCAGATGCAAAGCCAAACGATTTATTTTGGTCGATACAACAACTAGTATCAAGAAGGAATGCATTAGTAAAAGCACAAAGTGCGTTAAAGAATCAACTACATATTCAATTAAACCATCATTATCCAAGCTATAAAAAGTTTTTCTCAGAGTTAGATGGGAAAACAGCATTAGCGTTTTGGCAGCAATATCCGTCACCCTCTTGTTTAGAGGGGGCGAATATAAAGCAATTAACAGCTTTTTTATTAGATGTTAGCAATAATACATGTTCAGTAAAGAAAGCAAGCGAAATATTAAAACTTGTAAAAGAAGATGGACATACAATGAAGGAATATCAAGAAACACTAGATTTTTTAGTAAGAAGTATTGTACGGGATATTGAGTTTAAAAAGACAGAAATGAAATACATCGAGAGAGAATTAAAACAGCTAGTAAAACTACTAGATTATCAATTAGAAACGATGCCGGGAATAGAACTTGTGACGGCATCAGCATTAATTGCAGAAATTGGAGATGTAAGACGATTTCCAAATGCCAACAAATTAGCACGATTTGCGGGGATTGCGCCTGTTTACTTTGGTTCTGGTGGGAAAGGTAAGGTGCATAAAAGCAAACAAGGAAACAGGGCGCTACACGCTTTATTTTATAATTTAGCTGTACAACAAGTGCAAGTAGCGAAAGGAAGTAAGTTACCCAGAAACCCAGTGTTTCATGCATATTATCAAAAGAAACTTAAAGAGGGAAAAACAAAAGGACAAGCATTGGTATGTATTATGAGAAGGCTTGTAAACATTGTATATGGCATGATGAAATATAAAACAGCTTATGAATTGCCGGTAGTGGAAGAAAAAGAAGTAGTTTAATAAGGTTTTACATGGTTTGCTTTTTTATTGTGAGGGTTTAAGATTACAACATAGGGTACGGGTGAAACTCTGGGTAATAAAAATGTAGCAGTAGGAGAAGATATTATTGCTCAAAGGGTACTGAAAGCAGAATTTGATTTAACACCAAAGCTTACACCATACAAATCTTTAAGTAGGGGTCAGCAGAAAAAAATAAAAGAAAAGATTGAAAATCGAACAGTAACAAAAGAAGAATATAAAAGATATCAATGGGATAAAAAATTTTCAAAAAGAAGAGCTGCAGAGGTTAATGAATTTTGGAAGCAAGAAAAGAAAAGGATTTTAGATGGAGAACCTACAACAAGGGATTGGACTAATGAACAGATACAAGAGATTTTAAGAGGAAAAAAACCTCAATATAATGGGTAATCAATAATTGGACATCATACTTACAACGCTATGAATTACCCACATATATGTAATAGAGGAGAATTAATTTATCATGTAACTAGCAGGGAACATTTAAAAGGTTGGCATGGTGGAAGCTATAGTAAAAATGCACCTGGTAGACCTGTTAATCCAAATTATTTAGAAGAGTTGTAATGGGAAGGAGAATAATAAATGAGTAAAGTGGCAATTAAAATAAGCTCTAATGGTCCATTTAGTAAATGTGTAGTACCCTTAAGAAAGTACACTGGTTTAGGAATTACAGAGATAAAAAATAAAATTGAAAACAAAGATTTTTTTGCTGAAACGGATGCAAATGATATTGATGATATGGAAAATTTAAAAGGGTTAGTTGATAACTTGTTGAAGTTAGGTGCAGAAGTAAAAATATTTGACAGTGATGAATATGGTGAAGGAATTTTCGATTATCAAGAAATTTCTTACGATGAATTTATAAATAATATTGACCGATTAAAAGAAATTATGGAAGAATTACAGGATTACGATGATGCTTTGTCTGACGAAGTTTAATTGGTCTTAATAATTATTATTTTAAAAATATATGTTAAGAGCTTGTGTTAGTAAAGCAACATAAGCGAGTGATAAAGCTCATGGTTCTAAAACCATAAATACAAAAGCACATAAGAAAAATGGATGAAAAAGAATGTGTTTTTGAAGTGGATAGAAAAATATATGGTGTTTGAAAATATATACTCTATGATGGTTATACCATCATGGAGTACTGTGTGCAATGATAGAATAGGAAAAGAAGTACGAGCTTAGGCGAGATGGCATTTTACTGGGTGATGAATATAAAGACATGAAATGACATTAAATTAACGAACTCGTACAAACTTGTAAGTTTTAACATAGTAGTTGTTACGACATATAAAAGGTATCATACTGTTACTATAAAACTTACAAATTTATGCTACTTAAAACATATGAACTTAAAGCGCTTGATTGTCTCTGAAAGGCAACAAGTGCTTTTTTCGTCTTAGTATAGAAATAAGATATAATAAAAAAGTTAATATTTTGTTAGATTGAGAAAATAAAAAGTATCTACTAAAAAGCAGCTGTCGATGGCATAAAAACAGCCAGCCACAAAGTAACAGAAGGTGTAAACTTTGTAGCCTCGACAGCAAAAGGATTTGCCGACAAAATCGGAAGTCTATGGAACAAAGGTGCCACAACCGTAAAAACAACCTTCTTGCAGGGGAATGAAAAGATCCAGCACGCAGTAAAAACATTACTGGAGTACAAATGGATCCCAGGCGAGGGAAAAGGCTTCGCTATGGCTGGAGTAGGAAAGGTCTCAGGAGGAGGACAGTATTCTCTGAAAGAGGCTTATCAGTATATGGAGAGTAAGGTTGTTAAAGGTACGGTTGGGGCTAATAACTTTAAATTTGGAGATAATGCTAAAAATCATTTAAAAAATGTTGAGAATATAAGCACTAAGAAAGGAGTTAGTGGTGGACATAACATGGATGAATTTTACAATACTTTGAAAAATCAGGGTGTTGATGTAGAAGACTTAATTATATCTAAAAAATCACATTCTTCAATTGAAGGGATTTATGAGATAGAATACAAAATACCTAGAAAAGATATGGCTGGAAATATTGCCGAACCTGTTTCGTATAAAAATATTAAGGAGCCTAAAACAATATACGATCCAGCAATGATTAGTGATGATAAGATATATCAGTGGGGAAAAGAAGCAATGCAAAAGGGAACAATAAATGGTAGGCTTGTTGAAGGTACTGCTTCAAATGGATTGAAGTTCAGAGGTTATTTAAATGATACTGGGGAGATAACTAACTTTTTCCCAATTCTAGACTGATATTATAAGATACAATATTTATAGGAGGATAAAATGAATAGTAATTTTGAATTTATTGAAGATAAAGAGAAAAACGATGAATTGATGTCAATATATTTTAACTTTATAAACGGTAAGTACTTGGAAAGAGCTTTGAGTTTTTTTGTAAAAAAAGAGGGGTTTGGACAAGAAATAGTATTTGTTCATTTTCAGTCTGATTTAGATGAATTTGATATGTCACAGCTACCTACACCTTTAGATGATAAGCATGTGTTAGTTGAATTAGATTCTCCAGCTGTGGAGTCTGAACAACAAGTGTATTTGGACTTTGAAACTTTTTATAATTATTTAGAAGAACATGTGAAAAAAGAAGTGGAAAAAAATCCAGAAAGAAATGAATTAATGGATTTATTAGTACAAGTTAAGCGTAGCTTAAATTTGTAATATCTTATAGCCGTTTTACTAGATTCGAAGGGCAGAAAAAGAACTTTTTGAAGAACGCGTTTTTATTAGGATTTTATTATATTTCAATAAAGAAGATTGTCTGATATTGAATAAGTAAAGAGGAAGTTATAGATGAAGAAGACTAAACAAAAGAGACCTCATATTTGAGATCTCTTTTGTTTAGTGTATTGAAAAAATACCTAATGAAAAATTAGCGTGAGATAACAACTATAAGGGTACGGATAATAATTCTTCGAGTAAGGATGTTTATGGACCTTATTATGATGAGGCAAAAAAATTACACGAAACTAACCCTGATTGGTATCCTAATCCTGATGAATCTACAATAGTAAAGAGTAAAGAACTAAAGGAAGCAAGGGCAGACTATCAAGCGTTGGTTAGAAGAGGGGAACTTGAAAAAGGTCACCATGTACAAGGTTTATCTTTTGGGGGAGAGAATGTAAGTTCAAATATAAAGAATACAGGAGAATCAACTATTCGTCGAGAACAAATTGATGATTTGAATTTGGATTTTTATCATGAAATGGGTTATGGTAAAGAAAATGCTAAGATACTAAAAATACATGAGAATGAAAAGGGGATTATGGTATTTGGTAATAATCCACAACATACTGAGGTTACTGTTTTTCAAAATAAAGTTCTGAAATGGCAACGAGAAAATGGAAAGAGATAGTTTAATGAAAGTAGGTGCATTTATGGGAGAAACGAGAAATCTTATGAATAGTATATGGTTTGGAGAAAAAACAATTTTAGCTAAATCGGAAATAAAAGAAAAAATTTTAAAATCTGTAACAGAAACGGAAGTTTTATTTAACTTAATAGAATTATTTAAAACGGGGGATTTTACTCAAAAACCACTATTAGTTCAATTAATGAATCAGACTAAAGATGAAGCGGTTCTGAATTTATGTATTAGAGTATTTTTATCTGTCGCAACACATGAAGACTTAAGAAATTCAAATAATTTCCGTTTTCTTAGTGAGGTAACTGAAGAAAAAGTAGACACTTTTGCATCAGCAGCCACAATCTCACTTTCTCTTGAGGTAATTCCATATTTATTGGTTTTACTTGAAGAGTGGGAGGAATTCAGTGATACAGCTACTATTATAAGAGACTCTATTGATTCTTTTATTAATTTTGAAGAGCATATTGGTGAAGATGCAACTATAGATGAAATTGGAAATTTTTATTTTAAGTATTGTCAGGAAAAGGATACAAATAGTTATTATTTTCAACAGAATTTAGCTTTTCCTGGAGACTTGGCTAAAAAATTGATTCAGCGGGTTATGATTGCTGCGAATAATGAGGAGCAATTAAAAATGGAATTAATACCATCTTTATTATCAATTTGGACTGGTAAAAGAGTACCTGCGGATTACAACACTATTATTAGTGCAAGAAATTATAAAGATTTTATTGACTATATAAACGAACTTTCAAGTGAAAATTGGGAAAAGGGACAAAAATATTTTTATGGATATAAGCTTTAACTATAACCTATGAAAAACAAGTATATGTGAAGTAAATAGAAAAATATATGGTGTTTGAAAATATATACCTCATGATGGTTGTACCATCATAGAGTACTGTGCGCAATGATAGAATAGAAAACGAAGTACGAGTTTAGACGAGATGACATTTTATATGGCGATAAATATAAACCACATGGAATGTATATTAAACTAACGAACTCGTACAAACTCGTAAGTTTTAACGTAGTAGATGTTACGACATATAAAAGGTGTCATACTGTTACTACAAAACTTACAAATTTATGCCACTTAAAAATAGATGAACTTAAAGCACTTGATTGTAAATTAAAGGAAACAAGTGCTTTTTTTGCGTTTTAGCGTAGAAATTTAAAAGAGCAGTATAATTTTATAAGTGCATTAGGTGTTAAATTTTTATTGTTGTTTTATAGATTGTAATGACTTTGTACAGTGTATGACGATAGTAGTGAGAAGAATAGAGGGTTGTATTATGTTTTGAAGTCATCGTAAAGTACGTTTTAACGGTTGATGTAAGAGTACATCCAATAAAAGGTGGAGTCATGTCTACTACAGCGGTAAATAACGCTATTCAACACAAGGAGTCATCGCAACAACAAGATAACGATGATCCAGAAGAAGGTACTGCTGATAGTGGTGATGATGACGAAGGATAATAAAAAGGTTTCTCAATAAATTTTAATATATCCCTTGACAGTTACAAATATAACCGATATACTTCATATTAATTTCAAAAGAAAATATATTCTAAATATTTAATTGTGTTGAATAGGAGTAGTAAGGTCGTATATTTGTACAGAGAGCTATGGGTTGGTGTGACATAGTCAAATGACATCCTGAACTCGCCTAGGAGCAGTAAGGTGGAACGGAATCACATTCTTAGTAAATCTTAACGGTTAACCTTCGATATTAGGTTTGTAATCAAACGATTACTACTAAGGTGGATTCATAATGGAATCAATAAGAGTGGTACCGCGTTAAGCAAATGGCTTAGCGTCTCTTTATATAGAGACGCTAAGCCATTTTTTTATTTTATAGAAATAGAAATGGAGGGTTTATTCGAATTGGTCTATATAATTTGATTATTTGTATAAAAAGATTTAATTAGGAGGAAAATAAGATGAAACAGACGGAGCAATGGACTTCTAAATTAGGGTTTATAATGGCTGCAGCAGGATCAGCAATTGGGCTAGGTGCAATATGGAAATTTCCTTATATCGCTGGCAAGAGCGGGGGAGGAGCATTCTTTTTAATTTTTATATTATTTACAGTATTAATTGGACTACCGCTACTTATAGCTGAATTTATGATTGGACGTAGTACACAGAAGCAAGCAGTTGGCGCATTTAAAAGTATTGCACCAAATACAGGGTGGCACTGGATTGGACGTCTTGGTGTAGGAACGTGTTTTATACTACTTTCGTTTTATAGTGTTGTAGGTGGATGGGTGTTAATTTATTTATTCAGGGGAGTAACGGGACGACTTATTACTCCAGGGCAAAATTACGGAGCATTATTTACTGAAACAATTGGAAATCCCGCTTGGGCTATAATGGGCCATTTCGCTTTTATGTTCATTACGATTTGGGTTGTATCAAAAGGAGTACAAAATGGAATTGAAAAAGCAAGTAAATATATGTTGCCAGCGTTGTTCATTTTATTTGTTGCTCTTATTATTCGTTCATTAACACTTGATAATGCAGTGGAAGGTGTGAAGTTTTTCTTACAACCAGACTTCTCAAAGATTACTTCAGAAAGTATTTTGTTCGCAATGGGCCAATCGTTCTTTGCCATTAGTATCGGGATTTCAATTATGGTCACGTATAGTTCCTATTTAAATAAAAAAGAAAGTTTACCAAAATCAGCAATAACAATTGTTGGATTGAATTTATTTGTTTCATTATTTGCAGGTCTTGCAATTTTTCCGGCTGTATTTTCATTAGGAATGGAGCCAACAGAAGGGCCTGGATTGCTATTTATCGTATTACCATCTGTATTTAGTCAAATTCCATTCGGTGGAATTTTCTTAACAGTATTTCTTGCACTATTTACATTTGCGACATTAACATCGGCATTTTCACTATTAGAGACAGTTGTTTCAGCAGTGACAAATGGTGAACAAGAAAGAAGAACGAAATTATCATGGATCATCGGTTTCGGCATTTTCTTAGTAGGTATACCATCAGCCTTATCATTTGGAGTATGGAGTGATATTACGATTTTCGGAAAGAATATTTTTGATGCAGTAGACTTCTTATCTAGTAATATATTAATGCCACTTGGTGCACTATTTATTAGTATTTTCGTTTCATTCAAAATGGAAAAGAAGGTATTAGAAGCAGAGTTTTTTGTAGGTGGTAATTATGGAAAGAAAGTATTTACTTGTTGGGCGTTTTTACTTCGATTTGTAGCACCACTCGCAATCATCATCGTCTTTTTAAATGTAATAGGGATTATTTAACAATAAATGTTATAATATTCAGTAAAAAAGAAGGTGATGATCATAAAGGCGAATTTGATAGAAGCAGGGAAATACATGAATATTAGAGGGAAAAAGCTATACGTTGAAACGCATGGAAGTCCTAAAAATAAATCAGTCCTATACTTGCATGGTGGACCAGGAGAAAGTTGTTACGATTTTTCATTTCATCAAGCGGAACGTTTAAAAGATTCTTTATATGTAATTATGATAGATCAAAGAGGTGTTTGTCGCTCAGAAGAAATTACTGAGGACGAAGCTTTTGGATTAAAAGATTTAATTGAAGACTGTGAGGAACTAAAAAAAGTATTAAAAATTGAGAAGTGGTCTATAATTGGACATTCTTTCGGTGGATATGTAGCATTGTTATATGCATCGATATATCCAAGTTCAATAGAGAAAATAATATTTGAAGGACCAACTTTCGATTTCGCATTAACAAGTAGGGCTTTGTTACAAAAGACAGGACATTTATTAAAAAAGTATGGAAAAGAAGAAGTAGCAGAAGAGTCTCTTGCTTATTCATCTAGCAATGCTAATTCAGAAGAGTTGTTAGAAGCTTATATAAGTCTAAGTGATGAACTAGAAGAAAAAAGAATGGAGATTTACAATAATAAGGAAGATGTGACAGACGAGAGTTTATATAGTGATGAAGAGTGGGAAGAATTTTCAAATCGCTCCAAGATTCATTTTGATAGATTAAAATTAGAAGGAGCATTCCATACTTCATTATTACCTAAGATAAAAGATATAACAAACCCAATGTTATTAATTGTAGGAAAACACGATGCAGTAACGTGTGAAAAACAAAGTGAAATATTTAATGAAGATGCTCGAAACGGTAAGTATATAGCATTTGAAGAGAGCGGTCATTCACCTCATTATGAGGAAGCAGGTAGATTCGCAGAAACAGTCATACATTTTTTGAAATGAAGAAAAGGTGCTTCTATAAATGAGAAGCACCCTTTTCTTATTTATGATGTGATCGTGATGTTAGGCCACTTACTTTGCCAATTCTTTTTAAAAACTCTGTTTTTGTACATATGTATACGCTCTTTCGATTCAAGAAAATGAGCTGTTGGTCTCACTTGTAAGGAAAGAATATCTTCAATGCCGCACGGAGCTGTTAGTATAACTTTGTTTTTTTCGTCTAATGTAACCCCTAAAGCCGTTGCTGTTTCAGGGAATTTAGAAATAGCATCAACAGAAGAAGAATATGGTGGCATGTTATTCACTACATGCATACGAGCTTGATTCTTTACAGACCAAGGGATCGTAGCATCAATATTCTTTAATTTCGTTTCTAATGATTGTTCGTACATCTCATCTTTATGTAGACTATCATAATAAATTACATCAACATCAGGCATAGCTGTTCGAACTTCGTAGTTATGTACAGTATCCCAAATTTTAGAACGGACAAACCCGGCGCAAATCCACCAATCAGGTAGCTCTAGTGATTTTGCCATTTTTAATATGTTCATCATCCATTCGTCATTTTCTATTAAGCGAATTATATCTTGCTCTGTTTGTATTGTCATTTGTTATCCCACCTACTTTTTAATTGAGGGCTAATTCATTAGTTTTATAATCCATGTGATCCAATAAGCACCTGGTATGAATAATAGTTGTGCTAATAACGTACCGAAAAGTCTAGAAATCATTAACCAACCATACATCTTACTCATTGCTTCAGCACCTTCTTCTGATTGAAGAGCTCGCTCTGTTAAAAGAGCGATACGTGGATCTAGTAGCACTGTTAATAAAATAGTAGCAAAACCATTAATAAGGCCAGAAGCTGTAGTAGCTTTTGTCGCGTAATCTGGAAGTAAAAAAGAAGCATATAGGGCTGAAAGAACACCAGCTGTATATATAGCAGTAGCAAACATGTTAATAAGCATAATACGTTTTGGAATACCACCAATGCGTAGTCTATGAATCATTTCTAATTTTGGGAAGCGTACATATTTTTTTGTGTACTTTAATTTTTGAATGTTATTTGTTTTCATCATTCGAATGAAAGAACCGTCTGTTTCAAAGTTTTGAATGACGTATCCAAATAGTTTTGTCAAAGTTGGATATAGTATAATCGCAATCAATGTACCGACAGAGGCGGATAATAGAACGAGCCGTATAATATGTTCTAAATTTATGGATGCGTCTCGTTTTGCCTCATCGACAATCCCACCGATTAAAAAGGCTTGTAGCATGTTAGATGTTCTTGAAATAAGTAACACCATGCCTACCACAGACAAAGCGACAGCAATTCTCTTTAAACGTACTCCAGCTAATCGAATACTATAAGAGCTTGTTTCAACCGCGTGAATAACAATTGTGAAAGCCATTATAACAATTAACGTAATTGACATTAGATTCACCAGTTTCTATTAAAATAATTTTAACTTTTTTACTTTATCATATATATCTTTTTTTGTAACTGAAAGTATGTGACATAGAAAAAGGAATTTTCAGAAAAAAGATAATAATGGTATAATAAAGAGATAGGAAACAATGCTATATATACAGTAAAATAAGCGAGGGAAGAAAACATGTATACAACATTTCTAGTTGATCTAGATGGAACATTGACTGATCCGAAAGAAGGGATTATTAATTCAGTACTGTATGCATTAAAAAAGGTTGGTATTGAAGAATTACATATAAAAGAGTTAAATTCATTTATTGGACCGCCCATTCAGCAATCATTCATAGAGAGATACAATATGAATGAAGGAGAAGTAGAACGAGCTGTTTTTTATTTCAGAGAATATTTAAAGCAGCGTGGATTGTTAGAAAATAAGGTATACGATGGTATTCCAAATCTTTTAAAACAATTAAAAGATAACGGAAATCGTTTATTTATAGCAACTTCAAAGCCTACTGTATTTGCAAAACAAGTACTAGATCATTTTCAACTAACGGATTATTTTGAAGGTATCATTGGAAGTAATTTAGATGGTACAAGAATAAAAAAAGAAGAAATCATTGCTCATATTTTACAAACAAATGAAGAACTTAATAAAGAAGAACTTGTTATGATTGGAGATAGAAAGCACGATATAATCGGTGCGAATCAGAATGGAATTGCATCAATCGGC